>NZ_QUQO01000001.1:2238582-2925373 GCF_003399445.1 Parvularcula marina | reverse complement strand
GAGAATGGCCATGATTAGAGTACCCCCGCTTCGTTTTTGAGTTTGTCGAGCAATTCGTCTACGGACGAGACTTTCACCCCGGCTTCGCGTTTCGGCGGCTCGGTGACTTTGAGGACTTCAAGGCGCGGGGCGATATCAACGCCGTAATCCGCCGCCGCTTTCGTATCGAGAGGCTTTTTCTTGGCCTTCATGATGTTCGGCAGGGAGGCATAGCGTGGCTCGTTGAGGCGAAGGTCGGTCGTGACGACCGCCGGCAGATTGAGCGCGACCGTCTGAAGGCCACCATCGATCTCGCGGGTGACGTGGAGCTTGTCGCCTTCCTTTTTGACCTCGGACGCAAACGTGCCCTGCGGCCAGTCCATGAGCGCCGCGAGCATCTGGCCGGTCTGCGAGCGGTCATCATCGATCGCCTGCTTGCCCATCAGGACGATGTCCGGCTTTTCCTCTTCGCAGATCGCCTTGAGGATCTTTGCGACGGCGAGGCTCTCAAGATCGCTGTCGGTGGTGACAAGAATGCCGCGGTCGCCGCCCATGGCGAGGCCCTGGCGGATCTGATCCTGCGCTTTTTCCGGCCCGATCGAGACGATGACCACTTCCGTCGCCGTGCCCGCCTCTTTGAGGCGCACCGCTTCCTCGACGGCGATTTCGTCGAAGGGGTTCATGGACATTTTCACATTGGCAAGGTCGACCGCGGTCTGGTCCGCTTTGACCCGGACCTTCACATTATAGTCGACCACGCGTTTGACCGGCACGAGCACTTTCATCGGTTTCTCCAGATATTCTCAGATTACAGAAGGATTTCAGCCCGGTATCTCTGCGGACTTACTGGCTTCCGTCACGAATGGCTGTTTCCGCCGCCATTTCGCCGAACGCGATCGCTTCGCCCAGATTGGAGCCAGGCGATGGGTACAGAAGGCCAATCGCGCCCCCCAATTCGCCCGCTCCGAACAGGCCGGGGATCGGCTCACGATGGGCATTCAGGATGCGGGCATGGGCATCGCGCCGTGGACCGCCATTCGTCGTGGCGCCGCCAGGATAGATTTTGACGCAGTAATAGGGCGGCTGGTCTATCGGCACCAGCGAATCTTCGGGCCGGCCGAAAGGGTCTTCTTTAGACTGACAATACTCATTATACGCATTGATCGACTGCGCGGCTGCCTCGGGATCGTCGACTCCGGCAAGCCGTGCCACCTCTTCGACCGTATCGGCTTCCTTGATCCAGCCCAGATCGATTTCTGTGCGGTTATCCTTACTCCACGGATAATAACCGATGCCGCCATGCGCGAGCGGACGCGCCTCCAGCCGACGTTTGTCGAAAATCCAGTAGGACGGAATACGCGGATATTCGAGCCGGTCGGCATCATATTTCAGAAGTTCGTAATAGAAGTTTGGCTTTGAAACAGCCTGCAGATGCTCATTAGCAAAACGCTCACCATACTTATCAAGGATGACATATCCCGGCGGGTTGAGGCTCATCCCCATCGTGGTCTCCCAGCCATCAGGATGTTTGAAGTGCCCGACCCCCCGACCGATCATCTGGTTCATGTGCCACAGATCCGCGCCTGCGGACTGCGCCATGCGGATGCCGTCACCAGTATTGGCTTCCGATCCATAAAAATAGATCGGGTACGCCTTAAGGTAGTTCAGGATCATGTCCTGATTTTTCTCATACCCGCCGCAGCTGAGGACAACACCATAGCGGCTGTCGATCGTCACCTCACCATCAGGCGTCTTACACTCGATCCCGATGACACGTGAGCCGTCCTGAATGAGTTTGGTTGCCTCATGCTCGAAACAGGCTTCGATATTCGGCTCCTTCGCGACCGCCTCGAGGAGCAGGTCATGAAGCAGCGCGCCATTCCCGAAAGGCAGCGGAAATTTGAAGGTCAGCTCCCCCGGCTTAGGCAGCTCGATCTCCACATCCTCAGGCTCGGTTCCTTTTGGCAGAGGTGCCAGCACCTCGATTGAGTCATAACCGTCAAATTTCGGATACCACGCCCCGGCCATATGAACGGATTTGATACCGACACTCTCCAGCCACTCACGTACACGGACGGCTCGTTCTGCCCAGGCACGATTGATCTCTGTCTGGATCATCCCATCGGCACATTGATCAAGATAGCGCGTTGCACCATCGACATCGTTCGCCCCCATGATGAGACCGCCCGACATCCGCGAGCTTGAGAAATGCGTATCCGCACTCTGCTTTTCGAGCAGCGCCACTTTCGCGCCAGCACGAGCGGCCGTTATGGCAGCGGCGATACCGGCTGCCCCATATCCTACGACGACGAGATCAGTCTTCTTGTGCATATCTCTTGGCGTAAAAGACCGGAGGAATGCCTGTAAACGACAAGGTGATGCGTCCGCGGCGCTTAGCGCAGACGCGATGCCTCAACTCGCGCGCGCCACATATTTGGTCTCTAGATAGGCTTCGAGCCCTTCGCTACCGCCCTCCTGACCGTAACCACTTTCCTTCATGCCGCCAAACGGCCCTTCAGGGTTTGAGACCCCCAGCGTGTTGATGCCGACCATGCCGGATTGCAGCCCACGCTCCACCGCCGCAGAAGTCGAGAGCGAGCTGGTAAAGGCATAGGAAGCAAGACCGAACGGCAGGGAATTCGCCCGGTTGAGCACCTCATCCAGTTCACGGAAGCCCACGATCGGCGCGACCGGCCCGAAAGGCTCCTCGGTCATCACCCGGCAATCATCCGGGAGCCCCCGAATAACGGTCGGTTCAAAGAAGAAGCCGGCATTCCCGATCCGCTTGCCGCCGGTCAGGATATCCCCGCCCCGCTCGACCGCATCGCCGACCAGTTCCTCAATCGCCTCGAGACGGCGCTGATTGGCAAGCGGTCCCATCGTCGTGCCCTCTTCAAAGCCATTCCCGACCTTGAGTCTTTTCACATTTGAAACGAACCGCTCTGTAAACTGATCGATCACCCGGTCATGCACATAAAACCGTGTGGGGGAGATGCATACCTGCCCTGCATTGCGGAACTTGCCCGCGGCCAGCATATCGGCTGCGGCATTGACATCCGCATCGTCAAAAACAAGCACCGGCCCATGCCCACCCAGCTCCATTGTCGTCCGCTTGAGCGTGTCGGCTGCCTGCCGGACCAGCAGCTTGCCGACACCGATGGATCCCGTGAAGGAAATCTTCCGTATCCGCCGATCGTCGATAAGCTGCGATGAGATGTCCGCCGGATTACCGAAAACAAGGTTCAGGACGCCGGGCGGAAGCCCCGCATCGTGGAATGCCTGAACAAGCATAACCGCCGTGCCTGGGGTCTCCTCCGCCGCCTTCAGCACTAGGCAGCACCCCGCCGCGAGCGCCCCGCCGATTTTCCGGCACGGCGTCAGCGCCGGGAAGTTCCATGGCGTAAAAGCGGCTGCAAGGCCGACCGGCTCCTTGGTCACAATCTGCGACAGGCCCGGAAGGCTGGCCGGGATGATCCGCCCATAGGCCCGGCGTCCCTCCTCTGCATACCAATCAATGACATTGGCCGAATAGGCGATCTCTCCTTTGGATTCTGCGAGCGGTTTACCCTGCTCTTTCGTCATCGCGGTGGCAATGTCATCAATCCGTTCACGAATGAGTGTTGCCGCCTTCCTCAGAATGGCGCTGCGATCAAGCGGCGCCTTATCCCGCCAGCCCGGAAACGCCGCCTCTGCCGAAGAGATAACCGCCTCCATATCATCCGCTGTGGCGTGCGGCAGTTTAGCGAAGGCCTCGCCGGTTGCGGGGTCATAAACATCTTCGCCATCGCGGGCCAATGCCTGAATCTCTTTACCGCCAATGATAATCTTGAGATCGGGATAGGTCATCTGCAGTCCTCCAGAATCATGTCGGCAGCTTTTTCTGCAATCATCACGATTGCGGCATGGGTATTCCCCGACACCACGAAAGGCATCACCGAGCCATCGATAACGCGCAGGCCGGGCACGCCCTTCACCTTCAGCCGGGTATCCAGCACGGCATCCGGCCCTGCCATTCGCACCGTACACGATGGATGGTAGATACTGGACCCGGTGCGCCGGATATAATCGAGAATGTCATCATCCGTATCGATATTCGCGCCGGGCTCGAGTTCACTTTCGGCATAACCGGAAAGCGCCGGCTGCCGCAGGATCTCGCGGATCAGTTTGACGCCTTCGACAGAAATCTGCCGGTCGGTTTTGGTCGACAGGTAATTGGGATCGATCTTCGGTGCCACTTTCGGGTCTTTTGACTGGATCCTGACAGAGCCACGACTTTCAGGACGGAGCTGGCAGGACGACGCTGTAAACGCCGAGAACGGATGCAGCCTATCGCCCATTGCATCGGTTGAGAAATTGATGAAATGGCACTGAATGTCCGGCTGCTTTAAATTACTATCTGTACGGAAAAATCCACCCGCATAGCCTGCGCTGACCGTCAGAGGGCCACGGCGCGAAAGGACATATTTTGCCCCGACCAGCGCCGTCCGAAAGAGATTGCGCATGTCATCATTGAACGTGACGGACTGCTTCGACCGCGTGACAATTCTCGTCTGTAAATGATCCTGCAGGGCCGCGCCAACGCCCGGCATGTCCTGACAGACTTCAATATCCAGATCGCGCAGCCATGCCGCCGGCCCCAGACCGCTGAGCTGCATGATCTGAGGGGAGCCGATCGCACCTGCCGAGAGCAGGACTTCCCGGCCCGCCGATGCCCGGCATTCCCCTTCCTTCCCTGACCATTCGACGCCCGTGACGCTGCCATTCGCTGCCATAGTAAGGCGCGTGACATTAGCCCCGGTGACAACCCGAAGGTTCTTCCGTGATCGGATGGGTGTCAGATAAGCGCGCGCCGCCGAGACACGGACCCCATTGCGTGAGGTCGTCTGATAATAGCCTGCGCCTTCCTGTGAAGCGCCGTTGAAGTCCGGATTGGCCGGATGCCCCGCCTCCCCCGCCGCCGAGATAAACGCGTCGCATAAAGTGTGCGGATCCCGCTGATCGGATACTGGCAGAGGGCCATCCACACCATGCCACTCATCGGACCCTCGCATCTGGTTTTCCGCTTTACGAAAATAGGGCAGCACATCATCAAAGCCCCAGCCTGCCGCGCCCAGATCGCGCCAATCATCATAGTCCTGACGATGCCCGCGGATATAGACCAGGCCATTGATCGAGCTTGAGCCCCCGAGGACTTTCCCGCGAGGCTGCCCGATCTGACGATTGTTCAGCTCGGTCTGCGGTTCTGTCTTGTAGAGCCAGTTGACTTTGGGATCGCGGAACAGTTTGCCATAGCCCAGCGGAATATGGATCCAGATATTGCGGTCCTCTTCTCCCGCCTCGAGCAGCAGGACCGAATGGCGGCCCGATGCCGAGAGGCGGTTTGCCAGCACGCATCCTGCCGACCCGGCGCCGGCGATAATGAAATCATATGTGCCAAGATCATGCATCGGCGAGCTCCCCCGCCATTTCCTCGACCTCTTCCGCAATGGCGAGTGCCGAGGTGATCCCCGGTGATTCAATGCCGAAGAGGTTGATCATCGGTGCTTGCCGTGTCCCGGGGATAATCTGGAAGTCCGCATCCGGCTCGCCCGGTCCCGCGATTTTGGGCCGAAGGCCCGCATAGCCCGGCACCAGCGATCCCTCCGGGATATCCGGCCACCATCTCTGTACGGATTTATAGAATTTCTCCGCCTTCGCTGCATCGACATTGTAATTCGGCGCATCCACCCATTCGACATCCGGGCCAAAGCGTGCCTGCCCCCCCATATCGAGCGTCAGATGAACGCCAAGCCCGCCGGGTTCCGGCGTGGGATAAATCAGCTGACGGAACGGACACTTTCCTGAAAGCGTGAAATAGCTGCCCTTGGCGAGGAAGGCCGTTGGCGCCTCCAGACCCGCCCGCCGGGCCAGCCGGGGCGCATCATGACCAGCGCAATTCACCACCAGACGGGCGGCAAGATCGGGCGCTTCGTTGGAAAAAGAGAGAATGATCTCTCCATCACCGCGCGTGACATTCGAGATCTCCGTGTTATAGGCGATCACCGCCCCGGCCATTTCCGCATCCCCCAACAAAGAGAGCATCAATTCGTGTACATCAATGATTCCCGTTGAAGGTGAATGCAGCGCCGCCGCACAATGTAGCGTCGGCTCCATCCTTTTCGTTTCTTCACCGGACAGGAGCACAAGGTCATTAACGCCATTGGCCTGTGCACGTGCGGCAATGCCTTCCAGACGCGGGATATCATCCTCTCCGGGCGCGACGATCAGCTTACCGCATTGCCGATGACCGACATGGCGCTCCCGGCAATATTCATAGAGCTTCTTTCGTCCGGCGACACAGAGCCGCGCCTTGTTTGAGCCTTGCGGATAGTAAATGCCGGCGTGAATGACTTCGCTGTTCCGCGAGCTTGTCTCCATACCAAACATCGACTGGCGCTCGATGATGATGGGTTCCCGCCCGGACATCGCCAGAGCTCGTGCGACAGCAAGCCCGATGACCCCGGCCCCGATCACGACACTGTCACAGCGTTCCATGATCAGTTCGCCCCAAGCCCGCCGAGACTAGCCAGACGCGAATATTGCTCAGCGGCCCCGCCAAACTGCATATCGATCATGGTCAGGCGTTTATGCGCCCAGCCGATCTGATGTTCCTCGGACACACCCAGCCCGCCATGCAACTGGACAGCCTGTTGCCCCACAAAGCGCGCACTGGCGGAGACAACGCCTTTGATGGCCGCAAAACCGGCGCGGCGCTCATCCACATCATCAGACTGCGTCAGATGCGCCGCATAGTTTGCCATGCTCCGCGTCTGCTCCAGCTCGATCGCCATTTCCGCTAACCTGTGCTGGAGAGATTGGAAAGACGCCAGAGGCTGGCCGAATTGCTGGCGTGTACGGAGTTGTTCGACCGTGAGGTCAAGAACAGCCGCCATGATGCCTGACGCTTCGGCTGACAGGCTGGCAATCGCCGCCTGCTCCATATGCTCGGCGATGCGGCCCCCTCCCTCAGGGGTGGCCAGCATGTTCTCAGCGCCGATATGGACATTCTCGAAAGTGATCTCGGCCGCCCCCCGGCCATCAAACCCGGTATAACGGCGGCAGATGACCCCGTCTCCGAGTGTCTCGACAAATCCGGCATGAATACGGCCGTCCGACCCTTCTGCCGTGACCAGCAGCAGGTCTGCATCATCGCCATGCGTGACATGACGGGCATGACCCGACAGACGGACACCCTTGCCTTCTTCTTCCGCTGACAGACGATTAAAGACAGGCGCGACGATCTTTTTGCCAGTGATAATGTCCTCAATCATCGCATGATGCGCATCTCCTGCCGCTGCAAGAGCCGCCGATGGAACAATAACCGTTTCCAGATAGGGCTCAAGGCATAGACCCCGCCCGAGGGCCTCCGCCACCAGCATGGCGCTGATGCCATCCTCCCCTAATCCACCGGCGTCTTCAGAAAAGCCGATCCCGAGCAATCCCTGATCTGCCAGCAGCCCCCAGAACGGCCGACTCCACGCCCCGTCCCTTGCCAGGCGAAGGCGTTCCGCAAATCCGTATCGCTCGCGGACGAGGCGTTCCACACTGTCTTTGAGGAGTTCTTGCTCCGTATCGAGAACGAGTGTCACCTTTATTGCCCCAATATCGTCTTGGCTAGGATGTTTTTCTGAACCTCATTGGCGCCGCCATAAATGGATGCCGCCCGCAGGGTGAAGAAATTCGAGGCGATGTCATGGGGCGCCTCGTCTTCGCCTTCATAGGTAAACTCCCTTGCATCCTCCCCCACTGTGCGGAGCAGGAGTTCGGAGGCATCCTGGCGCAACTCCGTCCCCTTGATCTTGAGCATGGAGGATCGCGGATCGGGCACCCCTTCGGTCATGGACGCGAGCACGCGCAATTGCGTGAACTCAAGTGCCATCAACTCCGCTTCAAGCCGGGCCGTTTCCGTCAGTACAATGACACGTGAGGAGGCGGGCAGAGACGTGGCCTCAGTCCTGATCCGCTGGAGTATCCGTTTGGTGATACCAGTGCGCGCAATCCCTGTTCGTTCGTTGGACATCAGGTATTTCGCGTAAGTCCATCCCTTGTTCTCTTCGCCAATCCGGTTTTCGATCGGCACCCGAACATTATCGAGAAAGACTTCATTGACCTCATGGCGTCCGTCAATCGTGATGATCGGCCGGATCTCGATACCTGGACTGCGCAGGTCGATGAGCAGAAAGCTGATCCCCATCTGCTTTTTCGGCGCCTGCGGATCGGTCCGCACCAGCGTAAACATCCAGTCCGCGCGATGCGCCATTCCCTGCCAGATTTTCTGGCCGTTGACGATGTAGTGATCCCCTTCCCGAACGGCTGTTGTTGACAAGGCCGCAAGATCCGACCCCGCCCCGGGCTCTGAAAACCCTTGTGCCCACCAGTCATCCAGATTGGCTGCACGCGGAAGAAAATAAGATTTCTGCGACTCCGAGCCGAATGCGATAAGTACAGGCCCCAGCATGGAAACATTGAACGATAGCGGCTCAGGTGCTCCTGCCCGGTGAAGTTCATCAAGGAAAATATGCTTCTCGACAGCCGTCCAGCCAGGACCGCCCCATTCCTTTGGCCAGCTGGGAGTAGCCCAACCGCGGGTATTGAGAATGCGTTGCCAGCCGACGACTTCGTCCTTGCTGAGCGCGCGACCTTCTTCCACCCTCCGCCGCAATTCCGGCGAAAGTTCACTTTGCAGGAACGCCCGCACCTCATCCCGAAAGGCACGATCTTCCCTCGTAAAGAATAGGTCCATTCTGCTCCTGCCGGCATTATTATTCCGCGTCCCGACAGCCTACCCAACTCATCTGGCGTTAAAAACCACAGGACCGGTGATACCGCGTACGTGATGAAGCTCAACCCGCCACGACGAGGTCGGCAATGGCACCGCGTGCCGCCCCGCTGAGAGGGGTTGAGCGCCGCGTGTGCCTGTCCACGAAAACATGCACAAAATATCCCGATGCGGCGGGGCTGTCCTCGCCTTCAAGGAACAGCGCAATCTCATATCTGAGGCTTTTGCTCCCTGCCCGGCCGACCCTGACCCGTGCCTCGATTTCCTGCGGAAACTCGACCGGTTTGTAATAGGTGCAATGACTTTCCACGCACAGGCCAATCGCAGGGGACTCGTGGAGCGAGATCACGCCTCGCTCATAGAGCATCCGCGTCACGGCTGTATCAAACCAGCTATAATAGACGACATTGTTGACATGACCGTAGGCGTCGCAATCCTCCCAGCGGGTTGGGATCTGCAACCGGTAGCCGAAATCCTCTCGCCTGATATCCGCGCCGTTCTCCACGCTCATTCGCCTGTGAAATTCGGTTTGCGCTTCTCGACAAAGGCCTCCAGCGCCTCGCGGTGATCTGCGGTTTCATGCGCGATGGCCTGGAACGCGGCTGAGATTTCAAGCATGTCTTTCAGCCTGTTATGCCGTCCCTCAATCAGCAGACGCTTGGCCAGCCGCACAGAGCGGGAAGGATTAACGGCAATCCGCTCCGCCAATGCGAGCGCTTCCGGCATCACCTCATCCGGCTCGACAACCTTGTTGACCAGACCATATTGAAAAGCCTCGACCGCCGTGATGGCATCACCCGTCAGCATCATTTCTGCTGCTCGCGGATAACCGATCACACGCGGCAGCGTCCAGGCGCCACCATCCCCCGGCACGATCCCGACCTTGATAAAACTCGCCGCCAGTTTCGCCTCGCTGGAGGCAACCCGCATATCGCAAAGCGCCGCCAGATCACAGCCGAAACCGATCGCGTGGCCATTTATCGCCGCAATGGTCGGCACCTCCAACTCCGCCAGCATGAGCGGTATTTTCTGGACACCTCGCCGGTAATTCGCACGCGTATCAGCCGCCGTTTCTAACGGACCGATACCGTTTCTCTCGCGCATACCATTGACATCCCCGCCGGCAGAAAAAGCCGTGCCCGCTCCTGTCAGTATAATGACGGATACTTCCTCGTCAGCCTCCGCCTTGCTGAAAGCGTCAATCAGCTCTTCGCAATCCTCAAACGTCCCCACGGCATTGCGCCGATCAGGTCGATTCATCGTGATAGTTACTATACGGCCCGCCTTTTCGTATAGAATGAATGGCTCGCTCATAGAATATCTCCACCACGCGGGGTTTTCCTCTTGTGATATCGACTATCAATCGTCAGCGGACTACCTGCCCGGGCCAATATATCATGGTGACGATGTTCACCGCGCCCGGCAGCGCAAACGCTTGAAGCCCCAGACATTCCCGGCGACGAAGAGATAGAAGAATTGAACAGGGAGGCGCATGGATGTCGCCGGAAGCCCTCCAAGGGGTCAGGGTTCTTGATGTCAGCCGCATCCTCGCCGCGCCGCTTGCAACGCAATTGCTCGGCGATCTGGGAGCAGAGATCATCAAGGTCGAACGGCCGGGCGTCGGCGATGAGTCGCGCACATATGGGCCGCCCTTCCTGAAACGGCCGGACGGCAGCGAGACACAAGTCTCCGCCTTTTACCTCAGTTGCAACCGGAACAAGCGGTCGATCGCGATCGACTTCAGCAAGGCCGATGGCCGCGACCTGATCCTGTCGATAGCAGAGAACAGCGATGTTTTCATTGAGAATTTCAAGGTCGGCACGCTTGAGCGATATGGCCTTGGGTATGAGGATATCAAAGCCGTCAACCCACGGATCATCTATTGCTCCGTGACAGGATTTGGCCAGACCGGTCCGATGGCGGATCGCCCGGGCTATGACGGTATTTTCCAGGCCATGAGCGGGATGATGAATGTCTCCGGCCATGCGGACAGCAAACCCGGCGGAGGGCCAATGCGGGTCGGCATCTCCATGGTGGATATTCTGACCAGCCTTTACACCGCGAATGCCATTCAGGCCGCGCTTTATCATCGCGACACACAAGGCGGTAATGGTCAGTATATTGATGTTTCATTACTCGACTGCGGCCTTGCCTCCCTCAGCCATTTCGCGATGAGCTATTTCACCTCTGGTGAGGTGCCGCAACGGCGCGGCAATTGCGGTTTTGGCGGGGTGCCGTCCGAATCTTTTGATTGCAGCGATGGCATGATCTTTCTGACCGCCGGGAACCAGCGGCAATTCGCAAGCCTCTGCCACGCGCTCGGCCGCCCGGAGCTGCTTGATGATCCGCTCTTTGCCGCCCCCAGCCAGCGGGTGATCAACCGTGACCCGCTATCGGTGGAACTCAGTGCTGAATTTGCGAAAAAGACGACGGCGGAGGCATTCGCCCTGCTGGATAAGGCAGGCGTGCCGACGGGCCGGGTCAATGATCTTCGCGAAGCGATAGCGGAACCCCAGATCCAGCATCGCGAAATGGTACGAAATATTCCGCATCCGGACTCGGGTGAGCTTTCCATTCTCTCCAATCCCCTTCGCTTCAGCGGCACCCCCGTCAAACGCTACGCTCCGCCCCCCGCCATCGGCGAACACACCACACAGATTCTCGGCGAGATTGGCCTTCAGGAAGAAGAGATCGACGCTCTTTGCCGCAAGGGAATCATCACAGCAGCAGAGGACACAACGAATGACTGATCGTATCCTGACGAAAAAAGACGGCCAGATCGGCCACCTGATCTTCAACAACCCCGACAAGCTGAACGCCATCTCGCTGGATATGTGGGAAGGCATGGGGAAGGCGGTCGACGCCTTTGAAAAGGATGACGACATCCGCGTCATCGTCTGCTCCGGGGCTGGCGGCAAATCCTTCATCGCAGGTGCCGACGTCTCCAAATATGAAGAAGAGCGCATGGGCGAGAACGCCCAGGAGCACTACGCCAAGACGGGCGAGCGCGCGCTGTCCGCGCTTTACAATTCCACCAAGGTGACCATTGCTGCGATTGACGGCTGGTGCATCGGGGGCGGCATTTCCGTCGCGGTCAGTTGCGACCTGCGCTATTGCTCGACCAAATCGGAATTTGCCCAGCCGGCCATGCGCTACGGCATCGGCTACCGTTATGGCAGCCTGCGCCGCCTCGTTGATATTGTCGGTGTTCCGACTACGAAGGAAATGCTGCTGGGCGGCCGCCGCCTGAAGGCGGATGAGGCCTACACGAAAGGCCTTGTCGGCAAGGTCATCGAAGAAGCTGACTATCAGGCCTTCATTGACGATATTGCCGGGAAGATCGCCATCGGTGCGCCGCTGACGGCCCAACAGGTCAAATTCACGCTGGGCGAGATCGTCAAGGATCCGTCAGATCGTGACCTTGAACGCTGCGAGGCGATGTTCCAGACCTGCTATGCGTCTGCGGATTATAAAGAAGGCATCCGTGCCTTTTCAGAGAAACGCAAACCGGTCTTCACCGGCAAATGAGCAATCAGGCCGAATTCAACCTGACAGGACGCATCGTGATCATCACCGGTGCGTCTTCCGGTCTTGGGGCACATCTCGCGGGCCGGTTGGCTGCAGCCGGCGCGAATGTGGTGGCCGGTGCCCGGCGCCTCGACCGCCTGGATGAGATTGCCAAGAGCGCTGCCGCCACAGGCGGGAATATCCTCCCTGTCCAGATGGATGTCGAAGACCCCGCCTCCATCGTGAGCGCGTTTGATGCCGCAGAAGAGAGATTCGGCCCGGTCGACACTGTTGTTGCGAATGCGGGGTTCAATGTTCCCTCCTTTGCCGTAGACCTTCCTGCAGAGGATTTGCGGCGCATGATGGCCGTGAATATTGAGGGGGTCTTCCTGACCGCCCGTGAGGCCGCAAAGCGTCTCATCGACAAAGAACTTTATGACCGTGGGCGGATGGTCCTGCTCGGCTCCGTTGGCTCCTTACGCCCCCTGCCCGGCCTGACCGCCTACAGCATGTCAAAGGCCGCGGTCGCGATGATGGGCAAGGGACTGGCGCGCGAATGGGCGCGGTATGGCGTGAATGTGAACACGATCTGCCCGGGATGGATTGCCACGGAGCTGAATTCGGACTGGCTCGAAAGCGAGGCGGGGCAGAAGTTGGTCAAGACCTTCCCGCGCCGCCGCGTCATGAAACCCGGCGACCTCGACTCGCTGGTTCTGTTCTTATGCTCGGATGCATCGGCATCCCTGACGGGCGGTGTCTTCGCTGTCGATGAAGGCCAGTCGCTCGCCTGACGGTTTTACGAATATGGAGGATCATCCCATGCCCTCAGTCACCAGAACAACCGAAGGAAAAATCGCTGTCCTGACGATGAACGCCCCGCCGGTGAATGCACTGGGTACGGATCTTCGCGCCGGGATTGGTGAGGAGTTCGCACTAGCGCTTAATGACCCGGAGATATCGGCCATCGTCCTGACCGGCAGTGACCGCGCCTTCAGTGCGGGTGCGGATGTCCGGGAATTCGGGACGGACAAGGCCGTGGCGGAGCCGCGCCTCAAAACTCTCGAAAGTATGATTGAAGGCGCCAACAAACCCGTGGTCGCAGCGATCAGCGGTGTGGCACTCGGCGGCGGGCTTGAGCTGGCCTTAAGCTGTCATGCCCGCGTTGCGGCCCCCACCGCTCGGCTCGGCCTGCCGGAAGTCAATCTCGGCCTGTTACCCGGTGCGGGCGGAACGGTCCGCCTGCCCCGCCTCGTCGGTGCCATCCGCGCCGCCGAAATCATTATCGCCGGTAAGCCTCTTCCTGCCGCCGCCGCACATGAAGCGGGAATAGCTGACGAAATCGCGGAAGACCCCGTCGCTGCAGCCGTCACTCTGGCCACGGAACTTGCTATCAAAGGCAAACCCACCCCGGTCATCGAACGCGAAGACAAAATCGCTGATTTTGATACCGATGCCTTTGAAGCCGCTCGTCCGGGCCTCCTCAAGAAAAGCCGTGGCGCGCTGGCGCCTGCCAGAATTGCCGACTGCGTGTTCGCTGCCTGCACCAGACCACCGCAGGAAGCCCTGGCCTTCGAAGAAGAAGCCTTCAAAGAACTCGTCACCGGCTCTCAACACCGTGCCCTGAAACATGTCTTTTTCGCCGAGCGTCAGGCGCGCAAAGTGCCCGGCGTTCCCGACCCGAAAGAGGCCGCTGAGATCGCCTCGGTCGGCATTATCGGCTCGGGCCTGATGGGTGGCGGCATCGCCATGGTGTTTGCCAATGCCGGCATCCCGGTCACCATCATCGATGTGGCCGAAGACTCTCTCGCCAAGGGGCGCAGGATGATTGAAACCAATTATCAGCGTTCGGTTGATCGAGGATCGATACCGCAGGAAAAAATGGACAGATCCCTGTATCTCATTACCGGGACGACTGACTATGAAGGGCTCGGCGAGACCGATCTTGTCATTGAGGCTGTGTTTGAGAACATGGAGCTCAAACAGGATATCTTCGGACGGCTGGACCAGGTAACCCGTCCCGAGGCCATTCTGGCCTCGAATACCTCTTCGCTCGACATCGACCAGATCGCATCCGCGACAAGCCGGCCTGAAAAGGTCATCGGCGCGCATTTCTTCAGCCCGGCCAATGTCATGAAACTGCTGGAGGTCGTGAAAGGCACCAAGACCTCACCGGAGACTATCGGCGCGATTTTCGCCATTGCGCAAAGAATCGCCAAAGTACCCGTGCTGGCCGGGAATTGTGACGGCTTTATCGGCAACCGGATGCTGCAATATTATACAGCGGAGGCGGAGTATCTACTTGAAGAAGGCGCAACGCCCGAACAGGTCGACCGCGTGGCTGAAGGCTTCGGTATGGCGATGGGGCCGCTGGCCATGCGTGACCTTTCCGGGATGGATACCAGCATTCGCATCCGAGAAATCCGCCGCAAGACGATGCCTGCGGATGAACGCATGGCAGAGGTCGTGGAGAGGCTGGTTGAGGCCGGACGGATCGGTCAGAAATCCGGTAAAGGTTATTACCGCTATGAAGGACGGAAGCGCATTCCCGACCCGGAGACTACACGGATTATCGAAGAACTGTCCGCCTCGCTTGGCATTGAACGGCGTGAAATCCCGGATGAAGAAGTCCGTGACCGTCTCTTTATGCCACTCGTCAATGAAGGTGCGAAAGAACTTGAAGAAGGTATCGCTCTGCGCGCCGGTGACATCGATACGGTCTGGGTCAATGGCTATGGCTTCCCGGCGCATCGCGGCGGGCCGATGTTCTGGGGTCAGGAGGTCGGTCTCGACCGCGTGGCGGCCACCGCAGAACGGCTTGCCGAGAAAAACGGCCAACGCTGGGCGCCATCTCAACTTATGGTCAGACTGGCTACGGAAGGCAAAAGCTGGGATCAAGCCTGATGGGCGCCGCATCCGATCTCATCCGTTTTGACAGCAAGGTTGCACTCATCACCGGCGCCGGCGCTGGCATCGGAGCCTCGACGGCGCTGGAGTTGGGAAAGCGCGGCGCCCGAGTTATTATTAATGATCCGGCATCGGATGGACGCGCCGAAGCCATCTGTGAAGAGATCAGACACGACGGCGGCAAGGCGGTCGCGAACACGATGCCGGTCGGCGACTTCGATACTGCACGCCTCATCACTGGTTTTGCCGAGGAAACCTTTGGCCCGGTCGACATTCTGGTTAATAATGCCGGGATTAGCCGGCCAGGGCCTTTCTGGACACGGACGGATGAAGAGATTCTCGATGTCTTAAACGTCAATCTCACGGCACCTTATGCGCTGATGCGTGCCGTCTGGCCGGGTATGGCGGAAAAGAAATCCGGCAGGATCGTCAATCTGTGCTCCAGCGCCGCGTTGGGTTCCGGCGTCAGTGGCGCCTATGCGGCCAGCAAAGCCGGGCTTGTCGGTCTGACCAAGGACGCAGCTATCGCCGCAAAGCCCTATGGCGTGCTGGTGAATGGCGTCATGCCATCCGCGCGCACAGCCTTGCTAGACAATCATCCGGACAGGAATTTCCGTGACTGGATGGAAAAACACATGCCGCCCGCGTTCATCGCAAAACTCATCTGCTGGCTGGTTAGCGAACAGAATACGTCAACCGGCAGCATCTACAGCGCCGCCGGGGGCTATGTCTCAAAAATAGCTTTCACGGAAAGCAAGGGGATCTTCGACGCTGAACTGGAACCTGAAGACCTGCCCCACCTGCTGGATAGGGTGTCTGACTTTGAAGACAGCACCCTGATCAATGATCAGGCCGACCACGAAAAAGTCGTTGCGTCCTTTTTCCCGTCACCCGGCATCAGATAATCTCGAACAGGGCTGCCGCCCCCATACCGCCGCCGATGCACATGGTCACGACAGCATTCTTTGCCCCCCGGCGGTGTCCTTCGATCAGCGCATGGCCGGTCATCCGTGATCCGCTCATCCCGTAAGGATGGCCGATGGAAATCGCGCCTCCATCGACATTCAGCCGATCCGTCGGCAGGCCAAGCCTGTCCCGGCAATAAACGACCTGTACGGCGAATGCTTCATTCAGCTCCCACAGATCAATATCATCGATGCCTAGCCCTTGCCGTTTGAGGAGTTTGGGAACGGCCACAGCGGGGCCGACGCCCATTTCATCCGGTTCACACCCTGCCACGGCAAAGCCCGCAAAACGGCCGAGCGGCTCGAGCCCCCGGCGCTCCGCCTGTTTCTCCGACATAATGACGCAAACGCTGGCCCCGTCAGAAAGCTGGCTGGCATTCCCCGCCGTGATATAGGCTTCCGGTCCGCGGACTGGCTTCAGTGTACTGAGCGCATCCAGCGTCGTCCCCGGACGGTTCCCCTCATCACGGTCTACCGTGACGGTCTCTCTCTCCAGTTCTTCACCGGATTTGTCACGTAGCACTTTCTCAACGGTCATCGGCACGATTTCATCATCAAACCGGCCTTCGGCTTGCGCCGCGGCTGTTCTTGCCTGGCTCTCCACGGCGTATTCGTCCTGCACCTCACGGCTTATACCGTAGCGCGAAGCGACGTTGTCTGCCGTCTCGATCATCGACCAGTAGATCTCCGGCAGATGCTCATCGAGCCACGGGCTGCGGGCATGTTCCTTGTTCATGAAGGGCTGGGTCAGGGAAATCGTCTCCGTGCCGCCGGCTACATAGATATCCCCCTCGCCCGCCATGATCCGCTGTGCGGCCAGAGCGATAGTCTGAAGCCCGGAGGAGCATTTCCGGTCGAGCGTCATGCCGGGCACGGTCACGGGACAGCCAGCCCGCAAAGCAGCCTGCCGGGCGACATTGCTGCCGCTCGCGCCTTCGGGCGTGGCGCAGCCCAGAAGGACATCCTCCACTTCGCCGGGCTCAATCCCTGCACGGTCAATCGCGGCACGGATGACATGACCGCCGAGATCTGTTCCATGCGTATTATTGAAGCCACCACGGAAAGCCTTGGCGAGGCCTGTCCGGGCCGTGGAAACGATAACGGGCGTGTTCATGTCGATGCCTTTTCTACGCGGTCGGATCGGCTGGTGATGTCTGGCCATATCTGCGCCCCCCCTAGGGCGGCGGCATATTCGCCGATATGGCGGTTCCAGTATCCCTCATTGCCGTATGCAGAGGACCAGGTGATCAGCCGGGACGTATAGTGATGCAGGACATGTTCCTGCGTAAAGCCGATGCCGCCATGGATCTGATGGGCGATGCGCGCCGCATTCACGGCGGCTCGCGAACCTCTCGCCTTGGCGGCGCCGATCTCGAAGGCAGGATCGTCGAGCATGGCGGCCCGCGCGGCAGCCTGCCCCGCGCAGTTGACGGCCGCCGATTCCTCCGCACACTCCGCAAGAGCCTGCTGGACGGCCTGGAACTTGCCGATCGGCCGACCAAATTGCTGCCGCTCATTCGCATAGTCGATCGACAGCTCAAGGACGGCATCCGTGGCCCCGGCGATGAGAGCCGTATAGGCCAGTGCGCCCCAGAGCATGATATCCGAAGAAGCCGGTCCCGTTTTCACCTGCGCCTTGTCAAAGGTGAGAATATCGCAGCGGCTACCGTCCGGGGTCGATCTTTCCGTCACATCCGCCGCATCACCGGCAGCGACAAGGAACGGCGCCCCGTGAGTATAGCCGATGACATGGCGAGTGCTTATCCCTCCAGCAACGCCGACCAATTTCCCCGTGAACTGGCTCCCGTCGATCTGGCCTTCTGTCTGTGCCGCAGCAACAGTCAGCTCATCAGCCAGCGGCTCTTCCGCCCCTCGCCAGCCCCATGCTGCAACCAGACATTCCGTCAACGGCGCATTCAGACGCTGATACCCCGCCAGCCGGAGAACCGGAAACGCTGTGGCCCAATCCCCGGCAAAGCCTCCCTCCTCTTCCTTCTGGAAGATTTTGGGAAACCCCGCCTCATTGACAGCGTTCCACGCCTCCTCTGGCGAGGCATCAGCATCTTTCAGGTCGCGGAACAACCTGTCCGCCATGTCGCATAGAAGTTCCAGATCAGATGTCATCTTAATCCGAGCCCCCTTGCGATAATGCTTTTGAGAATCTCACGCGTGCCGCCCCGCAGCGAGAAAGACGGCGACACCATGAGAAGTGTCCGCAGGATACGAACGAACTCTTCGTCATCGGCAAGGTCTACCCCTTCGATGACCGCCTGTACCGCTCGCGGAATATCCTGCTCGAAACCGTTGCCCAGATCCTTGACGATGGCGGCTTCAAGTGCGGGATCATCCCCGCCTGCCAGCTTGGCGGCCACCGACATGGACATTGATCTGAGGCTCCATGTCTCCGCCACCATCCGGCCCAAGAGGGCGACAGCCTGTTCATTGCCTGCATGGCGCACATGGTCGGCCAGTGCCGTGACCAGCGCATAGCTCGATAGATACCGTTCCGGCCCGGACCGTTCGAGAGACAGCTCAGCCGTCACCTGACGCCAGCCATTTCCCTCCTGACCCAGAATATTTTCATCCGGGACGAAGACATCATCGAGGAAGACTTCATTGAAATCATGCCCCCCCGTAATATCGATCACGGGCCGCACATCAACGCCGGGACGGTCAAGCTCGATCAGAACCTGACTTAATCCGTCCTGCCGCTTTTCTCCTTCAGATGTCCGCACAAGGGCGATCATGAAGGCGGCGTTATGCGCATTGGTCGTCCAGACCTTTTGTCCGTTGACGACCCAACCGTCATCTTTCCTGCGGGCCGCCGTCCGCACAGCAGCAAGGTCGGAGCCTGCGCCCGGCTCACTCATCCCGATACAGGCATAGATCTCACCGGCGGCCATGCCGGGTACATATTTTTCGCGCAGCGCCTCATTGCCATAGCGCAGAAGGAGCGCCCCTGACTGCCGGTCCGCGATCCAGTGCATGCCGACCGGTGCGCCGGCAGCGAGCAATTCCTCGAGCACGATATAGCGTTCGAGCGCATGACGCTCATGCCCACCATAGGCTTTCGGCCAGGTCATCCCGATATAGCCTGCTCTGCCCAGCGCCCGGCTGAAGGCCGCATCGCCGACCGCCCATGAATTCGCCCGGCTTTCTGGCGGCAGTTCAGGACGGTTGTCAGCGATGAACGAGCGGATTTCCGCACGCAGTTCACCGGGGTCTACCGGTACGCAGAAGGGATGAATGCTGAAAGTTTGCACCTTGGCAATCTGCCAGCGCCTGACAGGGCCGCAAGTGATATTCCGTGCCCGCTGGAGACTATCGCAGCCTCGATATAGCCAGCCCGAGTGTCGCATCCATGCGCCCGGATGGTAGGAAGACGCAAGGAGGCCCCATGAGCATTGAAACGACCAAGGAAAACGGCACAGCGATCATCACGATCAACCGGCCGGAACGCAAAAACGCCATTACCCTCGCCATGCGCACCGAGATCGAAAGCGCCTTTCAGGCGGCGCAGGACGATCACGACGTACGGGTCATAATCCTGACCGGTGCGGGGAGTGATTTCAGCGCCGGGGCCGACGTCTCCGAAATGGGCGGCGGCGGGATGCGCAACTCCCTCCTCAGGATGCGCCACCTTCACCGCATGGCAAGAAGCGTCGCCAATACTCAGAAACCCGTGATCGCCGCGGTACGCGGTGTGTGCATCGGCATGTCATGGTCGCTCGCTCTTGCTGCCGACATTGTCGTTGCGGCAGAGGACGCCCGCTTTCAGTTCGCCTTCCGTCACATCGGCCTTGCGCCCGATGGCGGCGCCTCATTCCTCCTGACCCGGTACCTCGGCCTGCAAAGGGCCAAGGAGATCATCTATTCGGGCCGCTTCGTCTCCGGCAGTGAAGCCCAGCAGCTCGGCCTCGCATTGCATTCAGTTCCGTCAGAGGACGTCATGTCCAAGGCTCAGGAGATTGCGGCCAGCTTTGCCAACGCCCCGACCCTTGCTCTGATGATGGCGAAGCGGCAATTCGATGCCGCCCCCGCCCAGACCTATGATCAGGCGCTCGATTTCGAAGCGACCATGCAGCCGCTGATGGTCGAAACCGAAGACTTCCGTGAAGGGACCTTATCCTTCAAGGAGAAGCGTAAGGCCCAATTCACCGGTAACTGATCAATTCACGATACGCGGTGGAGATAGTGAATATCGTCTCTCGCAGCGGCCCGTTCCGGATCAAGGTTGCGGGCAATCGCCCCGCGGATCGTCTGCACGACATCATCCCGCCGCTCATCTGCTACCGCCGCGTCAAGGCAGACCGAGACGACGAGAGTTTCATCCTCTGCTGTCAGCGGTAACAGCACGCTGACCAGCTCCACGCCGTGCCCTTCATCGAGGACCGATGACCAGCCTTCGCTGACAACCTGCTCGATCAGCTCCTGATATTCGGAGGGCCGGACCTGGTGTTCTTCATCCGTTTCAGCGTTCAGGCGATGAACCAGCTTGCGCAGCTCGGCCGACCGTTCTGTCGACACTAGGAGTTGTCCCGGCGCCGAATGGAGCAGCGAAAGTTGCTCCCCAACGGCGTATTCAGTGTCGACACCTTCAGGTCCCGATATGTGGAAAACCTGCGCCGAGACCCCGACACGGGAGCTCACCATGACGGAACAACCAGTATCCTCGACCACTTCGTCGATCAGTGAAAACAGTGCGCCATTGCGGAACAGATGGGGCTGGATCCAGGCGCCGATCATGGCGACGCGGGCGGCCGGCTTATACGTCCTAGCCCAGATATCACGCCGCAAATAGCCCAATGCAACCAGACAGCTAAGCAGCTCTGATGTACTCGACTGCGGGTACCCATAGGTGCGCGCAATATCCATCACCGTGCATTCGCGCCGGTCGCGGTTGAAATATTCCAGAACTTCGAGAACCCGCTGAGCGGATTTGATTTTTTTCGGGTCCAGTGCGCCAGACATCCGATCCTCCCAATGTTTTTTATTATGTCATGTTGTCATAACAACATAAGCCTGACAGACGCCGGAATGCAATAGTGTCGACACATTGAGGGCTTAATAGGGATTAAGGTGTATCATCGCCGCATCAGACCGGCAGGTCAGACCGCGTGCAGCCGGGCCGTCAGTTCAACGAGATATTCGTAGCGCTCGGGATGCTGGTGCAGGATTGCCGTCTCGATCGGCTGGCCATCGGCCCGGAAATAGGTCCGCCGGATGCGCAAGAGCGGGCGCCCTTCCTCCATGCAGAGATATTTGGCGACATCGCCCTCGGCGGTGACAGGCTCGATGGTCTGAAGCGCCCTGACCGCCCGCTGATTGAGCTTGCGCTCCACCAGCCGGATGACCGGCATGCCTTCGGCGATATCATTCACATCGATACGCTCGCCGATATAGGTCGGAAAATACGTCTGCAGATAAATCACCGGATCGCCCGCCAGACTGGTGACCAGGCTGAACCGGATCGCCTTCTCTGTCTCGGACAGCGCCAAACTGTCCCGGATCTCATCATCCGGATCGACCTCTTCTTTCGAGAAGAATTTAGGGGTCAGCTTTCCCGCCTTTGCAAGAAACTCATCAAGAGAACCCGTCAGACGCACAGACCGGACATTCTCTGCGGGGGAAGCCACAAAGGTGCCGACCCCCTGCCGACGGACGATCATTCCGTGTGCGATGAGATTTCCCAATGCGCGGCGAACCGTAATCCGGCTGACGCCATATTCCTCACCGATCTGCTGTTCGGTCGGCAGCGCGCCGTCTACGCCAAACTCACCGGCTTCGAGACGTTCCGCCAACGCATTTTCCAGCTGGTGATACAGCGGCAGCGGCCCGGAGTTAAGCGACAGGGACGTGCTGGAAATTTTTTTGCCCTTTGAAGATTGTACCATCTCTTTACGCGCTCCCCTGTGCTGCGGCCCGCCGCGGTATCAGGCTCCGCAATGAGGCTTCCGGGTCGCGCAATTGCGCAGGGTCCTGAGTCGTCCCCAGCAATCGGCGCCCTGCCCCAATATCCCCGCCCGCATTAATGGTGATCATCCCCGTCACTGTGTGCGCGTCATCAAGCGCCACAAAGCTGCACCTATCATGGTCATATTCACGCGCAATCCAGTTCGCGCAGCTATCGGCAAGGCCCAGCATCTGAATATTATGACGGCCCTGATCGGACCAGAACCACGGCCATGCCGCATAGGCCGTAGGGCTGCCCGCCGCCGACCGGCCAGCTGCATAAGCCTGCTCTTCAGCCACCTGCCAGGATTCAAGCCGCCGCGATCGGTCGCAACCAAGTACCGGATGCGCCGTCACTTCACCGGCCGCATAAATATCCGGATCCGAACTGCGCCCCTCTTTATCGACCATAATGCCGTCTACCACATCGAGGCCGGCCTTGATGGCCAGTTCCAGATTGGGGATGACGCCAATCCCGACAACAGCAATGTCGGCGCGTAGAGTCTCCACTCCGATCTCAACCGCAACGCCATCCGGTCCTTCGGTGACCTGCCGGACCGACGTATCAAGAAGGATCTCAACGCCCATCTCCTGCTGCAGCCGCGCCACGTGATCGGCTGCAGCAGGAGGAAATACCCGTCCCAGTACAGATGATCCGGCCTCGATCACCTTGACCGATGCGCCCTGCTGGCGTGCAGCGGCGGCAACCTCCAGCCCGATGAACCCGGCACCAATCACGACGATGCGCGCGCCCTGACGTATCCGGCCGGAAAGATTTGCACAATCTTCCAGCGTCCTTAACGCCATCACCCGCTCGCCCGGCACCCCGAAGGAAGGCAGCCAGCGGACCCGCGATCCTGTCGCGAGGATCAGCCGGCCATAGCCATATTCCCTGCCCTCTTCGGTGCGGACAAGATGAGCCTGACGGTCGATCGAGACGGCGCACTGACCGGGGAAGAGTTCGATCCGCTTTTCATCGAAATCCATTCGCTGACGGACAAAACAGCGGTCATCATCGGGATCCAGCAGCCGTTCCTTGGACAAAGACGGGCGATCATAAGGCAGATGGATTTCCTCACCGAGAATAGCGATCGTCGCCGATGGGCTGGCTTCCCTTGCACCCTCAGCGGCCCGGCGGCCCGCCTGACCGCCGCCTATGATGAGAATATCAAAATGGCTCTGCTGCACATCGCTCTCAGATATCGATCAGCACGTCATCGCCATCGATGCGCGCCTCATAAGCGTTGACATCCTCGGTCGCGGGGGCCGAAAGCACCTTACCCGTCCGAATATCGAAACATGCCTGATGGAGGGGGCACTCGATCACGCAATCTTCAAGGAAGCCCTGAGAGAGATGCGCCTCTGCATGAGAGCACATATCATCGATCGCATAGACCTCCCCTTCGACATGAAAGAGGGCGATGCCGTGACCATCGACGTCGACTTTCAGGCCTTCATATTCCGGAATATCGGCCAGAGAGGCGATTTTTTTCCAAGCCAAACCGAACCTCCTAGAAACCCATTTTTTCTCGATAGAATTTGTAGAATGAGCGGATGAGATTCTCCGTAATCGCTGTTTCGGAAGGCTCGAAATTATCGCGCCCGCCCATCTCGACGACCTGAATGGAGTCAGGGGTGCTCGTCGCGACTCCCTGAACCTGAGCGAGGACCTCTGAGTCTTCGAGCGACACATAACCGGCCGGTCCCACAAGGTTTCCCTGTTTCAGGCGGCGGGACTGCATTTCCTCATCATCATCAGCATAGCCGAAATAGATCCATCCGAGTTCGGTCTTTCCTGTCTCCTTCGGCAGGATGTGGCGCAGAGCCAGCACATTGCCGTGCTGCTGGACAAAGATGCTGGGGAAGACCTGAAGTGAGGAGATCAGCCCATCCTCGAACTCATCGACCGGAGAGACGACATCCATGTCATGAAGCGTGAACTGATCTTTCAGCGTCTTCATTTCGTCAGTGACTTCGGAGCGTTTCTCCCGAAGCGTCGGGTCGAGCACTGAGTAAATGAATTCATGCCCGTTCGGTTGCGGCGAGACCATGAATTTGGCATCCGCCCGGTAGATCCCGAAGGTCGTGAAGAATGAGTGCAGCAATGTTGCGTGATAGGGATCGCGGCTGTTCTCGAAATAGAGCTTCCAGTTGCACGGGATCATCTGGCGGCTATAGCCCAGCAGGCGCAATTCCCGGCCGTTGAAAACCCGGGTGATCAGCTTAAGGATTTCCGGGCCGACATATTCCTCGAAAGGCGGGGTTTCATCGCTATAGGTCGCCCATACCGTGCCATTATGAATATGCGTGCGGAGCTTGCGTAATCCGTTCTCTGATTTTTTAAAATCCCGCGGCATCCCCGGATTCGGACGGGGCGCCCCGCGCATGAACGGCACGCCCTGCAGATTGCCCGCGAAATCATAGGTCCATTGATGATAGGGGCAGGTCAGGTCTTCTGCTTTGCCATGCTGCTCCCAGCAGAGAGGCGATCCGCGATGCGCGCAGCGGTTCTCGACCACATGGATCTCCCCCTCCGCATCGCGCGTAATCAGGACAGAGCGTGTGCCGACGAATGTCCGCCGGAAGGATTTGGGCTCCGCCACTTCACATTCAAGACCGATGAAACTCCAGGTCGGCCCATAGTGAAAGGTCTCAAGCTCCCGTTTGAACAGATCCGGATCGGAATAAACCCAGGCCGGTACCCGGCAGGCGCCCAGCTCCGGCCATGTGCGGTCTTTTTCCTCGGAGGCGATTGTGCTGCTCATGGTTCCTCCTGCCTGTTATACCGGTATCACAAGGGTCGTGCGTACACGGTGATTATCATAAACGGCCAGCCGCTCGCGGAATTTCAGATCCCCGCCCCGCTCGACCAGCTTATCGAGATAGCGCCCCATCATCAGTATCTGCGGCTCGGCATCGAATAAGGCTTCGGTGATCAGAAAATTCGCCGTGACCGCGATCTCATCGCCATCACGCGAGATGATCCGTGGACCGCCGACAAAGTGGCGAAGAACACGCGGCTCGAAAACGGCCGTTTCTTGCACGGCGGCGGCCCGGTCGCGGATCATCGCGAGCCCGTCACAATAGATCGTCGCATGGCTCAAGCCCTGCGAATGCGTCTCTCTCGAAATCACCTTGTAGACCGCGTCATCGGCAAAAAAGCCGACCCAGTCTTCCAGGCGCACATCATCGAGTGCACCGGCATAGTCCTCATAGAAATCGCGAAGGTCCTGGCGAAGTGCCGCGTCGTTTTTATCTTTCATTGCGAGTAATGCGTGCTGCCTTTCATGCCAAAAAGGTGAGTGAACTACGGCCCGAAAGCAATGCGCAGACACGCCAACGGCCCGTTCCTGAGGCCCTTATCGCATAGGCGGTGTTCGCCGCCGCCGAGGCGCACAGCACCGGCGCTTGATGTATGAGAGACCGCAGGAGGACGCTATGCGCACAACCCGGGATCTCGCCAACTACATCCATGATACGCAGTATGATGACATCGGCGGCGACGTCATTGAGCGCGCGAAAAGCCTCTCGCTGAGTTCGCTCGGCTCCGCCGTGACCGGTGCGGATATGGACACGACCCGGCTGATGGCGCGCTATGCGGACAATGTCGGGGCGAAGGGCAACACAACCGTCATCGGTTATGATTTCATGGCAACTCCCGAATGGGGCGCCGCGATGAACTGTATTGCATCGCACTGTACCGAGCTCGAAGATGTCGCCTGGCCGGATGCGACCTATACCTGTTTTCTCATTCCCAGTGTGTTCGCCATGGGCGAGAGTGTCGGCGCCTCCGGGAAGGACGTACTCGAAGCATTGATTCTCGGCTATGAGGTGGTGTCGCGCAGCGGCACGGTGACGTCCGATGGCGGCGCGGTCAAAAGAGGCGTGCTCACCGGCTCCTCCATGGGGACAGTCGGCGTGGCGGGAGCAGCAGCGAAGCTCCTCAGGCTCGACCGGGAGAAGACCCTTCATGCCATGGCCGTCGCCGCCTCTTTCGGCAGCGGCCTGACGCGCCAGACTGGCTCGGGCGCTCATGTGATCGAGGCCGGCATGGCAGGCCTCAATGGGATTTCCGCAGCTCATCTTGCAGCCGATGGCCTCACCGGCAATCCGACGATCCTCGAAGGCAAGGCCGGTTTCTGGGATGCGACCGCCGGCTGCCCGGACATCGATTTCCCGCTCGGGCAAGGCGATGATTTCCGTATCATGGCCGTCGGGATGAAGAAATATCCCTGCTGCTACCTCTCGCAACGCATTATCGATGGCGTCCTTGATATCGTGAAAACGAATGGACTGACGGCGGACGATATTGTCGAGGTCGAGGTCGGCGTGAATGCGGTCTTCCCCCAGATCCTGAAATATCCCGATCCGCAGAATGCCGAAGAAGCCCGTTTCAGCCTGCCCCATATCGTCGCCTCGGCGATCAGCGGTGAGGACATGTTCGTTGACACCTTCACCGCAGAGAAGCTGCGCGACGAAGCGATCCTTGCGCAGCGCAAGAAGGCCAAGATGGCCATTCACGAGGAATGGGGCCGCGACCAGCTGGGCAAGATGAACACCGTTTCGATCACCACGAAGAATGGCGAGCGGTTCGATCGTGAGTGTTATACGGCCAAGGGCGATCCGTCCGATCCGCTCAGTGCGGAGGAAATCTCCGCCCGCTATGACCGCTGCACCGAAAACCGGATGGATGACCGGCACCGGATGGAAACTAGGGACATGCTGCTGTCGCTCGAAACGGTGACGGATGTCCGCGACCTGATGCAGCTCTATCGCGGCCAGCTATCTCCATCAGCTCAATAAGAACGCGGCAGGCCCAATACGTGCTCTGACAGATAAGACAGGATCATATTGGTGGAGATCGGTGCGACCTGATAAAGGCGCGCTTCGCGGAATTTCCGTTCCACATCATATTCTTCGGCAAACCCGAACCCACCAAAGGTCTGTACACACATGTCCGCCGCTGCCCAAGAGGCATCGGCGGCCAGCATTTTCGCCATATTGGCCTCTGCCCCGACATTGCCGCCCTCTTCATACCGGCCGGCGGCCTCATAGACCATCAGCTCAGCGGCACGCATCTGCGCATAGGCCCTGGCGATCGGAAACTGCACGCCCTGATTCTGGCCGATCGGACGGCCGAATAGCTCGCGCTCATTGGCATAGCCGGACGCCTTGTTGATGAACCATTTGGCATCCCCGATACATTCCGCCCCAATCAGGATCCGCTCGGCATTCATGCCGGACAGGATATAGCGGAAACCCTTGCCCTCTTCCCCGATCAGGTTATCGGCCGGGACGGCAAGATTGTCGAAATAGACCTCCGTCGTATTGTGATTCATCATTGTCCGGATCGGATTGATGGTCAGGCCATTATTCACCGCTTCGCGCATGTCGACGAGGAAGAGCGAAAGTCCCTCTGAGCGTTTCTGGACCTGTTCCTTCGGTGTGGTCCGTGCCAGGAGCACCATCAGGTCCGAATGCTCCGCACGCGAAGTCCAGATTTTCTGGCCGTTGACCACATAGCGATCGCCGTCGCGGGTGGCGGTGGTGCGGATGTTCAGCGTATCCGTCCCGGCGCTCGGCTCCGTCACGCCAAAAGCCTGTAGGCGCAATTCACCGGAGGCGATGGAAGGCAGATAACGCTGCTTCTGCTCTTCATTGCCGTGACGCAGGATGGTGTTCATCACATACATCTGCGCATGCGCCGCCGCGCCATTGCAGCCATTCGCCTGGATTTCCTCCATGATGACCGCCGCTGCCGTCAGGTTGAGGCCGCTGCCGCCATATTCTTCGGGGATGAGCGCGGCAAGGAAACCTGATTCCGTCAGTGCGGTAACAAATTCCGTCGGATAGGCGCGGTTCCGGTCGGCCTCCCGCCAGTATTCCGGCGGGAAAGACGCACAAAGGCTCGCAACGGAGCGTCGGATATCCTCAAGCTCATCGGCCTGCTGGGCGGTCGAAAGGGGTGTCATCGATATTTTCCGGTCTTCAAAACAGGAGCAGTCTACACGCAACTGTTGCTCCGCGATGCAGCGGCGCCAACAGTTCGCATAGACGATGCCGGCTAGCGGGGTGGTCGCAGCATCAGGGCGCGGCCATCCTCATGGAAGGCCAGAACGTAATCTCCCGGCGGGATGAGCGAGATCAGTTCCTCCGTCGGCATGCGTCTGCCGGCTGTCCACCGGCAATATGTCTCCGCATCAATCGTCAGGGTCACCTCGCGTCCGTCGTGATTCTCGACACGGATCAGGTCCGGGGTGAACTCCAGTACCTTGCCCCAGATCGGCAATTCACCATCCACGGGCATGACGCGCACATCCATGGAGAGCCTGAACCGGTCAGACAGATTGGGCAGACCGCTATGCGGTATCCAGCGATTGAACATCACAAGGTCACCTTCATGATAGTGACTGCGATGCCAAGCATCTTCCGGGATCGCTCCCGAGGGAATCATATATTGCGGCGGATCATTCGTATCGTGAAGATAGCTCTCGGGCCGCAAAGTCGATGCCATGGCGAGCCCCCCTTCCTTGGCACCGATCTCCATCAACGGCACCCAGCAGGTATAGCAGTCAAGATCACCATTATAGAAGCCGTCCTGATGCCGGCCGATATAGGGGTCCTGCGGCAGGGCCGTCGCCGGCGGCGTCACGCGGTATTCAACAATCGGCAGCCAGAAAGGCTCCGCCCCTAGAATTCGCCGGAACACATCATAGACGCCCTTGTCCTCGACAAAGGGAATCCAGACCCGGCGGTCATGCAGTTTTTCAACCTTGACCGGGAAATCAGTGAGATCCTTGCCGTTCCAGACAGGTTCCACCGCTCCCGGATCAACATAACCCATCCCGATCAGAACATCGAGGAATTCCTGCTTCAGCTTCTTCACCGCATCGAGTGGCAGCGCATTCTGCAGGTATACGTAGAAATCCTTGTGCAACTGATCGAGCACCCGGCCATCATTTTCCAGAAGCGCGGTCGATTCACGCAAGGGCGGATGGCGAAGCGATTCGGTCGCTTTCTCCTGAGCTTTCATGGTCGAACCTCCTTCATGCCATTTCTGTTCTTGTCTTGATCATTGGGCGAGCCGCCGTATCGGGGTCGCTTTGGCTGTCATTGTTGCGTGTCCGGACTGTTGAGCCACCAGATCGACATTGCCGTCCCGCTCATAGCCATTCAGTGTCAGCGGCCTGCCGTCAAAGGCCGGGGCAACCCCTTTGAATTCGAACGCCTCCAGCGGCGAGCTGACATGTCTGGAGACAAGGTCTGCCAGCAACGTTGCCTGCAATGGTCCGTGAACGACGAGACCTTCATACCCTTCTTCAACCATCGCATAGGGCCGGTCATAATGAATGCGGTGACTGTTGAGTGTCAGGGCGGAGTAGCGGAACAGCAACACCGTATCCGGATCGATTTGCCGCATGAAATCCGTCTCGGGAAGCGGCACTTCTTCACGCTTGTCGGGGCCTGCAGCCCCGGCTTCGCGGTAAACAATCACCTGATCTTCCTCAAGAACCGGCATGTCCTCAATTGTCAGCACATGCCTGACCGTGACGAAAGTCAGCGGTCCCGTTCGGCCCTGCTTTTGCTTTATTACCTCAATCGTCGATTGCTTCTGGACTATCTCCCCGAGGAGGAGCTCCGCGTGAAACCGGATTTTCCCGCTCGCCCACATCCGGCGCGGCGCGGGAATGGGCGGCAGGAACAGGCCGCGTTTTGGATGGCCATCAGCACCGGTCTGCTCAGGCTGCGTGGGTTCCCAGAAATAAATCCAGTGAAAGAGCGGCGGTAACGGATCCCCCGCCTCAAGGTTCGGCTCATGCCCCATCGCCGCCTGAAGCGCCCGGGCCCGTGCCGGGTCCAGTTGCTCCTCACGACGCTCTGTCTTACCGATCCAGTCATCCCAGGGAGTGCTCATACGGCCTCCCTCTTTGCGGTCAGTACAGGGAACTCTTCTCCGAAGACTGGCTCGAAAGAAAGCTGTACGGCCTCCCCCGCAGCGATCTCCCCGCCTTGCGGCACAAAGGCCTGAAGACGGACCGCCGGTTCCACTTCCACCAGCACAATGCCGTAGGGAACGTGTTCTTCGATTTCAGCCAGATAGACCCGCCTGTAGGTACAGGCGCCCGATACTGTGCCGCGCGGCGTGATGGGACGCCACTCCACTTGTCTGCCGTTCGGATACGGACTGGCCGGGCTCGGCGGCCAGAACGCCCGGCCGGTATCAACACAATGCGGCAGGCACAGCTCACCTTGCCGTGCCGCTTCCCAATAGGGGCGATTGAGATCATTGATCAGGGGCGAAAGCGTATCCGTCATGCTAATCCGCCTCCAGAATAAGCGCGTCCCCGCCGACGCTGGCCCACATGGCACGTTTGGCGCCCGAGACCTGCCGCGGCCCCGCCTCTCCCCGAAGCTGGGTGACCAGTTCGCGGATCTGCCCCCAGCCATTGAGCTGGGCCTGAGACAATTGCCCGCCACTGGTATTGGTCGGCAATGCGCTGTTCAGCCCAATGCGGCCCGCCTGAATAAAATCCAGCCCCTCCCCTGCCGCACAGAACCCGAATTCCTCAAACGCATAAACCGCAAGCGGAGAGAATGAATCATAGACACCGAGCACATCGATCCCCTCCGGATTGGTCCCGGCCATCTGGTAGACCTTCCGTGTGCGGGTCTCCGTCAGGCTGCGGCGATTGTCCGATTGCTGCGAGACCCCGAGGCCGCGAGGCGCAAAGATGAAGCTCTCCCGTCCTGCCTCAATGCCCTGAAGACCAGTCAGCGTGACCGGTTTGCGGGATGCCTTGCTTTCATCCCGTCCTCCAACAATGGCGCACACCGCCCCATCCCCGACAAGTGAGCAATCGAGCAGCCGAAGTGGATCAATGATCGGGCGGGCCGCTTCGTAATCAGCCAGCGTCATCGGCTTTTTCATCACGGCATCATCCGTCATCGCCGCATGCGCCCTGAAGGTCATCGGCACGGCGGATAGTTTCTCGCGCGCCTGACCATATCGGCAAAGATAGCGGTCAAAGCCAAGCGCGGCGCCAGCGATTGGCGAGACCATGCCGATATGCCCCTCCTCGCCATGCGGCCCGCCGCCTTCGCGGAACTGCTCATTATAGAATGGGTTATTGGTTTCTCCGATCCGTCCGATATCGGAGTTCTTCATGGCCATGAGACAGGCAACACGGCTCGCCATGCCTGTGGCCACGGCCATGGCCGCCTGGATCAGCACGGTCGCGGCAAAACGGCCATGCGACCATGTCTGTGAACAGAATGTAGGTGAAAGGCCGAATGTCGCCGCGACCGCATCGTAATCCGGGCCTCGAGGGGAACCCACTTGGACGATCAGGCCATCGATCGCTTCTTTTTCCAGCCCGGCATCATCCAAAGCCGCATGAAGCGCCGTCGACGCCAATGTCAGCACGGAGCGTTCGGGGCGCCGCTCAAAATCGCTGGCCCCGATGCCGATAATGCTGGCGGCGCCGGAAATTGTCATGCCCAACTCCCGCTCAACAAGGTCCGCGCTTCCTCTGCCAGCTTGTGCTTTGCCACTTTCCCACTGGCCAGCCTTGGCAATTCTCTCTCTTCACGGAACATGACATGATGGGGCACTTTGAAACTGGCCGCGCGTTCCTTGACATAGGCTTTTATGTCATTTTCGCCGACCTGGCCCAGCACATCCACAAAAGCGACAATCAGTTCACCGCGCACCGGGTCACCAACACCCACGACATACGCGTCCCGGACATCCGGATGCTGAGCGATAAGCTGCTCGACCTCAACGGGCGAGACATTGATGCCGCCGCTCTTGATCACTTCCTTGAGCCGCGAATGGAAGATAAACCGGCCATCCGCATCCAGCGAACCCAGATCGCCTGTATCGAAATAGCCATCCTGCCGGAGCGCCTTGGCTGTCTCCACCGGATTGTCGAGATAACCCGGCGTCGTATGTCCCCGCAGGAGGACGAGCCCCGTCTCTCCTTGTGCCAACGGCTCAAAGCTCGCCGGATCCACGATCAGCAATTCCATGCCGGGCAGCGGACGCCCGCTGGTATTCAGCTTGGCCTCAAGAGGATCGTCGACTTCGCCAACTGTCGCATTGCCGTAGCTCTCGGTAAGGCCATAGGCCGGGACCGCGCCGGTGATCCCCATCTCGATCAGGGTCAGGCGTTTATACTCGGCCACCGTTCCTGCATTCCCTTTGCTCAGTGAGCCGACTTTTGCTTTCGTGAAATCGGGGTGGTCGAGCATCCCGCGCGTCATGTTGCCGGTGCCGTAAAAGACGGTCGCTTCGGTTTTCGCAATGGTTTCGATTGCGCGGCCGGCTTCGAAATGCCCCTGCAGAACCAGCGACGCACCATGCGTGAATGTTGACGGCAACGCATTGGTCGCCCCAAGGCCATAGAAAAGCGGAGAGCCAAGCCAGACCCGGTCTTCGGCATTGATCCCGCGCCGCGCGCCCATCTCCCAGCCATTCTCAACAACCCCGCGGTGATTGAGAAGGACGCCTTTGGGATCCGCCGTGCTGCCGGAGGTATAAAGAACAAATGCAGCAGTGTCGGGCGATGCTGCCTCTTGTGCGGGGCGTTGTCCCGCTGCCCGCGCGATGAAATCTCGCCATGATGTCGCCCAGCCCGGCGCGTCACTCGTAAAAACCAGCTCTGGCAGATCGCCCTCCTCGCGCAGTTCAGCGAAGAGGCCGACATAGTCGGTTTTCAGAAAATTCGGGACGGAGATCAGGAACTTTGCCTTGCTGTGCCGCAGGGTCCAGGCCAGCTCAGCCTTCTTGTACCATGTATTCAGGGGGCAGAGGACGGCACCGATCCGGCTCGCCGCAATCGCGATCACGACCCATTCAGGGTCATTCCCCATCAAGAGCGCCAGTCTGTCACCCTCTTGAATACCGCTGGCCGCAAGAGCGAGCGCGACGTCTGCGGCCTCCTCATCCAGCTCACGATAGCTCAGCACACGATGCTCACCGAAAATGGCGGGCGCCGTGGGGGTGATCGCTGCATATTCGGACACGACGCCTGCGAGGGTCTTGGCTTCTGGCCGGGTCACACTGCCTCCTCATCAATCTGAAATGCTCTTGGCAGACCAGAAATCCGGCCCGCCAGTTTCAGCATGTCCGGGAGCTTTGCTTCATCGACGCTGACCCTGCCGGTTTCGGCGAACATGCCCCATAATTCAGTGACCGCTGACGCCATCGCCGCGACCGTGAGGAAGGGGAACAGCGCCATGTCAAATCCGGCCTTATGCAGATCATCTTGGCTGGGAACCGGGGCCTTCACCCCGCCAATCCAGATCAGCGGCAGGTCCGGCAAGGCCTCCCGGACCCTCCCCGCCTGCGCCGGATCAAGATCAAGAACGATCAGCGCCTCCGCGCCAGCCGACTGAAGCGCCCGGCCGCGCGTGACGACCTCATCAATGTCTCCTGTCACCCGCAGCGCATCGGTACGCGCAATGAGGAGCGTGTCGCTGTCCCGCCGCGCTTTGCACGCCACTTCAAACCGGCTACGGACAATATCCAGCGTCTCAAGGCGCCCTTCACCCCGGTGATATCCCACCGGTTTCGGATAGGGCTGGTCATCAATATGGATGCCGCCCGCACCTGCCGCCTCGATCTCGCGGATCGCCTGATCGAGATGAGCCCCTTCACCAAATCCGGCGCCTACATCGGCCAGCACCGCGCAGCCGGTCGCCCGTACGATCCGCGATATGGTATCCGCCGTTTCTACGGCTGAGACAAAAGGCTGGGCCTTGCCATGCGCAAGCCCGATGGCATTACCGCCGGCATAGACGGCCTCAAATCCCTGCTCTTCCATGATCCGTGCACTCAGCACTTCGGCTGCCCCCGGCAGCACAGTGCAACCGGGGGCCGAAAGAAGGGCACGGATGGAGGGACGAGTGGTCAATTCTGGCCTCCCGGCAATATCCGGAAATCGAAACTGGCTTTGACTGTTCTCGGATCATCCGTCTGCGTCACGGATAGGATGAGATCATCACTCACCGCCCCCTCGACATAGTCACTGTCGAGATATTCCGATCCTTCAATGAAGAGCTGGGTGGTCAGGCGTTCCTCGCCATTCTCCAGCACTTTGACATGGATATGCCCGGCCCGGCAGTTCGGCCGCCCCATCGCCTGAAGCAGTTCGCCGATCGGATCATTGTCATGCTCTGAGTAAAAGCGCGGCAGGACGGTCTCAATGCTATACCGTCCCTGATCATCCGTCGGCACGATACCGCGCAGCTCATCGCCTTCACGGTCATATATGCCATGACCGTCCGTCTGCCACATATCAATTGCCGTGCCATCAATGGGTCCACCTGTCTGTGCATTGAGCACGCGCCCTGACAGCAAGAGACGGGTCTCCCCATCTTTAAGCGGCCGGTCGAGCAATCTGCCGTCAGCACGGAGGATATGGCCATGACGATGAAGCGGCCCTTCCAGATTGCCGCGCGTGCCGCCCGCAGGCTTGGTCACTTCCGCGCTGGTCAGGGCCAGCGCCATATCAACCAGACTGCGCGAGAACCCGGCTGCCCCAAGGCGGTTCAGATAATCGCCGGCAATATGCAATTCGTCTTCCGTGATCTTATGTTCACGGACGACTTCCTTCATCTTCTCAACGCTCGCCCGGTAAAGGGTGGCCAGGCGTTCGCTCTCTTGCGGGGTCAGATTGCTGCTCATGGTGTCACCACGATCCTGCCCACCGATGCAGAGGCCTCGACCAGATGATGGGCTTTGACGATATCTTCCAATGGCATCACCTCTGCAATTTGGGGCCGGACAATATCCTGCTCGGCAAGCTCGATCACATCGGCGAGTTGCGCCCGGCTGACGCTCCCTACACCAAGCAATTGCGCACGTTTAAAGAAAATACGTGCGGGATTGATCGAAATCTTGTCGCTGTTGAGCTGCCCGACAAAGGCATATCGCCCATGCAGGGCCAGCGAATTATAGGCGGCATCAAAGACATGGCTGCCGACCGTATCGATGATGACATCGGCGCCTTCACCGCCGGTGACATCCCGCACGGCCGTTGAGAAATCTCCATCCGCGACGATGACATGATGAGCGCCTGCCTGCTCCAGCATGGCGCGCTTTGACTCACTGCGAGTCACGGCAATCACCTCCGCCCCGGCATGATGGGCAATCTGGACCGCCGGCAGACCGACACCGCCTGTTGCACCTGTCACAAGTACCCTGTCCCCGATTTTCGTGCGCGCCGTATCGCGCACCGCATTGAGCGCGACACCCGCCCCCGCCCCCAGCATACAGGCTTTCTCAAATGCCAGAGACAGCGGAATACGGACGAAGGCATCCTGCGGCAGCACGACATATTCCGCATACCCGCCGCGCACCGGCTGGCGGTTCAGGCAGGTCGTCTCGCGGCCCGACCGGCAATAGCGGCACATGCCGCAGCTTGAAAATGCCTTTGTGCAGACATGATCGCCTTCCTTCACAAGGCTCACGCCCTGCCCGGTCTCTTCAACGACGCCCGCGATTTCAAGACCGATGACGAGTGGAAAGGTGACATCGCGTCGATAGGTGCCGTTGCGTTCAACAACGTCGCGGAAAGACACGCCGCACGCTTTGACGCGCACTCTCACCTCTCCCGGCTTCACTTCCGGGATGGCAATGTCCTCCAGCGAGAAAGCCTCAGGCGGCCCTGCGGCATGGAGGACCGCGGCGCGCATCGTTCCGGTCATTACTGATCCACATCACTTCGCCGTGCCGGAAAAGCAGCATACGGCGTTTCAAGATGCTCACGCAGCGTCGTGCCCTCATATTCCTCACGGAAGAGGCCGCGGCGCTGCAATTCAGGGACCAGATGCTGGACGATCTTTTCAAGGCCGCCGGGCAGATGGGACGCAACGAGATTAAACCCGTCACAGGCGCCAGAGCGGTACCAGTCCTCGATCTGATCGGCGACATCGGCCGCACTGCCTTTCATCAGGACATGCCCGCGGGCCGGCAGGACCCGGCGATAGGTCTCCCGGATCGAGAGGCCTTCCTTTTTCGCCATTGCACTGACTTTATCCCGGAAGAAGGTCATGCCTTTCGTCTCGGTCGTGATTTCCGGCATGGGATCACAGGGATCATGCATGGAAAGATCCTGCGCCATGATCCGGGACAGGGTGGCAACACCGACTGTGTCCGGTATCAGTTCCTGCAGCTTCCGGTAAACTTCCTCGGCTTCATCCGCGGTCTCACCGACAAAAATGCTGGCCCCAGGCATGACTTTCAGCGCCTCCGGGGCGCGGCCATAGCCTGCGACCCGTTCCTTGACATCCTTATAGAGATCAAGCGCGGCTTCTTTTGTCTCCGTCAGGGTAAAGAGAACATCCGCGGTTCTGGCAGCAAGGTTTCTGGCCTCGGGCGAGCCGCCGGCCACGACGATCACCGGGCGCCCCTGCGGCGTGTGGGCTGCGTTCAGCGGGCCGCGCACCTGAAAATGCTCACCTTCGTGATTGAGCATATGGACCTTGCTCGAATCGAGGAAGATGCCATTCTCCTTGTCCTGAACGAAGGCATCTTCATCCCAAGAACTCCACAGCCCGTCCGTGACATCGAGGAACTCCTCGGCCCGGGCAAAGCGGTCGGAATGTTCGACATGTTCGGTCCGGCTGAAATTGAGCGCATCATCAGGATTGGATGTCGTCACAACATTCCAGCCCGCCCGGCCCTTGCTGATCTGATCCACTGCGGCGAAGCGGCGGGCAATGCTGAAGGGCTCCTCAAACGTCGTCGTCCCGGTCGCGACCAGTCCGATACGCGACGTATGCGTCGCAAGTGCCGCCAGAAAGGTAATCGGCTCGAAAACCACAGGCCGCAATGTCGGATTGCGCGCAAGCAGATCAGGATCACTAATTCCGTTTACGCCATTTCCGTCCGCCAGAAACATCATGTCGAATTTGCCGCGCTCAAGGAGCTTCATGAGATCCGGCCAGCGGTCGAAATTGAACCCTGCATCCGTAATCGCTTCAGGCAGGCGCCAGCCTCCGACATGCGCACCGGTCGGCGACATAAAGACGGAAAGTTTGAGCATTATTTCCTCCGGCAACGGCATGCGCCATTGTGATCTTACCGGAGGATTATGCGCGCACGGCGCCCCCCAAGTCCAAGGGGCGCCGGGTCATAACGCATACGCGAACTATCAGAAAAATCAGGAATTATTACCCGGAGGCATACCCCAGCCGGAGTCCTTGACGGCATCGAGACCCGTCATCGTCATCGAGCGGATAAGCGATGCGGCCAGATCACGATCCCGGGCTTCCAGCGCGTGCAACAGGCATTCATGATCACTGATCGAGCGCTCAATGTGCACGGCCGTCATCTTGGCGATTCGCCGCAGGCTGAGCCGCAATTGCCAGTTCGCCAGCGCCGTCTCCAGCGTCTTGTTGCCGCAAATCGACGCCCAAAAATCATGCAGGTCTTTTCGTTCGGCCACGAACCGGTCCGTGTCGCCCCGTTCCGCTGCTGCCTTCATTCGATCGAACAGCCGACGCGATTCAAGCAATGCCCCTTCGCTGGCATTGTCGACGACGAGCGCCAGCTTCAACGCATTCATATGCGCGCGGATGATATAGATCTCTTCAAGGTCGTTCCATGACACCCGCGCGACCCTTGGGCGGCGGCGGGGCTTAATTTCGACCAGGCCTTCTTTTTCAAGAAGCATCAGGGCTTCGCGCACGGGCGTGCGGCTGGTACCGAACTGCTTGGCGAGTTCCACCGAGTTGAGATCAGCGCCAGCGGGCAGGATGCCCTGGATAATCTTTTCACTGATATCAGCCGCAATACGGCCCACAAGTGTTTCCCCACGCTCACCCAGCGCAACAGTGGAATTGGCCGCTTCAGGATCGGCCGTGGTCATCTTGTCGGATCGACCGCCTTCAATGACTCGCATCTTCACCTCACAAACGCACGTTTCCGCCGTCCACTATAACGGACTGTCCGTTAATATAGCTTGCCGCATCGCTGGCCAGAAATGCAACCGCGCCGGCCACATCCTCCGGCGTTCCCGCCCGCCCGGCAGGGATCTGCGGCGTTGAACGCGCGATGGTCTCATCATCAATGTCGTCCTGGCCCAGTTTCTTGCTCATGCCGCTCAAGGACCGGCTGGTCAGAATGAAACCCGGCAGCACGCTGTTCGCGGTGATCCCCTGCCCGCCAAGATCGAGCGCCAGCGACTGGGTCAGAGCCAGCACGCCTGCTTTTGAGGCGGCATAGGCGGCATTCGCTTTCGAGCCGACTCGTCCTGCGACAGATGAAACATTCACGATCCGTCCGAACCCCTTCTCGCGCATATGCGGCGCAGCGGCGCGGCACATCAGGAACGGCCCCCGCAGATTGATCGCCATGACCTTGTCCCACTCATCGGGGTCGATAGCCTCAATATCGCCATGCCCCATGCTGAAGGGTGCACCGGCATTGTTCACCAGAACGTCGAGCCGACCGAAACTATCGAGCGCATGACCGACCATCGAGGAAACACCAGCCGGGTCGCTGACATCGCCGGTCACGGCACTGGCCTCGCCCGATGCGCCGGCGAGTTCCTCAACCAGACTGTCGACGCCCCGCCAGTCCGGGTCATCAGCCCGTTTGGGCTGGTGCAGGTCGCTCACCCCTGTTGAGGCAATATCCGTCACCACGACATTCATTCCGGCTGAGGACAGGCTGCGCGCAACTGCCGCGCCGATCCCGTCCCGTTTGCCGCATCCGGTCACCAGTGCGACACGTTTTATCTCAGACATAGGCTACCTGAACCGTTCCTTTGTTGCGGAACATGCTAGGGTCTGAATGAGCTGCACACCACTGCGGGCCTGCCAATAGCTGCCTTTCAGGCCAAGTATTCGGTCTTACGATATTTGCGTAGCTCAGGTTTTCCCTGCTGCGGCTCTCCCCTACCCTCCGTGTGCCGCGCTTGCCCGAAAAGCCCTTTTGCGCGGCTTTATTTCCGCAATATATCGAGGAAACATATTGCATGACAGACAATGATGCAGAGAAACTTCGCCAACTGAGCGCCGGCTTTGATCCAGCTCGCGGAAACTGGGTGCACCGGGGACTCGATCTGTCGACGCCAACCAAGATCTCACCTGAAGAGATCGAAGGCTTCAAGGGCCATTATGCCGCGCAATTCGGTCAGGCCCTGCAAGGGCTCGACTGGTGGCTCGACATGAACCCCGAAGTGCTCAAGCGGTATCGGCTATATTGCAGCCTCACCCTTCGCGTGGAGCCGCGGGTCATGGGGAATGGCACGCTCGCCTTTTACGCCCTCAATGGTTATGAGACCGGCTGCCGCTATTTCGTTCAGTCCTATCATCAGGACGGTTTGAGTAAGGATGAACTTCTCGAAGTTATCGCTATGGCTTTCGTCCATGCGGGGCCCCGCGGCATGCAGACTATCGCCAAAGCGCTTGAGGGTTTTGAATTCAACGATACGCCGAACCCCCGTGCCAAATTCCCGGATGGCTGGGCGCCGGACATCGAGGCGTTCCGGTCCGGCATCGACTATTCCACCGTCGAACTGACCATTGAGGAACGCCGCAAGGTCGAGGACTGGTATCTCAGGACGATTGGCGAAATCCCACCCTATGTGACATTCATGGCCAATCACCGGCCGCAGCTCTTCAAAACGCACCGTTCACGGATGGAGAATATGCTCTACCATCTGCCCAAGCAGATGTGGCCGACCAGCATGCTGTATTACCACGTCATGTCTCGTACCGCTGAAGGCATTCGGGAAAATGTACTCCTCTGCAAGAGCTGGGGCGTCAGCAAATCCGATGCGCTCGACACGATCGGAAATGCCCTTGTCTTCGGTCAGATGGAGGCGGCATCAATGGTGCAGAAAGAGGCCGGAGATATCTTCGATAATTGGGAGGACTAACCACCACCCCCTTCCCTTACCAAAGAAAAAGGCGCGTCCAGAGCATCCGGGCGCGCCTTTTTTATAGTTCCGCCTCCGCCGAACTGAGCTTTCGCCTTTGCTAAGCAGGTACCGCCGTATCTTCGGCGTCCGTCCCCTCCACATCACGATCCATGGTCCGTGCGGCGAGCAGGTAACAGATGCCGCTAGCCACGATGCAAAGCGAAATCGTTAGCATGGCATAGCGGATCGATTCTTCGACCCCATTAGCATTGTAGATATCACTAAGCACGCCAGTCAGCTGTGGGCCAACACCAAACCCGACCAAATTCATCGCAACCAAGAGGAATGCCGACATGGCTCCCCGCAGTCTCGGTGGTGCCAGCGTCATATAGGACGCAAGCGTGGGCCCGAGGTAACAATGGATTAGTACAGAGTAAATGAAGAATGTCGTAATCGACACCCACAGTACAGGCACCAAACAACCGATCATAGCAAAGGGCGCTGCTGCCAGCACGAAATAGCCGGTTGCGAGCGGTGAGAACCGGGCCGACCGTTTGGTGACGTAGTCCGACATGGCCCCGCCGAATGGCATGCCGATCGCACCACCAACACCCATTATGACAGCTATCGCGTAACCGGTCTGGTCAATCGGCAGCGCATGATGACGTACAAACAATGAAGGCAGAAACGCGGACATACCAGCCTGTCCGGCAATAACCAGGACCGCCGCCGCCGTCAGTAAGATGAGAGTCGGCTTTGCCTTCAGGATTCGTATAATCGTCGAAAAAGACGATACGAGGTGGTCACCCTTTTCTTCTTCATCGAACTGACCGCGTTTGGGCTCACGCACAAAGAACATCACGAGTAATGCAAGGATTACACCCGGCGCCCCGGCCAACATGAAAACCTCCCGCCACCCGATATGCTTGGCGATGACCCCGCCAATAGCAAAGCCGATGCCTAGCCCAATCGGTGTGCTGAGATAGAACAGACCGAATGCCGTTCCTCGCCGGTGTTTGGGAAAAAAATCGGATAGAATGGAAAGACAGGTTGGCGCAGCACCAGATTCAGCAACCCCCACGCCAATCCTAGTCAAGATCAGTAGCGTGAAGGTTCGGACAAAACCGCATAGGAATGTCACGATACTCCAGATCGCCAATAGTGCTGAGATCAACCGTACCCGGTTCACCCTGTCCACAAGCAGGCCGATAGGGATACCGGCGAGACCAAAGGCAATCGCAAATGACGTACCTGTCAGCAATCCCAGCTGAGAGTCACTCAAGCCAAATTCGGCTTTGATGGGCTCTGCAAGAATGACGACGAGGTTACGATCGATATTGTAGACCGTGTACACAATTGTGAGAATGATCAGAGCCGTCCAACGGCCGCTCACCTTGTGATCTTTGTCGTTCTGCTGGACTTCCATCAATTCCTACCCTGTTTCTCTGATGATCGCGTCATAGCGAAACTCAGTTTTGATAGGCTTAGCACCCTCCCGCCTTTGCCGTCCTCACAAAGAGGAAATAATCGCAGATGCATTTCATCCGCCTACAATGGCGGATCGAACATGAAAAAGCAGCCCCGTCAAAAGGCGGGGCTGCTTTCCGTCGCAGGATCCGGAAGGAAGATCCAGTATCGACTAGAACTTGTAGCGTAGCTGCACGCCCATCATACGTGGTTTTCCAGGTGTTGATGCCGCATAACCGAGTGAGCCAAAGACCTGAGCCAAGGTCTGGTATTCGATCTCTTCGGTAACGTTCTGGGCAAAGAGCGTAAGATCCATGTTTGTATCGAGCACGCCCCGAGACGTCAGGAACAGGTCAAGCTGTTCATATTCCGGGTTTGTGCCAACGGGACCACTCGGCGCATTGTCGCCGATCAGATACTCGTCACGCCCACCATAGGCGACCTTAAAGCTTGTTTCGCCGAAAGTCTGGCTTGGAGGGAAGCTGTAAGTGCCCGCAATCCGCCATGTATTCTCAGGTATCTTGGCGAACTGGGAGTTCGACAGATCATCCCCGCTGAAGGGATCGATGAAGTCTTCAAATTCGGCGTCGATATAGCCCCAAGAACCTGCAATCTCGAATTGCGGAACTGGACGGAAGATACCTTCAAACTCGAAACCGCTTACCGTCGCTTCGGCGGCATTGACTGTCACGGTATATCCATCAGTGGTCGTTACATCATTCAGATTTCTTTGAATGTTCTGATAGTCACCGTAGAAAACAGCAAGGTTTGTCTGAAGATATCCTTCCCCAAAATGCCAATCTCGTTTGAGACCAATCTCATAGTTCAGGAGTTCTTCAGGCTCAAATGTGCGCCGCAGCCCCTCTTCGGTTGTAGCACGAGCTGCAAAACCACCACTCCTGAAACCAGTCCGTACACTACCATAAAGAAGCGTATCGACATCAGGCTGATATTCGAGAGTTACGTTATAGGTAAAGGAATCAAATTCCGCTGATGCATCGAGTGTACACGCAGCTGTGTCACCCGGATTTACTTCCGGGGTAGCCGGATTGTTATCGTCATCGATCGTGAATCGACAGGAGGCACCTTCGTTCCGGTTCCGAATTGTGATCTCGCGTTCATCCCATGTCTGGCGTCCACCAAGCGTGAGCGCGAGACCCTCGACCAGAGAATCAAGGCCGAACGTTACTTCCGCAAAGATTGCTTTGCTCGTATTGTCGAATAGCTGGTTATTATTCGTGATCGGGTTTCCATATGCACGAACACTCGGGGGCTCAACAGCACCCGGGTCAGAACCCAACGCCTTGCTGAGCGCTTCGTTTTCACCGCTTTCATTGAACCAATAAAGACCGGCGATCCACTCGAAATTGGAGGTCTCACCAAAGATCTGTAATTCTTCCGACCACTGCTCGGCATCATCAAGCCGCTCAACCTGAAGCACTGGAGTTGGCATACCATCCAGATCCACAAGGACGTGCGATTTAACATCACGATAGCCAAAGATGTTTTTCACCGTGACGGCATCATTGAGTTCCAGGGTCGTCGTGTTCTGAACATCGAGCGTATCGATATTGGTAAATTCAGGTGTGCCATTGACGATGTTATAGTCGCCAAGGGATTCCTGAAGCGCGAGGATATCGGTACCGCTCGCCGGATAGTTACGCGGCCCGGTAACGAAGGCGTTATCGATAAGGCCAGCTGGGTTGACGAATTGAACATGCCCCCCAACGCCACCATCATTTTCTTCGAACATATTCACGATAGTGACGTTTTCGACAGTATCGGAAAGCTCGACCAATAACGATCCACGTACCGAGAAATTATCTTCGTAATTGACATTCCGACCCAAGGCGCTGTCGAAGATATATCCGTCGCTGTGAATCGAAGCACCCGCAAGCCTGACTGCTACGCGATCTGACAGAGGTATATTCACGTAGCCATCGAAATTGCGGGTGGAATACTCCGCCAACGTTGCCCCAAAGCCAGCTTCGAACCCATCCGTGCTGGGCAGTTTAGGTCGGATCACGATAGCGCCGCCTGTTGCGTTGCGACCAAACAGGGTGCCCGTTGGCCCTTTGATAACTTCGACTGCCTGAATATCGTAAAGTGTTTGGTTGATACCTTGGGTACGCGCAACAACCACGTCACCGAAATATACGCCTACAGACTGATCCGCGAGGCCGGTCGATTCCTGTTGGGCCTGCCCACGAATAGCGAAAATCGGGTGCGATTTACCTCCACCGCCAGTCCCTGCAGTCACGACCAGGTTGGGAACGAGAAGCCCGATGTCCTGAATTGAATCGACCTGATTGAGCTGCAGCGTCTCATCACCGACAGCGGTCACAGCGAGCGGGACTTCCTGAAGGGATTCCTCACGACGGCGCGCGACAACATAAATAGTATCACCAGTCGCTTCGACTGCCGTTTCTTGCGGCGCAGCCTCATTTTCCTGTGCGAATGCGATTGCGGGCACGGCTAAAACCGCGGTGCCTGCCATCAGAATACGGCGTTTGCTCTTGCTACCGATCATTGTTTTCCTCCTATTTCACCCGGCGCTCGCCAGATACTGTTTTTACTTTGTCATTTACCAGATGATGGTCGGATCAGTGAGAAACGCAACGAGGCAGAGCCTCCTCCAGACTTGATATCGAAAAGGCGATGCAGCCGGAATGGCGCACCGCATATGCGATGTCCTTTAGCGCATCGTTGATACTGCACGCCAAGCCTCCCTCTGTATTGCCCAATGAAACAACCAAATTGGGAAACGCACCGGTGTCAGATTCGTCAAAACGTTATCCATCACGTCGTGAAACACTTGGTGGTATGGCTGCGTTTGGGAGCGCGGCTGCAGCCATAGGAGCGGAAAAATCGCAGGCTGCTTCTGGTCCAAAGCAAAATGAAACGGCGTTCAAAGGAAAAGTGGGCGAGACGTTCGATGAGTCGACCCCAGACTATCTTCCGCACCGAAAAAAAGACCCCTCACAACCTAACATTGTCGCCATTATGGTCGACGATGTCGGATACTCAGACTTCGGATGCTATGGCAGCGAGATAAGGACTCCGGCGATTGATCGGCTCTCAACAAACGGACTCCAGTTTACCAATTTTCGAACGACGGGCGTCTGCTCAGCAACTCGGGCCTGCTTCCTCACAGGCCTCAACAATCACAGTGCTGGCATCGGCTGGCTTACCTATGAGGATTCAGGATATCCCGGCTATCGAGGTCGTCTTGCATCCAATGCGCCAACTATTGCTGAAGCTTTGAACGACGCAGGCTATAGGTCTTACCTTTCTGGCAAATGGCATGTGAACTCAGCTGAGTCTTCCACCAGTGCCGGACCATTTGAGAACTGGCCTGCCCAGCGGGGCTTTCACCGGTCATTCTGGTTTCAGGGGCATTCGACTGATTTCTTCCGTCCTATGAACTTTTTCGAGGGAAATGAGAGCATCACGGTCGGAGAGGATTTCTACGCCACGCATGATATTTCCGGAAAAGCGCTCGGCTACGTGAAAGATCATATGGCGGTCCAGCCTGACGCGCCATTCTTTCTTTATATTGCACACCCCGCAACCCACTCTCCGCTCCAAGCACCGGCAGGCAGCATCGCCAGACAGAGAGGCCGTTACGACCGCGGCTGGGATATCATTCGTGAAGAGCGGTTCAACCTGCAAAAGGAACTTGGGATCATCCCTGCGGGAACAAAACTGCCCGACCCCAATCCGGGAATTCTCCCCTGGTCGGAGCTAGAGCCTGAGCGTCAGCGGCTTTACGCTAGGTATATGGAAATCTACGCCGCAATGGTCGAAGAGATCGACGCCACCATTGGTGAACTTCAGGTCACGCTTGACGAGCTTGGCATTCTCGACAACACGATAATCGTTCTTTTCTCCGATAACGGAGGGTCGCCGGATGGCGGACTGCTGGGGTCTGCCAATCTTCTGTCCGGCCGTATCGGGGGCATGTCATTGGAACAGTGCCTCGACATGTTCGACGATATTGGCGGGCCGGATTCCTATCCGATGTATCCGGCCGGCTGGGCAGCCGCTTCGAATACCCCCTACCGGCTATATAAGCACGACTCCCATCTGGGCGGTGTTGCCGACCCACTGATCGTACACTGGCCGAAACGGACCGCTAGTGAAGAAAAACTTCGCCCGCATTATCTGCACACAATCGACCTATACCCGACGCTACTAGAAGCAGCAGGTGTCCAGCCGCTTGAAACGATCCGTGGCATGAAGGCCAAGCCGCTTCATGGCCGCAGTGCACTGGCAACGCTGAAAGATGCGGACAGTCCCGAAATCCGTACCGAGCAACATTTTGAGATGGAAGGATCCAGGGCCCTTTACAGTGACAGCTGGCGGCTTGTTTCTAAATCGCGTGATCCGCATGCGGCAGACGGGTGGGAGCTGTTCAATGTCACAGAAGACATCAATGAAACGAATGATCTGAGCGGGAAGCATCCTGAGATTGCCGCGAGGCTCGTGGAAAGATGGGAGGAGCTAGCGCGGAAATATGATGTCTTCCCGATCGACAGCCGGTCGGGCAGACGCAAATCCATGGCGGCTTTCCTGTCTGGCGGCACACGCAGCGAATGGGTCTTCCATCCCCCTGTCTCCGTTCTGCTTCCCGAAGCGGCGCCGGAGCTCATCGGCCGGTCAAACAACATCGAGTTCTCCATCACGCCATATGAGGCGCAGGATGAGGGTGTTCTGTTTGCGTACGGAAACATGTTCTGCGGCCGGGTTCTTTATATCCGCGATGGAACACTCTTTCACGAACTCGCGTTGAGGCCGCACAGCATCATCGATTCCGTCTCCATTCCTGAAGGAACCCAGCACATAACGATCATCCAGCATCTGACAAAGCGGCCATGGAAGGGGCGCTATGACATCCTGTTCGATGGCAAGCGGGCTTATCGGCAGCATCATGACCGCCTCCTCTTCAGCAGGGCGATGCAGGGATTGCAGATCGGTGCCAATCACGGCGTTCCGGTCAGTTCCTCCTATCAGCATGCCTTTGCCTATAGCGGGACGATCAGGCAGGCCCGCTTCCATCTTGATACGACACCGTATACGGAAAAAGAGATCGAATATCTACTCAAACCGCCTTTCACTTCAGGCAGATAGGAACAGGCGCCCCTCACCCCTGTTCGGGCAGGACGTTGTCTCTCGCGGTTCTTCGGAAATCACTGGGGGTCATGCCGACCTCGCGGCGGAAATTGTCCCTGAACGTTGTGATATCCTGATACCCGACCATGGCGGCAATATGCTCGATGCGCCGCTGGGTATCGCGCAACTGACGGCGCGCGGCGGCCATCCGGACAGCCTGCAGATATTGCAGCGGGGTCATTTCCGTCGCGGCACGAAAGCGTCGGGTAAGCGTCTTCTGGCTCACGGACAATTGCGTTGCGAGCTGAGCAATCGTGGGCGGTGTTGCAAACTGTCTGCGCAGGATGGCGCGGGCCTGCTCCACCAGCGGATCCCCGCTTTCCCGCAAAGGCTCCTGCCCGGGGTCGATTGAAGTCGGCAGGCGCGCAATCCCTGTCTCTCCGGCCAACATGTTTGCGAGGTTGCCTGAGAACACTCGCCCCAGCATTTCCAGTACAACGGAGGGCTGGAACGCGCCATCCGCCGCCGTAATGAGCTGTGCAGTGAGCGATGTCGACTGATGCGTGATCAGCCTGGCATCACGATCCCAATGACCAAAAGACATCCGTAAACGGTCCGTTATAGCGATATTCTCCTGCCGCCCCAGCCCCCAGACTATCGGCAACAGGACACCTGCGCCGGCCGCCGCACAGATGGCGCCATGTTTGAGCGCGGATAATACAGGTGGCACAGCATCGCCCGCCTGCACCAGAATGGCTTCAAGCTCGTCTTCCGACTTTGCAGCAATATCGGGAATGAATATCCCCGCTACATCATCTCCCGGTGCAAACGCTCCCTCTACCGGCTGTAGGCTGCCGTCGAGCAAGCGGACAGGCTTTCCGTCCAGAGAGCGAAAGGACAGACTGGCCGCCCGAGAAGGTCCGCCCGCTTCACGAAAGACAGCCTCCGTATACCGATCAGCCCGCGCGCACAGCTCTTTCACCGCGCCGATTCCGAGCGGTGAGGCCTTGGGCAGGCAAAGGACATGCAGGCGCTTCATGCCGCTGAACATGGGGAAGAATGGCCAAAATGTCCATTATTCCCTCTATCATGTCCAGATTTCCCCTGTTTCTAAGGCTGTGCGCCCGTCAAGACACCGGAAAAGACCACCCGGAGAAACGCCATGAATGCGCGCCAGACATTGCTGGACAAGATCGCCGATCCCGCCCTCTTCGAATGGGACCCGGATGAAGTCGAGGCACTTCAACTCGAAGCGGCGCGCGAAGTGTTCGCGGAACGCCGCCAGCAGATCCCCGTCCTCGACCGCCGCGCGCGCGATGTCGGCATCGAGTCGATCGAAAAGCTCGAAGATCTCGTCCCGCTGCTGTTCTTTCATACAACGTATAAGTCATATCCGTCGAGCTTCGTTGAAAAGGGCAAGTGGAAGCACATGCTCCAATGGCTGACGACTCTGTCGACGGCCGATGTCACGGATGTCGATGTTGAAGGGGTGGAGACCGTCGATGACTGGATTGCCCGCCTCCGAGCCGCGGGGCACCGCGTTCTGGCGACCAGCGGATCGTCCGGGAAAGTGTCATTCCTCAACCAGTCCGAAGGCGATTATCAACGCAAGAAGCGTCACTTCACGAAGACCATGGGCTGGCCCTTCGTCAAACCTGCGCAGGACCGCCCTTTCTTCTCGATCGGCCCGAGCAAGGGATTTAACAGCGCAGTTGAGGCCTCGAACATTCAGGCGGAAATCTGGGGTCGCGAGGGGGACATTCACTTCCTGACCGATGACCCGCTTCTAATCGCGGATGTCAGCGCCGGCGCGTCGCTCCGAACCCGGATGGCAGCCGGCACGGCGACCCCATCAGAGATCGAGAGCTTCAGAGAGAAAACCGCCCAGCAGGGTACACGAATGAATGAGCGGCTCACTGAGCTGGCTGAAATGATCATCGCCAAGCGCAAGGAACCGGTATTCGTCGCGGCCCTCTGGGCCCAGCACATGATGATCATCGAGCGCGCCCGCGAGCTGGGCGTTGGTGATGGCGAATTCCATCCGGACTCGGTCGTCGCTGCCGGCGGCGGGGTGAAAGGGGTGAAGCTGCCACCTGATTACAAGGAACAGGTGACGGCCTTTTACGGCAATGTTGTCCGGCCGATGGGTTACGGTATGACAGAAATGGCACAGCGCTGGCCTGCTTGTGAACACAAACGGTATCACCGTCCGCCCGGCCTCATCATGCTGCCGCTCGAACGCGAAGGCGAACGGCTCCTGACCCGTGAGGACGCGAAAGACGGTGTTGTCGAAGGCCGCTTTGCTTTTCTCGACCTGCTGTTCGACGGCCGCTGGGGCGGCATTATCTCCGGTGACAAGGTTCAGGTCGATTTCGGCCGTTGCCCCTGCGGGCGGCCGGGGCCAACCCTGCTCGATACGATCACCCGCTACGCCCAGCCCGGTGAAGACGACCATATCGGCTGTGCAGGGACGATTGATTCTTACGTGAAAGGAGCGTTGACCCAATGACCGCTCTCGCAGAAACGCAAACTCCCGTCCAGATCGACCATGTCATCAAGGGAGAGACCATCTCCACCCCCGGAACTGTCTTCGGTTCGGGGGTCCATGCTTTTACCACTCCGCCCGTCGATCCGAATGAACTCGTCTGGTCTCGGACGGAACAGCCGCCACTGGCCGATACGCCGCTAGAGGAAATCATGGATGTTCTCGAGGCCGTCGGCGACCGGCTGACCCGTGACACGGCTGGCTATCTCGCCGAGGCGTTGGAGCGGAATGCCGTCACCAACCCCCTGCCCCGCGACCTGCTGGAGCGCGCCTATAAGAGCTTTGTCAGGGTCTTTAACCGTGACCTGATGAATTATCTGGTCGACACCGAACTGGGCGGCCGTGACGCGATTGATGGATGGCGGGAGACAACCAGCCCGAGCGGCAGATCTGTGCGGTTGCGTGCTTACCCCCCGCGCATCGTTCACGTTCTGGCTGGCAATGGGCCTGGCACTTCTGCCCAGACACTAGTCCGCGGGGCGCTGGTCAAGGGCGTGCATCTTCTCAAAATGCCGTCCAATGATCTTTTCTCGACCCCGGCAGTGCTCAAGACCCTCGCAAAGACGGCACCCGGCCATCCGATCACGAAATCCTTCTCGACCGCCTATTGGCGGGGCGGTGACGAAACGATCGAGCCGCTCCTATTCCGGCCGCAATATTTTGACAAACTCGTTGCCTGGGGCGGTGAAGCGGCCATCCGCAATGCGGTGAAACATATCGGCCCCGGTTTCGAACTGATCAGTTTTGATCCGAAGACGTCGATTTCCATGATCGGCCGCGAAGCCTTTGAGAGCGATGCCAGCATCCAAGCCGTCGCGGACCTCGCCGCCAATGACGCGACCATCCTCAACCAGCAGGCCTGTGTGTCGAGCCGCATCCAGTTCGTCGAAGCCAGTCAGGAGGACGCCGACCGGTTCTGCGAAGCGCTTGCCGTGCGGCTCGGCACCGAGCGGGCCTTCTCATCCGCCGCCCCATGGCCGGTGCCGCAGGACATCCGCGAAGAGGTCGATGGCCTCCGGATGCTTGAGGATTTCTACCGGGTCTGGGGCGATTATGAAGGCGCCGGGCTGGTCATCCGCTCGGATGAGCCGGTTGATTTCCACCCGGACGGCAAGGTCGTGAATGTCGTCCCTGTCGAAAACCTTGCCGATGCCGCCCAGCATGTGACCGTCGCCACACAGACGGTCGGCGTCTGGCCGCGCGAGCGGAAAGCTGCCTTGCGGGATATTCTCGCCGCGCGCGGGACCCAGCGGGTCGTTACCCTCGGCAGTGCCCCGCCGGAACTCGGCCTGCCGCATGATGGCTTTTATCCGATGCAGCGTTTTGTCCGGTGGGTGAATGATGAAGACTGATCTTCCGCGCCGTTGCCTGATTACCGGTGTCTCGGGCGGTCTGGGGGCCGCCATGGCCGAGCGCGCCTTCGCCCGCGGCTGGCAGGTCTTCGGCACCAGCCGCTCGCAATCTGTCGTCGACAAATTCGTCGCTGATGGCGGTGAGCTCGCCTCCGGCGGCGCCTGCGATGTCACCGACCCGACCTCGACCGACCGGATCGCCAGCCAGGCCGCCAAGGCCATGGGCGGCATCGATCTTGTCATCAACAATGCGGGCTATTGCCTCGCAGGTCCCTTTGAAACCCTGACCCCCGAACAGGTTCAGGATGAGATTTCCGTCAATCTCATCGGCACGCTCAATACCTGCCGGAGCGTCCTGCCACACCTGCACGAGACAGGGTTCGGACATATACTGAACATCTCTTCGCTGTCCGGTGTCATCTCCTTTCCGGGCATGACACTCTACACCGCCTCGAAATTTGCGGTCACGGGGTTCAGCGAGGCGCTGGCAAAGGAACTCGCTCCCCACGGCATCCATGTCACGGCCGTTGCCCCGGGGGGATTGCGCACCCGCTTTGCCGGCGAAAGCCTTGTCATGGGCAAGCGGGATGTCGCGCCCTACCGCAATATGGTCTCGGCCATGAAGGAGCGGTTTGCCGCGTCAGACGGCAATCAGCCCAATGATCCGTATAAGGCGGCTGAGGCTATCCTCTCGATTGCCGATATGGAGGAGCCGCCCTTCAATGCTGCCATCGGTGTTGATGCCTTTGATCGCGTCGAGAACGCACTTGAAGAGCGTCAGGCGGATTTTGCGTCCTTCAGGCCCTATGGCGAGAATACCGGCATTTGACCATCGTGCCGATATATCCCATCAAATGTGCAAGGCGGAGGTTTGGCCGCGAGAAAAGCTGAAGGAAATTCATTCCCTATGCCAGGGCAATATTGGCAAGCCGCAGGTTCCTGGTTTGCATCATGGCGGAAGTCTACGCTCAGTCCCCTGAGTTACCCGATGTTCCGGGCGCTCTGGCTCGCCGCGATTGCCTCGAATTTCGGCACCATCATCCAGATGGTCGGTGCCTCATGGGTCATGACGACCATGACGTCGTCGCCGGTGATGGTCGCCTCGATCCAGACCGCCGCAACCTTGCCGATCATGCTGCTGGCGCTTCCCGCAGGTGCCTTGGCCGACACGGCCGACAGGCGCATCATGATGCTCCTGTCCCAGATCATCGGGCTTATCTCCGCGCTGATCCTCGCCATCCTCGCTTTCGCAGGCCTTTTGTCTCCGGTCGTGCTTCTCGTGCTTACGGGCTTCATTGCCAGCTCGATCGCGCTTCACCAGCCCTCATGGCAGGCGACCTTCGCCGATCTTGTTCCCCGCAAGGATCTTCCGGCCGCCATCGGCATCAACTCACTCGCGTTCAATATCGCCCGCAGTTTTGGTCCGGCGCTGGGCGGTTTCGTGCTCGCGATTGCAGGCGGCGCGACCGCCTTTGCGCTCAATGCCGTCTCCTTTCTGGGCCTGATCTTCGTGCTGCTTGCGACAAGGCTGCCCCCGCGGGATCAGACATTGCCGGCAGAGAAGCTCGGCAGCGCCATGCGGGCGGGCCTGCGCTATGTGGCGATGTCCCCGACGCTCGCCAGCACGCTCTTTCGGGGAGGATTGTTCTCCCTCGGCGGCAGTTCGATCTGGGCACTTACACCCCTGATCGCGCGGGACCAGCTGACGGGCGGACCGCTGACCTATGGCATGCTGCTCGGCTCTTTCGGGCTCGGCTCGCTTGTCTCAGGCCTCGGGGTTTCCTTTGCTCGCGAGCGGCTGGGCAGCGAAAAGGTCGTTCTCTTCTCCAGCTTTGCCTTCGCGGTGGGAACCGTCATCATCGCCTTCAGCCACTTGCTGGCGCTTTCAATGCTGGCGATGGCCATCTGCGGGGCCTCATGGATCTTCAGTCTTGCGACGATCTCGACCTGCGTGCAGCTTCACAGCCCGCGATGGGTCGTCGGCCGCGCCGTCTCGATCAGTCAGGTCGCCATGATCGGCGGCATTGCAGGCGGGGCCTTTGTCTGGGGGCAGATTGCCACCAGCGCCGGGCTGACCATGACGTTTCTTGGCTCCGCTGGCTTCCTCTTCGCCTCCCTGACCGCCAGATGGTTTGCCCCCCTGCCCGGTACGGATGAAACCGACCTCACCCCGCAGGAGCCGATTGATATCGCGCCGCCGCGTGTGCATCTCGAAACCCATACCGGTCCGGTCATCATCGAGGTTGAATATCAGGTGGCCAAAGAGCTAGGTCCGGAATTCGTCTCGGTGATGCGGGAGTTATCACGTCTGAGGCGGCGGGACGGTGCGCTCGGATGGAGCCTCCAGCAGAATCTCGACAATCCCGAGCGCTGGGTCGAGCGGATCGTCAGCGCGACCTGGCTCGATCATGTGAGGCGCGCGAACCGCAGCACCAAGGCCGATGCGGATCTCAAAAAACGCGCCGCACAGTTCCATGCGCCGGAGGGAACGCGGATCCGCCGCATGGTGGAACGGCCTGCCGGTTCCATGCCGATCGAGTGGGATTAAGGTCCCTCAACCGCGCATACTGAAGATTAGGCGGCGCAGGAGCTGGTGCAGCAGCAGCGCCTCGGCATAATCAAGTCCGGCCTCCGCATTGGTCTCCACCGACTTGGCTTCGGCTTCCAGCTCCATCAGGACCTGTCGGCCTTTCTCGGTCAGCGACACGCCCTCCCCGAGGGAGACTAGCCCTTCCCCAGCCAGCCGGTCGAGGACGTCCTTCGTTACAAGTTCTTCCCTGAACCCCAGTAATTTATTGAGCCGGGCGGCATCCCTGCCGCTCTCCGCACCAACCATGTTCAGTGTCCAGAAGTCCGCCTCATTGAGGCCTCTCGCCTGTAAGTGAGGGTCGAGATTTTCAACGAGATGCCGATACGCCACCCCCAGCAGCATGTTCAGCGCATTTTTCTGAACGATCGGCGCGCCGCCCGCATCATCATCCCGGGGCCGGTTGGGATGAACGGCTTTCTCATAGGCCAGCGCATATTTGCCGCCATGAAAGGCCAGCACCGGTTCCTCGCGCCGGTCAAAAGAGAGAACCTCGCCGACGATGATCAGATGGTCCCCACCCTCATAACGATAGGCGATCCGGCAGACGAACCGCGCCGCACACTCCCTGAGCAACGGCACATTGCCGATCCCCCGTTCGACTCCGAGGCCCGCAAAGCGGTCAATGTCCGGCGTCGCAAAGCGTGTGGCCAGATCTTCCTGCCGCGCGGTCAGGACGTGGACGGCAAAATGTTCGACCTCATCGAACGCCTGCCTGCTGGAGGCGCTGTTCGACAGGCTCCAGAGCACAAGAGGCGGATCGAGGGACACCGAATTGAAGCTGTTCACGGTCAGGCCGATATCCCGCCCGTCCTCCGCCTGCGTCGTCATCACCGTCACCCCGGTCGGAAAAGCGCCCAATGCCTGACGAAAGGCACGGGGGTCGATGGAACGGCTGGACGGCGGATGGTTTTCGGACATTTGAGGCCTGACTCTTCTTTCGCGGGCGGGCATCCTGAAACGGGTGCGGCAGAATGCCGAGAGAGACCCCGCTTTTATCGCTTGCGCGATAAAACAGGCCCCGGACCTATCGCGTTGGCGATGACGAAGCTGTCTCTACGCGCAAGCCTTTGCGACCGGCGCCATTTCCGCCAAGTTGCGCGCCGAAGAGGTATACCATGTCAGAACAGAACCCTCCGATTGCCGAATGGCGCATGTTGATCGATGGCGAGCTGGTGCCGTCCTCGTCCGGAAAGACATTCGAGAATATCAATCCCTATACCGAGGAATCAATCGGTGTCACCGCCGATGGGACGAAAGAGGATTTCGAACGCGCAATTCTCGCCGCACGCCGGGCCTTTGACGAAACGGACTGGAGCACTAACCACGCCTTCCGTGCAAAATGCCTGCGGCAACTCAATGAGGGGTTGACCCGGCATCTCGATGAAATCCGGCCTTTGCTGGTCAGCGAGGTCGGCACGGCGGTATGGCTGACACGCGATACTCTTCTTGATGTGCCGGTCGCCCGGCTGCGCGATTTTGCCGATATGGCAGAATCCTATCCTTATGAGCAGGAATTGCCGGAACTCGATTTCCGCGGCGTGGTCAGCAAACGATATCAGCGGCGCGAACCGATGGGCGTTGTAGCGGCAATCATCCCATGGAATGGCCCGTGGGGCTCGGGCCTTGGCAAGATCGGGGCTGCCCTTGCCGCCGGTAATACCTGTACTTTGAAACCCTCCCCCGATGCGCCCTGGTCTGCCACCATTGTCGGGCGGATCATCAAGGAAGAAACGGATATCCCCTCCGGTGTGATGAATGTCGTGACGTCCTCGGATAATCTGATGGGCGAAGTCCTGACGACGCATCCGGATGTCGATTTCATCGGCTTTACCGGTTCCGCCCCGAATGGCCGCCGGGTTGCCGCCGCCGCGTCCGGCACGCTCAAGCGCATGCTGCTCGAGCTGGGCGGCAAGTCGCCCTATATCGTTCTGCCGAGTGCGGACATTCAGGCAGAAGCCGCCATGGCAGCAAAACTCATCTGCACCAATGCCGGCCAGGGCTGCGTTGCGCGCAGCCGGCTGCTCCTGCCGCGTGAGCGCTATGAGGAAGGGGTCGAGGCCGCGGCAGCCGCTATGGCTGAGATTACCTATGGCGATCCCGCCGATCCGAATAATTACATGAACCCTCTCGTCTCAAAGCATCACCGGGACAATGTGCTCAGCCACATCGAAGCAGCGCGTAAGGACGGTAACCGCATCGTCCATGGGGGCGGCATTCCGGCAAGCCAGCCCAAAGGCTATTTCGTTGAACCCACGCTGATTGCAGACGTCAAACCGGACGACCATATCGCCCAGAATGAAGTCTTCGGGCCGGTCCTCGCGGTCATCGCCTATGACGATATCGACGATGCTGTACGGATCGCCAATAATTCCGACTACGGTCTTTCCGCCAGCGTCTCAGCTGCAACCAATGAAGAAGCAATCGCCGTCGCCGAGCGGCTGCGCACCGGCACGGTCAGCATCAATGGCGGCGTGTGGATGCATATGGATGTCCCCTTCGGCGGCTACAAACAGAGCGGGATCGGCCGGCAATTCGGCATTCAGGGCTTTGAGACCTATCTTGAAACCAAGGTCTTCGGCATCGCGACCGGCACAGCTTCAGAGAGCCTTGCCTGGGGAGATCCCGGAGAGAAAAAGGCGTCCTGAAGCGGCGCCTTTATTTCCCGCCGGCGACGATCAGCCCAAAGCCGCGAGCACGTCCTTTGTCGATCTGACAAGACCGAGCCGTGGAAAGATCGTCTGCAGGACATAATCATGGGCATCGGGTGTGAACCCGCCCATCCCGTCCGAGACTAGGATCTGGGAGTAATTATGCGCATAGGCCTCGCGGGCCGTCGTATCGACGCCGATCTCCGTGACGAGTCCTGTGACGATCAGGGTTCTGATGCCGCGACGGCGAAGATGCGTGTCGAGATTGGTGCCGTGAAATGCACCCCAATTATATTTGTCGACGACAAGGTCTCCCTCTTTGGGGCCCAACACCTCGGGGATTGTCACCATTTCGTCCGTCAACTGGAATGAGGAGGCAAAGCCCTCCTCGACCATAATATCTGGGTTCGGCGGTTTGGCCGCGCCGCCATGCCCGACCCGCACGAGGACGACATGCATCCCCTGTTTGCGGCAGGCATCGGCAAGGGCGACCGCATTTTTGAGAACCTGCGCGCCCGGCGTCGGGTGAGTATCAAAACCGACCGTGAAGTTCTGAAGATCAACGACCAGCAGCGCGGTCGTTGTCGGGTCAATATCGAGGTTGCCTGCGGTCATATCAGTAATCCATCGTCCGGTAGCCGCCGCCATTGATCATCAGGGTCTGGCCATTCACGCCTGAGGCACTGTCCGAACACAGATAAAGGATCGTGTCGGCTATCTCTTCTTCTTCCATATAGCGGCCGATCGCCGTCACCTTGGGCAGATCGCTATGGGGCGGCGCCTCTTCCCCAGCCACGCGGCGAAGCGCCGGGCCCGGATCACTGACAAAGCCTGTCTTCTGGACATGGACGATACCCGGCGAGACTGAATTGACCCGCACGCCCCGCTTTGCCGCCTCAAACCCCAGCGTCCGGGACATCAGCGCGATCCCACCCTTGGCCGCGGCCTGCACGGCCAGCCCCTCTACCGGGAAGAACGCGCCATCCGCCGACATGGTCACGACGGCGCCCTTGCCCTTGGTATACATGACGCGCAGCGCTTCCTGACAGCAGAAGAAAGCCCCTCGCAGATTGACATTGACGAAGCGGTCCCAGTCCTCCGGCGTGATATCGAGCGTCTCGCCCCGCCAGGAATAGCCGCCGATCAGCGCCGCCGCATCGATCGTGCCGAACGCCTCGATCACTTGGGCAAAGGCGCGATGGATGCTCTCTGGATCCCCCAAATCGAGCTCAACGGCAATCGCCTTGCCGCCCTCTCCCTCGATCAGACTAACCGTGCCTTCATTCCCCTCCCGATGAATATCGAGACAGGCGACACGCGCGCCCTGTTTTGCAAATTTCCGGGCGGTGGTCCTGCCAATCCCGCTGGCAGCCCCCGTCACGACGACGTTTTTTCCATTGAATGTCATGCGCGTGAGCATAGGCGGATACGCGCCATTTGCCGATTCACCGCGGCGAACTTATCGCCACGGCGAACTTCGCCCTTTATGCAGGGGCCGGGACTGGAAAAATCAGCGCACAGCGAAGAGGATGCGCGCCATGACTCAAGATGACCGCCTGACGGCGCTTCTCGCCCGCGACCAGATCCGCGACCTGATCCTCGATATCGCGACCGGCGTTGACCGTTTTGACCAGGACCTGCTGCGCCGCGCGATCGCGCCCGACGCCCGGATCGATATGGGCGGCGAGAGCCCGATGACGGGCGCCGCCTTTGCCGACGCCCTCTCCCCGCCGGAGAAGGCGCCCGCCGGACGCACCCATTTCATCAGTAATATGCGTGTCCGCCTCGACGCGGCGGGCGAGACGGCAAAAGCGGAAAGCTATGTCCTCTCGATCATGCAGGTTGAGCGCGACGGGGACCCTGTGACACGCCAGCGCGCGGGCCGCTATCTGGACAGTTTTGCCTTGCGGGACGGGAGGTGGCAGCTCACCGCCCGTCTCTTCATTGACGAATGGGCACGCATTGATCCGGTGACTGAGGTTCTGGCCACCGGCAAGAACCGCGCCGCACCCTGCCCCACAGATGGGCGTTATGCTTTCTGGGAAGAGGCCGTTTAATGACCAAAGACCTTTCCGGGCTGACCGCCATCGTCACCGGCGCAGGGGCTGGCCCCGAGGCTGCACCCAGCATCGGTGATGCCATCGCCCGCCTGCTCGGTCGTGCCGGTGCCACGGTCGCCCTTCTCGATATCGATGAAAAAGCCGCCGAAAAAACCGCCGTCCTGATGAAGGAAGACGGCGCAAGGGGTATTCCAATTCATGCCGATGTCACCGATGAAGTAGCCTGCCGCGAGGCCGTCGGCAAAGTCATGTCAGACTGCGGACGGATTGATATCCTCGTTAATAATGTCGCCATCGGCCAGGGCACGTCTCCGACACAGATCGTTGAAGCGGATTGGGACCGGGCGATGGCCGTCAACGTCAAATCCGTCCTGTTCATGTGCAAGCATGTAATCCCTGAAATGTCCGCTGGCGGATCGATCGTCAATCTGTCTACCACGGCAATTGAGACCCCCTCCGCCTCGACCGCCTATGGCGCAACAAAGGCCGCAGTTGAGGCGATCACCTATGAAGTCGCCATGCAGCACGGGCCCGACGGAATCCGGTGCAATAATGTCCGGCCCGGCGAAGTGTGGAGCGCGATGATCGAACGCGGCTGCCCGACGCCGGAGGCGGCAGAGGCAAAACGCGAGCAGCGCAAGGCTCGCACGGCGCTCCTTTCCGAGAGCAGCTCCTGGGATGTCGCCGAAGCCGTCCTGTTCCTTGCCAGCCCGGCCGCCCGTTTCATCACAGGGCAGACGATTGCCGTGGATGGCGGCGCCGCACTTTTGCGGCCCGACCCCAACTGGCGGGAAGATAGGTGCTATTGGAAGGCTACCAGCCAGTCATAGATTTATGGATGTAAAATGGCGCACTCAGGCGGAGTGATTTCGAATGAATTGTTCGAGGTCCTGTCCGACTGGGAAGCGCAGTTGCTGGCCGCTAATCTTGATCTCGACGGGGGCGACCAATGAGCGAAGCCCGCCTCCCCTTCAATGAAACCGCCAAGCCGAAAAAGAAACGACCCGCGCCATTGTCCTTACGGGTGACGGAGGAAGAGCGCGCCCTCCTCAAGGAACTGGCCGGGCGACGCTCGGTGAATGCCTATATCCGCGATAAGGTCTTCGCCGACAAAGCCAGCCCCCGCCGCAGCTATCGGATGCCGCGTCCAGATGAAGCCGCCATCGGCCAAGCGCTGGCCCGGCTGGGGCAGTCGCGGCTTTCGTCCAATCTCAATCAGATCGCCAAGGCCGCCAATCTCGGCACACTGCCGGTGACGTCGGAGCTGGCGAACGACCTCGCGGCGGCCTGCGCGGATATTCGTATCATGCGCAAAGAACTCATCGCGGCTTTGGGGCTCAAGGCGCAAAACTGAATGATCCTTGTCGGCAATCAGCGCGGCGGGGCCCAAAGCCTCGCCCGGCATCTCCTCTCGCCGGATAACGAGCATATCCATGTGCATGAGATTTCCGGCTTCACGGCGGAGACCCTGCCGGGGGCCTTTAACGAGGCTTATGCGGTCTCGCGGGGGACGCGCTGCAAGCAGTTCCTCTTTTCTCTGTCGCTGAACCCGCCCGAAGGCCGGGCAGTGACCGATGAGGAATTCGAGCAAGCCGTCACCAAAGCCGAAATCCGGCTCGGCCTCACCGGCCAGCCGCGCGCCATCGTCTTCCATGAGAAGGAAGGCCGCCGCCATTGTCATGCGGTGTGGTCGCGCATCGATGCCGAAGAGATGAAGGCCATCCCGCTCTCCTACTCGAAGAGCAAATTGCAGGAAGTCTCCCGCGAGCTTTACCGCGACCATGGCTGGCAAATGCCCCGTGGACTGATGGAACGCGGGCAAGCCGATCCGCGCAATTTCACCCTCGACCAGTGGCAGCAGGCAAAACGCATGGGCCGCCATGCGGGCGATTTGAAACGCGCCATGCAGGATGCGTGGGCGGTCTCCGATAGCCGCGAGGGGTTCGTAGCGGCTTTGCAGGATCAGGGGCTCAAACTCGCCAAGGGTGACCGGCGGGGCTTTGTCGCCGTTTCCTATGAAGGCGAGGTGCTGGCTGTCTCCCGCTATGTCGGCAAGAAGGCCAAAGAGATTGAAGCCCGGCTCGGCAAACCGGCGGAGCTGCCCTCGGTCGAAGACACCAAGCGCATGATGGCCCGCGAGATGACGCCGGTCATGCAGGGTTATCTTCGTGAAGCTGAGAAGCGGTCGGACGAACGAATGAAACCGCTCCTCGCCCGGAAGGCCGAGCTGACGAAACGCCATCGCACCGAACGGGAACAGCTTCGCCAACACCATGAACAGCGAGTACAGGCCGAGGCCCAGGACCGCGCCTCAAAGCTGCGGTCGGGTCTCTTCGGCCTGTGGGATCGCGTCACCGGCAAGCGGGCGAAGGTAGTACAGGAAAATGAGAGGCAGGCAGAAGCGGCCAGACAGCGCGACGCAACCGAACGCGCCAAGATGATCAAGCGTCAGCTTCACCAGCGGCACATGCATCAGATACCGATCAAGCAGGAACGCGGGCGGCGCGTAAAGGAAATGACTCAAGTCCACCGCGAGCTTGCCCGCTATCGCAAGGAAGGACGCGAACCGCCTCCAGCCGAACAACCAAGGCAACGTGATACGCGCAGCCCGAAGGACATCTTCGCCGAGCGGGTCAACCGGCGCAGCGAGCAGCTTTCGCGATTGCGGGAGAGGCAGCCACGGACACCCCATCGTCAGCGTCCGGATCGCGGCCCCAGCCTAGATCGATAAAGAGGGTTGCCCTGCAACCCTCTGCCATTCTGGCGAAGAATGGGGGTAGCAAGGGCAAGGAGGCTCCGAACGAGGGGCCCCGCCCCAGCGGGGAGACGTTTGGATGCCATGCCCGCGCGAGGGGCGAAGCCCCTTAGAAAATGCGCAAGGGATCGAAGCCGAATGGTCGAGACAGCTTGCTGGATCGGTTCACGCGAGCCTGGTTCAATGGATGCGCCAAATCAAGACTTCCATGGAATTTTTGATTTGCCACATTTGCATGAGATAGCTTTCTCACCGGGAACATCTATCTCTGCGCGGATATGGCGGTTGCAATGCTTACAGACAAAAAGAGCTATGAGCTTCTCAATATCTTCGATCAACACATCAATATCTTCACCGACAATTTTGTCGGCATTGTCGTGAGATACTAGGTTTGCGATGAGGGCCGAGCCTGCCAGATCGGAGAAAATTTGTGTATCCAGCAGATCGGGCGATTTGTCCTTAAGTGTTGACCGCAGTGCGCTGATCAATTCATCAGACATTCGCTTTTCATTATTGTCGTTGAACCGGAAGGGCACTTTTACCTCAAGAGCCAAGCAGATGTTCTTCAGAGCAAGCTCAAGTAGTTTCCGCAGGTCATTGGTAACGTCCTCTTTGCCCTTCTTTTCTTCGATAATTTCTTTCAGTGTCGCGGGGCTATTCTCGAGAAGGATTCCGTTGGTACCGTCGGACCGGACCTCATGAAATATCCAGCCATATTGCCCCATTTCTCTTTTGATGATGTCAAACCAGATATTCTCGTGTGTAAGGATGATAATTTGCCAATCGGAGAACTCGTCGCGCAACAGGCGTAAGAGCCTGCGACGATGCGATGTGTCGAAGCTTGTGACGATATCATCCAGCACTAGGAACTTGGCGTGCTTGTTGAAAATGCGAGCGTTGGCGAGGAACAGCACCACGCCGAGACTATTGAGGTGACTTTCACTTAAATATTTGCGTGGGGGCTGGGTCTGCTTCCCATGGAAGGTGTACTCGAACTCGACGCCTTCATCACCGACCATAGTCAGGCGCACCTTATCCACGCTTTCCTTGGGGTGCAGTGCCTTGTAGAACTTCCCGACATCATCACTGATGGTATCCAACACGGCTTGAAGCGCCCCGTTTTGAACCTTGATAAATGCATCCAGCATCGAGGAAAGAGTAATGATTTGGGCTTCGTAAACACCCTTTATGTTCTGATAACTCTCGAAGTCGTTCACCTGATCGCTAACGGTCTTGAGCTTAGTCAACGCAGCGGCGACTTTCTTCTCCAGTTCCGAAAGCTGTAGTTTCTTCGCAGCTTCCTCGGCTTGCTTCGCTGCCTTTTGAGATTCTGAACGCAACGCCTTCAGTTCGGAATCGAAATCGGCGGGGGCCTGAAAAACCTTTTTGTCATCAAAGGCGGATTTCAGTTCTTTCAGATAGTCGCGCAGCTTAAGGCGCGCAGATTTGGCAGCCTCGATCAGCGATGAGAAATCTTCCAAATCAGCATACGTCTCAATGATCGTTTTCGTCTTGACGCCCGCATTGGTCACGGTCTCGGCAAGAGCATCCTTGAGCGTGCCCGCTTCATCAAGCTGCTTTTGTAACGCTTCCAGTAATTCAAGGCGCTTGCCGACCTCTTCTTGAAGTTGGGCAAGCTCATAGGGTTCCAAACAAAAGGGGCACTGCGGGTCAATAAAGACCTTATCGTCTAGAACGGCCTTGCCGCGCGTCAGAAAGTCACTAAGCCGAAGCTTGTTGACGTTTTCGCTCTCTTTAGCGAGGGCGTTGAATTTGTCCGTAAATGCCGCGGCATCATTCCAGAGTTGATCAAGGTCTTTGGAGAGATCACCGCAAGCTTTCTCAAGCTGCGCGAGTCGTTCTGCCAGTCGTATCTTTTCTTCACTGCTGCCCTGTCCTCGCAGCTCTTCTGAAGCTTCAGCGTAGGAATCTTCGTCCTTCACTTCTGTCTTAAGCTCGAATGGCTTCATGAGCTTTGCAGCTACGTCAAAGAACGCTTTTCTGTTAGGGACTACCTGCTCTACTTCTGCAATCATTCCCGATTGAAGGCGTTGAATCTGCTGTTTTGCTGTCGTGTATTCAGTCTCTTTTTCAAGCTGATTTTTCGTTTGCAAAATGACGTTTCTAAATTTCGTGATTTCGCTATAGCCAATAATGTTGGCAATCGCCTCGCGCTTGCCACCTTTTGTTTTATCGAGAAAGCTAACAATATCGGCGTGCCTGAGAAAAATATTGTCACCTTTCAGGTCGGTAACAAGCTTCTCCGCATCATCGTTGGCAAAGGTGGCTGAGGTCTTCAGCGCGTCGGAGAGCGCCTTGGTTCCGTTACGGTCGGCGCCATCAAAAACCAGTTCTACGCTGCTGGGCTTATTGTCGGCCAACACATTGCGGAGCGCATCCTGCTTGCAGTCTTCCCGCCACAGGTGGCCTACGCGATCATGAATGAACCACTCAAGGGCATCTGTTATCGTGCTCTTGCCCGATGCGTTTTCTCCAAAGATGGCTACACTCTTCATTTTCTTTGAAAAATCGAGCGGGAGATCAAAGCGTGCACCGCGAAAACGAGAGACAGTAATCTTGCGAACTTTAGTCATCACCGGGCTCCCCTCCGCTCGCCAGGTCAGCCGTGATCGCGGCCTTGCGTGCCTCTTCCAACTTCCGCAGAAGCTTTACCTTGCTAAGATCATCTTCCTCCCAAAGGGTATTGATAGAAGCGACAGTGTCTGCGTCGAGGGATTCATCCTTGGCCTGAGTGTCTAGGAAATCGGCAATGACTTCGGAGGCAGTCTTTATGTTTTCGGTGGCCAAGGCTTATCCCCTTGTTTATTATTAAAAAATGCGGATACTCTTCACACAAACTTACAATCTTAGCGATCAAGAAATCAAATTTGTTCGCGGAGTCGCGGGCATTTACTTTATCTATCTAACTGAAAGCGAAATCGCGTACCCCTTCGCGAATTCGAAGCTTATATACATTGGAATGAGCGAGTCAAAGCAGAACAGCCTTTTTAAGAGGCTCGGAGGTCATTTATCAGGTCAATCCGGTAACCTTGGAATTTGCAACTACGCGAAGACACAGAATGTGAAGTTTACGTACTACTCTGCGGAAGTACTTAGCAACTACGGGAACGAAAATCTGTTTGATGTTGAAAACTTCTTCTTGAGCGATTTTCTCAATCACTACGGTTGCTTCCCTATTTGCAATGGCCAATCTGGTCATAAGCCCTCTGAAACGTCCAGCCCCATTGCAGCTTCAGTTGATTGGTCGTTCTTCGGCTAGCCCAAATATGTACCGCCGCTGAAACTTTATTCAGAGTACAGCGTCGCCTTCATCCTGCGAAACGCATGCTTGACAGCATCGCGTCTCACTAGTTTTGCTTTGCCTTAGCTTACACCGCCATAGCGCGCGGTTACAAAACTCACGAGCACTTTTATCTATTTGTGCATCCAACCTGCGCAGGGTTGGTCTCCATGAAATGGTCATGGGGGTATCGGGGGCAGCAGGAACGCTCCCCTGATTGGCGGGTGTCGGGGGCCGCACCCTGACGAGCGGATTTCACAAGGGGCGCGATAGCCCCTTTGATCGATGGGCGCAGGGAGAGCGAAGTCTCCCTGCGAGTGGTCCAGCGGCGATAGGCTGGGCGTGATCAATCGGCGAAACGATTGGCTGGCGGATCAGGGCTCAAAGCCCGTCATTCGCCAAGGCCGGGGGGGATGCAACGGGGACGCGCAGCGGGTCCCCTTGCCAAGATAGCGTGGTACTACCACGCACATCTTGCGGTCCGTGAAACCCGACAGAGACTAAAGGGTACTACACCAATCGTAGAGGGCTCCGCCCTCACGGTCGGGATGCAGCACATAGGTTCGATCGGTATTCCGCTCCATCCAGTACGGATTGCATAACGCTCATGGCAGTCGCCGTGCTTGCGATGTCGGGCGTCGGCCCCTTGGCATCAAACCCCCTTAGATCCAGCGCCGGGTACGCCGCCTATAGGCTTCATACTCCTCGCCGAACTTGACCATCATAGCACGTTCTTCCGGTTTAATCTGAATGTTATTCATTATCAGGACGAACCCGGCGGCTGTGGGGGCAGCGAAGGGATTTCCAAGGAAGAGGAGCCAGCCAGATAAGATCAGCAGCATCCCCAGATACATGGGGTTACGCGTGAGCCGGAAGATGCCAGAGGTTACAAGTCTTTGAGCCTTATCCGGCGAGACCGGGTTGAGGGTGGTTTTGAACTTCACGAACTCAGCCACTCCTAAGCCAGATATCATAATACCAAGAACGGCGCAGCCAAGCGCCGCACTCAGCTGATAGCGCCATGAATAGTTATATTCTGACACCAGTTTCTGGATGCCCCACGCTGCGATGCCCCAGAATAGGAATTGCAAAACAGGAGGGATACGCATCATGTTGCTCCCTTGTGGACGAGCTGTGTGTGAGGGCTCGCTGAAGAAGCATCCGCCCTCTCCGCATCGGGCCGCGGCGCGACCCAGCGGTGGAAGGCTGGCAGGACCAGCAGTGTCAGCGCCGTTGAGCTGATCAGCCCGCCCATAACGACGGTCGCCAGTGGCCGCTGCACTTCCGCGCCGACCCCGCTGGCAAACAAGAGCGGCGCGAGCCCCAGCGCGGTCGTCAGCGCGGTCATCAATACCGGGCGTGCCCGCATCATTGCCGCATCGAGCGCAAGCTTATCCAGATCGCGGCCCGCACGGGCAAACTGATCCATATAACTGACCAGCACCATGCCATTGCCGAGCGCAATGCCGAACAGCGCGATGAACCCGACCGTGGCAGGGACCGAGACCGGCAAACCGGTCATCCATAGCGCCGTCGCCCCTCCCGTCAGGGCGAAGGGGATATTGATCAGGATCAAGAGCGCTGAACGAAGCCGCCCAAAGGCCAGCAGCAGGACAAAGAGGACAATCCCCAGTGTGAGGGGAATGACCGTGGCGAACCGTTTATTGGCCTGTTGCTGCAATTCAAACTGCCCGCCCCAGACGATGCGATAGCCAGGTGAGAGGGAAAGCCGGGACGCCACAGCACCTTGCGCTTCCTGTACGAATGAACCGATATCGCGTCCCCGCACATTGGCCTGAACGGTAATGAAACGCTCGCCATCTTCGCGGGTAATCTGCCGGGGGCCGACGACCCGTTCAATCTCGGCGACGGCTTCCAGCGGGATTTGCGCACCGGTTGAGCCTTTGAGAATGACCCGGCCAACATCCCTGTCCGTCCGGCGCTGAGCTTCCGGATAGCGCACAATGATCGGGAACTGGCGGACGCCTTCAAAGAGGACACCGGCCTCAGCGCCGCCGATCCCCGCCCGCAGGGCATCAAGCGCATCCTCGACCGACAGGCCGAACCGGCCAATGGCTTCGCGATCAATGCGCACCACGAGCTGCGGTGCGCCGGTGATCTGATCCGCCTGAATGTCTGCCGCGCCTTCGATTGTACCCAGCACGCGCTGTAGTTCACCGGATTTCTCGCGGAGCACATCCATGTCGGGGCCGAAGATCTTCACCGCCAGCTCCGCTCTGGTCCCGGTCAGAAGTTCATCGACCGACATCGCAATGGGCTGGCCCACATTGCCCCTGATACCGGGCTGTTCTTCGAGAAAAGCCGAAAGCGCATCACGCAGATCTTCCGGGTTCATCCCTTTTCGCCATTCACGCCGGGGCTTGAGGGCCACAAAACTCTCCGAGGAGTTGGTCGGATCGGCATGGGCGCCCACCTCGCCGCGCCCGATCCGCGAGACGATGGTGTCGATCTCCGGGAAGGCCTCCATCAGCCGGGCTTCGGTCCGGGTCACGGTGGCCCTCGCTTCGGTCAGCGAAATCGACGGCGCCATGGTGAGACGCAGGAGAATATCGCCTTCCTCAAGGGCGGGCGTGAATTCAGAGCCCAGCCGGGATGCCGAAAATCCGCCCAGCACCAGCAGGGTCACCGCCAGCCCGACCGCATAAGACCTTCTGGCAATGAAGGGCTGTGCCAACCGTCCGACCCATCGTCCAAAGATGGAAGGGCCCTCATCAGCCGCCGATTTCGGCCGCATAACCATCGCCGAAAGGGCCGGCGCAATGAACAGCGCGTAGATGAGAGACCCTGTCATCGCGAGGGCCGCCGATGCCGCGAGCGGCCGGAAGGTTTTCCCCTCCACCCCCTCAAGAGCAAACAAGGGCAGGAAGACGATAATGACGACGAGGACCGCCGCCGCCAAAGGAGCGATCACCTCGCCTGCCGCGACCGCAACCGCCTGCCGGATCGTCCGCCCGGCACTCTCCCTGAGCAGACGGTCAACATTCTCTGTAATGACGATAGCACCATCGACCATCATGCCGATGGCAATCGCCACACCGCCAAGTGACATCAGGTTCGCGGAAATCCCCAGCATCTGCATGGCGATAAAGGCAAAACCGACCGAAAACGGGATCGAGAGCACAACGACGAGGCTGGGCCGCCAGCCGCCAAGGAAGGTGAAGATCAGGACGGCGACCAGCAATGCGCCCTGCCAGAGTGCATTGGTCACCGTGGCCGATGCCTTGTTCACCAGCGTCGCCTGATCGTAATACGGCACCGCCTGCACGCCGTCCGGCAGGTTGGTGTTAATCTCGTCAAAACGCGTCCGTAAACGCTCAATGACGTCCGACGTGTTCGCGCCATAGAGCTTGAGCACGAGAGCCGCGACGACTTCCCCTTCCCCGTTTGAGGTCGCAAGCCCCTGCCGCACGGCACCGCCCACGGTCACATCGGCGACATCCCGAATGCGGACCGGGCGGCCGTCGATGGCGCTCACCACCGTCTCTTCCAGATCGCTGATCGATCGGGCGAGCCCGACCCCTCTGACGGTATATTGCTCCGCACCCAGCTCGAGGAACTGCGCCCCTTCGGTTCTGTTCCCCCGTTCAAGGGCGGAGATAACGTCAGCAATGCCTAGATCGTAGCGCAGCAATGCCGCTGGCTCGATCTGCACCTCATACTGTTTCTCATAGCCGCCGAGCGAGAGTACTTCGGTCAGTCCGGGGACGGTCTGGAGCTGGAACTTGACGATCCAGTCCTGAATTTCGCGCAGCTCGACAAGATCGCGCGTGCCCGTCTCATCGACCAGCTTGTAGTAAAGGACGATGCCGAGCCCGGTGGAGATCGGCCCCATCACGGGCTCACCGAACCCTTCAGGGATGGCCTCCCTCGCCTCGGCAAGGCGTTCGGCCACGACCTGCCGGGCAAAATAAACGTCCGTGCCGTCCTCGAAATAGATATTCACGACGCTGAGCCCGAAATTCGAGACAGAGCGGATATGATCGAGCTTCGGCAAGCCCGACATGGCCGTTTCGACCGGGAAGGTGACGTAGCGCTCGACTTCTTCGGGGGCGAGCCCCTCGGTTTCGGTGAAGACCTGCACGAGCGAGGGCGTCACATCCGGGAACGCATCGACGGGCAGGCTGCGGAACGCAAATAATCCGCCTACGGTTACTGCCAACGCAGCAGCGATGGCGATCAATTTGGCGCCGGTGATGGAATGCATCAGTTTTATCATCATTCCCCCCTTAATGGTTGTGACCGTCGCCAAAGGCGGCTTTTTCAAGTTCAGCTTTGAGGGTGAACGCCCCCTCAGCAACATAGGGCTGACCCGCCTCAAGACCGCTGACGATCTCGATCTGTCCATTCAGGCGTTCGCCCGTCCTGACTGGCTGAAGTGCAAATCCATGATCGCTCGGCACAAAGACGGCCATCTGTCCTTCGACGCTCTGGACAGCATCTTCGGGGATCAGGACCGCCTCGCGGTCAGTCCCACGCTCCACCAGAGCTGTGAGGAATTGCCCCGGGCGGAGCATTCCATCCGTGTTTGCAAGAACAACACGAGCGGTTGCCGTACGCGACGTTTCATCGATCAAAGGAGAGATAAAACTGACCCTTCCCTGTGCCAGTTGCTCGCGATTGTCGTTCTGAAAGGTGACGAGCGCGCCTTCGGAAAGAATGGCAAGATCGGATTTGTAGACCGCCAGATCGGCCCAGACGACGCTGGTATCGGCAACGACGAAAAGCGGCTGCTCAGTACCCACATCGACGGACTGACCGAGAGTGAGGTCGCGCCTGACCACCTGACCGGCCAGCGGTGAGGTTAGTCTGAAGAGAGACAATTCCCCATCCTCAGCACGATCGAGCCTGTCGATCACATCATGATCAAGGCCGATAGCATGGAGCTTGGTCTCCGCTGCCTCACGCGCCGCCTGAGACCTTGAGAAGGCCGCACGGGCGGCGAGTAGATCGGCTTCGGATGTGATTTTGTCGGCAAACAGATTTTCTTCACGCTTGAGCTCTGCCCGCGCAAGGGCTTCGGCGGATTTGGCCGAGATAAACTCGGCCTTGAGATCAGCCAGTTCGCGGCTTGAAATCACGGCAAGCTCCTCGCCTTCCGTGACGTGAGCGCCTTCGGATTTCGTCACAGATTTCACGATCCCGGCGATGGGCGCCGCAATATTGGCCACCCGATCGGCATCATGGCGAATTTCCGCAGGCAGTTGCAGGACACCTTCGGAGGACGACAGGGAAGCGGTGCGAACCCTTACCCCCAACGCGTCTGCTGCACTGGCTTCCAGCTCGACACCCTCTTCGCCATGATCCTCACCATGCTGATCGTCGTGCGTATCATCCGATTTTTCATCTTCATGCGCATGATCCTCGGTCGCATTCACGACTTTTGGCATTTCAGAAGCAGTGCTTTCTGTTTCGCCGCAACCGCTCAGGAGCATCAGGCAGATGCATCCAAGAAGAATCATCTGACAAATTTTATTGGACATGATCGCCTCCTTCATTGAACGGCGCTGTTCCGAGGAGGCTGCCAAGACGGAACTGTTCGGCAAGAAGCGCTCCTTGCGCCTCGATGGCGGCAGCCTTTGTCCCGATCAGAGCGCGGCGCGCATCAAGCGCATCGGTCAGGCTGAACCGGCCTGCCTGATAACCACGCGCCGAAGCGGTGTAGGCGGACTGTGCCGCCGGAAGTGCTTCGCTCTGGAGTAGCTCTGCACGCGCTTTCAGCATTTCCACGCGCTGAAGCGAGGCGGCCTGCTCACCCGCAAGACGGCGCAATTCGGCGTTCCGGCTGACCTCTGCGGCATCTGCCCGGTGGCCCGAAGCGGCAACGGCATCGCGATTCCGGTCAAATATCGGAAGCGGCATACCAATCCCCGCGACAAGAGCGTCCTCACCGGTTTCTTCAAACCGCCGTATACCGAACGTCACACTGACATCGGGATAGAGCGCGGCGCGGTCAGCACGTTGCTGTGCCCGGTACATCTCGCTGGCGGCTTCCGCCCTCAGAATTCGTGGATGGGTCCGGGCACGCATTGATCCATCAACAGTGAGCGGCCCCACCTCGCTGAGCACCGGCAATACGAAGCGCGGCTCATCGCTCCCCCACATTGCAGCCAGTGCATATTGCAGGCTGGCGAGTTCAGCCTTCAGCGCGCCATGTTCGGCCTTCAAGGCCGCATGATCAGCCGAAGCCCGTGAAAGCTCCGGCGGCGCAGCGGCACCCGCTTCCACTCGCCGGCGCACGGCCTCACTCAGTTCCTCGGAAAGCGCCGCCGCTTCCCCCGCAAGCTCGGTAAGCGCAGCTGTAACAGCGAGTTCCTCAAAGAGCAGCGCCGTCTGCAACTCCGCCTCCCGCAGGATCACCGCGCAATCGGCACTGGCGAGGGCTGCGCGCGCCGCAGCGGCACGGCGGCGTTTGGAGCGCTGTCCGCCAAGTTCAAACTCCTGCTCGATCGCGAAAGTCGTTTCACTCTGATTAAAGCCGCTGAACGGCCCGGTGCCCTCGAAGTTTTCGGCTTCAAAAATGAGCGAAGGGTTCTTCCAGCGCCCTGCCTGGCGCGCCTCGGCTTGAGACGCCCGCGCCTCAAGCGCCGCTTCTCTCGCCTCCGGAGAGAGAGACCGCACGGCGCCAAGCGCGGCATCTAACGTGAGGGGTTGATTCGAAGGGATCGGCGGGACGTAAAGTCCGGCTGGTTGCCCGCAGGCACCAGCGCGCGCTGCGCTGGCCCCTGACAGGGACGCAAGGACGCAAAGCGCCCCGCATATGACGAATTTCATGCAAAATTTTCCTTGTACTGACAGTTATCCCGGCGCTGAGAAGCGCCACCAAAAAAGGGAATGTCAGCTACGAGGAGGCCGGAAGGGGCCATCTGGCTGCAAGAGGCCCGGCCCGATATCTGTCAGAGGCAAAAGCGATGCGAAGACGTCCGCAGAGGGCGTCACATCACCAAAAAGCGAATGGTAAATATGCAGATGGCAGCCGCCGCAATGATGTGCGTGATGCGTCTTCTTGTGCGAATTGTCGGGGTCACTATCCTCAGAAACGGATTGATGGTCCGCTACGCTTTCGCAGGGGGCATCCTGTTTCTGATCTGAATGAAGTGCCTCAGCCGCAGGTGCGCACATGATCGAGACAGCAATCACGATCATGCCCAGAAAACGTACAAGATGAACAGTCGAGCGGCTCATAAAAGCATATATAACATAGCCGAAATGCTATTTCATTAATTTCTTTCAAGTGCCGCCAAAATGTCACGGGACGGATATTGTGTTAGTTCATAACGGTACGGATGGCTCGGGCAGATTCAGGCGGCCCTCGAACTTGGGAACCGGGCGGCGTTCTGCTTCACCATCTGTATCGGCGATGCCGTTTCGCGCAATATCCTCAATCAACCATTCCATCTCTTTGATTTCTCGGCGTTGGGCACGGATGATTTCATCAGCAAGCTGGCGCACACGCGCATCTTCAATATTTGCGCGTTCACTAGTCATGATGGCGATGGAATGGTGCGGGATCATCGCGCTCATATAAGAGCGATCACCGACGGTGACCTGACTGCGGACAAGAAAAAGAGCGACACCGAATACAAGAACCGATCCGGCATAAATGCTGAGATTGAGCTTTTTATCCTTATACATGCCCAGCATGAAGCTCAGCATTACCGCAGCCATGGCCGCGCCCATCACGAAGGCCATGTAAAAGCGCGTTTCACTCCAAAAGACGTGCTCCCACGCATAGGTATTGAAATACATCAACCCCAGCATGACGGCGGTTGATGTAGCGATCATCAGTATAAATCTCAGATAATTATTCATCTCTCGCGCTTGTCATTATTCGTTGGCGTATTTGGCAAACGTCTGCGCGAGAGATGAGTTCCCTTCTTCGGGTTAATGGCACTTTTTGAGATTGCGCCGAAGCAGCCACCAATTGACCGGCCAGGCAGCAAGGAAGCCCGCAGGAACCGCCACGATCAATCCGTACCAGAATTGTGGTGCGAGAACTGATCCGGCGGTCATGCCCCCCATGTGATAATCAGCGAAGTTCATGGCAATTTCCATGACACCGATGGAGAGAGCCTCACCGATCCAGATGATTTTGAAGGCTTGCCAGAATGTTTTGTTTTCACGTCGCATGACCGGTAGCAAGCCGAGCGTGAAACCGGAAATGTAAGCAAGCCCCGTGGCAAGAGCGATAGTCGACCAGACGCCAAGCCCGAGTGTCACCCCGATCATCAACCCCGCGACCTCTCCGATCACGCAGCCGGTCAGGCAGTGGAGCGTGGCCTGCGCGGAGGTCACGAGCGAGCTATGAGAGCCGCCATGGTGATGCTGATGTGTTTCTGTCATTTTCCGGCCCTCCTTAATGGTCGTGATCGTCAGTGAGTGGAGCAGATGACCAGTGAATGTGGGCAATTCGCCAACCCTGCTCTGATGGCGTGAGCACCATGGTTTCCATCATCCGTGCATGAATGGTTTTCCCGTCGACGGTGCCGTGAAGCCGGGATTCGGAAATCACCGTCGCCATCCCTGCCGCCTCGAGCACGGACCTGTTCTTCAAAGTGATATCGACGGCGCCCATGAATTCCATATCTGCGGGCATGTGATGCCCGGCATATTCGGCAAAGGAACGTTCGACACCGCCGCTCTCGGCAATGAGAATGTCAGGATGGACGAGCGCTTCGAGTGCGGCTGCGTCACCGGCTTTAAGCGCGGCGGCAAAGGCTTCTACGACAGCAGCGGGAGAACCGGCCTCGGGCGACAGGATCTCTGCAGAGGATGTGCTCTTTGCCTCCTCATCGCCATGGTCATGTCCTTCGTCGCCGTGATCATGGTCGTGCCCTTCGCCGCTGATCGCGGGCAAACGCTCAACACCGATGCCATGCTTGTAGACAACCGAGCCGCCCCACCATCCGGTCACGGAGATAAGGCCTGCAGCCAGCACCATGGCAAAGACATAAGGCAGACCGAGCGGAGACTTCCGACCGACCCAGCGCCAGAGTGCAAGTGAGAGTACCGCGCTGGCGGTCCCAAGAGCCCAGTTCCGGTGCGTCGTCATGGCTTCGTGTGACGGACCGTCATGATCGACCGTGTAATAAGCCTGAAAGCCAGCAGCGATGGTCAGCGCGATAAACAGAACAGCGAATGCCAGCATCCAGTTTGCGGCGGTCAATAAACCGCTTCCGCCCGTCCTCACCCCCCGCAAGAACACGAGGACATAGGCCAAAGCCGATGTGAAGGTCAGTCCGTAGGCAAAGTGAACAAGGACGGGATGGATATTTGGATGAATGAGGTTTTCCATGTTGTCTCCTAGAACCAGCCGCGCACGCCAATCACGAAGGCCGTGCCTTCGCTCTCGCCGCCTGACGCTTCAATAAAATCGGCGGTATCGCCGAAGGATTTCTGCCATTCGATGCCGATATATGGCGCGAATTCCCGCTTCACCTCATATCGCAGGCGTAACCCCGCATCGAGGTCCGTCAGTCCACTGCCTATTTCTCTCTCGGGGATATCCTGCGCCGAGAAATTGGCTTCGATACGAGGCTGAAGAATGAGCCGCTGGGTGAACAGAAGTTCGTATTCGACTTCCGTGCGGGCTGTCAGGTCACCGTTCTCGCTTAGGAAGGCCGCACTATCGACCTCGAAGAGATAAGGCGCGAGCCCCTGCACACCGAGAACGGCATGGCTGAGGCCATCCGGCTCGACATCGTAGCGGACACCGGCCTGCACGTCCCAGTAGGGAGAGACAGCACGAGACCATAGCGCCTGAATCTCTGCATCTTCGATTTCGTCATCCTCGAAGGAATATTCCCCTTCGGTCTTGATGAAGAGCTTGTTGATGTCACCGCCAAAATAGCCTTGCGCATCCCAGACGAGGACTTCCTCCTCTTCATGGATCTGTGTTTCCAGCCGGTCGGCCATGACGAACCAGTACGGGCTGTTACCATGATGATGGAGTACCGCAGCGCGCGCCTCGGCCATCTCGTCGGGATCGTAATATTCATCCGCCTGCGACCAGAGTGGTTTCTTGTCGCCACTTGCTTCGCTCTCATGGCTATGTTGTGCGAGGCCGGGAGAGGCAATGACTGTGCCTGCCATTAAAATGGTGAGGAACTTTTTCATTCGTGCATCCCCCCATGATCGTGGTGATCCATCGACGCTTTCGTGGACGTTTTATGTCCCGGGGGATGCTTCATCCCGGGGGGATGATTCACTTCACGCGGCAGGACGGAGACGACCTGCATCATCCCGGCAAACATATGGTAGAGCAGATGGCAGTGAAACGCCCAATCGCCGATATGTTCCGCACTGATATCAACGGAGAGCTTCTCGCCCGGCTTCACAATGACAGTATGCTTGCGCGGCATATGATGCCCGCCGCCATTGACGAGATCAAAGAACATACCGTGCAGATGAATGGGATGGTTCATCATGGTGTTGTTGATCATGGTCATGCGGACGCGCTCGCCCTCATGAAAGATGATCGGTGAGGTGATCTGTGAGAACTGCACCCCGTCAAAGGACCACATATAGCGTTCCATATTGCTGGTGAGGTGCACCTCGATTTCACGTTCAGGCGCGCGCGTGTCGGGATTGGGCTCTAGGCTGCGAAGATCCGTATAGCGCAGGACGCGGTGCGGCACGTCTTCAAGGCCGGTGCCCGGCTCCCCAAGGCGGGAGCTTGGCATCATGACGACATTTGCCACGCCCGGCCCCCGTTTGATCTTGCTGCCATGATCCTCATGCATCTCATGACCGGACGGATGATCCATTTTCATGTCCATGCCGTCCATCTTCCCCATGCCGTCCATCGCGCCATGATCCATCGCCATATCTTTCATGTTCAGGGTCGGCACAGGCCGCATCGCGGGCACGTCCGCTCGCATCCCCGGACGTGGCCCGAATGTGGCGACGGCCTGCCCGGAGCGGTCGATCGATTCCGCCACAAACCCGTAGGCTTGCGCCTCTTTCGGTTCGATAATCACGTCATAGGTCTCAGCCACCCCCATCTGGAATTCATCGACCTCCAGCGGCTGCACATGCAGGCCGTCGGCCTGAACGATGGTCATGGGCAGGCCCGGCATACGCACATTGAAGATGGTCATGGCCGAGGCATTGATGATCCGCAGCCGGACACGCTCACCGGGATTGAACACCCCGTTCCAATTATCTGCCGTTGCATGACCATTGATCAGGAAGTGATAGGTCGCCCCTGTCACGTCGGAGATGTCGCGCGGTGACATACGCATGCCGCCCCACATGGCCCGTTCCCTGAATGCCTCACCAACCCCCTCGTCGGCAGCATCAGCGAGGAAATCCGGCACGGTGCGATGATTGAAATTGTAGCTCTCGCTCATCGTCTTCAATTTCTTGAAGATGCGGTATGGATTTTCGAAACTCCAATCGGACAGCACAAGGACATATTCGCGGTCATAAGAGACCGGATCGGTCCCTTTGGGCTCGATCAGCAGCGGTCCGTAATGGCCAAGCTGTTCCTGCAGGCCCGAATGCGAATGATACCAATAGGTGCCATTCTGCGGCACAGCAAAACGGTACTGAAACGTCTCCCCGGGCCGGATGCCGGGAAAGGTGACCCCCGGAACCCCGTCCATCTCGAACGGCACAAGCAGGCCGTGCCAATGGATCGAAGTGTCCTCATCCAGATTGTTGGTGACATTGAGAGTGATTTCCTCACCTTCGCGGAACCGGATCAGGGGTGCCGGCAGATGACCATTGACGCCCGTCGCCATTCCCTTCCGTCCGTCAATCATCACAGGGAACCGATCCACAGTGAGATCGAAATTAGTGCCTGTCAGGGCCTCAAGCCCCATATTGCCCGCCGATGATGGCCGGGCCCAGGCTGGCAACAGGCTAGCCAGCCCCAGCAAAGCGCCGGTTTGCAGCGCTGTGCCTAAAAATTCTCGTCGTGATACCATTTTGTCCTCTCTATTGAATTGAATCCGAATTTCCGGCGCATCTGCGCGCTGTCCCAGCCGCGGACGGCTGAGTGTGGATTCAATTCAGGAGACGGACTTTTAGAGAGACAGGACTTCGCCTTGGTGGGTCGATTCCGCGCGGCCTGACATGAGATGCCCGCGCGAGAGGCGGGAAAACCAAGGCCATTTCCGGCGGGACTGAAATGTCGATGAAAGCCGAGGCGCTCGGAGCAATGGCGGGACTCGCCGGGACAAGAGAACTGGCAAGTTCAACTGACGCACAATGCGGGCATTGCTCATCGCAGGGTGGTTTTTCCTGATGATGGGCGCCGTGATTACTCTCATGCGTCTCGGCTGCCTGATGTGCGGCATGACCGTGCCCTGACACGGCGCAAGCACATGTTTGGCTCGCCCCGAACATGAGGGCGAGTGCAACGAATAGCGCTGTCTTGAGGCTTGCCATCATGGGCCGCTTGACCAACCTTTCGATCCCGATCATATACCCCCATAGGGTATCGGTCAAATGTCAAAATCAGAAGCCACGATCAAACGTCTCAAGCGCATCGAAGGTCAGGTGCGCGGCATTACGAAGATGCTGGAGGAAGACCGCTATTGCATCGATGTGCTCCATCAGATGCAGGCGGTCAAAGCTGCCCTCGCCCGTGCCGAAAGCGAAGTGCTCAAAGATCATGCCGCCCATTGCGTTGAGGATGCCATCCGCTCCGCCGATGCCGACGCCCAGCGGGAAAAAGTCTCGGAGCTGATCGATCTTTTCGACAAGCTGAAACGATGACAAGGCCCTGAATGCCCCCGTTTGTCGAAGAAAAATCAAAACGGCACTGCGGATGCAGCGCCGCTTTTTTGCGGTTCAGTACTCTTCTGCGAGCATGATGGTGAGAACTCGGAAGCTCTGGTTAGGATCACTGGGATCTTCGGAGCCATATTCGCAGGCTTCATCGGCGTAGTAGTCGATCTTCCAGAAGATTTTCTCGCCGGTACCGAGCGTCACGCTGCCGAAGTCATGCTCTCCATAGGGATCATTATCTTCGGTAAAGCTGTCGAAGCTGCGAACCTTCATCCAGACGTCAATGATATGCTCTGGCTCAAGCTCCATGACGCCGCGCGTCATCAGGATCGTACCCAGCTTTGGCTCGTTTGCGCCGAGGAACACTGGACGTCCGACCCGGGCGCGAAGCTGATCATTCAGCTTCGCTACGGTCGCAGGCCGGCTCATACGTCCAGCTCGCCGTTCTGGGCCGCAGGCTTGGGCGGCAGGAGAAGCAGGACGCCATCGGTCATGTTCGCCGGGATGATGCGGAACTTGGCGACAAGGCCCTTGTCGGCTTCATGGCGCTGAAACGCAGCGCCGATTTCGATAGGATAGCCGAGCTTTCTCTGCCCGTTGCGGTCGGTCCCGTCATAGGGCGCAAAGCCGAGACGATAGACAGGCTGGCTGGGTTGTTGAATGTGTTGATCGGTGGTCATTGTCGTGATCCTTTCTCTTTGGCCTGATGAATTCCAGGTCCATGAAACCAGATCAGCCGGGCGCTTTTTTGAGGGCTCACGGGCCACACGTTTAAGCGGGCCGCCCATTGAGCGCTCACAAAAAAGTCCGGCAGGATTTCATGGATGAGAACTGGATTGTCAGGCACCACAGAGAGCTGCGATCTCAATGAACCCCATCGCAGGTATTCCCCCCCGCCAAATGCCGATAGAGTGTCGAGCGCGCCGCATCGATCTCATAGGCCGCATCTTCAACGCGCAAGCCGCTATCGATCAGCAATCGGGCCCATTCGAGGCTGTCCTCATCTATGACAGGCGGCCTGCCAATCTTTGCCCCACGCGCACGTGCGGCCTCCATGCCTTCCTTCGTCCGGCGGCTGAGGATACGCCATTCGTAACGCGCGTATGAGGCTGTCTGCGTATAGAGCAGCTCCCCTTCAGGTGAGCCTGTGTTGATATTCAGGGACAGAACCTCGAGCGCTACCTCGCGCTGTGTCAGGCGTTGCATGACGGTGAGCGCTTCGAGCGTTGAACGGAACGCGCGGTCCAGATCATGAATCACCAACGTATCGCCCGCTCGCAACCGCCGTTGCACGGAGATGAAGACAGGGCGCTTCTTCCTGTTTGCGGAAACCTGTTCGACGAAGAGCCTGTCGCATTTGGCAGTCAGGGCATCGATCTGCCGTGCAGGGGTCTGCTCGCGCGAGGATGTTCTGATATAGCCGAGCCGCATGGTCTCCTCCTGGAATCCGCGCCCCTCCTGCGTTTCAATCTTACAAGGGTTCCCTTTCAAGACGGGCGTTGCCTCACATTTGAGGCAAGGTTTTCCATGGCTTTTTCAGGTTACTCCATGTGTTCCTGATAAGGAACGATTTTGAGACTCCTATCCACAATCGCGATTTTTTCGCTCCTAATCGGGCCTGCACAGGCGCAAGAGCCTGTTCGTCACCCTGTCATCGGCGACAAGCCCGCGCGGGAATTGCTCAATTCCGACTTGCTGGCGCTGCCGGATCGCGAGCGCCAGGCATGGGTTCACGGCGCTGTGACAATGATGGCGCAGACGGTCGCCAAAGATCAGCCGGAGCTATCAGGATGCTTGTCAGATTGGTTCACTGGCGATCACAACGGGCAACAGCGCGTCAAAGAGGTGATGGAATTGCACCCTTCCACACAGGCAACGGCAACAGTCTATGCGGTCGCCCGGTTTGGGTGCGACGGTCTCTAAGGTGCCAAGGAAATATCGTTCATTTGGATGTTTGAAGAAGGCGCCGTCCTCGTCTCGGACCTGACGTCGGCAGCTTCCTTCGCGGGATTTTCGATGATCTCGACAGCTTCTTTCATTTCCGCCTCGATCCGCTTGAGGTCATCAGTTGTCGCTTCACCGCTGCGTAGCTTGTCCTCTGCCGGGGCAATCACATCGCTTTCGATCCGGGCGAGCTGGGCGCGGCGCTGGATCGCGGCCTCATACTCCGCCCAGGTCGTCGGGTTATCCGGCACGTCCGCAAGCTCATCGCGCGTGAGGATATCGCCTTCCACCGTGCGGAACCGGCCATCCGCCAGCAGATAAACGGCTGTACCGTCTTCCAGCTTGGCCGCGCCACCGCGCAGGCGTTCGATAAAGTCCGCATTCTCCTCGATAGCGTCATACACGCTGTCGCGTAGATCACTGAGGCTGCGGAGATAGGCATCAATCTGTGCCTGCGTCGCGAGCTGAACCTGCAGGGCCATCATCTGATCGGCCCGCGCCTTGCGCTCTTTCTCGCGGATCGCTTCAGGTGCGTTCTCACCTGTCTTGAACCGCGACGCCCTCGGACCATTCCCGCCGGTCGCTTCCTCAACGGCCTTGTCTCTCAAATCGATCTGGTTTTGGTTTTTAGGTGGGGTGCGCTCAGTCATGCGAAAACCACTGCACGACAACAGAATCCATGAATTTAGTACAAATCCCCCACATAGGAATATTATACGTCTACTGATATTAATATTCCATTAATCACACCTCTGAGAAGCCTAGGAATCGGAAACAAATAGTTCAATTTCATGCATGCACGGAAAACTCAGCAAACATGCCAGAGCCGTGACTCAAGATTCTCGCACTCTCTAAATATTGGGTGATCCTTGAGGTGCAATCTTTCCGTTCCCAGTGATCATCAGTATGATTTAGAATCCTGCAGTACGCTTCTGCCGTCACTTTCGACTACGTTTCGAAAATCTTCGAAATCAATACTGAGACGAGGATCCTTGAGAAAATCCATGTCAGATTCCTTTAAATAGAACAGAGATGCATTTAGTAGCTGTTCTGGGATATACTCGTTCCTGACATAAAGACACTTAGAGGCAATCACGCTTCGATTTGAATGCTGACGATTCACGATCCCACGGAAGGCACGATTATGCGCCCAAGGAATATCTCGACAATAGATGATGATTGGACGAGTCAATTGATGATGAGTCTCAATTCCAAATATTAAGAACATATCATTGAACGGAACTACAACGCCCGTCTCACTCAACGCCTCAGTGACGCCGCGTGGGCGCGCAGCTTCGAAGCCTGCCTCAAATCGAGGAGCAACTTGATGAGCAGTCGGACGTAAGATATTCAATGTGCCCATAATGATCCGAAACTTATCACCGCTCGCTGGCTCAAGCGGGTCTGCTGCATAGCGGAAGAATCGATACTTACCTGCATACCGAGCACAAAAATCCGAGATGTGTTTTTCGGTTAAGTTAGCCGCACGCATCAGCTGTGTGTCGAGCAGACCAGCGTCTCCGAATCTGCCCGAAGTATCCTCGTCATCATCGTCGTGCTGCTTGAGAGCGAAGAGATAATGCAGTGTGGGTTGAAGCCACGCATCACATTGCGACGCGAGAGGGGTGTAGTATTCCTTCAGCGCCTGGAAAACATCGAGGTGGTGAGCAACGGCCCCGCCGGAGAACACACGCGACAGCTCGCGAGTTGTTTTCATGTTTGAGAGACGCCGCAACTCATCTCGCGTCAACCCGAACCGATGACTCGCGTAATCCGCGAGTGCTCGTAGCGCCCTCAGCTGCTCTGGTCGCAGCGCACCGCCTCGAGCTGTTGCCGCTAAGCTTGCCGCGATTTTGTCTCGTTCGGACAATTTTTTGTCCATATCGGACACTCCATGCTCCCTGCTGGACAACTCCTGCCCTACTATACACGAGGCCGATTGAGCCAAGAATACGGCCAAAGCAATTTTTTTGTTGCATTGATGCAACATTATGTTAGCATTTTATGCTAATTATTTTGTCTTGCACAATTTTTGCGTTGGGTAGTTCATGTCTCAGTCCAAGAAAACTCGCCGCCGAAACCTGACTTTCGGCCCTCCGGTTAGAGGTAGCGCGAGTCAGGCATTTGGGGAGACGCGAGTAACAAAAATCCGTTTAAAACAAGATACTAGAGATCGGCTTGATGAGCTCGCCGATGAACGAAATGTGAGCCTCAACCTTCTCATTAATGAGCTACTGGCTTCAGTACTTACATCAGATTTCGATTAAGCTGAAAATTTAGCTATTTTCTGCCAACAATTCAGTAATGACGCCTGTGGGCACTGATATGATCTGCTTGTGCCCGTTAATCTTTGGGAGTACACTCTGGCCCCTAAATGAAGGGAATTGAGCCCGATGGCAGTGCGCCGAAGGGTTGTACCCTTCGGCGCGAGCATAAAACTACCGTTAGGCAGTTCCCTATGATTTGTGGTGAATCACAGGAACATGGCTTTTAGGGACGGTTTTGTCCCCCAGTCAACGCCTTCTATCGGTAAGAACTGAGAGGAAGGCGATGTCAATCGCTCCAATCCGCTGCGGTATCGTGGTCTCCGGCGTGAGCCGGGTGTCCCTTGTCGGACCAGCATGGATAACGCCTTTCCACACATATCTTTACACGTACTTTTTTAGAAGCATCCCCCGACAGCGGGGGCCCTCTAATTTTGCTCTGTGTAATGAATATATTTTCTCATTCTCCAGGCGCACAAGGGGTGAATACGATGGCGCAACGCAGTAGGCTATTCCTGAACCTGATTGGAAGGTTTATTCGATCTAAGGAAGGAAGAGTATCTGTTCCGACCTCGCGATATACCGACCTGCTTATGGATGTGTATGTCGACGGGGATATCCCGACAGATATATTAAAAGTCAGCCAATACTATAAATCCCAACTTGCTGAGATTGACGGTCAACTAAGTTTTAGCCGTTCCGAAGCTGAGGTACTGGCAGCGCAACTAACAGCAAAAACTAAAAACCACAGCCTGACTGATCCCAGATCTGATGAAATGCTCAGCATCGCATCCACAGCGGTAGCCAGATTGTTGGCGGTCACTCAGGAAAGGAACGACGGAACTCGATTTCTTCGGGCGTTTCAACACCAGCATCGAATTGAAAGACCACCTATTGTCCGCGAAGACCCATTGCGGTCAGCATCCATTCTCGCCCTGCTTGCTAGCCTAGAAGGAATAGCAACCGGGATTTTTTTGGCTGGCAATGGTTTTACTGCCGATGTTACTTCCGGCTTGCTCAAGGGATTGATGATTTCGTCCGTAAACGTATCTCTGTCTGCGTTTGCAGGTTTCGTTTTTGGTCGTTCGTGGGATTTTGGAAAACGGGCTAGAACGTCAACGCCACCAATGCGTCGGCGCCGCCGACTAGCTCGCTTAGGCATATTCGCCTGGCTCGTGACAACCGGAGTGATGCATTACCTGACCGCCGTGGTACGAGCTACGGGTGAATTCGAGGCTGTGACCCAATATTTTCTTGATTTCCAGACAGTCTTTGATTCGTACGAAAGCTGGCTCCTTATCTCTTTGGGAATTGTTTTCTCCGGTGCGAGTTTTCTCAAAGGAGTTCACTCCTTTGCAGATCCATACCATCAGTATTCTGAGATATATGCTGCAGCCATGGAACGGCCCATGGTGAAAGCAGCAGAGATCGCCAGAACAGCGCGAGAGGATATTGACGAACTGTTCGATGATATCAGCGACGATAATGAGGGCATGCTGATCGAATGGAATGACGAAGAACTGGAAATGCAAGAAGTACTGAATGAAGCCGCTGAGCTGGAATCGAACTTCGACGCACTTCGGCAAGAAGCTCAAGATGCTCTCAGAGCGGAGTTATCCGAACTATCCGATGATATACGATCAATCCTGCGTCGCGAGTTCACCACTGACGCAATTGATATTGATAAGCTTCTAGATATAGCCCCCAAGGCTTGGACCCCTCCAGACGTCCCACAACCAGGAGCAGCCGCTGCGTGGGCGACAAGTCGCAGAGCTGAATTAGAGCGCGCATATCAAGATGCGAGGGCACGTGTCGAAACTGCGTACACGAAGTTTAATAGTTCAGAGGAGAAATCAGATGACAAGGAGTAACCGATCTTCGCGGTCGAGCCGCCGCCCTCGCCGCCGTCCCAGAAGAAACAAATTCGATATCAAGAAATACGGCTCGATCGCCGGCGTCATTATTATCGTAGGCGGCCTCCTTGGGTGGACGGCCCTGCGACCAAAAACTGCGAAGATAGATGAAGCATTGTGTGTTGATGGAACCCACACTGCCGAAACTGTCGTAATGGCGGACGTTTCCAACCCGAAATGGAGCATATCACAGCACCGGGCCATCCTGAACCGGCTTGAAGAAATCATCGATCAGCTTCGTGTCGGCGAACGCCTAGTGGTCTATACCACACATGGAGATCACCTCGCGTCGGTGCCACGGCCGGTATTTACCATGTGTCGTCCCCCACGGAGCGCTGCTGAGGCGTCCCAGATGGGAACGAAGATCCGCGGCAGTGACGTTTATCTTGAGCGTCTATACGAAGATGAGTTCCTTACACCGACGAGCGACGCGTTAGAACGAGTCTTCGGATGGTCGAGTGAAGACGCACCGGATGATGTGTCCCACAGCCCCATACTTGAGCAAATTTCCGGAGTTTCACGAAAGAACGATTTCAACTCCGCCCCCACACGTCTGATTATCGTGTCAGACTTTGTTCAAAATTCGGATCTTGCCCAGTTCTGCGTAGTAAAGGGTGACATGCCGAGCTTTGCGACGTTCGCGGAACGGTCCGGCTACAGTGCCATCGCCCCGGGGGATCTGTCTGATGTTCATGTTGAACTCATGATGCTTCTCCGCCCAGGCTACGGCCCGTTTTGCACTGGGTCGGATGAGATTTGGCGATTCTTCCGCGACTATTTCACTACGAACGGAGCGAGTGCTGTCGAGCGCCGAACACTGCAGTATCGCAACTGACGCCTCGGGCAGCAATATCAGATCGGAGATGACGCGATGGATCAGGAACACACTTTCGCCGGGGTAGCGAAAATGGTGATCGGGTTTCTGATTGCGCATTTCATCCTAGTAAGAACTATTTATCTCAACCTCGAGACAGCGGGTATGCTGGCCGGCATTGCTGTTGGTCTATTGGCCATCCTTGCCTTCGTACGAAGTATCGGGGTCGTCGGCTCGTCCATTGGTGGTAAAGATCTAAAATGGCGTCAGATCCCTCTCCCCGTCCGGCTCGTCGCCTATCTCTTCCGGGTCATGGCGGGCATCGCTTTGGCCGTCTTCATCGGCCGCTTCCTTTGGCTCTATGTCCCCGCGGTGCTGCAACTCGTCTATGGTGACGTCGTGGAGGTCGATCTGTTGGTGATCACGGCGGATTCCATTAATTGGATGACTCTTCAGGCCTTGAACAACATCGACGATGTCACCCTTTCGTCGCTTCCCACTGCCGGTGAATGGGGCGGTATATCCGATCTTTTTTCTTCATCGATAGTGACGACAGTGATGGTTGAGAGCTTCTGGATCGTCTGGACGATGCAGATGATCGCTTCTCTGTGGGTTCTGTCCAATAGGGATGATCGACATCGATTCTGGCAGTCATTCGGCAAGCTCGGGATCGTCGAGCACAGAGCCAAGTTTGTTTTCTACACCTTGCAGCTCACCTCGATTTGCTTCGCTGTTTTGCGCCAATGGGAAACCTCGCTGATCGCCTCGCTTGTCGCAGCCGCAGTCGGATGTACCATTCTACTTCTTCCGCAGATGACCGGCATGTTCCTCTGGTTCGCCGAAGAGGTGGTTCATCTCGACTTCGGCAAGCTTCTCTCCAGAATACCTAAATTCCTCTTCGGTAAGTACAGTTGGCCCTTTATCGCGGGTAGCAAGTCTAAGCAACGTACCAGGAGTAACCGTCATGAAGAGTACCGGGAGTACAATCATCATGAGCAAAGACAAAAAACTTACAGACAAACTGGTGGCGACCGCCACAATGACCGTAAGGACTGGACTTCGCAAAACAGCCCTCCGGATGATGGGGACAGCACCTATCACAGAGCCCTCGCAATTCTTGGTTTAGAGGAAGGTGGTTTCACGAAAGAGGAAGCCCGTGCCCAGTGGAAAAAATTAATGGCGCGAACTCATCCCGATCAGGGCGGAACAGACGAACTCGCCAAGCAAATCAATGCTGCTTGGCAACTCATTAAAACGAGGCATGCGTGGTGAGAGGCTCAGGGCGCGACCGCAGGATAGGCGTCGCCCACGTCCCATTTGTCGTGAAAGAACCGATCCTGATCGTAATTTGTTCTGAGCGATACGATTGGAGGCGCACCGGCGAGAAGTACCATTTGCAGACCACTCTCCCGCGAGAAGTGTCGACGAATTTCATCAGTAGTCATCAACGGTGTCTTCGTACGTTGCAACTGATCAGCCGTCGTTCTCGCATGTGCAGTCGACCTATTGGTCGTCCCGCCACTCTCACGCCGCTGCTTAGCCTTTTCCGATGCAGAAATGTCTCCGATCGTTTCGGTCATGGAATCGGATATAGATCGATTCACTGTCTCGATCTCGATCTCACCAAGACGTTTGGAGAGATGTTCCAGCGTCGTCAGGTCAGTGTTGCCGAACGCGATGATAGTCCCAGCATTTCCAAGAAAAGTCTCCCAGCTATCCTTGTAATGACGTTTCAATTGCGACAGGTCTTGTATCACGGTCAGCATTTTCAGGTCATAGCCAGCCATGTAGCCAGCGGATGTTTCGAGGATTTTGAGATACCCGAGTACAGAAAATTCATCGAGGACCATCAACACGGGCCGGTCTTTTGGGAGTTTTTTATCAACAGCTTCCATCCGGGTAACCGTCAACGTGATCAGCATACGAAGCCAACGGTTATGGGTCGCCATGTAACGCTGAGGCAAAACGAGATAGACTGTGAGGCCCCTGGCGTCAGTCTTCAACTCATCCAGCTTCCAGTCATTCTCACCCGAAATACACGCCTGTATACCCGGACTGTCGAGAAACTTCAGATTCCTGTTGACAGTCGACATCACCGAACCAAACTCATTGGACCCCATATTTATCAGATTGCTGACGGCTCCTCCGATAATGTCGCCGACCGGCGTGCCATCATAGGCACGCTTCTCCATCCGCTCCATCAGACGGAAAAAAGGGCTAAGTTCCGTATCATCCTTATCCAGAACACCAGAATCCGGCGGCGCCAAGACGGCGGGATCCGTCCCCTGGATCAGTCTCTTTACTGTCACGAGACTTCGCCGGTCCACAAATTCCGGATCGGTGGCCACCAACAACTCGACGGCCTGGATGAGGGACCGGCAGGTGTCATCCCAGTGAGCGTCTTTGTCGGAACCGCGCAGTACGATAGCGTCGGCGATCAATTCAGCGATCTCACATGCCTCGGGGTCACTTTCCTTGATCATGTCGAGTGGGTTGAACTTCGCAAGATAGTCATCGGCACCTTTGCTCACGCCGAAAGGGTCGAGGACTTTCACGTTTTGTCCGAGTCCGGAAATCCGGCTCGTGCCGTAGCCACGCCGGGCGGCCGTCAAACCGACGCTTTCACCCTTCGGATCGACAATGATTGCACTGCCTTTGTGCAAGCAGAGGTTAGGAACGATACAAGACCGCCCTTTCCCTGCGCGCGACCCTGCGATCAACATCGAATGTCGATCATCCGTCACAGCGATCGGTTCGCCGGAAGCTGGCGATCGCCCTACCCAAAATCCCGCGTCCGCATAACGGAGTCGACCACTGCGAATTGCAGCTTCGGTCTCGTATGGTCCCATCCATCGTGCCGTGGCTTGGACTGTATGTCCTTCAGGCAGATCACGCTCTTCATCCTCATAACCACGCGGCAGTGTCACTTCGTGCATGCCCGCCCCCTTCACTAGCAACGGAAAGGATTCAGTATGACATCGTCGAACTCCACCGGAAACGGTGGCCGATCTTCCGGCGAAGGAATCCCATCCGGTGGCGACGGTACTAACACCGGAAAATCCCTCAAGACCAATACGGATAGGGCCTACACGCCGCCTGAAACCGCCCGAACCGGCATGGCGCCGAAAGGGATGATTGGGACGGAAAAGTCGGTCGCAAAGATGCTACCCCTGACAGCAGTAAAAATACGCGAGGCCCAGAGAAAAGTCGCCCAAGAGAAAGAACGCGATGCGATCAAGGCAGAACAGAAAGGTCGGTTTTATGGTGACAAAACCAGAAAAAGCCTACTTCAACACGACTTCAAGAGGGCCAAAGGACGTGGCAGCTTAAGACCTGTATTCAACAAAGGGGCTGGACGTGAGAGATAGCATTTTTTATCCGTATGCTGTATAATAATGAGCATGGACTATGACTCTATTCTGAAGCTTGAGAAACTCCGGGCAGAAGAGGCCGCCGTTGAGGAGTGTCTTGTCACCGAGTATCGAAGGCTCACTCTCGAGGATAGAGAAATCGGCTTACGCCTCAACCGCAACATTTGGCGCACCTACGATCACATGATCTCAGAAGGCATGGCGACGCCCGGCCTTCTCCTTTCACTAGCTAGGAATGAATACTCGGCCCGGCAATGTCATCCTGATTTGGCGAGTCTGTCTCTAGAGGAGAGCTTCAGCATTTGCTTGCAATTCTACGCAGAGCTTTGGGATAAATAACATCCTTACACTGATTTATTATTTAAGTGTGACATCTTTACAATTCAGATGAAATAAAACCCGCGAGGTGCTTATTTCCATAGAATTCACCAAGACTATCCCCGCTTTAATCGATAGAATATTTGGAGGATCAACACCATTTTAGGATCTATATATCAGTATAGGAATCTTTTCCTGTACTTTTTCGGATTTCTGGTATAAGCTGGTGTGGTTTTTGTCCCGCAATCAGGCGGGCAGAAGAGAGCAAGGAAGGTATCTTGAGCGACAAGCCACGGACAGACGGAACCCCTGAGACAGCACAGTTGCGGCCTCCGACCTTGGCGCTTGAGCGATACCGGCCTTACCTTGAAGACTCCGGCCTCACCGATGATGAAGCTGACGAGCTCTTGACTGCGCTCTGGAATGTCATGGTGCAGTTCGTCGATCTCGGTTTCGATGTGCGTTCCGTCCACAGATATCTTGGAATGCCAATCGGATTTGCGGGCGATGAGTCCGGCGAGATGGTATTATCGGATGATCCCAATGAAAATCTGACGTCTGAGGAGGAGCGCGCGCCATGAAAGCCGAAACTGCCACCAATAGCCTGACCGAGGCTGTCATTTATGCGCGCGTCTCCAACGTCAAACAGACAACGCAAGGCTCAGGGCTCGCCTCACAAGAAACGCGCTGCCGGGAATATGCCCGCTATCGCGGCCTTGAGGTGGTGCAGGTCTTCACCGACGATATGTCGGGAAGCCTCACCACCCGCCCCGGCATGGTGGAAATGCTCGGCTTCCTGCGCGCCCATCGCGGCCAACCTCATGCGGTGATCGTCGATGATATCTCGCGGCTGGCTCGCGGGCTTGAAGCGCATTTGCAGCTTCGCGCCGCCATCGCCACGGCGGGCGGGGTATTACAAAGCCCCTCCATTGAGTTCGGCGAGGACAGCGACTCCCAGCTTGTCGAGAACCTGCTGGCGTCCGTCTCGCAGCACCAGCGCCAGAAGAATGCCGAGCAGACCAAGAACCGGATGCGCGCCCGCACCATGAACGGCTATTGGGTGTTTCATCCTCCGTATGGGTACAAATTTGAGCGGCGCGGCGGAGAAGGCAAGGTGATGGTGCGCGACGAACCGCTCGCCTCCATTGTCGAGGAAGCCTTGCAGGGTTTCGCGTCCGGGAGGTTTGAAACGCAATCGGAAGTGAAGCGCTTTCTCGAACGCCAGCCCGCCTTCCCGAAAGACCGGCCTAATGGCGAGATCAGCTTTCAGCGGGTGACGAACCTACTCACCCGCTCGCTTTATGCCGGGTACATCGAAGTGCCGAACTGGAAAGTCTCCTTGCGCGAAGGCCGCCATGACGGGCTGATCGACTATCAGACCTTCCAGCGCATTCAGCAGCGCCTCAAGGACGGCAGCAAAGCGCCCTACCGCAAAGACCTCAGCGAAGACTTCCCGCTGCGGGGGTTCGTCACCTGCGCCGATTGCGGCAAGCCGATGACCTCAAGCTGGTCAACCGGCTACAAAGGCGTGAAGCACCCTTACTATATGTGCTTCGGCAAAGGCTGCCCGAGCTACCGCAAATCGATCCGCCGCGATGAACTCGAAGGGGATTTCGACGCGCTGCTAGGGACTCTCCAGCCGACCGTGAAGCTCACCAAGATCGCCCGCATCATGTTTGCCGACATCTGGGAGCACCAGCTTGCACAGGCCAAAGAGATTGGAGCGCAGCTCAAGCGCGAAATCGCCAAGGTAGAGAGACAGATTACCGGCCTGCTCGATAGGATCGTGGAAGCTTCAAGTCCGTCCGTCGTCACCGCCTATGAAAGGCGTATTCATCAGCTTGAGGAGCAAAAGCTTGTTCTTGCGGAACAGGCCCGCGATAGCCGCAAGCCTGCAAAGCCCTTCGAGGAGACTTTTCGAATGGCCATGCACTTCCTCGCAAACCCGCAAGAAATCTGGCGTTCGGGTGATACCGCCTCCAAGCGGCTGGTGCTCAGATTGGGCTTCCAGAAGAAGATTCCGTATAAGCGGAATGAAGGTTTTCGAACGGTCTGCCCAGCCGTTCCCTTCCAGTTAATTCAAGGGCTTAACCAGAATCCGAAAGGTGAATCTATGTCATTTGAGAAAATGGCGCACCGGGGAGGATTCGAACCCCCGACCCCCAGATTCGTAGTCTGGTGCTCTATCCAGCTGAGCTACCGGTGCAGCGCGGGAAGGCCGCTTATGGACAAAGCGTTTCTCGAAAGCAAGCAGGACTTTCGCTCATGCCACTCATTTTTCTCAACCCCAGAAAACAGTCGCGCAGCGCCCTGTCCTGCCCCCGAGCGGCGCCACTTTCATGAAGTGATACCGCGCGCCTCGTAGCGGCCGGGGAACCGGCCATGCTGGTGAAAGGTCTTTCTGTGGCCGAGCGCGTAGCTGACATTCGTGCTGCCTGGCAGGCGGCTCATGAAAAGATCCACTGAGCGGTTCTGAAGGTCCATGTCCTCGGCATGCATGAAGGGCAGATAGGCAAAGGCCCGCTCATCGGGGCTCAGCGCCAGATCCCAGCCTTTCTCGACCAAGCGCGCGGCGATCCCTTGCGCCTTTTCATCCTGCGCGAAGGCCTCGGCCTTGCCGCGAAAGAGATTGCGGGAGAACTGGTCGAGCAGGATCAGGAGCGCCAGCGTGCCGCGCGGGGTTTCCTGCCAGTCATCCAGCGCCCCCCTCGCCGCTTCGTCAAACAGCGCCCCGAACCGCGCCGCAATCGCCGCATCAAGTTCCGGATCGACCCTGAAATGCAGCTCAGACGGGGTTTCCTCCAGCCAGAAGGTCAGAACCTCCTCCGCCTCGGCAGGCACCGCCGGCAGGGAAAGCGTTTCAACATCGATATAGGCATCATTATAGGCGATCATGCCCGAGATCTCGGCGACGAGATCCTTTGCAGAATAATAGGTCCAGGCGGCCTTTGGCGCGCCGTCGGCGGTGTAGTAGTTCGCCTCGCCCTTCCACGGACAGGTGGTCGTGCCCTCCACAGGCAGATGAGCTGTGGGGTGGATATTTTCGGCAGGGAAATAGAGGACGTCCGGATAGCTGCCCTCTTTTAACAGCCGTGCGGCAGTGCTGGCCGCAACGATCGATTTGCCCTTGCGGGCGATGGCCAGCCCCTCAACGGCATGCAGCTCCATAACCGGCGCGGCCGAGCCTTCAGTGGTGGGGGGGCGTCTGAACAGCCGCATGGGGATAACTCCGGTTTGCGAAGACGGGATGTGTGGGCTTTGTTTCGTTTTTCAATTCCCGGGATAAATGCACCATGGCCGATGGATCACAAAGCTTTGACGACACCTCTTCCTCCTCGACGGATATCGTCGCGGCCGACCGGCTGCGGCTGTTCATCGAACGGATCGAGCGCCTCGAAGAAGACAAGAAGGCGATCATGGAAGACATCAAGGAGGTCTTCGCCGAGGCCAAGGGCGAAGGCTATGACACCAAGATCATGCGTCAGGTGATCCGCCTGCGGAAAATGGAGAACCATGACCGCCAGGAAATGGAGACCCTGCTTGACCTTTACCTGACGGCGCTGGGCGAGCGCTGAGCCCCGGATTGCCATTCGGCGCGGGCTCGCCGATGATAGCGCGCAGCGAGGATATGACCCCATGCGCATCGACATTCTGAACGGCCCCAACCTCAACCTGCTCGGCACGCGCGAGCCGGAAATCTATGGCTCCATGACGCTCGCAGAAATCGCCGAGATGGTGAAGGAGCATGCGGGCGAGAGCCACCAGATCATCTTTGAGCAAACCAACAGCGAAGGCACGCTGGTCGATCTGATCCAGCGAGCGGGTCGCGAGGCCGACGGGCTGATCCTGAATGCGGCGAGCTACACGCATACGTCGATCGCGGTGCATGATGCGCTCAAAGCCGTGGCGGTGCCGAAGGTTGAGGTGCATCTCTCCAACCCGCTGGCGCGGGAGGAATTCCGGCACCATTCCTATGTCAGCCCGGTCGTGAATGTCGTCATCGCGGGCGCGGGACCAGAGGGCTATCGGCTGGCCGTCACCGCGCTCATCAATATGACGGGCAGCTAAGCCCCTCCCCTTTATTCGGGGATGAAAAGCGCAACGACCCCGATTGCCATCACCAGCAGGAAGAGCGTTTCGAGCACGACCATGCCGATATGCTTGCCGCCGAGCGAGAGCATGGCCTTCATCGAGGTTTTCATGCCGAGCGCGGCGATGGCCGCGACCAGCAGCCATTGCGACAGCGCACGGATCGCCTCGACGGCAAAGCCCGGCAGGATCCCGAGACTGTTGACCAGCAGGACGATGCCGAAGGAGATCGCAAACCACGGCATGGGCGCCTTTGCCGTTTCGTCCGTCCCCCTCCTTAAATAAAGGGAGAAGGCAATGATGACGACCGGCAGCATGGCGACGCGCATCATCTTCACATAGGTCGCCACATTGCCCGCCTCGTCCGAGATCGCATAGCCTGCGCCGACGACCTGAGCGACATCATGAATGGTCGCGCCGATCAGGATGCCGCTCTGCACATCAGAGAAGCCAAGATTGGTGAAGATGATCGGATAGGCAATCATCGCCAGCGTCGAGAGAGTCGTCACCGCAATCACGGTGAAGAGCGTGTTGCGCTGGGAGACCTCCGTTTTGGGCAGGACCGCCGAGAGCGCAAGCGCGGCGGATGCGCCGCAGATGGCCACAGCCCCGCCGGTGAGAAACCCAAAACCGATGGGCCGGTCCATGAGACGCGCAAGCAGCGCACCAAGAGCAATCGTCAGGACAATGAAGATAGGGATCGAGATCAGCGGTACGGCGCCGACACTCATGATCTGATCAAAGGTCACGCGCACGCCAAGGCAGGCGACCCCGATCTTGAGAAGCCGGCTGGAGGTGAACTGGATCCCTGCGGCGCAGCGATTGTCTTCTGAGAGAAAATTGAACGCCATGCCGAGCAGAAGCGCCATCAGCATGACGGGGGCATTGTAATGCTCCGAGATGAACATCGACGCTGCCGCGACTGTGAACGCTATCAGGACGCCGGGGCCAAGGGCCCCGAATGCCTTACCCAGCCTGTCCCGGAGCGCCAGCGCCGTCATGATCTATGTCCCCGCCCCGTCAGAAATGCGAAAAGCCGCCTCGACCCAGAACCTGCCAGTCCGCGGCATGAATGAAAGCCGCAGGCTCCCCTTCAACAGCCCCGCCGATTACGGTCAAGCGGCAATTGGCGGCTTCCGCTTCTTCCATCAGTTGACGGACATTATCGGATGGGACGGTAAGTAGCGTCTGGTAATCATCGCCGCCTGTCACAAGCTGACCGCGCTCCCCGCCGCCCTTGATCCAGCGCGCCGCATCCTCGGACCAGGGAAGCTGATCGCCTTCAATCTTCAGCCGGACACCGCTCGCCTTTGCCAGATGCCCAGCATCAGCGAGCAGGCCGTCAGAGATATCAATCGCGGCACTCGCCCATTGCGCAATGGCAGGCGCAATGGGCGCCGGGGGTTGGGGCGCAAGATAGGCATCAATTGCGCCAGAATAATCCGTCCACCCATTAAGGAGTGCCTCGAGGCCCAGCCAACCATCGCCAATCGTGCCCGTGACAAGGAGCGCATCGCCCGGCTTAGCCCCGTCGCGGCGGACCATGCCGCGCGGGCCGGGCTGGCCGGTCATGGTGATACTGACCGTCAGCGGCGCACCCGCAAGCCGGTGGCGTGTCGTATCGCCCCCCAGTAATGAGAGCCCATAGGCAGTCATGTCCGCTGACAGCCCGTCACAGAAATCGGCGATCTCGACCTCTTTCACATCTGACGGCCAGACGAACCCGAGAAAGACGCCGTCCGGGGCGGCCCCCTTTGCCACAATATCGGAGATATTGGCGCGCAAGCATTTCCTGGCTGCAGAGGCCCAGCCATCATCCGTACGAAAATGAACGCCGTCGACCAAAAGGTCCTTGGTGATGACGGCCCCGTGATGGAACGCTGCATCATCTTTGAGCCCAAACGCCCCCTCCCCCGCCAATGGCGCGAGATATCGGGCGATCAGCTCGAATTCATCCATGGAAGGTCAGCTGACCTCGTCCGCCCGGATCTCCCGCGCGGATGCATCGAGCACGCCATTGATGAAGCGCGGCTCGGTCTGGCCACTGTCAAAGAAGCTGTTCGCGATCTCGACATATTCGTCGACGGTCGCGCGCCAGGGGATGTCCGGCCGGCGGATCAGCTCGAAAATCCCGCAGCGCAGGATCGAGCGCGCCGTCGCATCGAGCCGCTTGAGCGTCCAGCCTTCTGACAGATGTTTCTGGATGAAGGGGTCGATGCCGCGCTGGTTCTCGACCACGCCGCGGACGGTCTCGGCAAAGAACTCCGCATCCGCATCACGCAGCAATGAGCCTTCCATCTCCCCGCCCAGGCGGAAGGACTGGAATTCACGGATCACGGCTTCGACACCGATCGCGGAATGTTCCATCTGATAAAGGGCCTGAACCGCGGCAAGACGCGCCATGGTGCGCGCTTCAACCGCGCGGCCCCGAATTTCTGTGGTGCCGGACATACTCACTCGGCCTCCATCGACCCTAAAAACGCTTCGAAATCTTTTGCTTCCCGGAAGTTCCGGTAGACGCTCGCATATCGCACATAGGCCACATCATCGACCTTTTGCAGCGCCGCCATGGCATACTCGCCCACTTTGCGCGAGGTTATTTCCGCCTCGCCCAACGCTTCGAGATCGCGGACAATGCTGGAGACCACTCTTTCGATGGTTTCCGCGTCGATATCCCGCTTGCGCGTGGCGATGCTGATCGAGCGATGCAGTTTCTCGCGGTCAAAGGGCACTTTCTTGCCCGAGGACTTCACGATGGTGAGTTCACGAAGCTGGACACGCTCAAACGTCGTGAAGCGGGCCCCGCAATCACTGCATTGGCGGCGACGGCGGATGGCCGCCCCCTCCTCTGCAGGACGGGAATCCTTCACTTGCGTGTCTTCACTTGTGCAAAACGGGCATCGCATGATCGAGCGCCTTTAGTCGGTCTTTGCCAGAGATACCAGATATTGTGGCTGTTTTGGTTTAGCCGCCCACAGGGCGCTCTGCTTTTCCTCGCTAGACAACATACCAACTGGTTGGTATTGAGACGGCATGAGTGCAACAGCAACATCCAAGCGGCGAGTGACGGCAAAGGACAAATTGCTGGAGGCGGCGCTGACCCTGATCCGGCAAAAGGGGTATTCGGCGACCACGGTCGATGATCTCTGCGCGGCAGCAGGCGTTACCAAGGGCGCGTTCTTCCATCACTTTGACAGCAAGGAAGCGCTGGGCGTCGCCGCAGCCGAGTTCTGGTCGGAGATGACGGGCGGGCTTTTCGCGGGCGCGCCCTATCACGAGCCCGCTGATCCGCTGGAGCGGTTCCTTGCCTATATCGATTTCCGCCTCGAGATCCTCGAAGGCGAGCTGCACGAATTTACCTGTCTCGTTGGAACCATGGCCCAAGAGGTCTACGGACAATCTGAAGCGATCACCCGCGCCTGTGGCGACAGCATCACGGGCCATGCCCAAACCCTTGAAGCCGATATCAGGGCGGCGATGACCGACCGCGGAATGAAGGCCGATTGGACGCCAAAGAGCCTCGCCCTTCACACACAAGCCGTTCTTCAGGGGGCGTTCATTCTCGCCAAGGCGACAGGCGATGCGGATATCGCCCGCGATATGGTCAGCCACCTTCGGCGTTACGTCGAAATTCTCTTCTCACAACAAAAATCAAAGGGAGACACCAGATGACAGTGACATTCAGGCAGGAAGCGCCTCTGACCCTCGTCATTGAACGGATCATTGATGCACCGCGCCATATCGTCTGGCGCTGCTGGACGGAGGCAGAGCTACTCAAGCGATGGTACTGCCCCAAGCCCTGGCATGTGCCCGAAGCCGATTTTGACCTGCGCCCCGGAGGACGGATGAATACCATCATGGCAAGCCCGAATGGTGAGCGGCACGAGAATTTCGGCATCTGGCTGGAGATCGTGCCCGAAGAGCGCCTCGTCTTCACCGATGCCTACCGCGAAGGTTTCATGCCGGCTCCTAGCCATTTCATGACTGGTTTTGTGGAGCTGTCGGATATGGATGATGGCGGCACGAAAATGATCTGGGGCGCACGTCACAATGAAGAGGCAACGATGAAAACGCATCTCGAGATGGGATTTGAAGATGGCTGGAAAGCCGCTTCCGCCCAACTTGATGAGCTGGCTCGGCAAGTCTGAATGGAAGAGAGGCATGTCCGATCTCGTCAACTGCCTGTGGTATGACCACGGCGAAGCCCGCAAGGCCGCAGAATTCTACGCCGCGACCTTTCCGAACAGCAGCGTTGAGCGCATCAATTACGCGCCCAGCGATTTCCCCGACGGTCGGGCCGACAGTGAGCTGACGGTCGAATTTACCGTACTCGGCAGGAAATTCCTCGGCCTGAATGGTGGCCCGACTTTCAAACCAAATGAAGCGGTCAGCTTTATGGTCCTGACTGAAGATCAGGAAGAAACCGACCGCTACTGGAACGCCATTGTCAGCAATGGCGGGCAGGAAAGCCAGTGCGGCTGGTGCAAGGACCAATGGGGGCATTCATGGCAGATCACCCCGAAGATCCTCATGGAACTGACGACCAGCACGGATCGCAACAAAGCCCAGCGCGCTTTTGAAGCGATGATGACCATGCAGAAAATTGACATTGCGGCTCTCGAAGCGGCCGTCCGCAACTCATAAAGGAGAGAAAATATGACCTACTACGATTTGTTCCTTGCCCCGGTACCGTCCGGGAACAAAGAAAAATATCTCGACTTCGCCAAGACGATGGATCCCATCTTCAAGGAATATGGCGCCCTGTCCGTGACAGATTGCTGGGGCAGCGACGTGCCGGAAGGTCAAGTGAACTCGCTTCACACGGCCGTGTTGAGAGAAGAAGGCGAGGAAGTCGTCTTCGGTTTCATCAAATGGGAAAGCAAGGTCGCCCGTGACGCCGGATGGGAGAAGGCGATGGCGGACGAACGCATGGCCGGGGGCGAGATGCCTTTTGATGGTAAGCGGATGATCTTTGGTGGCTTTGATCAGATCTTCGAGATCTGATCATGGAATTTTCATCAAAGCTCCGCACCTGCCTGTGGGTGAAGGATCAGGCCAAGGAGCTGGCAGAGTTCTACACTTCCCTGTTGCCAGACAGCAAAATCGATGCGGTCTATGACGGTATGCCGGGGATTGTCGAATTCACCCTGAGCGGCGCGCCCTTCATGGTGATGAACATGAATGATGGCCGCTTTCCGGCCAGCGCCGCAACGTCCATTTCTGTACTGACAGAAGATCAGGAAGAGACAGACCGGTTATGGTCGACCCTCATCGCTGATGGCGGCGAAGAGAGCATGTGCGGCTGGCTGAAAGACAGATATGGCTTTAGCTGGCAGATCGTCCCAAAAGCCCTGCCCCGCCTGCTGCATGCTGGTGATGCGGCTCAGGCACAACGGGTCGGCGGTGCCCTCATGGCGATGAAGAAGATCGACATTGCCGGACTGGAAGCCGCCGCAACTGGATAAAAGGATGGGCGGTTGCCATCTCCGGCAATCGCCCTCCTCATCCGCCTCCTGAAGATCAGTAAATCGGGAAACGGGTCAGCAGTTTTTTGACCTCGCCCGCAACCTCCTGCTCGACTGCTGATGTGTCCCCGCCCTCAGCGAGCGCATCAAGGACACGCGCCATCAAACGACCGGTTTCCGCAAATTCAGCCTCGCCGAATCCGCGGCTGGTCGCCGCCGGCGAGCCGACCCGGATGCCCGACGTGATCGCCGGTTTTTCCGGATCATTCGGCACGCCGTTCTTGTTCGTTGTGATATGCGCGCGTTCGAGCGCCTCTTCCGCGGCATTCCCTTTCACGCCCTTGGGACGCAGATCGATCAGCGCAAGGTGCGTATCCGTACCGCCTGAGACGACAGCATAGCCTGCCTCAATCAGTGTATTGGCGAGCACATCCGCGTTCTTGACGACCTGACGGATATATTCCTTGAACTGAGGTTGCAGTGCTTCACCGAAGGCAACAGCCTTTGCCGCCACCACATGCATCAGCGGACCGCCTTGCAGGCCGGGGAACAGTGCCGAGCGGAATTTCTTTGCAAGATCCTTGTCATTGGTCAGCACTAGGCCGCCGCGCGGACCGCGAAGGGTCTTGTGCGTCGTTGACGTCACGGCGTGTGCGTAAGGCAGCGGCGATGGATGCTCGCCCGCTGCGACCAGACCCGCGATATGGGCCATGTCAACCATGAGATAGGCGCCGACCCGGTCAGCAATCTCCCGGAACGCCTTGAAGTCGAGAGTCCGCGCATAGGCAGAACCGCCCGCAACGATCATTTTCGGCTTCACCTCATCGGCAAGCCGTCCGACTTCATCCATATCGATGATGTGCGTTTCGGGATCGACAGTATAATGGTGCGCATCGAACCATTTGCCGGACTGGTTGACCTTTGAGCCATGGGTCAAGTGACCGCCCGCTGCCAGATCAAGACCGAGGAAAGCATCGCCCGGTTTCATCAGGGACATGAAGACTGTCTGGTTGGCCTGACTGCCCGAATGCGGCTGGACCAGCGCCTCTTCACAATCAAAGAGTTTCTTTGCGCGATTGATCGCCAGCTCTTCGGCTTCGTCGACGACTTCACACCCGCCATAATAGCGGCGCCCCGGATAACCCTCGGCATATTTATTCGTCAGTACTGACCCTTGTGCTTCAAGCACAGCGCGGGAGACAATGTTCTCTGAGGCGATCAGTTCGATCTGGTCACGTTGCCGCACTTCCTCGCGGGAAATGATGCCGGCCATGTCCGGATCGGAGATGGACAGGTCGTCCGTGAAAAAGGAACTGGCGGCGGACTGGAATTCGGGAGTGGCACTCATCGGACAGGCCTCTTCAAGCAGGGTTAGACGCGGCTTGTAACGCCAGCTTCCCCGAATCGGCAACGGCCAGTTGCCTATTCCATTGCAATTTGCGGCATATGTTCACATCGCTGATTGCCACAAAAAAATCGCATTATTCCCGGAACAGTTGTTCCAGTACTCATTACCGCCGTTTCACACAGGAAATCTATTGTATTGCAGTTATACTGGATGTATTGGCCCACCTCGCTCCTGAAATACGCAAGACATATTAAGTGATGTGGCGTACTTCTAACTTCGATAATAGAAAATAAGAGAAACCGGAAAGGAACCTTCTTATGGATGATGGCGCTACGCGTGAAGATAGCCTCAGCAGAAGTGATACGCTGAACCTCACCACGGACATCGTTTCCGCTTTTGTCAGCAACAACTCTGTGCCGGCAGAACAGTTGCAGGATCTGCTCCACGCCACTTATGCGACACTGCAGAGCCTGGGCGGCACAACCGAAGCTGAACAGACGAACCAGAAACCGGCCGTCCCGGTGAAGAAGTCGATCACGGACGACCACATCATCTGCCTCGAAGACGGCAAGAAGCTCAAAATGCTGAAGCGCTACCTGCGCACCCAGTATGATATGTCTCCGGACGATTATCGCCGCAAATGGAACCTGCCGGCTGATTATCCGATGGTTGCCCCGAATTATGCCAAGCGCCGTTCCGAATTTGCCAAAAAGATTGGCCTCGGTACCGCTGGCGGCCGCAAGGCGGCTCCGGTCAAGCGCGGGCGCAAGCGCGCCTCCTGACCCTTTCCGAATACAATAAGTATTGTGAAGAACGCGCCCCAATAGCGGGCGCGTTTTTTATTGGCTCTCGTCTTCTCGTTCAGGGCCACTGCCCATCAGAACGACCATCAGGATCGACAGCTCATAAAGCGCCCAGATGGTGACGCCCAGCGTGACCTGACTGACCGGATCGGGCGGCGTCAGGAATGCTGCCGCCAGGAAGATGATGACAATTGCAAAGCGCCGGTTGCGGCGCAGCCAGTCCGGGGTCACGACCCCTGCCCGCCCAAGCAATGTCATGACGACCGGCAGCTGGAAGGCAAAGCCGAAGGCGATGATCAGCGTCAGCGCAAGATTGAGGTAATCCCCGACAAAGACCAGCAGATTGAAGTTCGCCTGCCCCGCTGCTTCGGCGGGCGCCTCCATCGACAATGCGAAATTCATGACGAAAGGTAGGATCACCTGATGTACAAGTGCGATGCCGCCCGCGAAGAGGAAGGGAATCGCGATCAGGAAGGGGTATACGGAGCGCCGCTCATGCCGGTAGAGGCCAGGCGCAACAAAGGCATAGAGCTGCCACGCGATAATCGGGAACGCGACCATCAGCCCGGCAAAAAAGCTGAGCTTCACTCGCGCAAAGAACAGCCCAAGCGGAGGAAAATTCAGAACCGCCTGCTCTTCGAGGCCTGCTCTTTTTGTGGCTTCAACAAATGGGATCGTCAGCAGATTGTAGAGCGTATAGGAGAACGCAAAGCAGAGACCGAAACCGATGATGAGCGCGACCACGCAGAAAATCAGGCGCCGCCGCAGCTCAATCAGATGAGACATCAACGGCGCGCGGCTCGCCTCGACTTCATCGAGCTCTTCTTCTCCAGAATGCTCACCCACGGCACGGCTGGTATCAGACATATCCGTCAGTTCCCGGAGCTCTGTTTCTTGACGTCAAGATTTTCGTCAATCTCACCAAGGGCCGAGCGGACATCCTCCTCGACATTCACTTTCTTGAGCTCTTCGATTTCCTTGCGCATTTCCTCGATCTCGACCTCGCGCGCCATCTGGTCAAAGCCCGCGCGGAATTCATCCGCCATGCGGCGGAGCTTGCCGACGATCTTGCCGGCACCATAGAGCAGGCGCGGCAGGTCTTTGGGTCCGACGATAATCAGTGCGAGAATGGCGAGCGTCAAAAGCTCGACCATGCCGACCTGAGGAACGAGGTTCATGGCGAGAAGCCGCCTTTATGCCTTGGTCTTTTCTGAAGATTCCGAGGCCGGGCTGGTCGGCGGCGTCTCATGGGCGATATTGGCGTCGCCTTTTGCGCCCTTCTCGTCCTCATCGTCATTGAGGCCCTTTTTGAAGGAGCGGATGCCCTTCGCCATGTCCCCCATGATCGATGAAATCCGCCCGCGCCCGCCGAACAGGACAAGCACGATCACGAGAACGATAAGTAATTGCTGCCAACCTACGGCCATGGGACATCTCCGATATTGAGATCGGGGTCTATTATAGCCCTGAAATCAATGCACGTAATTATACGGGATACTTAATCATCACCGTCGTCGATGTCACCTTCGGTGAATTCGGCGTGGAATTCCGACTCTTCCCCGAGAGATGCCGGATCCTCGCCCTCTTCGGCGTCATCGGCACGTGGGGTTGGCACTTCAAAGCCCGGCGGCAGGCGCGCTTCGAGAAGGCCAGCGGCTTTAAGGTCAGAAAGCCCCGGCAGATGCGAGAGGGCTTCAAGCCCGAAATGCTCAAGAAACGCTGGTGTCGTGCCGTAAATCAGCGGTCGGCCCGGCACTTCGCGGCGGCCGCGCGGACGGATCCACCCAAGTTCCAGAAGCTGGTCGAGCGAGCCTTTGGCAACGGCGACGCCGCGCACTTCTTCGATCTCGGCACGCGAACAGGGCTGGTGATAGGCAATGATGGCAAGCGTCTCGAGCGCAGCGCGGGAGAGTTTGCGCTGCTGTGTCCGGTGCTCAACGAGGACATGGGCGACATCGGCGGCAGTCACGAACTGCCACGCATTGTTCACCTTGCGTAAGTTCACACCGCGACGGTCGTAATGACGCTCCAGGAGTTCAAGCTGGCGCGGCAGATCCGCGCCCGGCACGCGCTCTTCAAGCGCTGCCTCGGTCAGCGGCGTTGTGGACGCAAAGAGCACGGCTTCAAGGCGGCGCAGCGCCTCGGCATCCGCCGCTTCACGGGCGAAGGGGTTTTCCTGTTCCTCGCGTTCTTCCCCGTCGAGGGTCACGACCTGGCCTTCCTTCCCTTCAGGCTCATCCGCCAGCTCCGTATCCGTATCGTCCGTTTCGGGCGAATATTCGGCGGCAAGACGTTCCTGTGCGCCGCGGGCATCGAGCGGCTCATCTTCCTTCGCCTCTGGCTTACTCATTGATGGGACTCCTTACGGGCACTTCGCAGATAGATGGGCGAGAACGGCGCGCTCTGACGAAGCTCAACCGAACCGCTTTTGGCAAATTCGAGGGCGGCGGAAAAATTACTGGCGACGACCGAGCGAGCCGGCGCCCGGCCATCCCCGCCACCAACCGTGGCAAGCAAGCACCAGTCTGGCATCTCGCCAAGCAGGCGCTCGAGCCGCTCGCGCGCAGCTTCGAGTGCATAGACCGGCGGCGGGTCACGATGATAGGTGACCGGAATACTCCGCACACGCTGGGTCGTATAGGCTTTCAGGAGATCATATAGATCCGCCGTGAATGAGGTCTGGGTCTCAACCCGCAAGCCCTCCTGCCCGCGCGCAAAGACATCGACCCCAAGCTGAGGCAGCGCATGGAGGTCTTCGGACGCCTTGCGCATGGCATCGAGGCGCTGGAGCTGGAAAGCCAGCCGCGCGGAGAGCTCGTCGGCGGTCGGCTCCTCGCCATCCTCTTTGGGGCTCGGCAGCAAGATCTTGGATTTAAGGAACGTCAGCCAGGACGCCATGACGAGATAGTCAGCCGCGAGTTCGAGATCGCGCTTCTTGGCTTCCTCGATAAAGGCGAGATACTGATCAACCAGCGCCGTCACAGAGATATGGCGCAGATCCACCTTCTGACGGCGCGCCAGATCAAGGAGGACGTCGAGCGGCCCCTCATAGCCATCAAGCTGCACGAGGAAGTCTTCCGGATCAGGTTCGGCCCTGACCGGTTCGTCGAAATTCTCGTCTTGAGGCTCAGCCGCCATTTCCGGCGGGGTCAGCGAATCACCATCCATTAAGAAAGAGTAGACGGTTCCATCAATGAGGCAAAGCGTTCCTCAAGTTTTGCCATATCAATGGCAGATGGCTCACGCAGTTGAGACAGCGCTTTTTCGCTACGTCTTGCGGCTTCTGCGCTCAGCGGACCACAGCCAATCGCGACCGCGACCATCTCAGCCATGTCGCCATTGCAGTGAAGAACAAGGTCACAGCCTGCCTTGAGCGAGCCCTCGGCCCGTTCAGTGAAACTGCCCGTCAGCGCCTTCATCGAAAGATCATCGGTCATCAGGAGGCCGTCAAAACCGATCTGTCCCCGGATGATATCATCGATGACTTTCGACGAAAGGGTTGCCGGCTGGTCGGGATCGACCGCCTCATAGACGATATGCGCGGTCATCCCGAGCGGGATATCATTGAGCGCCCGGAAAGGTGCAAAGTCCGTGCTGTCCAGCCCCTCCCCCGCTTCGCAGACGCGCGGCAGGTCGAGATGGCTGTCGCACATGGCGCGGCCATGGCCGGGGATGTGTTTGGCGATCGGCAGGCAGCCGCCCGCAAACAGCCCATCGGCCAGTGCGCGGCCCAGCTTTGCGACGATTTCAGGGTCTTCAGAGAAAGCGCGGTCCCCGACAATGTCATGGGCGCCGGGCTGGCGGACATCGATCATCGGCGCGCAATTGACGTTACAGCCAACCAGCCGGCTATCCCGGCCCAGGATCTCGCCCGCGATCCGCGCGGCCTCTTCGGCCTTATCGAGTCCGGCCTTTTCGGCCAGTTCGCCTATCTCCCCCATCGCCACGCGTTTGGGCACAATATGCGGGGAGAGCCGGCTGACGCGGCCGCCTTCATGATCGATCAGGATCGGAACATTGCGCCCAAGCAGCGTGCGCAACTCCGTACACAGGATGCGCGTCTGCTCCGCCGTCTCACAATTTCGCCGGAAGAGAATGAACCCCCATGGGTTCGTATCCGAGAAGAAAGCCTTTTCATCGGCTGTGAGCGACTGGCCCTCACAGCCGAAGATCACATTACGGACCATGGTGGCCCGTTACCGCTGGCGGGCAAGGCAATCCTGCCCGGCAGCTTTCAGGGAGTTACAATGCGACTGCGCGGCATCGCGGCTGCCGAACTCACCAACCCAGAGGCGGTGATAGGTCACCCCGTTGACGACAGCGACATTCACCTCAGGCGTCTGCCCGCTGATCAGCGTGCCGTAGCGGCCTGACAGGCGGTTATAATTGTTCATCGCCTCGTCGTTCGAGCCGAAGGCGCCGATCTGTACCGCCCATGTGCCAGCCGCCCCGGCAGCAGGCGTCGTGGTGGTCTGTTGCGGCTGCGGACGGGTGGTCGTCGTCGGACGCTCTTCGCGCGGTGCCACAGTCGGCACAGGCGGCGTATCGACAACCGGATCATCAAGAACAGCGGTTTGCGGGAAGGGATCGGTCGGCTCATCGCCGCCGAGGTCCATGCTCGTATCAGTGGAAGATGAGACAGGGTCATCATCATAGCCGGTAAGCGGGTCTTCCTGCGGATCGATATCGGCCACGACGCGCGAGGTGTCGGTGGAGTTGAGCTCCTGCATCACCGTATCACGGGTCGTATCGGCCGGTGTCAGCTCGATCTCCTCGCGCACGGGCTCCGAATTTGCCGAGACAATCGGCAGATCGGCACCAGCCGAACGGTCGGCCAGTCCACGCTGATACGCGAAATAGACGATGGCTGAGAAAACGCTGAGAACGATCAGGAAGATGGACAGGATCCAGAAGCCGGAGAGGCCTCCGTCATCTTCGAGATCATCATATCCTTCATCCGCGATGGATGTGCTTGACATTACCTACCTCCGCGACGGCTTTGCCCCCACGCAACGCCAACGTCCAAATTGCAATAGCAACCAAGCTGGTAAACGTGGCGTTAACATTTGGCTGGGGAGCTACAACCAGCGGGTCGCATCGAACAGTTTCCTGTGTTCCTCGATGGCAAATCCATCCGTCATGCCAGCGATATAATCGCAGATCGCCCGCGCTCGCTTGTCATCCGGCTTGCCCTCCTGGCGGTTGAACCAGACCGGCGGCAGGACGCCCGGCTCCTCGAAAAACAACTGAAAGAGGTCTCTCACGATTCGCTTCGCGTGACTGCGCGCGCGATTGACCTTGTAGTGGCGGTACATCTTGCCGAACAGGAATTCGCGAAGAGTCCGGATGTCAGGCGCCAGCGCTTCGGAGAAAGCGACCATTGGCTCGCTCGCCGCCCTCACCTCTTCGGCAGATGCGGGGTTGAGCTCCGCAAGGCGGCGGGAGGTTTCTTCGAAGACGTCATTGACCATGCGACCGATCAGGACCGAGACCGCCTCAGCGATCTGCACAGCCTCAGGCGCATCGGGCCAGTCGCGACAGACGCTGGCAAGCGACGGCCCGAGCAGCGGCACGTCTTTGGCCTCCGCCATGGTGAAAAGCCCGGCGCGCAGCCCGTCCTGCGCATCATGATTGTTATAGGCGATATCGTCTGCAAGCGCCGCGATCTGGGCCTCAAGCCCCGCATAGGTATGAAGCTCCAGATCGTGCCCGGCGGCATATTCCGCGAGCGCCGCCGGCATCGGCTCCAGCTTCTTTCCTTTCGCCTTGGCCTTCTCTTCGGCCAGTGCGCCCGTGATCGGCCCGTTATGCTTCACCGTGCCCTCGAGCGTCTCCCATGAGAGGTTGAGCCCGTCATAGGAGGCGCGGTGGCGCTCCAGCTTTGTCAGCACCCGCAATGTCTGGGCGTTGTGATCAAAGCCGCTGTAATCGGCCATGCACTCTTCGAGCACGTCCTCGCCCGTATGCCCGAAGGGCGGATGGCCAAGATCATGCGCGAGTGCGACGACCTCCCCCAGATCCTCATCGAGGCGCAGGCGACGGCAGAGCGAGCGCGCGATCTGGCTAACCTCAAGGCTGTGGGTCAGGCGCGTGCGGTAGTGATCGCCCTCATGAAAGACGAAAACCTGCGTCTTGTGCTTGAGCCGCCGGAAGGCGACCGAGTGGATGACCCGGTCGCGGTCCCGCTGGAACGGCGTGCGGGTTTCGGATTCAGGTTCGGCATGGAGCCGTCCGCGCGTCTTCTCGGCACGAGTGGCATAAGGGGCGAGCGGCGCGGGAAAAGGAAGCGGCATCGGAGGCCTCCGGGAATGTCACGATGGGCCCATCGGTTCGGCCCATTTGCCGCGAATCTCAAGGCCTCTCCCTTTTCACGGCTTGTCGCAGTAGATAAGGTCGCACAATGACACCGGTATCAATTCTCAAGCCGCTCGTCCTTATCTTTGGAGCTACCTTCTTGTGGGGCTGCAGCGATGCAGAGCCAGAGACCGCACCGCCCTTCCATGTAGCGGACGGACTTTTCGAAATGAGAGAGAGAGACACGCTGGGGCGCTCGCGTGCCGAGGGCGCAGAAACCTACACTGTCTTCCGCGCCGAAGAGGGAAGCGCCCAGTATAACCACGCCGCGGTACTGATCGGGTTCAATGGACAGCTTTACGCGATGTGGCAATCCTCGCTCCAGGATGAGGACGCTGCCGATACGCGCGTTCTTTATTCGGTCAGCGATGACGGAACCGAATGGTCCGCCCCCGCCCTTTTGTCAGCGCCCCTCGAACAGGGGATCATGACCTCAGGTGGCTGGTGGACGGATGGCGAGAAGCTGATCGCCTATCTTCTCGTCTGGCCGGAACGGCCCGGCAGTCCGGATCACAGTTACACGCTTTATCGTGCGAGTACGGATGGCCAAACTTGGAGCGAGCCGAAAGCAGTCATGCGCAAGGATGGCACCGCCCTTTCCGGCGTCATCGAGCAGGATATGCGCGCCCTCCCCGATGGCCGCATCCTGACAGCGGTTCATGAGCCGCCCGGCCTGATTGTCAGCCCATATTACACCGATGATCCCTCCGGCATTTCGGGCTGGACCAAGGGCCAGATGAGTAACCTGCCCCATGAGGGCCTGGTCAGCCGGGAGCTTGAGCCAAGCTGGTACCGCCGAGCCGATGGCGCGCTGGTCATGACCTTTCGCGATCAGGCAAGCAGCCATCTGAAACTGGCGTCTCTCAGCCGCGACCGGGGTGAGAGCTGGACGACGCCGGTGCTGACCAATTTCCCTGACAGCCGCTCAAAGCAAAGCGCCGGCAATCTGCCGAACGGCACGGCATTTCAGGTCAATAACCCCTCAACTGACAAGACGCGCCTGCCGCTTGTCCTGACACTGAGTGAGGATGGGGTCCTGTTTGACCGTGCATTCTTGCTGCGCAGCCGTGAAGACCTGCCGCCGCAGCGATATGAAGGGAAATACAAGCGCGAAGGATACAGCTATCCCAAAAGCCTCGTTCAGGACGGCTGGCTCTATGTCGCCTATGCGACGAACAAGGAAGATATCGAGATCACCCGCGTGCCGATATCTTCCCTGACCACGCCAAACTGATCAGCCGAAGCGGCGGCCCTCGCCATTCCGCGCGAGTCGCACTTCGCGTTTGAGCTCCGCCAAATTGGTGATCGGCCGGGATTGCAGCTCCGCATTCCGGAAGGGACGCTCGCGGCCATATTGAGCTTCCCAGACCTCATCCATCTTCTCATCAGTCAACGGCCCCTCGAACGGCACGGCGGCAAGATCATCTTCGGTCTCAAGGCTCGCGCCTGTCCCCGGCAGGTAGATCGCGCCGGTATGGAAATCGACGGCATAGGCAATGATGCCGGGAATAAGGAAAAGCAGGAGCCCGATCCCGTCGAGCACAGCGACACCGGCATCAATGCGCCCGCTCTGCTGGCCCCGGCGTTCAGGATAAAGAATCGAACCGCAGGCACCGAGCGGCAGGGCAGCGGCCCCAAAGCCCAGGCGTTGAAGAAGAAGGCGGCGTGAAATGGTCATGATGAAAATCCCCTCGTCAAAATGAGACCTGATCATAACGCTGGATGTGCCCAGCCGGTTCCGCGAATGGCAGCAAGGCTGCTGATTTTCTTTCCCCTGTTAAAGCGGCGCAGGACTGCCTATCTTCCGGTCATGGCAGACGGAAATGACAGCCCCGACATCACAATGACCGACCGCGCCGCGCGGCGGATCTCGAAAATCCTCAGCAGTGAGTCTGAGGGCTCGATGCTGCGGATCGCTGTACTCGGCGGCGGGTGTTCAGGCTTTCAGTATGACTTCCAGATCGTACAAGCACGCGAGGATGATGACCTGGTCCTTGAGCGCGACGGCGCGGTGGTCCTGATCGATGAGATGAGCCAGCAATATATGCCCGGCGCCGTCATCGATTACACCGAAGAGCTAATCGCGGCGGCCTTCAAGATCGACAATCCGCTGGCAACCGCCAATTGCGGCTGCGGGACGAGTTTTTCGATCTGAACTTCTGTGGTGGAAGGCTGCGAAAACAGCGCTAAACCCGCCCCATGAACACGATCTTCCTCCCCATGCTTATTCAGGTTGGCCTGACCTTCGTCATCCTCCTGTTCATTCCCGGCAACCGGATCCGCGATCTCAAAGCGGACCCCTCGATCTACAAACCTGCGGCGCTCGATAATTCCGTTTATTCCGAGCGCAGCCGCAAATTCGCGAACAGCTTTGCGAACCAGCTACAACTCCCTGTCCTGTTTTATATCGGCTGCCTCCTCGCGCTGATGGTCGGGGCGACGGGGCTCTGTGCTGGCATCTTTGCCTGGGCTTTTGTTGGTCTGCGGATCATCCACGCCATCATCCATGTGACCTATAATAATGTCCGGCAGCGCTTTCTTGCATTTGCCGCTGGGGTCGCCACGCTGATCGGTTTCTGGATCGTTGTTGCGTTGGCGGCGAAAGACAGCCCGCTCCTGACCGGCGCCAATCCGCTCACCGGGCTCGGCGGCTGACGCATGAAGATCGCCAGTTTCAACGTCAATTCGATCAAGGCCCGCCTGCCTCGCATTCTTCACTGGTTCGACGAAGCGAAACCAGATGTCTGTGTACTGCAGGAAATCAAATGTATCGACGAGAACTTCCCCGCCAGTGAGTTCGAAGACCGCGGCTATAATGTCGAGGTTTTCGGCCAGAAGACCTATAATGGCGTTGCTCTCCTCTCAAAGCATCCGGTCGAGGATGTTATCCGCGGTGTGCCCGGTTTCGAGGATGAGCAGTCACGCTATATCGAAGCGGTGATCCTGCCTGAAGATACAGATCCCGTCCGGGTCGGCGGGCTTTATCTGCCCAATGGCAATCCGGCGCCGGGCCCGAAATATGACTATAAGCTCGCTTGGATGGAGGCGTTCACGGCGCACGCGGAAAGCCTCCTTGCGCTTGAAGAAGCTACTGTTCTGTGTGGGGATTATAATGTCATTCCGGAACCCCAAGGCGTCTATGCCCCGGATAAATGGCGCGAAGATGCCCTCTTCCGGCTGGAGACACGCCAAGCCTTCCGGCGCATCCTGAACCTTGGCTATTTCGAGGCCCTTCATCACCTGAAGCCTGAGCCCTTCTATACGTTCTGGGATTATCAGGGCGGCGCATGGGATCAGGACAAGGGGCTGAGGATCGATCACCTCCTCCTCTCGCCGCAGGCCGTCGACCGGCTTGTGGGCGGCGATGCCGACCGCGCCGTGCGCGAACCCAATAGCGGCTCGAAAGAAACCAAACCCTCCGACCACGTGCCTGTGTGGGTCGAGATTGCCTGAGGTAAAGCCCCAGAGGCTTTATTGACTAACGATAATGATTGCCCATATGTGTTGTTTCTTGAGGGAGCAAAGCATGCGGAAAATCATCGCCATTATACTAAGTCTTGCATTTTTGGTGTACGGATTAATTCGCATGGGCGTGAGTTCACTGCTCCTGACGCAACTCGCCGGCCTCATTGATATCGAGGCTTTTTATGAACCCCTCGCCGAGATCCCTGCGTTCATGGCCAAACATGAAGATAAGCAGATCGTCCCATTCACAACCGGTTCCTATCTTTCCTATATTTTCGTGATGGGCGTCTGCCTGACGGCGGGTGCCGCTGGCTCACTTTTCCGCCGAAACTGGGGGCACATACTGATCGGCATCTACCTGCTGATGCACGCGGCCCTCTTTGTGAATTTCCAGACCATCAATCCGAAGATCATCCATCTTAGCGTCACTGTGGTGATGTTCATCGTTTTGCTCTGGGCCAATCGCCGACCCGCAAACCATCCGACCACACACTGATCAAATCCCCTCCACGCAAAAAAGCGGCTGCCTGAACGATGGCAGCCGCAGTCAGATGAGGGGAGAGTTTGGGTTTTTACTTTTTTAAGCTGCTTGGCGGTCTTGATGCCGTCCCTCGCAGATCTCCTCGACGATCTTGTCGTTGAACGCCTCCAGATCACCCGGATTCCGACTGGTGATCATGGCTTCGTGAACGACGACAGGCTCGTCTTTCCAGTTACCGCCCGCATTCTTCACATCGGTGGCGATGGACTCATAGGACGTGATGTCCCGGCCTTCGACCACGCCAGCTTCAATCAGCAGCCAGGGCGCGTGACAGATCGCGGCGAGCGGTTTTTTCGTATTGAAGAATTCATGCACGAAGGCGACCGCCTCCTTATCTTTGCGCAACTGGTCAGGGTTGATCTGGCCGCCCGGCAGGATGAGGGCGTCATATTCCTCGACCGTCGCCTCGCTTAAAGCCTTATCGACCTTCACCGCGCGGCCCCAATCGTCCTTGTCCCACCCTTTGATCTCACCGGTCTTGGGTGAAATGACATGGACCTCGGCGCCTTCTTTGCGCATCCGGTCACGCGGAGACTCAAGCTCGGACTGCTCGAAGCCATTCGTTGCGAGAATGGCGACAGTTTTTCCGTTGAGTTTGCTCATGGAAATCTCCTCTTGATTGCTACATGAAAACCAACGGGTGCCGCTTGCCCGGGTTCCGGAAAAGCGGCAGGTGAACGGAATGAAATGGTCCCCCCAACAGGATGATGCGCTCAAAGCCGCGTCGAAATGGCTCAATGGTCGGCGAGAGGCGCAGGTCTTCCGGCTGTTCGGTTTTGCTGGCACCGGCAAGACGACCCTTGCCCGGCACCTCGCCGAACATGTCGATGGCGAAGTGGTCTTCGGCGCCTTCACCGGCAAGGCCGCGCATGTATTGCGTCAAAAGGGCTGCACGGGCGCGCAGACGATCCATTCGCTGATCTATCGTCCGGCTACGGCAGAGGGCGAGGACCCCGGCGAGGACGGCCCGCAATTCACGATCCGCCGAGATGCCCCGGCGGGAGATGCTGCGCTCATCATCATCGATGAATGCTCAATGGTGGATGAGGAGCTGGGCCGCGATCTTCTCTCTTTCGGTGCGCCTGTCCTAGTGCTGGGCGATCCCGCCCAGCTCCCCCCGGTCAAGGGCGGCGGCTATTTCACCGACGCCGAACCGGACATCATGCTGACAGAGGTGCATCGTCAGGCAGCGGACAATCCGATCATTCATCTGTCCATGCAGATCCGGCAGGGGGAGATCCCCGAACCCGGCGATTATGGCGCGGCAAGGATCGTCTCCAAGCGTGATCTCGATCCCGATATCGTGACGAATGCCGATCAGGTGCTGGTCGGAACCAACCGCACCCGCGCGCGCTATAACCAGCGCCTGCGCGAGATCAACGGCTTTGACGGGGATGAACCCTGGGTCGGGGAGCGTCTCGTCTGCCTACGGAACAACAAGCAGAAAGGCCTTCTGAATGGCGGCATGTGGACGGTGATGTCCCGGCATGGCCGCAAGCGCGGCAAGCTGCGGCTCGACCTCATCCCCGAAGATGGCGGACGAACCGCGCGCGTGCAGGTTTTGCCCGAATTCTTCAAGGGCGGCGCGGCAGATATTCCGTGGCAGAAAAGACGGAACTCGGATGAATTTGATTTCGGCTACGCCCTTACCGTTCACAAGGCGCAAGGTAGCCAGTGGGACGATGTCGTCCTTTTTGACGAAAGCTATGCCTTCCGCGAGGATCGCCTGAAATGGCTCTATACCGGGGTGACGCGCGCGGCCGAAAAGCTGACGATCGTGCGTTAGGACAGGAGAGGTCGAATGAGACTGTTATTGATCGCTGTTTCGATGATCGGGCTGGTTGCTTGCGGCCCCTCGCCCGAGACCCGAGAGTCGACCAACCAAACGGCTGAAAGCACGGACACCTCCGCCGCCGAAGCCGTACTTGATGAGTTCTATGACGCTGCTGCAGCGGCGGATTATGATCGCTGGATCGCCCTTTTCACAAGTGATGCCCGCTTCTATGGCACCGACGCCACCGAAGACTGGCCGTATGAAGAGTTCTCAGTTGATGTGAAAGAAGGCTTTGATGCCGGGCGGGGCTGGGACTTCAACGTCCTCGACCGGCGTATCACGCTGTCGCCGGACGGAAAGACCGCATGGTTCGCTGAGCGCAGCCACTTCAACACGACCGATTACACGCTGCGTCCGACCGGCGTCATGATCCATACGGATAAAGGCTGGAAGATCAGACAGCTTGTGATGGGCGTCCCCTTCCCCAATGCGATTTATGATCCAATGCGCATGGCGTTACAGGCGGACAAGACTGGCGCCGAGGTAGAGACTGCCGCAGTAGCCGAAACGCTCGACAGACTGCATGGATACGCTTCCACCGGCGTGCTGGATGAGTATTTCTCCCTTTATACGGATGATGCCATGTTCTTTGGCACCGACGAGACCGAGCGCTGGAACATGGAAGAGTTCCGCACATATGCCGCTCCCGCTTTTGCCGATGGCGAGGGGTGGACATACACCCCTGTCAGCCGCGAAATCGTCCTAGGGCCGATGAAGAACGTCGCCTGGTTCGATGAAGTTCTCAGCCATGAGCGTTATTCCAATACTCGCGGCAGTGGCGTCCTTCTTCGTACCGATGAGGGCTGGAAGGTTGCGCAGTATAATCTCACCTTCCTCGTGCCCAACGACGTTGCAGGGGACGTCGATAAGGTGATCAAAGGCGCGGAGACGGCATCTAAGTGAAGCCCCTCCCCGACTACCATCCGCCGACAGAGCCATGGCTTGACGTTCTTTATGGGGACGACGCGCTGATTGTGCTCAACAAGCAGGCAGGTCTTTTATCCGTGCCCGGCAATGTCAGCCGGGATAGTCTTGAGACGCGCGCGGCGGAACGGTTCGGCAATACGCTAGTCGCCCACCGGCTCGACATGGCGACGAGCGGCGTCATTGTCATGCCGCGCGGCAAGGAAAACCTCGCCGCGGTGGGACTGCAATTCGAAAAGCGGCAGACGGAGAAGCGCTATATCGCTGTTGTCTGGGGCGATGTGGCGGAAGACAAGGGCACTGTGGACCTCCCCATACGCTGCGATTGGCCAAACCGGCCGCTGCAGATGATCTGCCATGAAAGGGGCCGCCCAGCCGTCACTCATTGGGAGGTGCTCACGCGCGAAGGCGACAAGACGCGTCTTGCCCTTACACCCATCACCGGGCGGTCGCACCAGTTGCGCCTTCACATGAAAGAGCTTGGCCATCCGATCCTCGGGGATGAATGGTATGCCGATGGGGAAGCCCGCGCTGCCAGCCCGCGCCTTCTTCTTCATGCTGAGGTACTGACCCTCACCCACCCCGCGAATGGCGAACGGATGAGCTTTACCGCACCCTGCCCTTTCTGAGGGTCATGCGACCAGGCTGATCGGATGGACGTGCTGGATCGTCCGGCGCAGCACCAGGGCAGAACGCATCAATGCGCGGTATTCATTCGAGAACTGCTTCGGCGTGAAGCCGATGAATTCCTTGAAGTCCCGGATGAAGTGAGACTGATCGTAATAATCCTCACCCGCCGCATCTCGCCAATCGGTCAGGTCATTCCAGACCAGCGCATTATTGGCCCTCAGTGTCCTGAATTTCCGCTGAAGCCGTTTGGGGGATCCGCCAAAATAACGATGACAGAGACGCTCGACCTGCCGCTGGGACAGATCCGCCTCAGCAAGGAGATTATCGACCTGACTGATATTCCCCGTGGCCAGCCAAATGGACGCGGCGTCGATAAAGGGCTGCTGCCGTGCTTCCCGCTGTGCGCCCAATCTCACAAGCGCATGTTCGAGATATGCGATCGCGACTTCCGGCGTTGACGCCTCCTGCATCGCGTCGAGCACGCTTTTCAGGAGTACCGGCGCAATCCCCTCACAATCCTCAAAGCGATTGGTCATCTCTGAGGCATCAAGGCCGAAACAGGCATGCCACCCCGCCGGCAGGATCGAGGCGCCGATCAGCGTCGTGTCCGGCCACATCTCGATCGTCCCGGCATTCATGGTCGGACCGCACAAAAGGATGACCGGCGCGCGATATGTCCGCCGCTCGCCTGCCCTCGTAACCGTCACGCCACCTTTGAGGAATATCCGCAGATTAGGGACCTCTGCGCGCAACATATCGGTCATCGCGAAGGGCGTGGAGAAGCTGTAAAGACAGGAGATGTGCGGCCGCGCGGCAGGCGCCGGCTCGAAATAACGCAATTGTACCATAGCACTAACTATCAGGCCGAATTGGCCATGATCGCTCCGTCACTAAGCGCATTCTCACCAAATGTCGGATTTTTACAATGCTATTGCCGCCCCCTTCGGCAAATCAGGGTCAGGCCCAAGGGTCGGGGAGAGCAGATCTCAGGCGTCGGTAGCGATCGTCTGAAGCTCGTGGAGCGCGGCGTGACTGGGAAGAGACACGACCGCGCTCCATTTTTATCTGAGCAGTTGTAGCGTTGGGGCGGCCTAAGCCGCCGCCTTCGCCGCGCCGTAAAGCGTCTCACCTTTTGCCGCGAGATCGCGGAAGAGTTGCGGCGGGGTGAATTTCTCGCCGTGCTTGTCAGCCAGCTTGTCAGCCGTCTCGACAAATGTCTTAAGGCCGATCGTGTCGATATGGCTCATCGGGCCGCCGGTCCACGGGCAGAAGCCCCAGCCGAAAATCGCGCCGAGATCGGCTGACTCCGGATCATGAACGACGTCGCGGGCATACATGTTCGCTGCCGCCACCAGCTGGATATACATCAGGCGCTCCTGCACTTCCTCAACGGAAGGCTGGTTCTCAAGGCGCGGGAAATGCTCGGTGAGGCCTGGCCAGAGGAATTTCTTCGAGCCATCTTCCGGGTACTCATAAAAGCCCTTGCCAACCTTCTTGCCCTTACGGCCAAGCGTGTCGACAAAGAGTTCGAGCAGGTCCTCAACGCCAGAGGACTGATAGTTATCGCCCTCCTCCTGCATTGCGGATTTGGCAATAGACCAGCCAAGCTCCTGGCTCGTCTCATCCATCAGCGCGAGCGGGCCGACCGGCATGCCCATATGTACGCAACCATTGTCGATGAGAGCGGGGTTGATCCCCTCTTTCACCATAAGGGCTGCTTCATTGAGATATGGGACGACCACAGAGTTACAATAGAAACCGCGAGCATCGGCCACGACGATCGGCGTCTTCTTGATCTTGCCGACATAATCGAGGGCGGCAGCGAGCGAAACATCGCCCGAACCCGCATGCGGAATGATCTCGACCAGCGGCATCTTGTCGACCGGCGAGAAGAAGTGAATGCCGATGAACTGGTCAGCACGCTCTGAATTCTTCGCAAGGTTGCCGATCGGGATGGTCGAGGTGTTGGTCGCAAAGACGACATCCGGCTTGATTACGGCTTCGGTCTTCTTGATGACATCGGCCTTCACGCCCGGATCTTCGAACACCGCCTCGATGATGAGGTCAACATCTTTGAGAAGATCATAATCCGTGGTCGGCGTGATCCGGGCCAGCATCTCGTCGGATTTCTCCTTGGTCAGCTTGCCACGTGAAATGCCTTTTTCATTGAGCTTGACCGAGTAGCCCTTGCCCTTTTCGGCATATGCCTGATCGCGGTCGAGCAGGATGACTTCCATGCCGGCCTTTGCCGTCACATAAGCGATCCCCGCCCCCATCATGCCTGCGCCGAGGACACCGACTTTCTTGAGCTCGGTCTTGGCCGGACCTTCAGGCCGCGCCATGCCTTTTTCCGCCTTGCCCTTGTTCACAAACAGCGTGCGGATCATGTTCTTGGCTTGCGGCTCAAGCAGGCATTGCGTGAAATATTTGCTCTCGAGGCGGAGGGCCGTGTCCATCGGCACGATGGAGCCTTCATAGATCGCCGAGAGAATACGCTGAACGGCCGGGTAGTTATGATTGGTCTGCCCCTGCGCCATGGCCGAGGAACCGGCAAAGATCGGCACGACGCGCGGATCCATGGCACCGGAGCCGCCGGGAATCTTGAAGCCTTTCTTGTCCCAAGGCTGGGAAGTTTTCGGATTGGCTTTCACCCATTCCTTGGCTTTTGCGAAGATTTCGTCCGCAGGCGCAATTTCGTGGATCAGGCCTTGCGCCTTTGCCGCATTGGCATCCATCGGCTTGCCTTGGGTGCAGATCGTCATCGACGGCTGAACGCCCGCCAGACGCATGATGCGCTGAGTGCCGCCCGCGCCGGGGATCAGCCCGACCTGGACTTCCGGCTGGCCGAACTGCACGCCCTTGGCGTCACTGGCAACGCGGTAGTGGCAGGCGAGCGTCAGCTCCATCCCGCCGCCAAGCGCAAGGCCGTTGACCGCGCAAGCGACCGGCTTGGTTGTTGCGCCCTTGGAAAGTTCCTTTGCGGAATGCCCGCCGGTTTCCATTTTGCGGAAACAGCTCTGCAGACGGAAATTTGCGTCAAACACCTGTTTCGGTGTCGCATCCGCAGGGATCGCAGACAGCATGTTGAGATCAGCGCCGGCAAGAAAGCCGCTTGGCTTGCCTGAGGTGATGACAAGACCCTTGATGTCGTCATTGCTGAGGAACTCGTCGACCGCTTTTTCGAAATCATCGATCAGGGCCTGGTTCCAGACATTCATGGACTGGCCCGGCAGGTCGATCGTCAGAAGCGCGATGCCGTCGCTATCGGTCTCGAAGGAAAAAGTTGTGTACGTCATTTTATCTCTCCTCATTCCTTCCTGAATTATACCCGCTCGATGATGGTGGCCGTGCCCATGCCGCCACCAATACAGAGGGTGACGAGGGCCGTGCTCTTGCCGGTGCGCTCAAGCTCGCCCAGCGCCGTGCCGAGGATCATCGCGCCGGTCGCACCCATCGGGTGCCCCATGGCAATGGCGCCGCCATTCACGTTGATCTCGTCGTGATCCAAATCCATCGCCTGCATGTAGCGCAGGACGACGGAGGCGAAGGCTTCGTTCAGCTCCCAGACATCAATGTCGGATTTCGACATGCCGGAGCGCGCGAGCACTTTCTCGGTCACAAATTCCGGGCCGGTCAGCATGATCGTCGGCTCGGAGCCAATCGAAGCCATGGCCCGGACCCGCGCGCGGGGTTTCAGGCCGAGTTTGTCGCCCGCTTCCTTGGTGCCGAGCAGGACAGCAGCCGAGCCATCAACGATGCCTGAGGAGTTGCCGGCAGTGTGGATGTGGTTGATGCGCTCAAGCTCCGGGTAGCGTTGCAGCGCGACCTTGTCGAAGCCCGGCATCATCTCGCCGAGACCCTGGAAGGCCGGGCCGAGGCTGCCGAGCGACTGCATATCCGTATTGGCACGGATGGTTTCGTCATGGTCGAGAACGACCTCGCCGATGACGTCTTTCACCGGGACGATCTGATTCTTGAAATCGCCGCGCTCCCAGCTTTTCGCTGCGCGCTTGTGACTTTCAAGGGCATAGGCATCGGCGTCATCACGGGAGATACCGTAAAGCGTTGCGATGATGTCTGCGGAAATCCCCTGCGGGACCACGTAATTCTCGAAGGTGACATTCGGGTCGGACAGAAGCGCGCCGCCATCGGCACTCATCGGCACACGGCTCATCGCCTCAACGCCGCCGCCAATCGCAAGGTCGGCTTCACCCGACATCACCTTCGCCGCCGCCATGTTGGTCGCTTCAAGAGCGGAGGCGCAGAAGCGGTTGACCTGCACCCCGGAGGTCGTCTGCGGCAGGTCGGACATGAGGACAGAGGTCCGCGCGATGTTTGCGCCCTGCTCACCGACCGGCATGACACAACCGAAGATCACATCGTCAGGCGCCCCGTCACCAAGATTGTTGCGCTCCTTGACGGCGTTCAGGATCTGCGCGCCGAGCTGGACCGGCGTGATCTCATGCAGCGAGCCATCCGGCTTGCCCTTGCCGCGCGGCGTGCGGATCGCGTCATAAATATAGGCGTCTGTCATCGGAACCTTCCTCCCGGGAAATACGTGACGTGGGGTATAGTCTACCCCTTTCCGGGGTGCATCTAGCCACTGTCAAGACTGGACGCAATGGGGCCAAGCAGCGCGTCCCAAAGGGGCGAAAAGCGCGCCTTTGCGGGGCAAATAAAAACTGCTAGCCGGAAAGCCCTTTCGGGAAGGCTGCGGCAGTTCCGAAGAGTAAGGGGGCCTGTAGCTCAATGGTTAGAGCTGGCGGCTCATAACCGCTAGGTTGGGGGTTCGAGTCCCTCCGGGCCTACCATCCCTGCATCAAGCGATACCCTCTCCGCCCTTTCCGGCTACACTCACCCAAAAATTGGGGGGAAGGACGCCATGCGCCATAAGCTCGTCAGCCGCGAGGAAGCGGTCGCACTCATTCATGACGGGGATACGATCTGCACCTCGGGTTTCGTCGGAACCGGTACGCCCGATGAATTGCTTGCGGGGCTCGAGCAGCGTTTTCTGGACACGGGCGAGCCTCGGGACCTTACCCTCCTTTTTGCGGCGGGCCAGGGCGATGGCGGCGAGCGAGGTCTCAACCGGCTCGGCCATGACGGGCTCCTGAAACGGGTCATCGGCGGACATTGGGGTCTCATCCCGAAAATTGGCCGCCTCGCCCTCGAGGATCGGATCGAAGCCTATAATTTGCCGCAAGGGGTCATCTCTCACCTTTATCGCGATATTGCCGCCGGTAAGCCCGGGGTCATCACCAAGGTGGGCCTCGGCACTTTTGTCGATCCACGACAGGATGGCGGCCGTATCAATCAGTCAACGAAGGATAATCTCGTCGAGCTCATTGATCTTCATGGGGAAGAATGGCTGCTCTACCGGGCTTTTCCGATCAATGTCGCTTTTATCCGCGGGACGACGGCGGACAGGAACGGCAATATCACCATGGAACGCGAAGCCCTCACCCTTGATAATCTTGCGATGGCCATGGCGGCAAGGAACAGCAATGGGATCGTTATCGCTCAGGTCGAGCGGATCGCCGAGACAGGCGCCCTTAACCCCAGACAGGTGGAAGTGCCGGGCGCTCTCGTCGATTGCGTGATAATTGCTGAACCCGATCACCACCCCCAGACCTATGCCACTCGCTATTCCCCGGCCTACGCTCAGGAATTCCGGGTGCCGGCCGATGAAACCGAGAGCCAACCCCTCTCGATACGGAAAATCATCGCCCGTCGATGTGCTCTCGAGCTCCCGATGAACGGTGTGGTCAATCTCGGCATCGGCATGCCCGAAGGCGTCGCGGAGGTCGCGCGGGAAGAGCGCGTTCTTGACCACATCACTCTGACAACGGAGCCGGGGGTTATCGGCGGGATCCCCGCAAGCGGTCTCAATTTCGGGGCGGCGGAAAATACCGACGCCATCATCACCCAGAACCAGCAATTCGATTTCTACGATGGCGGCGGGCTCGACCTTGCCTGTCTCGGCATGGCGGAATGCGACGGGGACGGAAATGTCAATGTTTCGCGCTTCGGCGCAAAGCTCACCGGGGCCGGCGGTTTCATCAATATCAGCCAGAATGCTCGCAAGCTCGTCTTTGCGGGAACCTTTACTGCCGGGGGGCTCGATATCGACATCGAGGGCGGCAAACTCCGTATCCTGCATGAGGGGCGAGCCCAGAAGTTCAAATCCCGGGTCGAGCAGATCACCTTCTCCGGCAAACGGGCCATCGAGCGCAGCCAACCGGTACTCTATGTGACGGAACGATGCGTCTTTACCCTGACGGATAATGGCGTCGCCCTTTCCGAGATTGCCCCCGGTATCGATCTTGAACGCGATATCCTTGCCCATCTCGGTTTCACACCGGTGAGCATTTCCGAAACGACAATGCCTGCTTTCCTGTTCGAGGATGCGCCGATGAACCTCCACCGGCTTCTTCTTCATGTCGATATTCGTCACCGGGTGCAGCTCGATGCAGATGCCAAGACTCTGTTCCTGAATTTCGAGGGGCTGCAGATCCGGGAGCTCGAGACGATTTCGGAAATCCGGCGATGTGTCGAGGAAAGCTGTGCGCCACTTGGTCGGCGCGTGACGGTCATCGTCAATTACGACGCTTTCCGCATCGATGACCGAGTGGCCGATGTCTATCGCGCGCTTGCCGAGGAGATGCAGGAGAAGTTCTACAGTACAGTTTCGCGATACACGACGAGCGCCTTTATGCGCCTCAAATTGCAGAAGATTCTCCAGCGGGAATCAGCGCCTCATATCTTCGAAACACGCGAAGAAGCTCAGGCCTATCTTGATGCCGGCGGACAGGACTAGCCCCCGCCTCTTTGCATTGGCCCGGTTCCTCCCCACATCATGAAGAGAGACTTGGAGGGCGAACCTGATGCTGATGTTTTTCCTGTGGTGGTGTTTTGACGATCACCTGGCCGAGGCGCTGGCGGCACCCGGCCTTGGGACGCTGCCCATCTGGGTACCGCTGCTCATCGGGATCGGTTTGTCCTTCACCATCAGCGCAAATTCGAAGGAGCGCTGACGCTCTCCCTCATTTTATTCGGGCCCCGCTTATTCGGGCATGTGGAAGACGTCGTCCTGCAGCTCGTGACCGACACCCGTATTGGTACGGATGACCTTGGCGAGCGTGCGGCGGCGAACGAACTGAAGCTCTTCGGGTTCGAGATAGCTCTCATACCAGAAGCGGTCGCCATCGCGCAGCGCCGTGAACTGCTTGATGATGATCTCCCGCAGGAGCGGGCCCACCTGTGAGCCGACCTCGATCATCGGGTCCTCTGCAAGGCCACCTACCCAAAGGTCGATATCGTCCACTGTCGGATAGACACTGGCGAGCGCTGTCTGGAGGGCAAGGTTCGAGGTGACATCCGCAAAGCTCGTTGCCCGCGGCAGGCCCATGATCTCGCGCATGTCATTATAGCATGGCAGGCCATGGTCGCGGCCCCGCTGGATATTGATCGAAGCGAGATCCAGTCCGCCCTGCCCCGGCTGACCGAAAAGGAAATTGCGAAGGTCATCGACGATCATGGTGTCGATCCGCTGATGCGGCTGTGACGCCAGTCCCCGGAAGATCGGATCAATCGCCTTCTTGCGGTTGATCACTGACGGCGCCGTGAAAAACGCTTCGCGCAAGGACAGATGCCCTTCCTTGATCTCTCCGCCGCTCTTGTTGAGGCGAAGGATATGCGTGTTGATCATGGAATGGCCCATCCGATAGGCCGCACTCGAGAACTCGTTATAGAGGCCCGGATGAACATCCGGCTTATAGCCTTCATAAGGCGGCAGGGCATCAGGCCCGATCAGTGCCGGCAGAAATTCCGTATAGGTAATATGCTGGATCTGGCCAATGGTCAGCCGCCGTGCGCCTTCGAAGACCTCACGTGGGCCATGCTCAGGATTCAGCCGCTTGTGACGCAGGACCAGACGATTGTGCTCACGCGCAAATAGCGTGTGCATCGCGGCAAGACCAACTTGCTCATTCGCCCGGACATCACCCGCGACGAACAGGGTCGTCGGATCACTGACAAAGCCATTAGCGTTTGCAATGTTCTGAACATTGAAGGGGAGCAACTGGCCATAGCTCAGCTCGAAATGTGCGCTGTTCGGCCCGACTTTGAGGACATCAAGGCGCTCACGTGAGGAGCCATAAACCATCGAGCCGTCAATCCAAGCCGTAATCTCGTTCTCCTGCTCACGCGGATTTTCCGTGTGCGTCCCGGTATCGTCATCATAGAGCGCCCGGTTGAACGGAATGGTGGCCATGCCGGTATTGTTCGGATCGAACCACGGATCACCGAAGGGGACGAGGATGTCCGCCTGTTCGTGAAGACCGTCTGTCAGTCCGATATCGTGATCGAGGAACTGGCCCCACTGCCAGACGAAATCCGTCGCATTCATCGGATTCGGTATCGTGACACCGGGCGGCTGGTTCGAAACAGCATTCGAGACTTCCCGCGCACTTGCGCGCAGGGCACCGGCCATAGCGGAGACGCCATCGGAATAATCCGGGAACCCCATACGGACGAGATGCGAGAAGGCCGAGCCCCATTCAGGGTGGTCTACATTGTTGCCACTGCCATCGAGCGTCCGGACTTCACGTCCCCCGACAATCAGCGAAACGCCGGAATCGATTTCCAGCGTATGCGTCTGCTGTGAGAGTTTCGGGTCCGCCTGCCGCTCAATATTTTGGGATGAAGGGCTACGCTCCTTCATGTTCGGCTGCATGGAGATCTGCTCATCCGTCTCCTGAAGCCCGGATTCCGCAGTCGCTCCGCTCATCATAAGCAGAACCGCGGCCGAGCCCAAAAGGCTGAGCTTCGACATTCCCCTAACCATAACTACTCTACCCCCGGGTACTTAGATTTCCTATATTGCCGCAACCAAGCCCTTATTTCCAGTACCATTTTCATGACGGTTAAGCAGGAAGCCCAAGCATCTGGCGTAGTTTGGCTTTCGCTAATTTACCGATATCGTTAACAGACCGGCCATGGCAGCACCCCTCCTCTCTCTGACTGATATTCACCTGACCTTTGGCGGCGATCCCCTGTTCAGCGGCGCCGAGATGATGATCGCCCCGCGCGACCGGATTGCCGTTGTCGGGCGCAATGGCTCGGGCAAATCAACTTTCCTCAAAATCGCGGCGGGCCTTGTCGAGCCGGACCGGGGCGACCGCACGCTCCAGAACGGGATCACGGTCCGTTATCTCGAGCAGGATCCCGTATTCGAAGGCTTTGCCACGATCGAAGATGTCGTCCGGGCGGGCCTCGGCCCGGCAGACGATGGCATGCTGATCCCCCAATTATTGGCCGATCTCGGCCTTGAGGGGACAGCGAGTCCAGAGAACCTCTCCGGCGGAGAAGCCCGGCGCGTGGCGATTGCCCGGGCACTGGCGCCCGATCCGGACCTCCTCCTTCTTGATGAGCCGACCAACCATCTCGACTTGCCAACGATCGACTGGCTCGAGGGGTATCTCTCAGCCTCCCGTGCCGCGATCGTCACGATCAGCCACGACCGGCGCTTCCTCTCCAACCTCACGACGCGGACGGTCTGGATCGACAGAGGCGAGACCCGCGCCCTCTCGAAAGGCTTTGCCCAGTTCGAAGCCTGGCGAGACGAGGTCTATGCCGAGGAAGAACGCGATGCGCACAAGCTCGACCGCAAGATCGTGCGTGAAGAGCACTGGCTGCGCTATGGCGTGACCGCCCGCCGCAAACGCAATGTCCGGCGGCTGGGCGAATTGCATGATCTGCGAACCCGCCGCGCCACGCTCAACCGGCCGCAGGGCAATGTGCAGATGTCCGCCTCCGAAGCTGACGCCTCCGGCAAGAAGGCGATTGAGGCCAAGCACCTTTCCTTTGCCTATGAAGGCGAGGCTATCGTCAGTGATCTGTCACTTCTCATCCATCGTGGCGACCGGGTCGGCCTCGTCGGCCCCAATGGCGCGGGCAAGACCACCCTCCTTAAACTCCTGATCGGCGAGCTTACCCCGGATGAAGGAACAGTCGTTCACGGAACAAAGCTGGAGATCGTCGGCCTCGACCAGCAGCGCGCGAGCCTGCGGGAAAATGTCAGCGTCATGGATGCGCTGACCGGCGGGCGCGGCGATTCCATTTCGGTTGGCGGCGTGCAGCGCCATGCGGTCGGATATCTGAAGGAATTCCTCTTTACCCCGTTGCAGATCCGCCAACCCGTCTCTTCGCTTTCCGGCGGAGAGCGGGGACGGCTGGCGCTCGCCATTGCGCTGGCGCGGCCTTCGAACCTGCTGGTTCTCGACGAGCCGACCAATGACCTTGATCTTGAGACCCTCGATGTCCTCGAAGACGTCCTCAGCACCTATCAGGGTACGATCCTTCTGGTCAGCCACGACCGCGATTTCCTCGACCGGATCGTCACTTCAACTCTGGCGCCTGTCCCAGCAGAAGGCGCAGGCAAATGGCAGGATTATCCCGGCGGGTATACGGACATGTTGCGCCAGCGCAAACAGAGCGGCGGCGAGAATGCGGGCAAGCCCGCCGCCAAGGACAGGAAATCTGCCGATACCGCAGCCGCTCCGTCAGCCCGCGCCGCGAAACTTTCCTACAAGGAGAAATTCGCGCTCGAGAACCTGCCCAAGCGTATGGCTGAGCTGGAGACGGAAATCGCCCGGCACGAAAAGACACTCGCCGATCCGTCCCTCTTCATGAGTGACAATGCGGCGTTCCAGAGCGCGACCACGGCCCTTGATAAGGCCCGCACGGAACTTGAAGCCGCCGAAGAGGAATGGCTCGAACTCGAGGTCAAACGGGAAGCGCTGGAAGGATAACAGCTGTATAATGAATACTTACCGTCCCTTCGATATTTTCAATTCCTGCCAGACCTCTTCACTCAAGCGTGCCCAGCTCGCCTGACCATCGAGACCCGGCTGCTGAACAAGCGGTATCATTTTCTGGCTTGCAAAATCGAATAGGAAGAGATCCCAGTCTCCATCTCTCATCAATGAAAACGCTAACTGGCCACCATCAGGTGACCAAGTGGGCCAATTCTTATCTTCACTAGAGGCAATCACCCGGCTTACCGCTCCTGTCCCGAGGTTTAGGATCGATATGTCACCTTTTCCGTTCGTATCGTGCGAGACATAGACAAGCTCCTCACCATCGGGAGACCAATTCGGAAATGATCCAAGAACGGGCATACCCGCCACAGGAAAGGCATCCCATTTCCTTGTGTCCATGATGAAGAGTTCCAATGCGCCGTTACGGGATGATGAAAAAGCGACCATGCTGCCATCAGGTGACCATGCCGGGAAATTATCCGCAGCATTCGTTTTTGCGGCAGCCGCCTGCATCGCCCCATCAGCATTCATGATGTAAATATTCGGCTTCCCATCACGTCCTGAGGCGAAGACCACCTGTTCTCCGTCCGGTGACCATTTCGCATATGCGTTCCAACTTCCAGGGCCGGTCAGTTGCCTGGCAGTTTTGTCGGTATCCGCCGGAAGAGACCATAGTTGCCACCACCCGTTTCGTTCAGAGCTGAAGATAAACTCCTCTCTTCTGGATGACCAATGAGGGTATGCGTCATGAGACGTGTGCGAAGTAATTTGAACCTTCTGACCAGAAACGGGTTCAATCGCGTAAATATTCCTGTAGCCATCATGCCGGCTTTGATAAAGCACCACGTCCACATATGCCTGCTCCGTATTTAACGAAGCGTCCCCCACCAGTAAGGACATGGCAAATATGAAAATTAATCCGCACATTACTTCACGCCGGTCAGCTGTTCAGGTGGCAGCTCCAGATTAGGCATAGATTGCCGGAAAATCCTGGAATCCCGGGACAAATTCGCATCGAAATAAAGCCATTCTCCGTCGGCAGACATTGACGAAAACACATGTGCCTGATCCGATGGTCCATGCGTCAGCTGAACGGGTTTCCCTGCAACGCGCGCATCGGCATCAATCCTTATCCCATATATACGTCGCGGCTGCTCGCCTGAATTCGCGCTATAAAGCACCCAATTGCCGTCCTGCGACCAGTTCAGATATTCTTCTTCAATCTCATTATCTGTAACTCGCCATAAATCTCCATCCTCCATATCCGCAACATATAGATCGCGGCGCTGCTGATGCGTCACATGAAACAGGATATAACGTCCGTCTGGTGAAGGTTTGGGAGAGGCGCTTTTCCCCGGTGGAAGTTCAATACTGACAATAGCCAGATGAGGGCCATCATCAAAAATTGCCAGCTGATATTCTTCGTCACCTTTCTTCAGGAAGGTAACGAAACCGGAGCCGTCTGCTAATGGATTGGCAGGACCAATATTATCATGCTGCTGACCATATTTCGTCACTTCTCCATCAGAAACATTCATCAAATGCGTTTGCAGCTCCCGCATGGAGTTGCCCGCGGGAAAGGAGATGACCTCATTGCCACCAAACCAGTCAGGTTCAATTTCCCATACTTTAGGAGTTGCGGTGAGCCGTCTTTCCTCAAAGGTATTGAGATCGAAGACATAGATATCAGGCGTTCGTTCGGCTCTGTAGGAATAATAAATCAGCTGCATTCCATTAGGCGAAATTTGCGGTGCAAAATCTCTAGCCGGGATCGCCGCATTTGCGGAATCTCGGTCAGCTGCCTGTAGCGACAGGCCAGTAGTTTCAACATTCTGACAAGCCGCTATCAAAACGAACATAGCACTGATGGTACTCCATCTGACCTTGCGCTTAAGATCCGACATGTCTCATCCCTTCACCCCTTCAAACCTTGGAGATATAGACACTCAACCGATGCCATCCCTCAAACGCCCTCTCCTATCTTTAAAGGAAATTTCCGCCGAGACACCGCCATATGAATGCTAGCTCTCCGGGCAAATGAACGGCTTGAGCCTGATGGAATAAAGTCGGCACAGGAGAATCAGATGCGGCAATACATTGATACAGGGGCTGTGTTCATCACCACAGACCTAAGACGCGCTGTTGATTTTTATACGGAAAAGCTCGGCTTTACCTGTGAGGCCGACTGGAGCGTCAATCCCACTTTCCTGATCTGCCAGCGTGAAGGCGCGGCCATCATGCTGAAACAGGCCAACCAAGCGCCTGATCCTTTACGGAAATTTACGCCAGGCCTCGACCTCATGGACGCTTATGTCTGGGTGCGCGATATCAAGGCACTTGAGGAAGATTTCCGTCAGCGCAAGACACCTGTAACCGAGGGGCCATTGAAGCGTGAATATGGTTGTACTGAGATTGCGGTTCATGACCCGGATGGCCGGCGGATCGTCTTCGGCCATTGCCCGTGACACAGGATTGAGGGAACTGCCGTGATCGATATTGAAGCCTATCTTGCGCGCCTTGGGATCAACAATGTTCCCCACGCCGATGAGGATGGCCTCGCGCAGCTCATCGAGGCGCATATCCTGAATGTCCCGTTTGAGAATTTCGACATTCCTCTCGGTCTCGGCATTCATCTGGAAACGGATCATCTGTTCGAAAAGATCGTCACGCGCCGGCGCGGCGGCTATTGTTTCGAGCTCAACGGGCTCTTCGGCTTCCTGCTCGACGGGCTCGGGTTCGAGCGCCATCCCGTGATGGCCCGGGTCTGGTTCCGCGGTCCCCCAGCCACTCCGCCGCTGACCCACACGCTCAATATCGTCACCATCGGGCATACAAAATTCATGGCCGATGTTGGCTTTGGCGGCACCACCGCCCGCCTGCCCGTCCCGCTTTATGATCAAGCCGTCGTCGAGGATGTCGACGGCACCGTATCCCTACGCAAGAATGACGAGTTCGGCTTCATGCTGATCCGGGAAACCCCGGACGGCCCGCAGAACCAGTTCAGCACGACCGGCGTGCCCGCCTATGAGAGCGATCTAGCCTTGGGCAATCATTACGTCTCGACCCACCCTGGATCGCATTTCACGCAGATGGCCGTCGGCGGCATTTTCACGAAAGACGGGCGCGTTGGGGTCACGGACAATATGCTGACGACACGCACGGGATGGGATCAGAAGAGCTCTCCGGTCGAGACAGCAGAGGACTATCAAGCCGTCCTGACAACACATTTCGGGATCGATCTGGGCGAGGATCACCGCCGCATTTTCGAGGCATTCGAAACTGTAGATGTCGAGAAATAGCTGAGCTTTCGAGTAGCTCACATCCATAATCTAGATTAAACCATTGATAATTGGCGAAAACAATTAACCGTTTACCGCTCACGGTTGTATGTGATAGCGTAACAGAGCCGGAACCAGCATCGGGCAGGGTGACTGGTTCACCCGGGGGCGCGCCCTTCTCTCTCCCCCCTAACCGGGAGGGCGCTCCCCCGGACATTCCTCAAAATCCAGTGACAATCGCGCGGCTTTCTTTCTCGCCCGAGATGCGGTCTGTTGCGCACAAAAAGGGCATGCCGCCCACTGTTTGAGGACTTCCCGGACATGACATTCGATCTCGCCTCCCCGTTTTCCACATTTCGCGCCGCCCCGCTGATCGGTGGCCTCATCCTCCTCGCTGGCTGTGGCGGCGGCGGTGAACCCGAAACTCTCTCAACAGAGGAAGTGTCAGTGGTGAAAACCGAAGCCGAAGCCTTCCACGCCACGGATAAGTTCACCTATGCGAATACCGATGATGTCATCATCACTCACCTTCACCTCGACCTAGCCATCGATTTCGATGCGAAGGTGCTGAGCGGCGATGCGGTCATCGACCTCAAATGGCTGAATGATGAGGCGACCCAAGTCATTCTCGACACGAACGATCTGACGATCTCTGACGTCAGCTATGAGAAGGATGGCGAGTGGGTCTCAACTGGCATGGAGCTGGGAGAAGATGACCCCCTGCTCGGCTCGCAACTGACCATCGAAGCCGCCGAGCACCCGACTAAGCTAAAGATCAGCTATCAGACGAGTCCCGGCGCGCAAGGGCTCGGCTGGCTCTCCGCCGAGACGACGGCGAACAAGACAGCGCCCTTCCTTTACAGCCAGGCCCAGACGATCAATGCCCGGAGTATCGCGCCGCTGCAGGACACGCCGATGGTCCGCATGACCTATTCTGCGCATCTGACGACCCCGCCCGATGTGCTCGCCATCATGAGTGCCGAGCAGGACCCGAACACGCCCAAAGACGGCGACTACACTTTCTCGATGCCTCAGCCGATCCCGTCCTATCTGATCGCGATTGCCGCCGGGGACATCGATTTTGCACCGATCTCGGACAATATCGGCGTCTATGCCGAGCCGGGGGTCGTTGAAAAAGCGGCATGGGAATTCGCCGAAACGCCGGACATGATGACCGCCGCCGAAGGCACTTACGGTCCATATCGCTGGGGACGCTATGACCTCATCGTCCTGCCGCCGAGCTTCCCCTTTGGCGGGATGGAGAACCCGCGCCTTTCCTTCATGACCCCTACCCTGCTGGCCGGAGACAAGAGCCTCACCAATGTCGTTGCGCATGAGTTGGCCCATAGCTGGTCCGGCAATCTTGTCACCAATGCGACGTGGCGGGATGCATGGCTGAATGAGGGGTTCACGTCCTATGTCGAGAACCGGTTGATGGAGCTCGTCTATGGTGAGGACCGGGCCGTCATGGAGCAGGTTCTTGGTCTGCAGGATCTCAAACGTGATGTCGCCGAGCTGGAGCCAGAACTGACCTCCCTCAAAATGCCAAAAGATCTTGCGAACCCGGACGATGCTTTCTCGCAGGTATCTTATGTGAAGGGGCAGTATTTCCTGATGTTCCTTGAGCAGCGTTTTGGACGCGAGGATTTCGATGCTTTCCTTAAGGAGTATTTCGACAAATTCGCTTTCCAGAGTATCACGACGGAAGTCTTCCTTGATCATTTCCGTAAAACCCTGTGGGCGGCGCACCCCGAAGCTGTCACCGATGAGGAAATTCAGGAATGGGTATACGGCACTGGGCTGCCGGACACGCTGATCGAGCCGGTCTCCCCCGCCTTTGATCTCGTCGATGAGACCCGTACCGAATGGCTTGCCGGTGACTTGGCGCTCAGTGATATTCCGACGGCGGACTGGACGACCCATGAATGGCTCCATTTTCTTGGCGGCCTACCTGAAGACATGACGATGGAGCAGTTCACCGAGCTTGATGAAACCTTTGGGCTCAGCGGTCATCAGAATGCGGAAATTGCCTATGCCTGGTATATGAAGGCGATCGCCGCCAACTATGAACCGGCCTATCCGGCGCTTGAGGAATTCCTGCTCCGGGTGGGCCGCGGCAAGTTCATCTACCGGCTCTATCAGGCCCTCGAAGACAACGGCAAAGGCGAATGGGCGCGCGAGGTCTATGCCAAGGCGCGGCCCGGCTATCACCCGATCGCACAGACCCGGATCGACGGCATTCTCGGTCTCTAAAGGCAAGAAACCGGGATTGATCAGGATCAAACCCGGCAATTGACAACTCTCTATCCTTTCAGGGGCAGGACGCCATACGCGCCCTGCCCTTTGATTTATGCGGGCACGCGCCTGCAAAGGAGAGAGACATGAAGGACTTCCCATCTATTGCCGAAGATCTGCACAAGGGCATGGAGGCGCTAGCGGCAGGATCGCCCGGCACGATGACGGCCTTTTCCGGCCTGATGGCGGAAACCGCCAGCAAGGAAGGCACAACCCTCAGCATCAAGACCAAAGAGCTGATTGCGCTCGCTATCGCGATCTCGCTTCGCTGCGATGGGTGCATTGCGCATCATGCGCATTCGGTTCTCGAACAGGGCACGAGCCGCGACGAACTTATCGAAGCCATCGGGGTCGCCATCCTGATGGGCGGCGGCCCCTCCGTCGTCTACGGTGTTGAGGCGCTGCAGGCCTATGACCAGTTTGTCAGCAAGGCCAGCTAGTCACGCCTCAATTCCCCGGCGCTGAAGGGAAGACCATCGCCTTATATTCATCGAGCGTCCGGGCAGGCGGCGCATATCCCGCTGGCAGATCAAGGCCATTGAGGCTCATGAAATAGGCAAGGCAGGCATCCCGCCACCAGCGGGCTTCTTTCTCCTGTACCCGGAGGAAGTCAGCCACCTGCCGGTACCGGCCCTCATCAATCCTGCCTTCGAGTGACGCCCACTCCCCGCGCCAACCCGAAACAGTCCGGACACCTTCCGTATAGCGATGGACCAGCTCTTCCCAGAGCGTGCGACCAGACGGCATCTCGTAGTCCCATGACACATGGTGGAACCAGAGCAGATATTCCTCCGGCACCGCCTCAAGATCGGCGAATTCCGCCGCCACGGCATCGCTATATTGCGCAACTGCATTGCTGCCCGACTTCGTCCGATCAAAGCCGATTCCGTCTTCATCCGCCTTATGATAATAGACCGGGTTCCATTCAGGTCGCCCCAGCTCCGACACCCATGGCGCCGGACCATAATGATGGCCTGTCCCCATCAGATGCCCGAGCCCCAGCGGGGTCATATAGTTGACCACGGCCTCACGCGACTCCATCATCATGCCGAGGATCGTGCCGACCGCGCCATCATCCCCGGTGAAGGTCATCCGCACCCAGTCTTCTGCGATCTCGGCTGGCTCCGCCGCCGGATCCCAGGCCAGCCGCCCGAAGGCATACCAGTTCGCCTGATCGAATTGCGAGCCGGTCCAGTTCCGGTCACTGCCGATATTCGAAACACCGGCCATGGCGGAAATCTCATGCCCTTCCAGCGAGCCGTCGATGATCTTCGCGACAGTCGAGCCCTCGCCTTTCACAAAAGTGTCCGCGCGAAGGACCTCACTCCACATCGGCGCAAGATAGGCAAGATGGGTCGCAAACCCCAGGTATTCCTTGGTGATCTGGAATTCCATGCCGAGCGGCGTTTCGGGCATCGCACCGAAAAGCGGATGGAACGGCTCTCGCGGCTGGAAGTCGATGGCGCCGTTTTTCGTCTGGATAATGACATTCGACCGGAACTTGCCGTCGAGCGGCACGAACTGGTCATAGGCCTGCATATGCCGGTCGACCGGGTTGTTCTCCGAATAGACAAAGGCCCGCCACATCACGACTCCGCCATGGGGGGCAACTGCATCGGCGAGCATGTTTGCGCCCTCCGCATGCGTCCGATGATATGTATGTGGGCCCGGCTGGCCTTCTGAATCGGCCTTGACGAGGAACCCGCCGAAATCCGGAATTTTGCGATAGATTTCATCCGCTTTCCCGGCCCACCAGGCCTGAACCGCAGGATCAGCCGGGTCCGCCGTCTCCAGCCCCCCAATCTCGATTGGTGCGGAGAACCGAGCAGTGAGGTAGACCTGAATGCCGTAAGGCCGCATCGTGTCCGCAACGGCAGCCACCTTTTCGATATAGGGCGGCGTCAGGACCGTCGCATTGGCATTCACATTGGTGAGCACCGTGCCGTTGATGCCGATTGAGGCATTGGCCCGCGCATAATCCGTGTAACGCGGATCAATGTAATCTGGCAGCTTATGCCAGTCCCAGATCGATTGACCCGCATAGCCGCGCTCCACCGTGCGGTCGAGATTGTCCCAGTGATTGAGCACCCGGATATCGATCCGCGGCACGGAGGTGATATTCAGATCACTAATATCCTCACCGGTCTGGACCAGCCGCAACAGATGAAACACCCCGTAAAGAAGCCCGTCATCCTCATTTGCAGCGATGACCGTCAGCTTGCGGCGGCCATCGGTCAGGGTACGAAGAAGATAGCCGTCTTCTCCCAAATCGCTCAGATCAAGATCATAAAGAGAAGCCGCCTCCCCTGTGACCAGCAGGATAGCGCCGCGCGCGCCTTCATCTGACACCGGCACATTGCGGCCAAGCAGGCCGGACAGGCCATCGGACAACTCACGGGCCGCGACGGAAACAGTTGGTGTCTCTTCCGTCTCCAGAACGATTTGCCGTAACTGGCCGCGATATTGCGAGCGCATCTCCTGCGGCAGCTCATCATAGCGCAGCCACAGCCAGTAGCCGTCCTCGGCGCGCGCGCCCATGCCGACGAAATTGAGCAGCAGGAACACCGCCATAATGAGCCCGCGAATAGCCCCAGTTCCGCGGGAAACCCGGTTCGTGCCGATACGATCTGGCATGTCCTCTCCTCTGATCTGTTTCTTGTTTCCGGTCTTTTGCCAGAATGAGAGCGCTATCAAAAGGGCTCTCCACAAGTCGCCCGAACACTCGCCAGTAAGGCAAGCTTAAAGCATCAGATCTGAGGGGAGATAAGTTTGGAGAGAAAATGGTGCGGTCGAGAGGACTCGAACCTCCACGGATTGCTCCACAGCGACCTCAACGCTGCGCGTCTACCAGTTCCGCCACGACCGCACGTGATTTTCCGTTGATGCGCGAGGATTTCCGCGCCGGAGCGGGGGCGAATAGCAGTCCCCACCCGGCTTGTGAAGCGAAAATCTTGGTGAAATCGTCCTTCTCCCCTATTTGCCCCTGATGACAGAGATTCTCGCGCCTCGCGGCGTCAATTACCTTGATGAACCCGTGGCCCTGACGGTCACGACAGCGCCCATTCCCTATCCGCAGGCCATGGTAGCGATGGACCGGGCGGTTGAGGACATCCTCACAGGGTCAGGGCCTGAGCGCGTCTGGTTCCTTGAGCATCCGCCGCTCTATACCGCCGGGACGACGGCGAAGGAGGCGGATCTGCGCGAGCCGGAGCGGTTCGAGGTTTTCAAGACCCCGCGCGGCGGTCAGTACACCTATCATGGCCCCGGCCAGCGGGTTGCCTATGTCATGCTCGACCTCAAGCGCCGCCAGCAGGATGTCCGCCGCTATGTCGCCGATCTTGAGGCCTGGATCATCGGCGCCCTCTTCCGCTTCAATGTCGAGGGCGCGATCCGCGACGGCCGAGTCGGTGTGTGGGTCGACAGAACAAGGCCCGGCGCCCCGCGAGAAGACAAGATTGCCGCGATCGGCGTACGCATCCGCCGCTGGGTCACGTTTCACGGCATTGCGCTCAATGTCGAACCGACGCTTGAACATTTCAGCGGCATCACCCCTTGCGGGATCGATGATCCGCAATTCGGGGTGACGAGCCTTGTCGATCTTGGCCTGCCCGTGACCATGGATGAGGTCGATGACGCCCTCATCGCTTCCTTTGGCGAGATCTTCGGGCCGCTCCAGCCGATTGCGGATCAGCGCTGGATTGAGGGCTGATCATGCCGCCGGGGCGGGCCCGGTTTCCTCAAGATTGTGCGCAGGCTCTGCGACTTTCGGCAAAGTGAGGAGCGCTGCGAGCATGGCGAGCGCGGCACAGACGCCCATGCCGACCACCATCGGCCGGATCGTCCCGTCAAAGAAGATCGCGACCGCCGCCATGGAGGCAACCCCCAGCAGCATCTGCAGTGTTCCACCGAGCGCCGAGGCACTGCCCGCCAGCTCCGCCTTGGTCTCCAGCGCCAGAACCATCGAGGTCGGCAGGACAAGGCCGAGGAAGGCAAACGAGACAAAGAGAAGCCCCATCACGACCGGCAGGCTGTCGATGCCGATCACGACGAGCAGCGTCAGCAGGATCATCACCGCGCTGTACCCGGCGGTTGAGACCGTCACCATACGGATCAGGCCATAGCGCTCGCCGATCCGGCCCGCGAGCTGTGACATCGCAAAGAAGCCAAAGGCATTGAACGCAAAAGCGAGGCTGAACTGGGTCGAGTTCATCCCGTAATGCTCCTGATAGACAAAGCTTGCGCCCGATAGAAAGGCAAAGAAGCTCGACATGCCAAAGCCGCCAATCGCCGTGAGGCCAAGAAAGATCCAGTCCTTCATCAGCGTACCGTAGCCCTCAAGCATCGGCCCGATGGCAATCCGCATCCGCTTTTCCGGCGGCAGAGTTTCGGGCAGCTGGGTCTTGATCAGGAACAGGCTGAGCCCGCTCGCCACGATCACGGCATAGAAGACCGAGCGCCAACCAAAGGGGATGATCAGAGCTGACCCAGCGAGAGGCGCGAGCATGGGCGAGACCGAGATCACCAGCATGATGAGCGACATCAGACGTGTCGCGGCCGTCCCCGTATAAAGGTCACGGATGATCGCCCGAGGGATGACCATCACGGCCGCCGCCCCTGCCCCCTGCAGCGCGCGGAAGGCGATCAGCGTTTCGACATTCGGCGCCAATGCGCAGCCGATCGAAGCGACAATGAAAATCCCCAAGCCCACAAACATGGGCGGCCTTCGCCCATACATATCCGCGGCCGGGCCATAGATCATCTGGCAGACCCCGAAGGAGAGAAAATAGGACATCAGCGTGATCTGGGCGGTCTTGTCCGACACCCCGAGGTCCGCAACGATGGCCGGGAATGCCGGCAGATACATGTCGATCGAGAACGGCCCGATCAGACAGAGCAGGCCGAGGATGATCGCCAGTCTGACAAATCCCGGTGATGTCATGGAAATGAAACTCCCCCGTTTCGGGACGTGTCCCTTATCGGATTATGCTGTTTCGGCAAGTGTGGTGGCACAACACGCCGGATCAAAAATCGAGACTGGCCGGCACCGTGCGGACAGGCCTTTTACTGATCATGAACGCAGCCTAGCATCCATTCCATGACCGTGAGTTATGTGATTGTCGGTGGCGGGTCGGCAGGCGCCGTTCTTGCCAGCCGCCTGACTGAAGATGCGCAGACGAAAGTCCTGCTGCTCGAGGCGGGTCCGCCGGACAAAAATCCGTTGATCCATATTCCCTTCGGACTGGCGCTGCTTGCCCGGCAGAAGAAGATCATGGCGGAGTATTACACCGCACCGCAGGCCGGGCTCGGCGGTCGATCCCTCTTCTGGCCGAGGGGGAAGACGCTTGGCGGCTCAAGCTCGGTCAATGCCATGTGTTATATCCGCGGGGCGGCTGAGGATTATGACGGCTGGGCCGAGATGGGCGCGGCCGGCTGGTCGTGGGATGACTGCCTGCCCTATTTCAAACGCGGCGAGGATAATGAACGCGGCGAGGATGTATGGCACGGCACCGGCGGACCCTTGGGCGTTTCTGAGCTGCGCCACGTTAATCCGCTGACGAAGGATTACCTTCAGGCGGGACGGGAAAGCCAGTTGCCCCATACGGATGATTTCAACGGGCCATCCCGTGAAGGGCTGGGTCTTTATCAGGTGACCCAGCGCGGCGGGCAGCGATGCAGTACCGCAAAAGGCTATCTCTCTGACGAAGTGCGGGCGCGGCCAAATCTGGAAATCATCACCGGCGCCGCCGTCCAGCGCCTGCGGATCGAGGAAGGCCGGGCGGTCGCGGTTGAGTATCTCAAAGACGGCAGCGCATTCAGCGCGCGGGCGGAAGCGGAAATCCTGCTCTGCGCCGGGACGATCGGCTCTCCGCAGATCCTCATGCTCTCAGGCATCGGGCCCGGTGCGCATCTTCAGGAGATGGGGATTGATGTCCATGCGGACCTTTCCGGTGTCGGCGCCAATCTGCAGGACCATCTTGATGCGCACCTGACCTATGAGACGAAAAGCACGACCTCCTACGGGCTGTCATTCGGCTTCGCCGCGCGCTCTATCCCGGAACCGTTCCGCTATCTTTTCGGGCGGCGAGGCATGCTGTCCACCAATATTGCTGAGGGCGGCGGCTTCCTGAAATCATCGGCCTATACGCACCCGCCGGATCTGCAGATCCATTTCCTGCCGGGAATTCTCGTCGATCACGGACGAAAATTCGCCTTCGGTCATGGCTACACCTATCATGTCTGCCTTCTCTATCCGGATAGCCGCGGCAGCCTCCGCCTCGTCTCGCCCGATCCGGGGGCGCCGCCCCTTATAGACCCGCAATACCTCTCCGCGCCTGAAGACCTGCCCAGAATGCGCGAAGGGGTGAAGCACTGTCTCAGGATCAACGCCGCACCGTCCTTACAGAAACACGGGCCAAAACTGAAACAGTCAGAACCCGACCCATCGAAACCGGACGAACTTGACGCCCTGATCATGGAGACGTCCGAGACCGTCTATCACCCTGTCGGCACTTGCCGGATGGGGGCGAAGGACAATCCTGATGCCGTTCTGACGCCTGACTTGAAGGTGCGCGGCGTCGAGGGCTTACGCGTCATTGATGCCTCCGTCATGCCGCGCATCGTCGGCGGAAACACCAATGCGCCGACGATCATGATCGCCGAGCGGGCCGCGGACCTCATCCGGGGACGGATCTAGCCCGCGCGGGAATAAGCTTCCTTCATCCAGGCCTTCACTTCCTCATCGAAGTCAGCCGCGCTTTCGAGCCGGACGCGGTGACTGCACATCGCGTTATAGGTTTCCAGCCGGTCTGTCGGGTCGTCCCCTTTCAGCGCCAGCCCGAGGTCGATTCGCGTTTTCGTTGCCGGAGTGATCAGCGCGAACTGCTTTTTACGCCGCAGGCTGACGGAAGTCTTCTTCGGTGCGATCTCGACATCCCCGCCAAGGCTTTTTGCGAATTTGACGATCTCGTCATGGAGCGGACGGAGCGCCGCCTTTGGCCCGGCATATTGCGCTTCGACGAGATCAGCGTCCCCTCCCCCGCTGCTCTCTCCCTCAAGGGTTTTGGCGGCAATCAGATTGGCAAAGCCATGCCCGACATCGTGCTCGGATTTGAGGTATTTGACGATCTCGCCATGTTTCTCAAACCCCTTCCCTGCAAGGAGTTTCTTCCACTCCTCCAGCTTCTTGCCGGTTTTCTCCGGCAGGTTCTTGAGCATGGTTGCAAGTTGTTCTTCCGGTGTTGCCATTTGTCCCTCTCCTGATGATCAAAGCTTTGAGATGTTATCGAAGGTCCAGTTCTCGGTCAGGCAAACCTTGGGCGTGAACGGCCCCATCATTCCCATCATGCCGAGCATCATGCGTGTGCCGAAGGAGGGCTTGCCCGTCTCGACGACTGACTTGAACGTCTCGACAATGAACTTGCCGCCCTGCGCCATGCTCTTTGCCGTTTTCGATCCAGGAATGGCCCCAAGGGTCGTAAGCGTGAATTCAACCCCGCCCTCAACTTCTTTGAGGTCATAGACAATCGTACACGGCGCATCCTCGAAATTGGTGAATTTCAGCGTGTGCGAATAGCGATGCGGCGGGGTGAATTCGAGCACCTTGCCAACGACACTGCGGTATTTCCCGTTCGGCGTTTCCATCGCCATCGGCTGCCCCACGGTCAGGCCCTCTTCTGTCCGACACACCGCCCCGAAGAAGAACGGAAGCACTTCGTCCGTCTTCACCAGCTCCGACCACACCTTGTCGATCGGTGCATTGATCAACACTTTGTAGACGGCCTTTTCAGCCTCATTATTGCCGCTCATTTTCAGTCTCTCTCCTTGGCGGCCTTTTCCGCCGCATATTTGATGGATGTCAGTCGCCCCGCCCAATATCCGCTATATTCATCCGTCCAGCGGTCATAAATCATCTGTATGGGCACTAGATTGAGATAGAGCCGACGCGACCGGCCGTCTTTTTCACTGATGATCAGACCCGCCTCCTCCAGTACTTTGAGGTGGTTGAGGATGGTGATGCGGCTGACATCGAAATGGGCCGCGAGTTTGCCGACCGTCTGGCCAGGGGCGGTTTTGACATGGTCCAGCATCTCGCGCCGCGTTTCATGGGCGAGCGCGTGAAAAACAAGATCCATGGCTTCATTAGTAGTCATGTAGTTACATTGCTACATTTATGAGCCGCCGTCAAGCGCCCCGTGAGCCATGGCCGTCCGTTAGTGATTGCGCTAACAAGCCGTCATGAAAACCAGCCTGATGACCGCCCTCCTTTGCCTCCTCCCCTTGATGACAGGGGCGCTTGCGCAAACGCCTGCCCCATCGCTTCGCTCACAGGGAGACGCCGTTCAGTTCATGGTGGATGGCGAGCCTTACCTGATGCTCGGCGGGGAGCTGGGGAATTCCTCCGCCTCTGACCTTTCCTATCTCGAGCCGCATTGGGAGACGTTCGACGCGCTCCACATCAATACGATCCTTGCGCCGGTCTATTGGGAACTGATCGAACCTGAAGAAGGGGTTTATGATTTCACCGTCCTCGACCAGCTGATCACGCGGGCGCGGCGTGAGGATATAAGGCTGGTCCTTCTGTGGTTCGGAACGTGGAAGAACTCGATGTCCACCTATGTGCCCGAATGGGGCAAGCAGGATGACGGCCGCTTTTTCCGTGTTCGCACGAAAGACGGCACACCCCAGGATATTTTTAGCCCGCATGATGAGGCGATCCGCGATGCCGATGCCCACGCCTTCCGGGCGCTGATGGCGCATCTCGCTGAGACGGATCGGCGCCAGCGGACCGTCATCATGGTGCAGGTCGAGAACGAGGTCGGCATGATCCCCGAAGCCCGCGATCATTCCGCGCCGGCGGAAGAGGACTGGCAGGCAGATGTTCCTGCCGAATTGATGGCGCGTCTTGAAGCAGGCGATGCCGGGGAGCACCTAATGTCACTTTGGCAGGCGACAGGCAGCGCAGAGAGCGGAAGCTGGCAAGAAGTGTTCGGTAATTCTCCGGAAGCGGAAGAGATATTCACCGCCTGGCATCTTGGCCGTTTTGTTGAACATGTGACGGCTGCGGGCCTCGATGCCTATGACCTGCCGGTCTATGTCAATGCCGCACTCGCAAGGCCAGACACCTCGCCCGGCGGTTACCCCAGCGGCGGGCCCCTGCCCCATCTCTTTGCAGTCTGGCAGGCAGCAGCGCCCTCGCTCGATTTCCTGGCGCCGGATATTTATTTCAACGACTTCGTCACCCGGATCGCAGAATATGACGTTGACGGAAATGCCGTCTTCATTCCAGAAGCGAACCGCACAGGGCGATCGGAAGTTGGCGCGGATGCCTTCTGGTCATTTGGGGAGCTAGACTCCATCGGCTACAGCCCATTCTCAATCGAGGACATCGAAGATGGAGAGAGCCACCCCCTCGGCAATGCCTATGACATCCTTGATAATATCAGCCATCTGATCACAGCCAATCAGGGCAATGGCACGATGCGCGGCTTACGCGCACCCATCGACTATGATGGAGAGATCGATCTTGCGCCCCAGACGTTCACGCTCGAGAATTACCAGTTCACTGCGACCATGATTGATCCGTGGACACCGCGCGACGCGCAGGACATGGCAGGGCACGGCGCGCTGATCATTGCCCTCTCAGATGACGAATTCCTTGTCGCTGGCAAGGGCGTCACCTTCACTTTTGATGCCGAGGGCCCGGCGCGCGCCGGGATCGCAATGGCGGAGGAAGGCCGTTTTGGCCGTCGGGGTGAATGGGAAGCGGGCCGCACGCTCAATGGCGATCAGACCCATCAGGGGCGGCATATCCGCCTGACCCCTGACGCTTTCGCAATCCAGAAATTCCGACTTTACACTTACAAGTAGACCGCTCGGAACTCCGGACAGGCCAGTGACGGGCCCGGCTGCGGGTCCGTCACCTATGGAACAGTTCAGCCGTTATAGCCGAGGCTGTCCTCATCTTCGTGTACATCAGCCGACGGGAAGAATTCCGGCAGGCTAATGACTTCTTCTTTCGTCAGATGGCTGATGACGAGGCCTTCGTCGGCACCACCGATTTCGAACTCATCAACGTTGAGCGCGCGGAAAGTCGGGCCATCGGCCAGGTCGATCCGGATTACGAGGAGCTCGCCATGGTCCGCCGTGGCAATGACGTCGTCGACAATGCCGATATTGACGTCGTCAGCGTCAGTCACGGTGAGGCCGATAAAGTCCGGCTCATCAATGACAGCAACCGTATCGGTTGCAGCAACGGTTTCCTCGATGACAACAGTGTCGTCAGCAACGGAAGCTTCGGTCTCGTCGCAGGCAGCGAGCGCCGTTGAGCTGGAGATCAGAAGAAGAGCGGTAAGGGAATGAAGTTTCATCTGTCTATTCCTGAGAATGTGAGTTTGCAGGTTGGCGAGGCCGCACCATTCCGGGTGCCTCCCTCACCAGCCCTGCGGCAAGGGTGAACGGGCGTATACCGATCGGCATACTGACGGCCTGATGACCCGTGCGCCTGCGTAAAGGACAGGAATACCCCTCCTGTCCACCTTCAGTCAGCCGGAACCCAACCCACCGTCACATATTTCTTTTCGGATGACGGCGCCGGGTGTGCCGTTTTTTGTCAGCATCCCGTGCGCAACTATAAAATTGGACAGAAAACCCAGAAGCGCAAGTCCCTCCACCGCGTCAGCTGAAAATAAATTCAGCATGGGAAGGACAAGGCGTCGCCTTCACATCAGCGCCGTCACGATGTTGAAGGCACTGACTAGACAGATCAGGACCCCGACCATTCCCATCAGCCCCCTTCGCGGCAGGCGGCGTGCCCCAAAAGCCGCGATGGGAGCCGCGATCACGCCGCCGAGCACCAGCCCCAATGCGGCCTGCCCGAAACTCGGTCCCAGCGTAAAAAGGAAGGTGACTGAAACCGCCGCCGTCATGAAAAACTCAGCAAGGTTCGTGCTGCCCACAGTTTTGGCGGGCTCCTCCCCATTCGCCAGCAGGCGGGAGGCAACGACCGGTCCCCACCCGCCGCCGCCCACGGCGTCACACAATCCCCCCGCAAAACCGAGCACCCGCACGCGCAGCGACTTAGCCTTGGCATGAGTTGGGCGGATCGCCTTTTTCAGAACGACGAGCCCCATATAGAAGAGGTAGGCCGCGATCAGGGGGCGTGCCGTATGGGTATCAAGGTGGCTGACCAGTAGGGTACCAAGGATCCCGCCCAAGACACCGGCGGGCGCAAGACGGCGAACCAGACGCCAGTCGATATTCTTCGCTGCCATATGGGAGGCGCCAGAGGCGGCGCTGGTGAAGACTTCCGCTGTATGCACATTGGCGCTCGCCAGCGCCGGGGGCAGCCCTAGCGCGATCAGCGCCGTCGTGGCGGAGATGCCATACGCCATGCCCAGCGCCCCATCGATAAGCTGGGCCACAAAGCCGATCATCATGAAGAGCGCGAACGTCCCTTCGGTCTCGAACATTAAATTATTTCCGTAATGAAGTTTTGGCCTTCCCGCCGGTTTCCCGCAGGCGCATCTTCCATCTTACAACGGGAGAACCTCCGTGAAACATATCATTTTCGATATCCTTCCCTCTACCATTCTTGTCGCATCCGAAGCCTCCATTGCGGGGTTCACGGTCGTCTGGCTTGGCCTGTCGCCTTTCCTTGCGCCCCTCGTCTGGGCGTGGGCAGCTATGATGTTCGGTATGGTGACGGCCATTGTCGTTGGCGGGATTTTCTTCCGTCAGGCGTTCCGCGTCGCTGTCGCCGAAGAAGAACTCTCCGCCTCATTTGACGAATAGGCTCCTGGGCATTTGATCCGCCCTACTCCGATCATGCCCGGCCCGGATCAAGTCCGGGCTAAGCTCCGGCGGGCATCTGGCCTTCTGTAGGATAGTCAGAGTTCATCTTCATGAACTCTGAAGATGAGAGGCCGACGCCTCAGAAGCAGATCCCCGCCTTCGCGGGGATGGGCGGATGGAGGGGGCGCAGCCGCTACTTCTTCCCCTCATAGGGGTTGGTTCCCTTACGGAGGAACAGGCGGATCGGGACAGCTTCGATGCTGAAGCTCTCGCGGATACCGTTGACGAGATATCGCTTATAGCTGTCAGGTAGGTGATCTGCCCGCTGACAATGTGCCATGAAGGTGGGGGGACGCGTATTCACCTGCGTGATATAGCGGATCTTGATACGGCGGCCGCCGACAGCGGGCGGCGGGTGTTTCTGGGTTGCCGCCTCCAGCCATTTGTTGAGGTCGGAGGTTTTCACCTTCGCGTTCCAGTCGCGATAGACGCGCGTGACCCATGGCATCAGCCGGTCGATCCCCCGCCCCGTCAGCGCGGACATCAGGATGACGGGCACATTCGGGATCTGCGGCAATAGACGCGCAGCCGCTTCGCGCAACGCCTTTGCGGTTTCGTCCTTGTCCTCGATCAGGTCCCACTTGTTCGCGACGATGACGACACCGCGCCCTTCGCGCGCGGCAAGATCCGCAATCTGAAGATCCTGTTTCTCAAACGGCATGGTCGCATCGATGATGACGGCCACGACCTCGGCGAACTGGATGGCGCGGATCGTGTCGCCGGTCGACATTTTCTCCAAGCGGTCCTGCACCTTGGCACGCTTGCGAAGCCCGGCGGTGTCAAAGAGTTTGACCGGCCAGGAGCGCTCTGATCCCTCCCATGACCATTCGACCGAAATCGTATCACGAGTAATGCCTGCTTCCGGCCCCGTCAGTACACGGTCTTCGTCAAGAAGGCGGTTCACAAGGGTCGACTTGCCCGCATTGGGGCGCCCGACAATGGCGAGCCGCAAGGGTTTTAGCGGATCGTCCCATTCAAGGGTCTCGGCATCTTCCTCGTCGTCCATCCCGTCTTCGGGGACATGGGCGCGGATCGCCTGATAAAGGTCGGCCATGCCCTCGCCATGCTCGGCGGAGATCGCGACGGGATCGCCGAGCCCGAGATTATAGGCCTCGTAAGCGCCGGCTTCACCGCGGCCCTCTGTCTTGTTCGCCACAAGAACAACCGGCCGGCCTGCGCGGCGCAGCATCTCGGCCAGCTCTTCGTCATGCGAGGTGAGGCCGGATCGCGCATCGACGAGGAAAAGCGTGACATCGGCGAGCGCGATGGCTTTTTCGGTGCCCTCGCGCATCCGCGCCTGAAGCGAGCCGTCAGAGGCGTTCTCGAGCCCCGCCGTGTCGATCAGGCGGATGTCGAGATCGCCGAATTTGATGTCATATTCGCGGCGGTCGCGCGTCACCCCCGGCTGGTCATCGACCAGCGCGAGCTTCTTGCCCGCAAGGCGGTTGAACAGCGTGGATTTGCCCACATTGGGGCGACCGATAATAGCAACTTTGAGGACCATCGGCGGCGCCTACACGAAAGAGGCGCGCGCGTCATCACCTACCGCCAGATGCGCAGATCGTCGGCGTAGAACTCTTCAAGGGCGGCACGGGATTCCGGCGAGAGCGCCGCGTGGACCTCATCCTTCCGGTCATTGCCGCCTTCCTGATAGCGCGGAAAGGCCCCTGTATCCTCGCCGACGCGGTCGGAGAGGAAGGCGCGGACCTGATCGAGCTCCGACACATCGGCAACAAGGCCGTAAAGCGAAGGGTCGGTGCCAAGAAAATAGCTCTGCGGCAGGACATGGTGCCGGACGAGCCGCGCGGCTTTCATGTATTTGTCGAGATCGGCGACCAGCTCATTGATATCGGGCTGGGTCTTGAGGCCCTGCGCGGTCAGCAGCGGGCCGGATTTTGCCAGATCATCATGATACAGAATGCGGTTGCAGTAAAAGGAGACGAACCGGTCGATCGGATCGCGGATCACGCAGAACCGGTCCTCGACCTTCGTCCCCTCCAGCCCGCGCGCATCGAATTCCTGTGACGGGAAAACGTGATGGACATGAAAGACATCGCGCCCGCGCACATTGACGATGTCGAACTCCTCGCCAAAGCGCAGGCGATAGAGCGTCATCTTCAGCGTCGTACACGCATTTTTTGGGGCGGCGACATAGGCAATGCCTAGGTCCGGCACCCGCACGGGATATTCACGCCGCAGCCGCAGCCGGGTTGCCTGGCGCATCAGCCGTGTGGGGGTCGGGTTCGTCATCACCTCACTCACAGGCTGTATCCGAAAACGTAGAAATCCTTCGCATAAAGGCGTTTGAGCATGACGATCGTCTCGGGATCATGCTCTTCCTTTGCGGCGGGGCTCGCATTCACATGGGTGAGATCGAGCTCCATGCCAAGCTTCTTTGCCACCGCGCCGACATCCTCGGCCAGATTCTCATAGCGGCAGATCACATCGACCCCCACGGGGCCATAGGTATAGCGTTCGACAAATTCATGCTGCGGAATGAAATGCACATGCGGGCGGTTACGTTCCTTCACCAGAACATCCCGCACAAAGCCGTCAAAGCTCATTTTCCCCACATCGTGCTTATTGGCCCATTCCTCATCCGAGCGGGTGAGCCCACCGACAGTCAGAAATCTGTAGCCGGAATAGGCGCGGTCGATGGGGTTCCGGCAGACCGTGAATTTGAGCAGCTGGTTCATCTGCCGGTCGCGGCCAAGCTGGTATTCCTTCAGCTTACGGTGGCCGACCTGCACACCGAACATGGCAAGGCAGAGCGAGCTGCCGGCTGCGCGCGGGATATGCACGAAGAGGCAGCCACGATGGATGCAGGGCTGGGGCACGTTCACCTTGAAGGTGGCCCGTTCATACCAGCGGCGCAGCATCTGTTTGGTGGCGAGCTCCATTCTCTTCCTTTTATCCCCTTAGTTCGTATCCCAGAGCGCGCACGATTCCCTCATGCGGCGCGAGTCCTTTCGTAACAGCGCCAAGCTGCGCTGGGGTTAAGGACGCGATCTGCTCGTCATTCATGTTGCGCAAGGGCTGTGCCTCGTAATCCTTGACCGACACGTTGGCGGACGGGTCGATATCGGAAAGTTCGGGGTAAAGCCCGGTAATGGCGGTCACAAAATCCGCCGGGGCAGCAACCAGCGTCTCATAAGAGGTCGAATAGTCGGCGCGCTCCCGGAGCTTGAGCAGCATGGCTGCCCACTCTCCCCAGATATTGCCGAGCGCCTCAAAGAATGCGTCATCGGTGCCGAGCTGGCCTTTCAGTGACGGTCTCCAGTCGCGGATCACCCGCGCCGGGGGGTATCGCTTGGCCCAGCTGGCAACGGTCGCATAAGGATCGCGGGTCACGCTGATCAGCTTGACCGGCATGGAAGATAGGGCGTGGGCGACCTCTGCGAGGCGAACGAGGTTAGATGGGGATTTGTCGATGACGACGACCGGCGCGTCCCCTTTCGGCACGCGCGAGAGCCAGACGCGGCGCATCTGTTCGTAATCGACGGAGCGCGAGGGCTCCCATCTTTTTCCGGGGGCGGACATGGCGGGCAGCAGCCACTGGCCCTCCCCGCTCGGTGTTACAGCGAGGGAGCGTGAAGAGCCCTGCAGGAGTTTCGAGACGGCGGTCGAGCCGCTGTTCGGCAGGGTTGCTACCAGGAGCCAGCTCACATCCTCGCGAGACCGGAGCGATGGATCAAAAAGCGCCCGCGCGCGGATGCCGGTGCCGTAGATATTCAGCAAAGCCGCCTGCGCATGCCATTTGAGCACTCTTGATATCACAGGCTCTCCCTTTCCATTGCGTGATCTGTGTCCCCGTTATCAGTCTCGCCCCGATCCGCAACCATCCAGAGGAATGGCAGGAGAAGCTGGAAGAACTGGCCGATGACGACAGCGGCGCAAGCCGTCGCGATGATATCAGGCAGGAGGCTGCGCAGCGCGAAGAAGGCAATGGCCGTGACCAGCGTGCCGCCGAAGCCTGCGGCAAAAGCTACGCGCATGGCCTTCCGGGCAAAGACGAACTGCATGACCGGCTGGAGGCAGAAGCGGATCGGCACCAGCGGCGAGAGCCACAGGAGCGCGTGCCAGACAGCATCGACCCCGTCCTGCCCAAGCTGGGTGCGCGAGAAGACAAGGCTGAGCGCGGGGTGCCCCGCAACGATGAGACCGGCCCAGAGGACAAGGCCGAGGCCGCCCGCCATGAACAGGGTACGGATCAGGAGCCGCCGCGCTTCGGCGATCGCGCCTTGCGCAATCAGCCCTGAGAGATTGGGCAAGAGCACATTGGCGATGGCAAAGCCCACAAAATAAGGCGCGATGAGCACGAAACGCTCCGCATAAAAAAGAATGGCGACCGCGCCTTCCACATCCGAGACAAATCGGGTGGCAAGAAGGATCGGCCCGGTCAGGGAGAAAGAAACAAGAGAGACCGGCGCGATGGTGCCAAGGAGCCTGAAGGCCGGGATGAGCCCGAGGCCCTTGATCTGGGGCTTGGGAAATAGCCCTGCCCGGCGGGTCAGAAGGATCGCAACGGTGAGCTGGATCAGCCCTGCCCCAAAAAGCCCGAGCGCCAGAATGCCCGTCGTATCGATAAAGCCGAGCGGCACCCAGCAATCTTCAACTGCCGTCAGAAGGACCGCGAGGACGATGACGACATTCATGACCATCAGGGTCAGGTTCGAATCGATGAACTTCTTCTTCGCCTGAAGGAAAGCGAGAAGCATTCCCCCCAGCATGTAGAACTGGATCGCGGCGGTAACGGCGGCGACGAGGAAATAGGCGCGGTAGACGCGGGCCGGCTCGCCGATGAAGCCCGGCGCCAGCAGATGCACGATCAGCGGTGTGCCGACGAGGAGGAAGACGCTGGTCAGCATGGCGAGCGCCGCCATGGCGTCCACGGATTTTTGCCGGAAGGCTTCAGCTGCCTCCTCGCTTATCGCCTCTGCCTCACTGTGGCGCGGCACGAATGCGATGGGCAGCGCACGCTCGACAAGGCTCTGGCGGAACAGGATCTGCGCGCGCAGCGCGAGCGCAAAAGCATCCGCAACCGGACCGACTCCAATGAACGCCGCGACGAAAAATTCGCGCGCGAAGCCAAGCGCCCGGGTGAAAAAGGTAATGACCGAGACCTTGAATATATCGCGCAGGAAGTGACGGAAACTGACCGTCTTCGGCATCGTCTCTACTCTCAACTCATCCCCCAGGCCGCCAAAACCGCGACGGCCACGCACATTCTCTCGCGCGCTATCTCGCAAGAACCATTCCCTCGCAATCACCGGGACGGGATTTATTTTTTTGCGGGCATGATAAAGCGCCGCTTCGGTGCGGCCCGCAGCTTGCACTTGAAATTCCACGACAAATGCAGTTCAGCCTTTCAGGAGAGAGGATGGGGCATGAGCGTATCTGCGCAGTATGCCCTTTCGGAGAGAGACTATGAGCGTTCCCGGTTCCCATTATGATCAGGGTGCAGGCCTGTACCCATCAGATCCGAAAGGTGTCGATTCTGTATCATTACGGGATTTGATCGTCATTGCTGCTGCACGCTTCCCGTTGATGCTGGCTGTTGCCGCCGCTGTTCTCGTGATCGGCGCCGGTTACGTTCTGACCCGCAGCACGGTCTATCGCGCTGACACAACGATCATCGTTGAGCCGCAGACAAGTGGCCTGCTCGCCGCGGAAAGCGCCGCAAGAGGCCGCGCGGAAACCGAAATGATGATGCGCAATCAGGTTGAGATCCTGCAGTCGCGTCCGGTCCTGCAACGCGTTGCCGAGGAGCTGTCGCTCGTCAAAGAAGGCGGCGACATGGACGAGATGATCGACCGTCTGCAGCGCCGTACCCGGATCCGTTTCCAGGAAGGCTCAGGCGTCATCACTATTATCGCTCGCACACCGAACGCCGAGCTGTCCGCGAATATCGCCAATGAGCTGGCTGACGCCTATCTCGCTGTTCAATCCGAATATCGTCAGTCCCTTGAGCAAAGCACGTCCGAACAGCTGGCCGTCCGGGTTGCCGAACTCGCTGAAGATGTGCGTGAGGCCGAAGAAGCGCTGAACACATTCCAGGTCGAGAATGATCTGACGGATGTCGCAGGCAACCAGTCGCTGACCGGGCTTCAGCTTGCCGATCTCAACCGTGAGCTGGCCGCAGCCCGTAGCTCGCTGACCGCAGCCACTGCCAAGGTCAATCAGGCGCGCCAGCTTCGCCAGTCCGGTGCCAGCCTAGAGACCCTGTCCGATGTTCTTGCCTCGCCCCTGATCTCCCAATTGCGTCAGCGCCAGACGGATCTGAACCGTGAGGCCGCTCAGCTTCGCGAACGGCTCGGCCCGAACCACCCGGACGTCATCGAAATGGCGGCAGAACAGCGCGAATTGCGCAGCAGTATCAACCAGCAGATAGGCCGCTTCATTCAGCAACTCCAGAATGATGTTGATGTTGCCCAAGCTCGCGTCTCGACACTTGAGGAACAGCTTGCCGGTATTCAGGGTACGTTCGAAGAGCAAAGCGAGAAGCGCATCCAGCTGCGCGAGCTTGAGCGCAATGTGCAGACCCGGCAGGAGATTTATCTCGCCACCCTCTCACGCCTTGGCCAGAGCGCGCCGGGTAATGACGGTCTGGCGCCCGATGCACGGATCCTCTCCGCCGCTGTGCCACCTACCGCGCCAGCCTCGACCTCAAAGCTCGTCCTGCTCGCTTTCATGATCCCATTTGGACTCGCAGCAGGTTATGGCGTCGCGCTCGCTATTGAGATCCTGACCGGGAGCGGATTCCGCTCTGATATGGCTATCAGCCGCCATCTCGGCGTGCCGGTGCTGGCAACCGTGCCGTCCTTGCGCGAGCTGAACAAGAATCGCGAGACGGCAGTCCTCGTTATGTCCCGCCGGGTCATCGATAATCCGCGTTCGCCGCATAGTGCAGCGATCCGCGATGTCGCGGCCCTCCTGAAACGCCCGACCGACGGCAACCGCCGGGTCGTTGCGATCACCTCCACCCTGCCCTCAGAAGGCGCAACAGCGCTTTCGCTCTCAGCTGGCCGCGCGCTTGCCGAGGATGGCCGCAAGACGGTGCTGGTCGATGCGGATGTGCTGCACCCGACCGTGCCGCGCCCGTCCGAACTGAAACATGAAGGCCCGTCGCTCGGTGATTACCTCGAAGGTAAGGCCGCTCTGCCCTCGATTACGATCAAGGATCTGGCCTCACCGCTCCACATCATCGCAAACCTCCGTGAGGTGATGATCGATGCAGCCACCGCCGCCGAGGGCGTCGCCGCGCTGATGGAAAAGCTCGCCGGCGAATATGACAATGTCATCGTCAAGGCGCCGCCGCTTCTGTCGGGCCGCCGGACCGGACCGATCTACAAGGCTGCAGACGACATCCTTCTGTCGGTGCGCTGGGAGCTGACCCCGCGCGATGCGATCGTCAGCGCCCTGCACCATTTGGGTGAGGACCGCGCAAAACTCGAAGGCGTCGTCCTTTTCGATGTCGATGAGCGCCGCCACGAGGTCTACACTCACGGCCTTCTGACCCGGGGGATCCTGCCCAAGGGCTTCCTTGGCCGGGCCAGCTGAGCCTTTCACCACCAAGTGAGCAAAGAGACGGGAACGGAGCATCATGGGCGAGTTTGAGGTCTATCTCATTGCCCTATGCGTCCTGTTCCTGCCGGTGGCATTCCCCGGCAGGCGGCTTTTCTGGCTGGTCGCGATCCCGGTCTTTGCCGCTTATATCGTCGTCTCGCGCTATTCAGGCTTTGACACTGATGTCGCGAAATTCGCCGAATGGATGAAGCGCGATTTCTCCGGCTTCTTTGCGTTGCGCGAGATGGTCTATTTCACCCTCTCTCACGGCGCCTATCTTCTGACCAAGGATGAACGTCTCGCCTTTCTCTTGATGGATGCAGGCTGGATCTTACTTGCCGCGATCTCCTTGAGGATGCGGTTCGGTAAATCCAACCTTCAATATGCGGCCTTTGCGATCATTCTGATGTCATTCCCCGTCCTGATGGGGTTCCAGAATTTCTACCGCCAGCATATCGGTATCGGCTTCATCATGCTCGCCTACCATGCCGCGCCGGGGCGGGTTGTTCTGCCGTCCTTATCTTTCCTGCTCGGGATCTTCAGTCACAACAGCGCGGCTCTGACGGCTCCTGCGATCTTTCTGCGGACCAAATTCTTCAAGGACGCACCGCTGGTGTTCCTGATTTTCTTCGGTGTCACAATTTCGGCCGTGCTTGGCCTTGGCCTGATCTCCAGCGGGGCAGTGAGCGCGCTGTCGAAATCGAACGCGACCACCGGACTAGACATGTCGCTGGTCTATCTTGCGCTCTTCATCGTCTTCTTCGTATATTTTCTTTATGCGGAGAAAGGCAATGTCGTCCGGGCCGCCAATGCGAGCCCGGCCTGTTTCTCGGCTCTTTTCATTACGCCGGGCATGATTGCCTTTTTCGCTGATGCGCCCGCAGAGCGGACCGCAATGATCTTTCTGATCCTGATGATCCCCGACCTCGTCGAAAGTTTCGGCCGATTTGGCCGCTGGGAACGCTTCTTGCTGCTGGCAGTCCTGTTCCTGATGCTTTCACTTCCGATGATCGCCTTTCCGAACACCCGTAATTTTGTGATGTGACCTATGGTTTGTGGACATTCACTCAGCTCCATCCAAATAGACCGGATTTCCGGGTCACACCCTGCTATGATGAAAGTCACCAATGAATAAGAACGGGGAGAATACGCCCGTCACGGCCTGGGTGCTGATGACTGTCTATCGCGGAGACGACGCCGCCGCGCTTGATGACGCGCTGAAAAGCATTCTGATTAATCAGACGCGCACTCCTGATGGTGCGATGATCGTGATCGACGGCCCCGTCGGACCGGAGCTGAACGGTGTCCTCGACACCTATAAGGATAAGTCACCCTGCCCGTTTACCGTGATGCCGCTGTCTGAGAATGGCGGCCTCAGCCTTGCGCTCAATGTCGGACTGCAGGCGATTCCCGAAGATGTGACCTACGTTATCCGGCATGACGCCGATGACATCTCGCGGCCCTACCGGCTCGCCGAGCAGATTGAATTCATGGAGCAACGTCCCGAAGTGGGCATGGCCAGCGGCCAGGTCTCGATCTTTGAAGGCACGCCGGAGAACCCTGTCGGCTCACGTTATCTGCCGGCGGGAATCGATCTGCGCGATTATTCACGCTGGCGGACACCGATAAACCATAGCTGCACGATCATCCGCGCCTCTGCCCTGACGCAGGAGCGCGAAGATTATCCCGATACGAGACTGCCCTTCGAGGACTGGTGGTTGTCCTTGCGATTCTCCAAACGCGGGTGGCCGATCGAGGCGATTGATAGTGTACAGATGGATTTCCGCGGTGGCCCGGCCATGATCGAGCGGCGGCGCGGGTTTGCCTATGTAAAGAAGGAGATAACCTTCTTCGAGCAGATCATAGATGAAGGGCTGATGTCTCGTTTTGATGCCATGAAGAATCTGGCCGTCAGAACACCAGCACGCCTCATCCCGGCGTCGCTTGGCCGTTTCGTCTACAAAAGGGCACTGCACCGAAAATCGGGCAATGACGAGGCGGCTGCATAGCACTTCCTCTGGCAAGGCAGGTTCCCCTTGTAATGCACCTATTTGGGGTGAATTTCCCACATTCGGCGGCACTCTTGGCCCGACAATTGCTAGATAAATCAGAAGAGTAAGCTTGCTGAGGGGAACACCCCATGGTAACGAATTATCTGGGAGAGCGTCGGCCAGTCCGGCGTGTCAGTTGCGTTTCGGTTAGGCTGGGGGGAGAATTTAGTATGCGTGCGGCGTTAAAGGACCGGGCCTTTGAACCTGGTCCCGTACTCGATTTGGATTTTGCTCCGGTCGAGACTGTAGATGACTTCCAGATCGAGCGTCAGACGACGTTCTCTGACCAAATCAAGCGGCTTGGCGACATCCTTGTTTCGGGTACGTTGCTTCTTTTCATTGCCCCTCTCTTTATCACCCTTGCCCTGCTCGTTCGCCGCGATGGCGGCCCGGCCATGTTCGCCCATGAGCGCGTCGGCCGTGACGGCAAGAGCTTCAAATGCCTCAAATTCCGCTCCATGCGCGTTGATTCGCAGGAAGCCCTGCGCAAGCATCTGGCTGCTGATCCGGAAGCGCGCCGCGAATGGGCCGAGCGCCAGAAGCTCAAGAACGATGTGCGAATCACCAAGATCGGCCGCACGCTGAGATTATGGAGCCTTGATGAGCTGCCGCAGCTGATCAACGTCTTCCGCGGCGATATGAGCCTCATCGGCCCGCGCCCGATCACGGCGCATGAACTTTCCCGTTACGGGTCACGCGCCAAATTCTACCTGCAATGCACGCCGGGCATTTCCGGCCTGTGGCAAGTCAGCGGGCGGAACAACACGACCTATCGCCGGCGCGTCGCTATCGATACGGTCTATGCCAAGCGCCGCTCGATCGCGCTTGATATGTCGATCATCCTTCGGACCATCCCCACCGTCCTGTTGCGGCGAGGGGCGGAGTAGGATGTCATGCGTGCCCGTCTCCTAGCGGCGGCGGCGCAACGCGGCCTTCAACAAGACCGATTGGCGAAACCAGCCGTTTTCTGGCATGTGCCTTGCGGAGCACTCTCTCTCAAGGAAGGCCAGAAGCTCATGAAAAGACTTGCCCTTTGCACCACAGCCGCGATGGCGCTGAGCGCCACGGGCACCCTTGCCGCCCAGAATGCGGATGAGGTGAATGGCGCGGACATCTCGCTGTCTCTGGGCAGTGTCTATGACACCAACCGTTTGCGCCTCGAAGAAGGCGTCGCCCCGCCGCCGGGCGGCAGTGAGGATGACCTGATCACCTCCGCCGAGGCGAGTCTGGATCTGTCTTATAAATCAGGGCTTCAACGGGTCTTTCTCGAAGGTACTGCCGGTTATGTCTGGCATCGGGACAATACTTTTCTCGATAATGAGAAGATCGACCTGACCGCCGGGCTCGACTGGGGCCTCACCTCACGCTGCGGCGGCATTCTTTCCGCCCGGGTCGAGCGCCGTCAGACGGACCTCGCCGATCTAGATGCCGTGGTCGACAATACCCGTGAGACCGAGACGTATACCGGGACTGCTGGCTGTTATCTGCGGTCCAACTGGTACGCCGAAGGCGGTGCTGACTATATCGAGAGCTCGAATTCGAACGGCGCCCAGCGGACCGACGACCTCGAAGCATTCCGATTCGGCGGAAAGCTCGAATATAGCCCGAATGAGACCAGCACATATGGCCTCTCCTATAGCGATACCGATATCGACTACCCGAATCTTGGCGCACCGACGGTCGACATCGTCGTGATCGAAGCCACCGCAAAGCGGCGTTTCGGCAATTCGCTAAAACTCGACGCAGCACTCGGCCATAGTGACGCCGAGCCGGGTAATGGCCCCCTCACCCCGGATTTTGCGGGCGCGACCGGCCATCTTGCGGCAGAGCTCAACCCGTCGAGCCGCCTCTCAGTCAGCTCCGCCTATAATCGCGGTATTGGCTATTCGAGCGATGTGAGCGCCGATTTCTTCCTGCGTGACCGAATCGCGGTCGCCGCCAATTTCGAGGTAACTCCGATCATCGGCGCCGAGATCTCCGCCCGCCGAATCGAACGGGATTTCTACTCCAACCTCAATTTCCGCCCGCTCGTCCGGTCCTATGATGAGACCGATGCCGTACGCGGCGCCATCCATTACCGCCTGCGCAAACAGCTTAAAGTCACCGCTGGCGTGGAGCATCTTGAGCGCGAGACCGATGGCCCGCGCGGCACCTATGATTCGACCCAGATTTTCGTCTCACTCGGAGTGACCAGATGAGAACGTTCCTTCTTTCCGCCCTCGCCCTATTCCTCGGCAGCGCCGCGCAGGCGCAGACCCAAGGCTATGAGCTGGGCCCGAATGACCAGATCGAGGTCATGATCTATGGCCAGACCGAAGAGCCGCTTGCCCTTCGCGTGACCGAGCGCGGCACGGTGACCCTGCCGCTGATTGGCGCGGTCGAGGCCGATGGCCAGTCGCCACTGCAATTTGCCGAGCGCGTTGCCCAGAAGATGAAGGCCGGCGGGTATCTGAAAGACCCGATCGTCAATGTCGAAGTGCTCTCCTATCAGAGCAAGGCGGCAACCGTTCTTGGCGCGGTCGAAAAGCCGGGCCTGCAACCGATCATCGGGCCAGAGCCATTGTCGCGTCTTCTTGCCAAGGCAGGCGGCGTCCGCGCCGGGCACGAAATCGTTGTCCTGCGCCGCCCCGGTGAAGCCGTCCGGACGCTGAGCATGTCTGACGTCGCGTCCGGCGTCGCCGATCCGGTCGTGCAGCCGGGTGATGTGATCCATGTCCCCGCCCCGCGGCGTTTCTTTATCTATGGGCAGGTCCAGTCACCGGGCAGCTATGCGATCACCGAGAAAATGACCCTGCGTCAGGCGCTGGCATTTGGCGGTGGCCCGAGCAATGCAGGCTCAGAACGCGGCCTCAAGCTCTATCGCGGCGGGCAGGAACGCTCGGTCGGTGATCTGGAGGCCGCCGTGCAGGATGGCGATGTCATCTTCGTGCCGGAGCGGTTCTTCTAAGAACGCCTTTCAGGTGGCGGCAACCGGTTGGTTGTCCGCCCCTTCAGAAGCCGCTATTGCGGGCATGACGGCCCCGTAGCTCAGCAGGATAGAGCAACAGATTCCTAATCTGTAGGTCGCGAGGGCAAAAAGCCAGCATATACAGCGAGTTCAGCGACACGCTGGTAGGCACGGGAAACTCACGAGAAACTTCGACGAGCAGCCAGCTCCTCGCCCTTGCGCGCAATGCGCTTCGCACGCTGACGGTTCTTCATCCAAATCTTGCAGAAGCGCAGAAGCTCATCGCCGTTGGTGTCAAAGAACTCATATCCAGCGCCGCCCAGGTACTGAAATGATCGAATTGAGCTATGAAAGGCCTGCTCGCAGTCATACGCGTCATCGACAAATACCACCATGTCGATCTGAGGATATTCCGGAACACGCCGAGTGATCATCTCTTCGTTATCATCGTCGACCGTTCGAGCGAACTGATTTCGAACTTCTCGAAGAGGATCGCCGGTTGCTTTCCCTACCTTGGATAGATGTTTCTGACGACGAAAGGGCCAGGTCCGGTGCCAAGTCGAGAACGCCCGGCGACGCTCGCGCTTCATTGAGTACGAATATACAAACTCGTTGCCATTCGATAAGCGGACTGGCTCGTCGATCAGGAAGGCAAACGCCTCGCCTTGAGCGACTCTGAAAGGTTCCTTGTAGGTTTGCGGGAGATAGGGACGGTACTCAGCTCTCGTATCGACGGTATAGTTGAATTCATGGTCCACGACTCCCTCCCCGATAGCCTGCCCTAGGTTTGTCTCTTCGCACGCGACAGGCTATTCATCAACTGAGACCCCGTAGCTCAGCAGGATAGAGCATCGGATTCCTAATCCGGAGGTCGCGCGTTCGAATCGCGCCGGGGTCGCCATCGCTCATCTCCGACCGATACGACGATCACGGAGCGTCTCCCAACTGCTTCTTAGCAGCTTGACGTCGGCAACGCCAAAGCCCAACCCTCTGCGCAGAAGGACTTCATCGGCGAAATCCAACGCCTCGGTGATGCGCGCATTTCGCAACATATTGTCGAGCTTTCGTACATCCTGTTGATCTATCTCGACATCGGGGATGGGAAGTTCCTGCGCCTCACGAGGTTCAAGTTCCAGAACTCCGCCGCCATAGCTACGGCCACACACCTCTGACCAAGCAAAGGTGAGGGAATTGAATGCGCGAAATGCTAGCTGCTTAATGTCAGTATCGCCTTTTATTCGCACCCTGTGAATCGTGTCAGTCGATGTGGCACCAGCTTCATTCGATACCAACAGAGGGAACTGATGTATTTGACGAAACATAAATCCATCTGGAACATAGATGGACGGCACATCATACCAACGCTTTCTAATCCGGCACTTGTAACCAGTGTTTACTCCTGCATCTTCACCAGCCTGAATGTATTCTTGAAGCCCCTTCGTGAACTTCTTGTCTGTAACCCTGCTCAAGTCCAATAAATATGCTGGCGAACGTGCCGCATACTGACCGAAGTCATCTGCGGAAAACTCAATCGATCTCAAGGCGTTCGTTCTACCAACCACTTTCGTTACAAACCTGGCTGCTTTTGCTGATTTCACAGATTCTTGATCGAGCACGAAGAAACTATTTCGGCCCGTGACAACACCCACTTCGACACGCGCTAGATCTCCTAAGGAGACAAGTCCATTGTGACTTTGTGCTGCACTCAGTGCATCAAATTCTCTGTCATCTAGAAACAAGGACGTCCATTTCATGCCGGAGCGTGTGTATTTTTCTGGCGCATGCTGCACAGCATCCAAGAAGTCGTGTTTACTCGGAAGATCTTGCCCGTTGATGTATTCCACTGTGTGTATTCTGGCAGAATTATTCGGCCTCTCTGTTTTTCCCTCGGCAAGCAATAAAACTACTTCCTGTTGGATCTGTGGAAAAACTAGCTGCCGAAACCCGATCAGCCCGATGTCTTCGAAGCCCCTAGAAAGTCGGTCGCGTAATTCGGAGGCGTAACCCACTTGAAGCAGTTCTGCTGGCACTACCATCGCCAAACGTCCACCGGGTTTCAGCAGCTCGACCGACAGTTGAACGAAGGCCGCCCAGGCATTCGCCAATTTTGTTGGACGATAGGATGCGTCCCTGAGATGGTTGAATGCAATATCGCGCACCTCTGGGTCAAAGTATTGAAACCGAATAAACGGCGGATTGCCGATGATCACATCAAAAGAGGAGTGCTTTAGTTGATCCCCGTACGAAGCGAAAAAGTCGTCACATATCCATTCAGTCGTCAGACCAGGGAAAACTTGAGCAGAACAGCGGGACTGCGCTCTTTCAATTTCCGATTCAAGAACTTCTACAGCAACCAAATGTGGCGACTGCTTGGGTTCCGCGCCGTACAATTGATTGAGTCTACTCAGTGCAGCGACCAAAAAATTTCCGTCGCCACACGACGGCTCAAGGATAGATTCAGCACCTGTTCTAATTGCCCAAGCAGTTAGGTACTCCGCCAACTCAACAGGAGTGTAGTATCCCCCCCGAAGTTTTTTCTCATCTGCAACAGGTTTATTCTTAAATATTGGTCTTTGCATATTCTACTCGTGGGGCGGAAGCCCTTTGTATCTATCAATGTAGTGGGGTGCCAAAGCTCTAGAGAAGTTTTCGAGTCTCAGTGAAGAGTTCTGCGGAGGCGAATCCGGACAAACATCACCAGTTTGGGGATCCCAAAGTATCAGCGAAAGTGCCTCAGCAAGATGAGCTTGATCGAGCACATCTTTGCGATTTCCCAGTCGTTCTAGAGTGCGAACCAGGTCTGCTTCTTGTTTCTTTGCTACTGCCGGCTTGGGTAGAACCACCATAAACGCAACAATCGCGTACGGGAATCTTGTGTGAACAGTTGCGGCTTCTGTGCCGAGGTCGTTGACCATGTTCTGCCAGTTCTTACCGATGGACTTTTGATCATTGAGCGACTTGCTATCGAAAACGATACGCGGCCCATCGGGTCGATACGCAACATCAAAGTTCTGCGGCCGGATGCCCCCGATTATGCGCGCGGGCCCTACTTCGACACAGTCAGGTTCGGGTGGAAGCAAAGCGTAAGGATGAGGCGTAACCACGTTGATTCCACCAAGGAATTTAGCGAGCGCTTTTCCGACCTCCATGTCAATAAAACTTGCGAAGTTTACTGATTGTTGGCGATCAAACGCGCTTGCCGACTTAGTTTTCCCATTAGTCGCGTTAACAGTGCCCAGCCATGCGGTACCCCAATCTGACAATTCCTGCCGCGGGATTATGATTTGATCCATGGAAGCGGCAAGTTCGCCCATCTAACTGCATCCTTAAGGGTAAGAAGGATGCGTTTAAGCGATTCTCGGATGCAATGCGATTCTTTGAGGGTACGTACCAATCCCATCATAAAAAACTCACTCACTGATTCGCGTTTTGAGTGCGATGAATCCTTTGCCCCTGTCATGGGCGAGGTCGGCGCGGGTGTAGCCCGCAGACAGGGCCGCCTCGATTGAGACGACGCCATCGGTCGCGGCGGTCATCATGGCTGCGAAGCGCGCATGGGCAGCGGAGCCGGGCTTCTTCGGATTCTCGCTCACGCAGAGCCGCAAGGACGGCTCTTCCTGCCTCGCCCGGCGGGCGGAGGTCTTCGACTTGGACGTTGTGGGCATACTGGGTCTCCATTTCTGGCCCGTGATAGTCGAGCACGGCGCACGCGCTGACGAGGAATGGGATTGAAACAGAACAAAACATGAACCTTTCATAGGGCGAACCCGAGCCAGAAGTAAACCCAAAAGATCGGTAAACGGACGTTAGCGCTCTGCGGCAGGGTCGGCGTATGAGTCTGGTATGAGCAAGAGAAGAGGCACGCGCCACCCATCGAGCGTGGTCGCGTCAGCGAGAGTTCTACGTCGTCAGCAGTCCGAACACTTCGCCAACGCGCACAGTGCCGCCCCGGAGGTGCAGGCCATGTCCTCCACGACACTGGTGATGCGACCAAGGACCATGTCGTGGTCTCCCGGCCCCCAGCCAAGTGCGCGTAGCACAGGGTCTCCCGGAATCCCGTGCTCGTCGCAGAACGCTCGGATCGAAGGCTGCGAGAACCGCCGTCCCGTCTCGATTTGCGCCCGCGCCAAGCCCCGGATCACCGCGAGCTGCTCGTGGCTGAGATGGTGCATTGCCTGAGCGATGAGCACATCAGGAATTTCGGTGTTGAAACGACCCATCGCTCAAATACTTCTCTTGTAATGCCTTGACCGCCTCGCGCTGCTCACGTTCGCGCAACTCGGTGACTGTAGATGTTCGAAAGCCACGATCCGGCCCTTCTCCGCGTGTCACAGGCGGGCGGCTCGGTCCGCGGTCACCCATCGAGCGCCCCCATGTCGGGCGTGGCCTCCTGCCACTCGCTCAGCTTGGCCGCGACGACACCCATGGCCCGCTCCCCCGCCTTGTCCAGCACCTCGCGAGCGGCGGTCGCCTCCCCGCGCAAGGCGACCTCGCGGGGAGCGTGAGTAAGCTCTGCCATTTCTCGCACCTTGTCGTGCTGGTCGGGCCTTAGGCCGGACAGCGCCGCCGGTGCGCGCAATAGCGCTGATGAGAAGCGCACGTCTTCCCGCACGAGGTCGAATGCACGCGAGGGGTCCTGTCGGACCAGAGAACGAAGCTCCCCGGCCATTGCATCTGAAATGGGAGGCATGGTCTTCTCAGCGATGGTCTTGTCCAGTGCCTTGATGTTCGCCTCCACGGTGTTCCGTGCCCGATCAGTCGCGGCGAGGCCCCGCTGCATGGCGTTCCAGCCTCGCTCGCCAAGTTCTCGCAGCGGCGTGTGCGGATTGCAAGCCAACTCGCTGATCTGACGCCACGCGCCCAAGAGAGTCTCAAGTCCGTGGCGGGCGGACATAGCGGCCATGCTCTCGCCTCGCACATTGAAGTCGATGGGCGGGGGGTCCAAGCGTCGGGCGCGCATGGCAGCCTGTCGTGCCGGGTCCGGATACGGTTGTCTCGCTCGTGGACGGTTTCGCAATACATCGTCGATGGTTGTCATATCAGTTTTCCTCAGTAGACGCCGACCAGTCGGCTGGATGTGACACGTTGCACGCGTTGCTCGGCCAGCATGTACGTGCACGAATCTAACGGGTGATCCGGGCAATGAGGCGTGTCGGCCACGTCGTCCGGGTCCTTCTCATCCCGGACCGAGTTGCCTATGGCGTGAATGAGAAATTTGCAGCGCTCGCTGACGAAGAGATGCGGACGACTTGGGTTCTGCTCGGTGGCGGCGGTCAACATCGAGCCCATGAGCGCCCAGCGCTCCGCGCGGCGGCCCTTCTTGGGCAGAGTCAAGTTCCAGAACTGCCCTGTCTGGCGCATGACGTTGATGACATCGTCACCCTGAATGCCCCTGTAATTGTCGACCACGCCAGAGGGACGATGAACACCATGATTGGCACACATCGAGGCGACCCTCTCTGCTAGACGATCAGGGCCCCACTCCGAGGAGGTGTTGAGGTTGTCGTCCTGCCAGATGACGTCGGACACCTCGTCAACGACGATGACGCTGTCACGGGGCAGCCTCCTCCCATCGGGGAAGGTCAGGTCACGCTTGGCGCGGATGCCGAGATGGGCGCAGGACGGCGCGGAGAGGCCGAAGTCAATGCCCACACGGGGCACGAACTGGTCCGGGTCCACGGGAGCGTCCCATGATATAACGTGGACGGATGAGTCAAACATGGGCCACATTAGGCCGGAGCCCTGCTCCCAAGATCCGAAGAGCCATTGTTGCAGTCTCACTGGGTCGCCGTGGCAGGCCTCGCGCAGACGACGAATGTATGCCTGCGTGTCGATGAAGGGGTTGTCAGCCGGACCAGAATTGATCGTGATCCATGTCTCCGTCTCGTCGCTGTCAGCCAGCTCGAGTTCGTATGGGACATGGCTTCGGCGTCCCCTGACATGGCGTTCGTAGATTCGCCCATGAAGGGGGCCGCCGGGGTTGCCACAGTAGACCACGCGCGTGGGCACGTGGCCGGGCCCGCGCAGGTTGGACCGCAGCAGGCGCAGCAGTCTCTCAGACGGGTACTGAGTGACCTCGTCGACGATGATGAGGGTGTAGCTCTTGCCCTGAAGGCGGTCATATCCGCGCTGATCCTCTATGGCGGACAGCTCGATGGTCGCTCCATTGAATCGTGCAATGTGCTCGGCTCGGTTGAAGCTGTGCGCTCCGCCACTCACAGCACCCAAGAGGGACAACATCTCATCCTCGAACTGAGAAAGAGAGCGGAAGGTGCGGCGGACAATTAGAACACTTGCGTCCTCGCCGTACTGCTGCACGTGACGCAGCGCCAACAGGACGGCGGCTGTAGTCTTTCCTCCGCCCCTCGCGCCCAAGAGAGCCAGATTGGCGGTCTCTGGCGTCTTTAATACCGAGAGCTGGAAGGGTGACATCTGAGCCATTTAGACCTGCTCCTTCTTCTTTGCTTCTCGACGTTTCGCCTGGCGGCGGAGGTACAGGGTGATCCACCGCAGCCGGACGACCTTGTCCCGAAAGGGGTGAGAGGTCTTCATGCCATCTCCCTCGCGCGGCTTAGGTAGACATCCATCTCATCCGCTGATGGCAGCAACATCGTCTGCTGACGATTGTCGTTGTTGATGGTGATGTGAGCTGGCGTCTTCGTTCCCTCGTAGCCACGTCGCGCCTTGAGCAGAAAGATGGCTGCGGTCACGCCGCCCTTGTGACTCGGGTCGCGCGCGCGTCTCATGAGGAGGTCGACAAGCTCGTCCTCCATCGCGCTATAGCCACGCTCCAGCGCTTCCAAGACTTCCGGTTGACGTCTCTTTATCTCACGGAAGGTGCTCGTTGCGACGCGAAGCTTCTTGGCAATGCTGGTTTCTGAACAGCCATTCCTCGCCATGTCCTCGACCACAGAGACGCCGCGCGCGCCGACGCGCCGCGTGTGGCCGCCTTCGTTCCGCACAACCACATCATCCGCTGATTTCGGAGTCTCAGGTTTCGCCTCGGTTTCCCGTCGCAATGTCGGCCTCGCAAGTGACTGCAATGGCGGAGAGTTCCGATATCGGACAGGAGCCTAAAAAGCTGCTGGCCTTTTTGCCGGGAGCAATCCGCCGAATCTCCGCAACGATAACTCGTCTTCGGATTTCATACCCGAGCAAAACGAGATCGTGAGAAGGTAACCGGTAACCGGAGTAACCGCTTAAAATCATTGTTCTGGAATTCCGCCCACAGCAGCGCCAGCCTCGCCCCACTCCTCCTTCCGAGATTTTCCCTGTTCCTAGGGTTACTACGGTTACCTGTAGTGTTTGCGGGAACTTAAGACGTAATCCTCCGGTTACCGAGCAGTTACGATGGGGTTACTAGAACGGTATTTCTTGCTGTACGTTTGGCGGCGTGGGCCGTGTATAACCCTTCGCGCGTTCGCTATCCTCTAGGACAACCGTCTTCGGCCCATCCCAACCCAGCTCATTCATCCGTCGCCTTAAGGTGCGGGGTGTCTCGCGCCTTGCCATGTCGGTCGCAGAAAGCGCCAAAATCTTCCGCATTACATACTCAGAGCTGACCCGGTCGGTACCCGCGAACCGTGCCTCCGGCGCCATGCGTTCGAGAACGTCGTCCCACGCATGGGCCTCGGCCCTTGCGGCCTGCTCCGTCTGTGCGTCACCGATCACGTCTGCTGGCAAGACCAGTGGGCCATCCCCTGCGGCATCCGCCTCGGCGAAGAGCTGGTCGCGATTCGCACGCAGCCATTCCACATCGACCTTCTCGCACCACACCGGAAGGAACCGTCTTGCGCCAGTCGGGTCGCGATTCCAGTCCTGCTCGTTCGTGGTGCCTACAAGTATGCCGCGCCTCGGGAAGCGTTTCTTGTGGTAGCCATAGGCGGGACGGTATTCGTCGACTGTCTGGGTAATGAACGCCTTCACGTCGGTCATGTCTCGCTTGGTTAGACCTTCCAACTCGGCAACCTCGTTGATCCAGTTTCCTTGTAGGAGTTCTGCGCGATCTCGCCCGGCGTCTCGAGTAAATAGGCTCGCATCGGAAAATCGCTCGCTAGCTAGTATCGACAGCGACAATGATTTGCCAACGCCTTGCGGCCCTTCGAGGATCACCATGTGGTCATACTTGACCCCCGGTTCTCGCGCCCTCCGGCACATGGCCCGGAGCATTAGACGACCTACCGCCCGCACATAGGGCGTGTCCGGCGCACCATATGCGCGGACCATCCACGTTGCGAGCCGCTCCTGCCCATCCCAGGTCAGCTCTTCCAGATAGTCGACAATCGGGTCTCGCCGATGCTCGATGGCGAGCGAGGCAAACGCATCTCGCAGGTGCTCCTTCTTCGGATCGAAGCCGTGCCGGACGATCACCATGTCGCGCAAGACGGCGAGCGCCGTGTCGCCTACAGGTCCGTTGTAGGTCTGCACTGGGAGCCCCTCCACCATATCTACGGCGCTGAAGGCATCGTGCCAAATGTCGAGATCGAGGTGGCCAAGAGCCTCGCGGGCGTTGCGGTAGCTGGCGAAGGGTCGCCCCTCCTTAGATGTCTCGTGCCAGCTTGGCTCATCGGCGCGCCGCGCTTTGACCCATTCCTTTGCCTTCGCCAGTTGCTTCGCAGCGAAAGCCACCGGGTCCGAACGCTGCCCGTTGTTCTTATCACGGACGAAGAAGTCGGTGACAGGGAGGCCCGACAAAGCGATGCCTAGGACGAGCTCGTCCGGCACGCCCACCGCCGCGCAGGAAGTGAGGAATGTTCTGGCCGCTTCGTTGCGGGAACCTTGCGGTGCCTGTAGTGCCGCCTCCTTTGCCTTAGGTGGGATGTCCAGATCGTGAATGTCGGAGGGATCGACATTTAGATAGTCTGTCTCCACAGCCACAGGCGCCACTGACCTCGCTTCCTCTAGCTTCGGAAAGTCAGCGAGACTTCGCGGAGCGGGATCGCGAACCGCTTCCCAAGATGCGCGTTGGCCGTTCTTCGAGTTTATTGAGCCGGGCAGACGCATAAGGCGGTCGATATTGTGGCAAGCATCTCCACCCGCCTTGCCTATAAGGACACGGTTGGCCGCCTCGACCTCTTCTTTCGTGCCGAGAGCGTCGAGTTCCCATAGCCCCCATGCACCTCGCCCCGACCGGACCACGATGTCCGGCTTCATCGACAGGAGACGGGCAACGATGTCTTCGACCGTCTCTTCGCCCACCGGATCGATGTCGACCCAGAGCCAGCGAGCACCAGCCATGTCCTCTTTGTTGGGCTTCTTGTGGATTTCCCGATGGAGTTCGCCGATTGTGACGTACCAGTCGTCGTGGGGACATGCGGTCAGCCATTCTGCGAGCTTTTCTCGACTCTTTATGAGATGTCCCTTGAGTCCACCACTTCGTTCTTTGCGGCAGAGCAGCCATGGGCCGCCCGCCCGCAGACGGCTCAGGAAGGACCAAGCTTCATTTACTTCGGAATCGCGCGGAGCTACCTTCGCCTTGTCCGTGAGGACCTCCGTATGCGAACTTGTCTCCGTCGGGTCGTGGCTCGCTCGACGGGGACTGCTCATCGCCCACCCCCCGCGACCCACTGGTCTAGATCGCTACGCTTATAGCGAAGATAGCGCTCGCCCATTCGAAGAGCGGGCGGCCCCTCGCGACGGGAGCGCCAGTTATACATAGTCTGCTGAGCAACGCCGAGATAATCGGCTGCTTGTTTGGGCGTCAGGTATTCCTGACGAACCGCGACCGTTTCAGGGATGATTTGTTCGATGGCTTCCACGGCCATCTGTCGGATTTGGTCTTCTAGACTCACACTCCGCCTCCTGCCCATATCGGGCAAATAGAGGCGGCGCTGCATCTCACCTTTCGGGAACGCGGGTATCCGACTTAACCCGCCTGCCTCCCGCCGGAGGCCCCTGGCAGCTCTTCAGGCCGATGTTCACTTGTGCGTGGGTGTCTTCGAAGGCCTGACCGCAATGCGTGTCCAAATTATAACGCAAGCGTTCGCTGTAACAAACACCATTCAGCCTCTCGTGAACAAAGCGTCACTGATCTTCTGTTGCCAAGGACGCAACTCCTCTGGAGTGAGGTTCTGATACCTCGCAGTCATGCCCTGCGGCGCGTGGTTCATGAGAATGGAGATTATCGGCTGCGGCACCCCAAGTGTCAGCGCCACAGACGAGTAGGTACGCCGCATGTCATGCGTTTGCGTGGGCAGTCCCGCAGCGATCATCGATCTCTTGGGGTTTGTCAGGTGACCGTCATTGCGAGACGACGGGAACGCCCAGACTCCGCCCCATTGTCGCCGACGTTCCAAAATCTCCATCAACTGCGTGCTCATGGGGATGCGAAAAGCTCGGCGCTCGCCCCCCTTGGGCCGAGGGCGTGTCAGCACAGCCTCCTCCCAGTCCACCTCCGAAAGCTTCACGGACAAGGCATCAGAGACCCGGAGCCCCGAGCCCAACGTGAATAGAAGCCAGTCGCGAACAACGAGATTACGCACGCCGTCCACCATCTTGTGCCAATCGGCGAGGTCTTCGATGCGCGACGTCTTTCCGGGCACGTAGTACCAGCGCAGCGCGCGTGTTGGGCATTCGGGCAGATCGTCTATCGGGCGCGCGGTGTTCCAAACGGCCCGGAAGATTCGGAACACGCGGTTCGCTGTCGCCTTCTTGTCCTTCATCTGGCCGTGACGGTGCTTCACCTCCTCGGCCGAGATCCTCGACAACGGGCGGTCCAGCCAGTCGGCCATGTACCGCTCTAGCTCCGGCAAGAGCCCCTTGTAGCTGCTACGGGCGTCCTTGATCATGTCCTGTATATGTGTCTCGGCGGCCTCGCGGAGCGTCATTCCCTGCCGCTCTTCTTTGACCACCACTCCGGACTCAATCTCAGCCAGCTTGACGCGAGCCAGCCGACGAGCCTCTTCGATCTTCAACGTGGGCCAATGACCCAGCGAAAGGCGGGTCTTCCGGCCACCGATGTTTTTCTGAATAAGGAGCGAGACCTTGCCGGTCTTCCGAACAACGAGCCCGAATCCCTTCAGCTCCGTGTCCCACACCGCCTGTGGCTGGCCCAACTGAGCCTGCCGCGCCACTGCTTCTGTTATCCGTTTGACCGCCACGAGAAACCCCCTTGAGAAACCGAGAAACCTTTGTAACGGTAACTCGAGTTATATCGGAGGCCCTCAGAAGTAAATGATTTCAAGCTTCTGCGGGGTGAATTAGCTCAAGTTAGGCACCGACAGCGTATTCCTAATCTGTAGGCCACTGGTTCGAATCCAGTCGGGGTCACCAGTCAGCCTAGATTGAACCCGCCTGCCCGCCACCAAGAGCGAGATAGAGCGCAACCGCATTTCGCGAGCGTTCGAGCCGGGCCGAGATAAGGGCCTGCTGCGCTTGATAGACCGCGCGCTGTGCGTCGAGTACGGAGAGGTAATTATCAACCCCGTCTTTGAGGCGCTGTTCCGAAAGGAACTGCGCCCGCTCGCTCGCCGCAACCAGCCGGTCAAGCGCGGCAATCTGATCATCAATCGTGTCCGCGACTGCCAGCGCATCGGCTGTCTCGCGGAAGGCGCTCTGGATGGCGCCCTCATATTGGGCAAGAGCGATCTCGCGCTGCGTTTTTGCGAGCCGTAGATTGGCGCGGTTTTGGCCGCCGGAGAAAATCGGCAGGGAGACCTGCGGGCCATAACTCCAAACGCCATTAGCGCTGGAGAAGAGATTGTCGAGCTCGGTGCTGGCATAGCCTGCGCTGCCCGTCAGGCTGATCTGCGGGAAGAAAGCCGCGCGTGCCGCCCCGATCTCCGCATTCGCTGCCCGAAGCGTATTCTCCGCTGCCTGAACATCCGGCCGCGAGAGAAGAATGTCAGATGACTGATCGGCATAAAGATCGAGCCGGACGGACATCTCACTTTCCGCCGCAGCCTCAGCGATCCCTTCCGGCAAGGGGCCACCGACGAGAAGCTCCAGCGCATTGAGGCTCTGGCGGACAGCCGCCTCATAGCGGGCCGTATCGGCCCGCGCTTGCTCAACGCTTGTGACCGCACGCTGATAATCAAGATCGCTTGCAATGCCTGCCTCTAACCGCGCGCGTGTGAGGTTGAGAGATTCTTCCTGACTGCTCGCGGTTTCCTGCGCCAGCGCGAGAAGCTGGGTGTTTGTCACAAGGCCAAGCCAGCCATTCGACACCGCGCCGATCAGCGAAAGCTGGGCCGCACGGGCGTTCTCTTCCGCCGCAAAGTAGTGCTGCTGCGCGGCCCGGTTGAGGCTCGTCACCCGGCCGAAGAGATCAAGCTCATAGGCTGTGACGGCCAGTTGCGCCGTCGCCTGATCAACGCTCTGCGCCTGAAGGGCGGGGTTCTGGCTCGCCCCATCATCCTCAAACAGTCCACGGTCGGTCACCGTGCCTTGCGCATCGATAGAGGGGAAGCGCTGGGAGCGGGTGATGCCGTACTGTGCTTGCGCCGCCTGCACATTGAGGATCGCGACTCGAAGGTCACGATTATTCGTAAGCGCTGTATCGATCAGCCCCTCGAGCGCCGGATCGGCAATAAATTGCCGCCAGCCGAGCCCTGCTGCCGCCACGCCGACATTTGAAGTTTGTGCCGGCAGGGAGGAGGCGATCGGTGCATCGGGACGCTCATAATCTGGCGCCATACTGACACAGCCGGTCAGTGCGAAGGCCGTTGCGGCCGTCATGACAAAAATATGTTTCATGATGATCTATTCCGCCGGTTGCATGGACGGGTTGAGGTCAGCTTCGCCCGGCCGTTTGAGAGGCCGTGCGCCTGTGATCTTCCGTATCATGACGTAAAAGAGTGGAGCAAAGAAGATACCGAAAATCGTCGCGGCGATCACCCCGCCAAGAACGGCAGAGCCAATGGCAATCCGCGCTGCCGCCCCTGCCCCGCTTGATAAGGCCAGCGGGATGACGCCAAAACCAAAGGCGAGCGATGTCATCAGGATCGGCCGTAGCCGCATGCGGACTGCTTCCTTGGTCGCCTCGATAAGCTCTTTGCCCTGCTCTTCCAGCGACTTGGCAAATTCGACAATCAGGATCGCGTTCTTTGACGCAAGACCAATGGTCGTCAGCATACCCACCTGGAAGAAGATGTCATTTGAGAGCCCGCGGAAATAGGCCGAGACCAGCGCCCCGATAATGCCGAGCGGCATTACAAGCAGCACGGAGACCGGCACCGTCCAGCTTTCATAAAGTGCCGCAAGGCAAAGAAAGACGATCAGCACAGAGAGCGCATAAAGCAGAGGCGCCTGTGCCCCGGAGGATTGCTCCTGTTCACTCAGACCCGTCCATTCAAAGCCGATCCCTTCAGGAAGTTGCCCGATTAGGCGTTCCATTTCCGCCATGGCATCGCCTGAGCTGTAGCCGGGGGCGGCAGCCCCCTGAAGCTGGATGGCCGGGACACCATTATAGCGTTGCAATTGCGGCGAGCCGTAATCCCACTCCATCGTCGCGATCGCGCTCAGCGGGATCATCTCACCTTGCGCATTCCTGACACGGATCTGCTCGATATCTTCGGGCATCATGCGGAAGGGCGCATCCGCCTGCACGAAAACGCGTTTGATCCGGCCACGGTCAATGAAGTCATTGACGTAAAGTCCGCCCAGCGCGGTTGACAGCGTGCTGTTCACATCGGCGATGCTGAGGCCAAGGGCTTGCGCCTTTTGCGAGTCGATCGAGATGTTGAATTGCGGGTTATCGTCCTGACCGTTCGGGCGCACCCCCATCAGAAGCGGGCTTTGCCCAGCGGTGCCGAGAAGCTGGTTGCGCGCATTGATCAGCGCTTCATGACCGAGCCCGCCACGATCCTGGAGGAAGAGGTCGAAACCGCTCGATGTCCCAAGTTCCGGGATGGGCGGCGGCACGATGGTGAACGCCATGCCGTCCGTAAACTGAGAGAAAACACCCATTGAACGGTTAGCAACGCTTTGGACATCAAGGCCCGGCTTGTCGCGCTCTGACCAGTCCTTCATCGGAATGAAGGCAAGACCCATATTCTGACCCTGTCCGGCAAAGGAGAAGCCAGAAATGGTGAAGATACCGCGCACTGACGCCTCTTCTTCGGTCAAGATGTGGTCGCGGACATCGGCCATCATCTCTTCTGTACGCGACACGCTGGCCAGCGGCGGCAATTGAACAAGCGCGAGAGCGATGCCCTGATCCTCATTCGGCAGGAAGGAGGTCGGGATGCGAGTTGAAAGCAGCCCGGCGCCAAGAAGCAGTGCAACAAAGACGCCGAAGAAAACCCGGCGACGACGGAGTATCCGGGAAACCATCCGCTCATAGCTGTCGGTCATTCTTGCAAAACCGCGATTGAAGGCAGCGCTTGCCCGGCCCGTCAGGCCCTTTGCTTCGTGAGTGGCTGATTTCAGCATGGTGGCGCAGAGTGCCGGCGAGAGGACCAGCGCGACGACCACGGAGAGAATCATTGCCGAGACGATGGTCACCGAGAACTGACGGTAGATAATGCCTGTCGAGCCCGGAAAAAACGCCATCGGCACAAAGACCGCGGAGAGGACAGTCGCAATACCAATCAGGGCGCCGGTGATCTGATCCATCGACTTGCGCGTGGCCTCACGTGGGGAAAGCCCCTCCTCTTTCATCACCCGCTCGACGTTCTCGACCACGACGATGGCGTCATCGACCAGCAGGCCAATGGCGAGCACCATGGCGAACATGGTCAGCACATTGATGGAATAGCCAAAGGCGGCAAGGACAGCGAAGGTCCCGAGGAGAACGACCGGCACAGCGATCATGGGTACGAGTGTCGCCCGTAAATTCTGCAGGAAAACCAGCATCACGATGAAGACGAGGAAGATCGCCTCGATCAGCGTTTTTTGCACTTCGTGAATGGATTTGTCGACGAAGGGCGTCACGTCATAAGGGTAGATGACCTCAACATCGTCCGGCAGCGTTGTCGCTGCCAGTTCATTGACCCGGTGACGGACTGCCTCTGCCGTGTCGAGCGCGTTGGCGCCGGAGGCAAGCTGGATTGCAAAGCCCATGGAGGGACTGCCGTTCCAGCGAGAGACGAATTCATAATTCTCCGCCCCCATCTCAACCCGTGCGACATCGGCGACGGTAACAGCCGCGCCATCCGGCGTCGTCTTGAGGAAAATGTTCTCGAATTCGGACGGATCAGTCAGAAGCGACTGTAGCGTGATGGTCGCTGAAATCTCCTGGTTACCGGCATTTGGCAGTCCGCCAAGTGAGCCAGAGGAGACTTGAGTGTTCTGCTCACGGATCGCGTTGACCACGTCGTTTGGTGTCAGGCTGTACTGCGTGAGCTTGTCAGGGTTGATCCAGATCCGCATGGCGTATTGCGCACCGAAAATCTGCACATTACCGACACCGTCTACGCGGCTGACAGGGTCGATCATGACGGACTGCGCATAATCGGCAAGGTCGGTCTGGTTGTGTGTGCCGTTGGGCGAGACCAGTCCGACAACAAGCAGAAAGTTCTGGCCAGATTTACTGACCGTCACGCCCTGACGCTGGACCTGTTCAGGCAGAAGCGGCGTTGCCTGCGAAAGCTTGTTCTGGACCTGAACCTGCGCGATGTCGGGATCGGTCCCGGCCTCGAAGGTCAGTGTCACGGTGCTGGCGCCCGAAGAGCTGGAACTTGATGAGAAATATTTGAGCCCGTCGAGCCCGGTCATCTGACGTTCCAGAACCTGCGTCACGGAATCTTCCACCGCTTTGGCAGAAGCCCCCGGATAGATCGCGCTGACCGTCACGCTGGGCGGCGCAATCTCCGGGTACTGCGAAACCGGCAGGACGCGTAGCGCCATGACACCCGCAAGCATGAGAATGATGGCTACGACCCATGCGAAGACGGGCCGGTCGATAAAATACTTCGCCATGTGAACCTCGTTGCGGGCCTAGAGCGCCGCGTTGCCGGCAGCGTTCGCAACGTTGCTGGACGAATTGTCTTGTGTCTTTTCCATCGCTGCGACGGGCGCGCCGGGGCGCAGCATCTGAAGACCGGATGTGATGACCTGGCTGCCCTCAGAGAGGCCGCCCGTGACGACCCAGTCGCCTGCCCGCGCCTGCGCGATGGTCAGCATGCGTTGCTCGGCGGTGCCGTTCTCCCCTACCACCAGTACATAAGGCTCAGCGGTCGGGGTACGCATGACAGCAGCTTGCGAGACAAGGATAGCGTCTTCAAGCTGACCGACAGGCAGGCTAGCTCGAACGAACATGCCTGGCAGCAAATAGCCGTCAGGGTTCGGCACAATGGCGCGAAGGACGACCGTACCGGAAGTCTCATCGACACTGACCTCAGAGAAGGCCAGCTGGCCCTGATGCTCATAGGTGCTGCCATCTTCAAGCGTGACAGTCACCGGCACCTTGGTCTCGGCACTCGTCAGATCGCTCGCCATTGCCCGCTTCCAGCGCAGGACATCTGTCGCGGCAGCCGTCAGATCGACATAGAGCGGATCAAGCTGGCGGATCGTGGCAAGCGTCGATGCCTGGTTCTGAGTGACGAGCGCACCGGGGGTCACTGAAGAGCGGCCAATCTTGCCGCTGATCGGGGCACGGATAGTCGTGCGGTCAAGATTGATCTTGGCTTGAGTCAGCGCAGCGTTTGCCATGGCGACATCGGCCCGCGCCTGTGCGGCCGCGGCTTCTGCCTCATCATATTGCTGGTCGCTGACCGCCTTGATGGCGACAAGTCCCTTGAGGCGTTCGGCGTTTTGAACTGCAACATTTGCATTGGCACGTGCGCGAGCCAGCGAGGCCGAAGCACTTTCGACCGCAGCGCGGTATTCGCTGTCCTCGATCTGATAAAGGGGCGTGCCCTCCTCGACCGCTTCGCCTTCTTCAAAGAGACGCTTCTGAATGAGGCCTGAAACCTGTGGACGAACTTCCGAGACGGCAAAAGGACGGGTCCGCCCCTGTAGCGAGGCGGTCAGCTCGATATTCTCGCCTTCGGCCGCTTCGGTAGCCACCTGCATTGCAGGCGCCGCCGCGCCATGAGCGCCGACCTCCTCACTCTCTGCGCCGCAGCCCGTCAGGGCCAGCGCGACAGGCGCGAACAGCAGGAAGAGAGGAGCAAACCGGCGCGAAACCGCGGAAGTCCGTGCTGTTGAGTGATCGACTGTCATGAAAAAATTCCTGCTTGCAGTTGGAGGCTGGTAACGTATATCAGTTAGAATGAACGTTCGATCTAAACATTCCCTGAAGATTGTCAATGTGCTGCAGTGCACAAATTTGATGAAAAGCGGGAATTGGGAAATAACTGAGGAAAACCCCGGAGGATCATGGGCAAATCGAGTTTGATGACGGCCGAGCCGGTGACACGGCAGGATCAGGTGCTGCAGGCCGCGGCACGCTGTTTCGTCGAGGAGGGGTTTCATGGCGCCAGCATGTCGCGCATCGCCAAGGCCGCCGGCATGAGCCCCGGACACATCTATCACTATTTCGAGAGCAAAGAAGCGATCATCTCCGACATCGTGCGGCGGGAAGAAATCGACGCACGCGCCTTTTTCGACCAGTTCCGCGAATGCTCCCCCAGTGAATTGATCAGCAATCTGATGTCTTGTGTCGAGGAAGGGGTGCAGAGCAATACCGACACCTTCCACTCCGTCCTGATGCTCGAAATCCTTGCCGAGGCGGCCCGCAGCTCCAAGGTCATGACCATCGTTCAGGAAGTCGACAAGGAATTGCGCGACAATTTTGCCAATACCCTGAAAGAGCGGCTGGACCTTGAAGACGCGCATGGGCGGGTCGAGGTCATGTTCGCCCTCTTCACTGGGCTTGCCATCCGGATCATCCGGAACCCGGGGCTCGACCGCACACGGATTACCCACCACATGCGGCAGGTTCTCTCTAATCTTTTGACGCAATCAAATGAAGACGAGCGAGAACACTTGTCAGTTGCGAGCAACGCGTAAGGCTAGTCGCCCGGCCTTAGAGCTATCAATAAGCTTTGACAGACAGAGTGACGAAGGCTCGGACATCCGATTGCTCAGGCAAATCGCCATCTTCGATCGGCACGCCGACAGAACCCGACAGATTGATCCGCTGGCCGCGCGACAGCCGTGCACCTAGACCCGCCGCGCTGAGATTGACGGTCGGGAATAGCGACTGAACCTCGCCCATATCGTAGAAGCCGAAGATGTCGAGCGCATATTGCTCACCGCGATGGACTTCGCGGTCGAGCTGGACCTTCGCGAAATAGCCTGAATCGCCTGCAACCGTGCCCGGATCAAACGCCCGAATCGAGTTTGCGCCGCCAAGCTGGAATTCAAGCGTGCCCGGCAGGTCATCCTCAAACGCATATTGCCATTGCAGATCGACCGAGCCGCGCGTCTTAGGCGTGATGCTACGCGAGAAAAGGGCCGCGCCACGCAGGAGTGAAATGTCGCGCGTGTCGTCAAAAAGCTGTTCTTCGGCGCTGGCCATCAGGCCGGAAGTGCGCAGTACGATGACATTCTTCTCCGTCACGAAGTCGGCGCTCAGCCCCGCCTCAGCCTGGATGATCTCTGTGTCACTCGTCTGGATACCGTCAACGGTCGTCTCTGCTGCCGTACGGCTGATCGTCAGATCCGCCCCGACGAACCGGCCCTGACGGAAGAGAAGCGGCATGGAAGCCGTCGCCGCAATCGTGTCGGACGTGCCCTCAACCGAGAGATCCTTGAACGGCCCGTTGATGACTTCGGTCTGGCCACGGACATAAGAGAGACCGCCGCGCATCCCGCGCTTGCCCAACGGCATGCTGTAGGAAACGCTGCCCGAGACCGAACCGCCCGCACCGACAATAAAGCCGCTTAGCTGGTCATCATCCCTGAACAGACGATAACGGCGACCAATCGCCCCGCCCTCGAATTCGCCTGTACTCTCAAAGCCGTTATTGTCGACAAAGAGATCGAGTTGGTTGCGGTCAGGCTCCTGCATGATCAGGGTGATGTCGGTCGTGCCAAACGCGCCGCCCGGCTTGATATCCGCCATGACCTTGGCGTTGTTCAGCCGGTTGAACCGCAGGAGTTCTTTCTCCAACTCCGGCAGATCGACCACCGTACCGCTGGGGACGAATAGTCGGCCGGCGACATATTCCGCACCGTAATAGGTGTTGCCGGTGACGCTCATATCCTCAACAACGCCCTCAACCAGCGTCACCTTGACGACACCGCCTTCGATCCGTTGGGGCGCAAGGACGGCCCGTGCCGTCAGATATCCGCCTGCGTCATAAAGGGCATTCACCTTGGCGACCATCTCATTGAGATCGGTGAAGGTGACCTCGCGGCCGGTATACTCCGCCGCAATTCCGTCAAGCTGGGCCTGCGTAAGGAAGGCGGAGCTTTCAAACTGGACCTCATTCAGAACAAAGCTGACGCCTGTGTCCTTCAGGGGATCAAACTCAAAGCTCTGCGCGTTGGTGACCTCGCCACGTTCGGTGACGGGCTGGGTCTCGCGGAGCTGTTCCTGCCGGCGGCGCAGCTCTTCATTAATCCGTGCAGGATCAGAGCCGGGCGGCAGATCCTGCGCGCCAGCAATGCCGACAAGGGAGATCGCCGACAGCCCCGCCGAAATCACAAGGCGGGAAGTCGAAGCACGAAGGCCGGTGTTCATTTTCTTAGCCATGTCTGCCCCCTACTCGACCATGTTGAATTCAGCCGAGACATTCACCGTATACCCATCATCCGGTGTCGTCACAGGCTTGCTGCGCTTGGCTTCTTCTGCCTTTTCCTGCTCCGTCCGCGTGTCGTCACGATAGCGGATCACCATGCGGTAGGAGTCGCCCCAGAGGGCACTGCCCGGTGCCAATTGCTGGTTCCGGCGGATCGAGATCGCATCGAAGGCCAGCGGCGTCTGCTGGGTATCAAGGAAGCCCGGCAGGTAGAACAGGATAAATTCATCCGTCACCGTCGAGAATCCATCCTGCATCAGGAAGAAGCGTGGTTGGATATTATAAAGCTGGATGTCGAACATGTTGCGCGGCACCTGGCTTGCGTTATCGAGCACAAGATCGACGCTCGGCGTTCTCAAGATAAGGTCACCTGTCACCAGACCATCTTCGATCATCACGCGGTTGGCGGTCGTCGTGATGACCGAATTCCTCGCGTAATAGGTCGGGCTGAGGAGCCCCAACGGTGCATCGATGTCGAGGAGGACCGTGCTTGCCTCCGTATCCGGATCGAACCCGGTGAGGATGAGGTTGAGCGGATCGCTCGTCGCCTCCGTGTGCAGGATATTCGCCATGATATCCGTGCCGCGAAGGGTGAGCGACTCACCGACCTCGAGAAGGCCGATATTGATCCCTTCGGAGGCAACCAGCACACCATTGCGGAAGACCATGCGGTCCCCGGTCAGGGAGCCCATGATCTCGATATCCGGTTCGCCGATGATTTCGCCGAAGGTGAGCGAGCCATTGATGCGGAGTTTGATCGCGCCATTGGCGGCGCTGATCAGCGGGGCGTTGAGATCGCTGAGGCCGACGAAATAGATGTCGCCATTATTGCTGACCGCCTCGATGGACGTGACATCGATAACGATCGGACGATCCTCATCAATCGAGCCAATATCGCCCTCGGCCATCAGCCGGACCAATGCCCCCGGCGCTGTTGCCGTGAGATTCGTCTCGCCAGGGAAGACTGGCAGGATTGAGCCAGCGGACATAATGTCGATCGCACCTTCACCGTCGAACATGCTGGTCAGTTGACTGATAATCACATCACCGGTGAGAGACTGGAGCGAAATCGGGCCAGCGGCTGTCATCTGACTGCCCTGCCCCATCATGATCGCCATCGCCTCGACATCAATCATGCCTGTATCAGAGATGAGCGACGTACCCGGCTGCATGGTGAAATTACCGCCTGCCGTGAAGCTCGCATCCCCGCCGACCATCACGAGATTGGTGAAGAGCGTGTCTGTTGACGAGTTCGAAGTCAGCGTGCCGCCGACACTCGCCTGACCAAGCACAGTCTGCCCAGCCGTCGCACTGAGAACGAGGTCGCCAAAGATATCGACGAGGCTGTTCATCGCAAAAATCAGATTGTTGCCTGTGATGGTGCTCGAACCGGCTTTGCTCTGTACAACAACATTGTTGCCAAGCGTGACATCGCCATTGCTGGCCGAGAGGTCGAGCTGGTCTTGCGCCATCAGCATGACATCATCTTCGAGGAGGATTTCCTCGCCGGATGCAGAGAAGAGCCCACCAGAGGAGACATTCACCGCCGGATCAACGCTGAACAGTGTGCCTGCCGTGAAGACCGTGTCGCTGCCCGCGGTGACATCATTCTGAAGCTGGGTGCTGGTGACCGAGGACCCGCTGAGCGTACCCACTGTCGTGACCTCGCCCAGCGTGATCTGGCCAGTTGTTGCCGTAACCGTCAGATCACCGAAGATCGAGAGCAGGCTAGCGACATCAAAGAGGACATTCTCCCCTTCGATATTGCCCGAGCCTGCAGTGCTTTCGACCACAGAGCCCGCCGTGCCGACGACATCGCCCGTCGTTGCGCCTAGAAGAAGCGCGCCGCCAGCGGAAACCGTATCCAGAATGGTGAGGTCCCCCGCCGAGACGATATCGACATCGCCGGTCGCGGTAACACGGTCGAGCATCAGCTCGGTCAGCGGTGAACGCAGATTGACCGCGCCGCCATCGGCAATCGCGATGACCGTGCCGTTATTGGAACGGATGCCGATGGCCCGGCCCAGCTCACCGATTTCTTCGGAAGATTCAAACCGAATGTTCTGGCCTTCGATATGGACATTCTCATTGTCGATTGAGGACAGGATGCCACCAAAGGGCGCATAAAGATGAATATCGCCATTGGAGAAGATGTTGCCGATATTAAAGTCGCCATTCAGCTCCCGCAGATAGACACCAAGATTGGAACCCGCCCGGCTGAGCGCGCCGGAAAGCGCAATCTCGAGCGGCCGGTCTGCCGCGCCGATTGCGCCATCAGCTGACTCGATCAGAAGGTCATTGGCAGTGATGGAGGGCGTGCCGCCCGGCACATCCGCTGCCGCCTGAATGCCGTCGCGCCCGTAGATTCGGGCGTCACCATTCATGCCGGCAATGATGCTGCCGATGGTCAGGAAGGTGTTACTGCCGACAAAGACATCTCCGTCCGCATTCGTATCAACGCGTGACGTGTCCACAAACAGCGGGTTGGCCGGCGAAATGATGAAGCGCGTGAGATTGGCGCCCTCATCGAACTCGACCGTGATATCACCCGGCGAAGCGGTGGCCAGCAGCGCCCGCGTAAAGGGATCCAGGTTGGGATTGGTGCCGGTCGTGAACTCGATGACGATTGGCGTGAAGGAACCGCCAACCGAACCGCCGGTGATCAGCGAGACCGTATCGGCAAAGATCGTCGAGTCGAGATTGAAGACTTGTGTGCTCGGCGTACTGATCAGCGTATCGCCGGGGTTGATGCCCGCCAGCGCATCGGCAACTGCCGAGGCCGGGATCTGGTTATCAAGCTCTGACTGTGTGAAAGTGACCCCAGCGATGAGAAGCATGTTGAGGCCCGAGCCATCAACGACATCCGCCGTCACCGATTGCAGCATGCCATCGGGGAATAGCGTACCGGAGAGAGCCTGCGCCAGCGTCACATCCGTCAGGGTTGTGACTTGGGTCTGCTGACCGATGACCATGCCGTTGACATCAAGCACATCGACAAGCCGTGTGCCCGTGACCGTCAACAGGATATCGCCCGAGGCATCGAGCATGGAACCATCAACATCAGTGAGCTGAGTGATACCGGTCGTCAGGAAGGTGAAGGCCTCATCATATTGTGCCTGCACGAAGGCTGTGATCGCCGCGAAATTGGCTGCGGCATAGGCCACAGGATCGCCGGGCAGCGGATCGCCGATACTGGCCGCATATTGTGCGGCAAATTGCTGGGCCTGCACCGCCGACAGTGACACCATCCCTGCCCCATCTACAGAGGCGCGCTCACGGATGCGAGCAAGAACGCCATACTGGTTGGCGACCCGGTTCTCAAAGCCGAGAATGTTGTCGGAACCATCATCCGTCCGCAGAAGGAGCGCATCGATCGCGGCATTGATCCGCTCGACCTGATTCTCATCGACCTCCGCCGAGTTGAAGGCATTAGTGATGTCGCCATCCAGCGAGATCAGCGTGACGCCGCCGGTCGTCGAGCGCACCTCTGACAGGCGCAGCGTGCCGACCGTTTCTTCGGCGATGATGTCGCCATTGGCACTGAGCGTGACAGCTGCATTCGTTGCGTCCGGCGCCCCAATGCTTGAATCGATCCGGAAGGGTGTATCGCCAAGACCAAAGATCCGTCCCCCGAGCGACGTCAGCGAGATGTCCTGCCCTGAAACGGCGGTGCCGGCCGGGTTCGGCTGGAATAGATGGCCTGTATTGACGAGAGAGACATTTCCGCCGGTCGAAATGACCGAGCTGATATTCAGCGCCGTCGAATTGGCCGTGACATCAATATCACCAGCAGAGGTACTCACATTGACGATATCGATCTCGTCTTCGCCAAAGAGCTGGAGGCCGATGTCGCTACCGCCCGTCGCCGAAACATCGCCGCCTGACGAAATAAAGAGATCGAGGCGGTCAGCAATATCGCCGATCGCGCCCGTCGCGCGAAGATCGGCCATGGTCGCTAGGATACGGCCATTGCCTGCCTGAAGCACGGAGCCGTTGGTCGAGTTGACGAGGACTGTGCCGGTGGGGTTGTTCAGTGTCCCTGCAATCGAGATATCAGACGCGGAGGTAACAGAGATGGACCCCGTCGCGCTGCCCTGGAAGCCAATCGTGACAGGATTATCTGCCCGGATCGTCTGCGTCCGGCGCAGGCGATAGCTCTGCGGGACCAGCAGGCTGAACCGTGCGTTCCCGTTCTCATAGAAATTGATCCGCCAGGAATTGCCGATCTCTCCCGACAGCGCTTGCTGGAAGTATGGCGCATCCGAGGCAACTGTTGTGACCCGCTGACCAAAGCGCGGATCGCTGTCGGCCCATACCCAGTTACCGCTGCCGAAAATCTGGAAGCCGAATTCATCGTCATTCGGATCATCGACACTGGTCAGCTCCCGCATCAGGAAACGCTCTTCGAAATATTCGAAGGCTATGCCCTCTTTGGGCGTATAGGTGCTGAAATTGCCTGCAACTGACTGGCTCAGGCTCAGCGTTGTATAATCGGCCCCGACCTGATCGGTCTGGTAGACCTCGATATCCTTGCCGGCTTCCTGCACATAGAAAGTCGTCAGCGCATTGCCATTGGGCTGGATTTTCGCCGTGTCCGTAATCTGAATGATGCCGCGCGTATCGCGTCCGGCATCAATATCATTGATCTGAATATCAAAGCCGGTCTGGTTGTCGATCACCACCTGACCGCGGCCATTGCGGACGAGCAATTGCCCATCGCCAGTCGTCGACAGGATCTGGCCGTTGAGGATGATGTGACCACCGCCGGAGGCATTCACATTCTCGACAATGATCTGCTGGCTGTTGAGATCATAAACAGCCGTGATCTTCTCGCGTGGATCGCCGCCGATCGTGTCGATCAGTGAGGAGATATCGATCAGGTTTGGCGGCAGGGACGGATCGCCATTTGCCGGCTGCGGCCGCGAGGCGGGGTTGTCGATCCAGAATTGCAGGGTCTGCGCATCCTGCGCCGTTAGCTGCAGGTTCCGGTTGCCGCTCCGGCCACTGACGACCGTGCCGCCGATATCGATCGACTGCGCCGAAATCCCGACCACGCCGGCCACATCGATGACGCCTCCAAGATCCTGCAGACGGTTCGAGAAGCGCGGATCTGTCGAGAATTCACCACGACGGGCGAGAATGGCGTCCACCTGTGCCCGCGTCTTGTTGATGACCGTATTGTCTCCGAACAGGAAGGACCTGTTCATGTCGAGCTGCAGAGGAGCTGTCGTCAGCGCGACATCTCCGTCAAACCCGGTCCGGAATGGTGCGCCGTTGAGCAGGTCACCATGATATCCGCCAAAAGTCTCCCAGTAATAAAGCGCAAGCACTGTCGGCACATCTTCGAAGGTCGTGCCATTGAGAAATGTATCAATTGGCGCGCCACGGTTACCCAGACGGTCATCGACTCCATCCGTGTTGATCTGACCAGAAGCCAGAAGATCTGTGAGCGCCGTATCTCCGGTGAGTCCCAAGGGATTGGCCAGATAATGCGTCATGAAAGCCGCAAAATCATTCTCATCACGGATGTTCGGCAGGCCGTCTGTCGTATCCTCTCCAAGCAGGAAGGGGATCTGTGCGATCAGCCGCACGAGGCTGTCTACATTCGGGTCATAATTCGGGTCGCCGAAATTATCGAACGCGGCCGTATTGTCTCGCAGGAAGAGCAGGTTTTCGAGAATGATGTATTGCTCGAACCGCGCGCGTGGATCTGGCCCAAGCGGGATGAGGCCATCGGGCAGAATCGCAAAATAGCCGCCATTGGGCACATCGATGCGCAAATCCCCTGCCCCGACAACCGCCGTCTGCAGAAGATCGCCATTCTTCACATCGATATCGACGAGCCCGAAGAGATTGATGATATCGCCAGTGATATAAAGGTCGGACGTATTGTCCACAGCAAAACTCGCCGGGCTGTTATCGATGATGATGACCGAGCGTTCGCCCTTGCGGTTCTCCGTTACCGAGAGATTGCCGAAGGACTGCGCCATGCCTGTCAGACGCACCTCCCCGATCGAAGCATCGAAGATATCAAGATCGCCAACGATCAGATCACGGCCGGACTGGTTCGTGATCGCGATGATCGGCCCGCCATTAGCGGTCAGGGCGCCATTGCCGTTAAGGGCATCTGCAAAGATCTCGACATTCCCAGAGGCCGCCGTCACGCCGCTGATCTCGATCGCGCCATTGACATCATCCGGACGCGTTAGATTGACATTGGGATCATTCGGATCGCCATCGAAGGTCGGGATCGACGTCGTCACCGTCCCGGTCGATGTATCCGGATCGACCGAGCCGCCCGTGTCCCCTTGCAGGAAGCGGGCGAGTTCCTGGAGAATTGCCAGTTCACCTGCCGCGCTTGTGTCTCCGGCATCGATCATAGCCTGCAGGGCTGCAATGCGGGCATTCACTTCGTCAAGCGGGTTGAAGCCATTGCGTGTACTGACATGCGGGCGGTCTTCTTCCTCATTCGTGACCGTGACATTGCCATTAACGTCAATGTCAAAGCGACGCTCGGCAAGGAAGCCTGCCTCCACCGTCCCGTTGATCGTGACCGTGCCTTCACCATTATCAACGACCGTGCCGGACCGATCCGTTTGCGTAATGACACCAAGGAGAAGATTGATCTTGAAGGTCGCAACCGCCTCGGCAAATAGATCAATGTCCCCGCGGCTGGCGGTGATAATCACATCACGGATACTCTCGACAATGGCACCGGTATCGATGGTGATACCCGCATTGTTCGTGAAGTTCAGCACCGCAGAGGCCGACGTCGAGGCTGGGATCAGCGCAGAGTTATAAGAGTCACTCGTGATATCGACTTCGATCGACGCCGGGGTGCCGCCAAAGCCGTTGCCGCCCGTATTGAGGCGCACATCTCTCTCGGCACTGAGTTTTGCGTTCTGTCCGACCGTGATGGACTGGTTGATGACGATGTCGTTCTGGATATTGCCCGCTGTTGCGCGCGCATCGGTGACGCCGATCCCGGCAGAAGATTTCGAGGCCGCCCGCGCATTAATGTCAGCGCTCGGCGAGACGCCGATATAGATACCGCCGTCGGCATCGAGGCTGGCGCCATCACCAATACTGACACTGTCCGTGATCGTCGCATCGAACTCCATCGATGAGGTCGGCACGGCAAGACCGCCCGAGGCGCGCTGAACGACGATGTCATCGACGTTCATGGAGCTTCTTGCATCGATCTTGATATCGCTATTGTCTGCACTGAAATTGAAGATATCGAGCGTCTTGATATCAGCATTATCTCCGATACTGACATCGCTGAGCTGGCTGATCCGCACATTGCCATCCGCAGAGGCAAAGGCACCAAGGCCGCCCGCCCCGCCCTTCACGCTGACCGGATCGCCCGTGCGGGTTGTCTCCGAATTGGCAAGAATACGGATCGTGCCGCCGGAAATCTTGAAGCCATCGGCAATGTCGATGACGGAAGAGTTCGCGATATTCACATTGGTCGACGCACCGCTCTTGCCCGCAAGGCCTGCGGATGAGGCATCCGCCAGTTCACGGAAGTTCGACAGATGAAGCGACTGGATGTCGACATTGCGCGCCTTGATGCGATCTGAACCCGCATTGCCGCCGGGCTGGCCGATTTGCGTCTTGGTCGTCGCTGTCGACGTGATGGTTGAGGTCGTCGCCGCACCCGCGATAACCCCGCCGCTGCCTGACTCCGAGACCGCTTCATTGACTTCGCTGGTGCCTGAATTGACCTTGAAGGTCGGCATTGCATAGTCATTGCCATTGCCGGTCACAAAGTCAGTGTAGATAAAGTCCGAGCCGACACGCGCAATGGTCTCACCGCGCGAAATGGCCTCACTATCCGCCGCTCCGACGGAGACAAAGCCGCCAGACTTGCCCGAGCTGTCCGCAATCTGACTGGTTGATTTACCCGCAATGACGGAGAGCCCGCCAATCGGCAAGGTCACGCCATCGCCGACCAGCGCATAGACATTGGCATTGGTCTCAACTTTGGCCTTGCTGGCCTGCGCGCCGAGCAACAATCCGCCTGCGGAGCCTGTCGCATAGGCTTCTGCCGAGCGTCCGCTGCGTGTCATGGAAGAATCCACATTCACGCCGCCAAGGACATTCATCAGATTGACGTTGTTGCCGATGCTGGCCTGAACGAGGGACGGGGTGGCGGCAGAGCCAATCCGCGCTGTGGCCAGCGAAACGCCAACCCCTGCGCCGCCCGCGACCGACACGCCCCGGGCATTGGCATAGACATCAGGCTTTGAGCTTGCACTGACATTAAGAGCGCCCATCAGCGCGATTGTAGCCGCGTCACGGACGCTGGCCGTAACTGCCGTGCTTTCGCTTGCCGTGGCGATCGTCCCCTGAACACTGATACCGATGCCGCCGGACGCTCCTTGCGCATTTGCACTGGCCCCACCCGCAGCTTCAGCCCCGACATTGGCGCCGAGCATGCCCGTGATGTCATTGGTTGCATGACCGATCGTGGCTGTGGCCGAGCCAATTTTCTCCGCCCGCGCCACAACGACGCCTGCCGCGCCGAGCAGGCCCAGCGAGACACCGGAGGCATCCGCATCGGCATGGGTGGTATCGCGCGCCGTGACCGTTAGCGCGCCGCCATTCGCGCCATTAATGCGTCCACTGACATTAGCTAGCACATCCGAGGTGACTTCGACATTAGCCACCGCCGCGCCTAGCCCGACACCGAGTCCCGCGGCGCCGACAATGGCGTCGATCTCGGCTGCATCCCGGCCATTATCGCCCGACTCCGCCGTCACGGTGACCGCTCCACCCGCATTGATGGTCGAGCCTGAATCAATCCCCGCCGAAACGCCGGTATCGATGGTCGTAAAGCCGATGGCCGCACCAATCCCGGCGAGCCCACCTGCAGCGGCCCCGCCCAGCATGGCATGGGTGCCGGTCATGGCGTCAGAGGTTACCGACAAGGTCGTCGCATTGACGGTCGAGCCTGTCACATTGGCGGCAACAAGATGCGTGTCCGAATTAAGGGTCTCGCCATCAACATCATAAGAGCCATTGCTCGACAACATCGCCTGCTCGCTTGCGTCGAGTACGTTATTGTCGCCGGTATCCGAGCTTTCATTGGCGGTCATTTCCGCCGTCGTCAGCGTGCCGCTGATCTCACTGGAAGCATCAGCATCGAGATTACCGCCCAGCTTGATGACCGAGATCGCGCCGCTGATCCCCGCAGAGCCGCCGACGGCCAGCGCGTAGGTATTGGTGTCGATATCGGTGACGCCATCGGCATCGACCGTCAGTGCGCCGGTGGTGATCGTTGAATTATCGACGCTCGCGTTGGTCTTGGACTTGGCGACGACGACATTGACGCTGGCGCCCCCTGCCCCGACGCCGCCGAAGCTGGCCGAGGCCGTGGAAGCGGATGTCGAGAAATTATCGGTTGCCTGAACATTCGTGCTGGAGCCCGCACCGCCCGTGACGGCCGCATTCTCGATCCGCGCGCGCGTGTTTGTTTCACTGACGATGACGGAAGCCGTGCCCGCAATGCCGATCCCGCCGCCGACGGCGCCCGACGCCCCGGTCGTATCGACAATCGTCGTTGTGTCCGCCGTGACATCGACATCGTCCGAATTAACGGTTGTTACCTCAGCCGGTTCGGTCGCGGTGTTCCGTCTGCCGATCAGTGCCTCTGTGTCACTCTCATTGACGAGGACGTTGAAGGTGCCCGCAGCCGCCAGCCCCCCGCCGGCCAGCACGAGACCGAAGCCGCCGACAAAGGCGTCCATCTCGGCATTCACGCCCAATGAGTTCGACGTCGTTGTGCCGCCGATCAACTGCCCCACGGTTGTGGCATCAAAGATCGTCACGATCCCGCCAGCGGCAACCCCGCCAATGCCGGCGCCTGCCGCCGCGATCACATTCGCGGTGGTATACGAACTGACCGAATTGATCAGGACATCATCCGCCGTGACCGTCGCGCCATCGATGAGGGCAAAGGTCTCAGTCTCATAGCTGTCACCGATCCCCGCGCCTGCCACCCCGACGCCACCCGAGCCCGCGACCCCGATGGAATAGGCACCGCCATAGACATGGGTGCTGGCCTTCACATCAACATCGCCCGCGCGTGCCGTCGCATCGCCCTGCGCGATCGGGTTGATCGTCGCGTCGGTGATCTGCGCCCTTGTCGTGCCGGAGATGACATTGACCCCGGCATTGAGCGCGGCCCCGACATAGCCGCCAATTGAGATGGCAGTGGCGATCACATCTGTCTCACGCAGCGCGGTTGCGTTCACTGAAAGCCCGCGAACCTGCTTGGTATTTTCATCAAAGGCCGCACCGCTCTTGGCACGGATCGTCACATCGATGACGGGGATGGTGACCTGGTTGAAGGTCAGGGGGTTCAGAAGCGTGCCGTCACGCACTGTCAGTGTCTCTGCGGGATCGAGTGCCTTGGCCGTCACCTGCGTTGAGGCGCCCGTGATTTTGGCAGTGGTCTCGCCATCGATGATGTTGACCGCGCTGGCAACGCCGACACCGCCCGAGCCGCCAAAGGCCGCCGCCCCGGCAAGGGCTTCGATCTCGCTGTCAGCGAGCGCATTCACGCCGACATTATTCCGGGTAATGACAATAGCACCGCCGCCGATCGCGCTTGTGACATCGGTGCTCATCAGATTGACGACGACCGAGCCTGCCGCCCCGATGGAGCCGCCGCCGCCGAGACCAACACCGATGGTGCGGATGACATCGCGCGCAACGGACGTGACTGTCAGTGTATTGAGCGTGAGGCTGCCGCCAGTGACGCGGGAGGAAACCGTCCCCTTGATCCGGTTGACCCCGACCCCGATGCCAACCCCTGAACCGCCTGATGCGCCGAGCGCCCCGGCAATCGACTGGATCCGCGCATAGCGGTCCGCCGCCACATTGGCGAAGAGGCCCGTCTCATTGTCCGTGGTCGAATTCTCGATCCGCGCCATCACATTGGTTTCGATGAGATTGGCCGTGGCCGAGCCCGACAGCGCGAGCCCGCCCGAAGAGACCCCACCTGCAATGGCGATGGAGTTGATCTCCGCGCCCGGGGCGCCGGGGTCTGATTCATCCGATGTCGTCGCAATAACATTGAGGCTGCTCGCGTCATTGATCTCGGTGTCGATGATCCCGGCATCGATCGAGCCGCCGATCTCATTGACCGAGATCGAAGCACCAATCGCCGCATTTCCGGCCGAGATGGAGATACCGCCTGATAGCGCATTGATCTGGGCATTGCCGCGCGCGATGACATCGACGGTCGAGCCCGAGACGGTCGTCTGCATCATGCCGGAATCGATCGTGTCCCCGATGCGGGCGATGGTCTCATCTTCGATGAAGTTGACGGTCAACGAGCCGGTGAAGGCCCCCGAATCCGTGCCCGCTGCTGTCGCGATGGAAAGGGCAAGGATCTCGCTCTCATTGTCCGCAATGACGTCGACATTGCCGCCCGCCGTGACCGAGGTCGTATCGCCATCGATAATAGCCGTCCGGTCACTGTCGATATCGTTGATGGCGATGGCAAAGCCTGCGGAGGTCTTGCCGACAGAGACCGCTCCTGCCAACGCAAAGGCCCGCGCGCCCGTGCCGAAGCTGTCCGGCGTGTCGCCATTGCTGTCAAAGACAAGGTCATTGACGCCGACATCATATTCATTGGCCTCGCGCCCGCCGATGCGCTCGCCGGCGATGATCGCATCAAAGGCCGCAATCTCGCCGCCACCCGCGGCCACGGTCAAATCGTCATCGACCGTGATGACCGAGCCCTCGCCGATCCGCGCCAGCGCATCCGCATCAATCCGGTTAATGACGATTGCGCCTGCGATGGCAAAATTCTGGGTCGTGGCCGACCCCACCACCCCGACACCGATTGTCTGGGCCGCATTGATCGCCGCCACAGAGACATCATCATAGTCGGTAATTTCCGTATCCAGAATGCCGGCAAAGGCAGCAAGGCCCGAGCCATCCGCCGCATCGCCATCCCGGTTGTCGATCTCGGCATAGGTGAGCCCGCCCGCAGCAGATGCCCGCCCGCCATAGGCGACACTGCCCGCGCCGATCCCGATCGTGTTGCGGTTATAGGCATCGACATTGACCATGTCGGTCTGGGCTGCCGAATTAGTCAGGGTGAAGACCGAGCCCCTGATCCGCGCATCAGCCGAATCCGCAACCCTCGCAATCGAGAAGGAACCCGCAACGGCCGCTGAGTTCTGGGAGCTGCCAGTCTCTGCCGAGAGCCCGAGAGCCGCGCCGACTTTGAGCCCCCCCGTCAGGGCACGGACATCGACATCATTCATGTCGAGAACAGTTGCGTTATAAATGCCTGCGTCGTTCTGGTTCTCACTGACCTGATAGGCCACCGCACCCGAAATCGCGCCGGATGCTGAACTGCCCGATGATGAGGAGAGCGCTGCCGCGCCAGAGAGGCTGATCTGGTCCGTATCCGTCACCGCCTCGACCAAGAGGCCGGTCGGCGAGGCGCCCGTCGTGCCTGTCACATTGGCGCCGTCAACATAGGCTTTGGTGATCAGCTCATTGAGGCTGACCGATGCAGAGCCGGAAATCGCGAAACCGAATCTTGGCTGCTGTGAGCCGCCGCCGCCAGAGCTGAGCGGGGAATCGCCGCTCTGGTCGGTCAGATCACCGGTCGCATCATCAAGGACACCGGTTACATCCCGCTCATTCGGATCGGAGCTGTCCACACTGCTCTGCGAGCGGTCCTCCGTATCCTCCATATTGTCGATGAGATCCATCGTATCGCCGGAGGACATGGTGTTCCGGCTGATATCCATCATGCCGGCATCGCCGCCCATCGGCATATTTCGGCTCGACTGGCTGCCGGCCACGGCTAGCGTGCCGGACTCGCCACTCGTCCGGGCACGGACGCGCAGGTTTTGGGCAATCACCTGATTATTGGGCAGATTGTTATTGCCAGGATAAGGTCCCGTCGGCCCGGTCGGCGTGCCTGGATCCTTATCATAGGCGCTGTTGTCACCGATGAAGGCTTGCGTGTCCGTCGCGATGATATTGACCGCCCCGGCAAGGCCGATGGCGGTTCCCTCCGCACTCGCTTTGGCGGCCGCAACACTCCAAGCCGTCATGAACTGGTTCGAGTCGATATTGACAGCGAGCGCTTCAACGCGGGCCAGATTGCTGACCGACGCAATGGTCGTGTTCTCGATATTAATGACACTGACGAGACCAACGCCCGTGACGCCACTGCCTTCGCCCGATGTCGGCGTGATACCGATCAGGAAATTATTCGTCTCCGCCTTGATCGTCAGAGCACGGTCAGTCGTGATGACCGCCCCATCAGCGACACCGGCAATGGTGCTTGTTTCTTGCTGAACGATATTGACCGAGCCGCCAATCGCATTGCCATCAGAGGAGAGAGACGCGCCGAAGAAATTGATCGCGCCCGCCACATGGACGCCTTCGGTCATGGATTTTGCGGTGATGACCACGCCCGGCTGGTCTTCGCCCGAGGACGGCAGCCACCAGTCAAAACTGCGCGCTGTCTCCCCGCCCATTCCGTCATCGATGGAGGAAAGGTCGGTCGTGAAGGCCTGCCCCGCCGCGGAACCCGTCGCGGTGATCCGTGCCCCGCTGTCGACCCAGGCGCGCGTATCCTGATGGATTTCCTGATAGGAGATATTCCCGGCAATCGCCGTATCGCTATTCCCGCCAGACGCCGATGATGAGGCCGCCGCGTAGCTGGTGAAGAGGTCTTCGGCGAGGCCGAAATCGCTCGCGCTGAGGCGGCTGCTCAGATCTTCAAGATAGGTGTAGATGCCATCGATAGAACTGCCCGGCGTCAGGCTATCGATCAGGGTAAAGCCGAATTTCTTGGCACTGAACGCGCCGACCCCGACCCGCTGGGCCGTGATCTGCGTATCCTCGCCGACTTCCGCCTCAGTCGTATAATCATAGAAACCGAGCGCAATCGCCGCCGTAATGACAACCGAGCTGCCGCCACTATCAACCTCGGCACTGCCATCGGAGATCGCAAAGTTGCGGATCAGATTGTCGAGCGTCTCTGAATAGATCGCGACATCATCCGCATAGATCATGGGCGCATTGGCGGGATCTGTCGTGATGGTCCCGACATCCGTACCATTCGCGGCGGAAGCGTAGGTGCCCCCCTCGATGACGGCGCGCGAGCTTTGCGAGGAGAAATTGATCGTGGTCGTCGCGCCGATCTTGAGGTTCGTGCCGCCGACGCCTTCGAGCTGGTTGCCTGCACTATCACTCATGCCCGCCGCCATGTCGGACATGTCAGCAATTTCTTGGCTGAGCGCGGCTTCCGAGCCCGCATCCATATCCGTGCCCATGGCGCTCGGCGCGCTCATCTGGGTCGAAGAAGCGGAGATACGGTTCTCTGTCGTGATGGAGCTTGCTTCAACCGTGACAGCGGAAATCGGGCTGCCATTGCTGCCAATGTCAGCGCCGACGAAAGCTAGCGTGTCGCTTTCGGTATCCGCAAAGGCGAACGCGATGGCGGCGGTCCCGTCATCGCCCGTCTCCGCCTCGGCAGAGGTCTTGAAGGAGTTCTGGTTCAGCGCGGTGACATTGACCGTGTCCGCATCAATATTCGCGCCGGACTCGATGACGGCAGCCGCATCGACATTGGCAAAGCTGAAGGCGGCCGTGATCGGAATGGTCGAGCCCGCCGAGGATGCATTATTATCAAGCTTGGTCTTGTTCTTTGCCGAAACGGAAAGCTTATCCGCCGCCATCACGGAGGCGCCGGCCTGGATCACAACTTCTGCACTGGCGACGAGGTCTGCGACACTGACGCCGATCGAGAATGGCAGATCCGAATTGCTGTTCGCCGTCATCAGTGTGGCTTCAGCTTCGGTAGAGGCTGAAAGATCGACATCCGCCGTTGACTGAAGGTCGGCATTCGCGCCGATGACGATATCGGCAATGGCGGTTGCTTCAACGACGCCAGCGGCAAAGGGGTAATCGGCAAGATTGACGCCCGGCAGGAGGTTCGCACTCTGATCAAAGGTCGAGCTGGCTTTCGCTGTTGCCGTCACATTGATGCCGTCGCCCCAGATCGCGCCATCGATGGAGATAACGGATTCCGCCACGGGCCGCTCACCTGCGACAAGCGAGCCAAGATTGCCGGTGAACTCTTCTTCTGTGGACGCAACGATCTCGATGGCGCCATTATTCTCGACCAGCGCCGTGCCGACCGAGATGCCGCCCGCTGTCTGGACGGTCGCCTCAAAAGCGGCATTGCCGAAATCGCCGGAGCCTGAATCATAAAGCTGGCTGCCTGCCCAGAGGGCACCGCCATCGAAAATGCTGATCTCAGGCGCCGCAAGGACAATTCCGTCCGGCGCATAGATAGTCCCCGTCACCTGAATGAGACCGGAGGCCGTCAACGGCACGGAGCCGCGCGCAAGATCTGTGATCGCACCTGAGGAAATGGCGCCTGCTGTGAAATTGGTATCGAGATAATCCGTTGTCGGCGTGACGAGCGTCAGTGCCCCGACATTGAGCACCCCATTGGCCCCGACAATAACCCCATCGGGGCTGGCAAAGATCAGGTGACCGCCGAGGTTCCCTGTCCCATCAGACAAAATACTGGTCAGCGTACCGTCGATGAAAACGCGGCTGTCCCGGACGATATTGAGAAGCGTCGTCGCATTGCCGGGCAGGTAAAGATCCGCACTGTCCCCACTGGCGAGGGTGAAATCGGTGAACCGGTTGAAGGCGGTTGTCCCTGCGGCATTCAGCTCCGTCGTTGTAATGACGAACTCGCCTGAAACCATTTCGCTGACCGTCGTGTCTGATCCCGAGACGGCCTGAATATTCGAGGTCGAAGGCGGCGTGACGGGCGTCTGAAGATTGGTGACGACGCGATCCGGCGCGACAGCGGGCGGCGCCTTCTTGGCTTTGACGGCATTCTGCTGGACTGGCGGTGCGGCATGGCCCGGATTGGGGACCATCAGAATATCCGCACCCTGCTGATTGATGGCCTGCGCATACCCCATACCGCAAACGAGAGACAAGGACGCAGAAGAAGCTAGCAAATACTTTCGGACACCGGGCAGGCGCCGCGGCTCGCTTGTATTCATGATCGACATAGTGCCCCCGAACTCCCTTCGCCCCGGTCGATCAGCGCCCCGATTCAGCGCAATGCGCGCCGCGTTGAGAACGCAAAATCCCGGGGGTTTTGCCTTCTGGCTGACTCCTATGGAGAAGAAGTTTTCTCGCCCATCTCATCCGCCCGATTCGGATTCTAGGGCATATTCGGCGCCCCCGCAAAATCAGAGGGCAGAAGACTGATTTTACTAGAGTTTTTGGCACACTCAGTGGGCTGAATCCAACGAAGGACGGGATTACTAAAGAATACGCTGGCGCACGGAATGCGTGCGATGATTCTCGTGATAGGAGTCAGCAGGCCGCATGACCCGCCTTCCACCGGACAGTTCAATTCTCCGCGCGGAAGACCCGGTAGCTCCAGGGACCCAGCTCGAAACTCGTCGCCTCACCGATCCTGACCTTTCGGCCGCTGAAAGCGTCCCGGTAATTGCCGTGATGACGGGCCTTCGAGAAGCTGACACTCGCCGTCTCATCCGACAGGTTAAAGACGGCGAAGATCTTGTCTTCATCGCCTGCTCTCATGAAACTGAACACCGTGTCGGGATGGTCATTCGGCACACGAAGGATCGGCGCACCTGCCCCGCCATTCCAGAGCGCTTTCGTCTCATGTTTAAGGCTGATCAGTTTGCGGAAGAGATCAGCATACTGCCCCTTGTCCCAGATGATTTCGTCCTTCTCGAAGAATTCGAGCTGATGACCAAGGTCGGCTTCCTGTCCATTATAGATGAGCGGCAGGCCCTCACCGACAAAACTCATGACGATGGCAGCTTCATAGGCATCGCCGTAAATTTCCGACGCCACGCCATCCCATGAATTCTGGTCATGATTGGACGTGTACACCATACGATAGGCATCGTCTGGCCAGCTATTGGTGTCCTCGTAATAGAATGAGTTAAGCGGCCCCGTACCGCCTTCTTCGGCAATTTTCTGCATCGCCTCTTTCCACGACCAGGCATAGGTTGCATCAAAGGCGCGTTGGTGCATGTCGCGCTGCTCCCATTCGGCAAGCATGAACACAGGCTTCACTTCTTCGAGTTCAGCCCGCGCATTCTCCCAAAAATCGAGCGGCACAAAGCCCGCGACATCGGCGCGGTAGCCATCAATACCAACATCGCGCACCCAGTAAACAAGGCTTTCGGTCATATATTCGCGAAGGCCCGGCTGGCTGTAATCAAAATCGATAATGTCCGACCAATCCGTGCCCGGCGTCGAGGAGAACTCGCCCTCGGGTGTATGGTAATACCAGTCTGGATGCTCCGTCACGAGATGATTGTCCCATGAGGAATGGTTCGCAACCCAGTCGAGGATGACATGCATCCCAAGCTCATGCGCGGCATCTACGAATTCCTTGAGGTCCTCGACCGTCCCGAATTCAGGGTTCACGCCGCGATAATCCATCACCGAATAAGGAGAGCCAAGCCCGCCCTTGCGGTTCTTCTCTCCGATTGGGTGGATAGGCATCAGCCAGAGGATATCAACGCCCATCTCGGCTAGGCGCGGCAGATGCTCACGCGCCGCATCGAACGTGCCTTCCTTCGTAAACTGACGGGTATTGATCTGGTAGAGAACCGCGTCCTTTGCCCAGTCCGCGTGCTCAAACTTTACATAAGGTACAGGATCATAGGGCTCGGCCATGGCGGGCGCTGCGACAAGTGACACGGCGGCGATGCCGCCGAGAAGGGATTTCATCATGGCGCAGCTCCTTGCGGACGGTGTTCAGGGGCGGGTTCGGCATCGGCGACATCGTCGATGACATCTTTCACGAACAGGGTCGCAATCGCGGCCAGCGTGAATGACCCGGCGGAGATCATCAGGGCCCAGATCGGCTTACCGTCAAAGAAGGTGGTGAGGAGAAAGCCGAGCAGCGTCGCGGCTACAAGCTGGGGTACAACGATGAAGATGTTGAAGATGCCCATATAGACACCCATTTTCGCGGGCGGCACGGAACCGGCAAGGATCGCATAAGGCAGCGAGACAATCGACGCCCAGGCGATCCCGACACCGATCATCGAGACCCAGAGCATACTGCCATCCCGGATGAGCATCATCGAAACAAAGCCGACCGCGCCAATCAGGAGATTCATGGCGTGAAGGCGCCGCCGGTCCATCTTGGTCGCAAGCCAGATGAAGCCGAGCGCGGCTGCGGCGGCCATCCCGTTCCGGATGGAGCCGAGCAGCGCCCACCAGTCGGCGGCATCCTGATATTCCACTGTCGTGGGGTCGGTGGCGGCATAATGATATTCCGCGACCGCCGGGGTGCCATAGATCCACATCGCGAACATGGCGAACCAAGCAAAGAACTGGACTACAGCAAGCTGGCGCATGGTTGTCGGCATGTCGAAGAGATCGTTGACGACCTCCAGATAGCCATTCTCTTTCGAACCGCCCTGCCGCATCACCCCCGCGATTAGTTGGATAATCCCGAAAACAGCGATCAACCCGGCAAGGACATAAAGATCCTTGGCGATATCGAGCGTGCCGAGGAAAGAGAGGAATTCCGGGCGCGGCTCTGCACGTGCGAAATGCACGAAAGCGCCGAAGGCGAGCCCGACCACAAGCCAGATCAGACCACCACTGAAAAAGGCGCCTGCAGCGCGTTGCTTTGTGACCGGCGCGTCGCCATCGAGACCGAGCGCCTTGCGCCGTGCCGCCGCGAACCGGGCAAGATCATCGGGGCTGTATTCCTTGCTCGTCACTACCGTCCAGAAAACGGCCGCGAGCAGCGCTGCGCCACCGACATAGAAAGCAAGCTGCACCGTGATCGGGATTTCACCGGGCGGCGCTGTATTGCTCAGCCCCACGATCTTCGTAAAAAAGATGGGCAGTACCCCTGCGATCACCGCCCCAAGCCCGATGAAGAAGCTCTGCATCGCATAGCCCATCGTGCGCTGACGGTTCGGCAGATTGTCTCCGACAAAGGCGCGGAACGGCTCCATCGTGATATTTAGCGAAGCATCCATGATCCAGAGCATGCCCGCCGCCATCCACAGGCTCGGCGAATTGGGCATGATGAAGAGGGCAAGGCTTGCCAGCAGCGCGCCGACGAGGAAATAGGGCCGACGGCGGCCGAGCGGCCCCCATGTCTTGTCAGAGAAATGCCCGATGATCGGCTGGACGAGGAGGCCCGTCATCGGCGCCGCGATCCAGAGAATGGCGAGCGAATTCACATCCGCGCCGAGCGTCTGGAAGATCCGGCTGACATTACCGTTCTGGAGGTCAAAGCCGATCTGGATGCCTAAGAATCCGAAACTCATGTTCCAGATCTGGGCGAAATTCATCGCAGGCTTGCGCATGGTCATTCCTCAGTGCCCGTCTCGACCGGCTCAAGGCTGATCGCGGCCCCGCCGCTCTTGCCCAACCGGAAGGTCAGCGTGTCGCTAGCTGTCACTTCTTCTTCTGAGATGGAGATATCATACGGTCGGCTCAGGTAATTGGCGCGGCGGCCATCCTTGTAGATTTTCGCGCGGTACATGACGCCGTCTTCAAGGAAGCTGAGCGGCACTTTCACGGTACGCGCATCTTCATCCGTCAGCACCCCAACATACCAATTGTCCGTGCCCCGGCCCTGCCGCGCCATGACGATAAAGTCACCGACTTCACCATCGAGCGCAATCGATTGCTCCCAATCGGCGGGCACATCCTCGATGAACCGGAACGCATCCATATGCGGCGCGTAATTCTCCGGCAGGTCAGCGGCCATCTGCACCGGGCTGTGGATCACGACATAAAGCGCCAATTGCTTGGCAAGCGTCGTGTTGATCCGGTTCTCCGCGCCCTCCCCGTTCGGCATCAGGTCGAAGACGCCCGGCGTGAAATCCATCGGCCCGGCCAGAAGCCGCGTATAGGGAAGAATGGCCTCATGCTCGGGCGGATTGGGAGGCGTGCCCCAGGCATTGAACTCCATCCCCCGCGCGCCCTCGCGGCTGACCGCATTGGGATAGGTGCGGCGAAGTCCTGTGTCCTTCACCGGCTCATGCGCATTGATCATCAGCTTGTGCTCATGCGCCTTTTTCAGGACACGGATATGGTGATCTACGCTTTCCTGGCTGTCATGCCACGTATAGCGCGGCTCGCCGTCCGGCCCAATATATTTGAGGTCGCTCGCATCCGCGACATAGCCTGTCTTGATCGCATGCATGCCGAGGCGCTCATAAAGCGCAAAGGCCTCATTGATCTGGTTCTCATAATTAGTGATGTTGGCCGAGGTTTCGTTGTGGCCGATCAGCTGGACGCCCAGCTTCTTTCCGTAGGCGGTGACTTCCTCGATATCGAAATCGGGATAGGATTCAGCAAAGCGGAAGAGATCGCCATTATTGAACCAGTCACCATCCCAGCCGATATTCCAGCCCTCGACCAACACACCGCCAAAACCATGCGTGGCGGCAAAATCCATATAGGCTTTGGTATTCTCCGTGGTCGCCCCATGCTTTTCGCCAGAGCCCCATGTCTGGGTGCCGATATGCATGCCCCACCAGATGCCGATATATTTCATAGGCGTGACGTATGAGACATCGCCCAGCGCATTCGGCTCATTGAGGTTGAGCGTCATGACCGCGCCATTGACGAGACCAGCAGCATTATCCGCAATCTGAACGGTCCGCCACGGGGTGACAAAATCGCCCTCAGTGACGACTTTCGTGCCGTCATAACGAGGCGCGACCTCTATCTCGAGGACACCATCCCGGCGCTGATCGAGCCAGGCTCCGCCATAATTGACAAGCGCCGCCTCGTGAATGGCAAGGTGCGTGCCGTCTGCAAGCCGCAGGGTCAGGGGGGTATGCGCCCGCTCCATCTGGCGCAGCGGCGTAGTACGGTAGATATATTCGTAACGGTTGAAGGCCCCCGCCGGGGTCCACCATGTCATCGCATCGGGCTCAACGCGGAACTCGGTCAGCTCATCGATCAGGACACGTGTCCCCTTGCCCGGAACTTCATAGCGAAAGCCAAGACCTTCATCGAAAGCCCGGAAGCGAACGTCAAAATTCGCGCCGTCTTCGTCTTCGAATGAAACGAGCAGTTCCTCGTGACGGTCCGTGACCAGACGGCTTTCACCCCATGGCTGCTCCCATGTCTCATCGGCGCTGTCGCGAGCAGAGCTCGTGATCTCAAAACCTTCGTCGAGATTGCCGCCAGCCTTGAAACGCATGCCAAGCCGCGAGGCGGAAATGATGATATCCCCATCCCGCGCAACCTGATATCGCGGGATGCCGCCCTCATCCGTCACGGTGATTTCAGTCCGCCCGTCAGGCGAGCTGACACTCACCTCTTCGGCGAGCGCCGCGGCGATGGTGGTGGACGACATCAGGGCGACGAGCCCCGGCAACAGGCGAACGGACATCACTTATCTCCCTTGGCCGCGGCACTTCCGGCCGCTGACACCCCACCTTGGCGCAATTGCAATTTCCTGCAAGATCTTTCATGTAATTTGCGCATATGCTGGCTGCGTTACACTTGACCAGGCGGCATAAGAGACACAAAACTGCTGTAATTCAGGGGAGATGACGAACTTTCCAAAAAGAGGAAGACATCTGTTCCGCACTGCACAAAAAATTGGAAAAAAGCCGCGATACAGTGGCAATTTCACGGGGAAGGTACAGCATGATCGGATTTTCGGCACTCCTTGCCGCACCCTTTGCCGCCGCCATGCTGGCTGGCAGCTCAGCGCAAATGGACACCACTCCAGCCGCCGTCACCGACCGTCCGCCCGAGGACGAGATCATTTATTTCGTCCTGCCCGACCGGTTCGAAAATGGGGACACGGACAATGACCGGGGCGGCATTCGCGGCGACCGGCTGAAGCACGGCTTCGATCCGACGCATAAGGGATTTTACCAGGGCGGGGATCTGGCGGGGCTGACAGCCCGGCTAGATTATATCCAGTCGCTTGGCGCGACCGCCATCTGGCTCTCGCCTATCTTCGAGAACAAGCCAGTGCAAGGCCGCGGGAAATATGTCTCCGCCGGCTATCACGGCTACTGGATCACGGATTTCCTGAATGTCGATCCGCATTTAGGCACGCGTGAGGAATTCAAGGTCCTTGTCGATGCCGCCCATGCGCGCGGCATGAAGGTCTATATGGACATCATCACCAATCACACGGCGGATGTCATTCAGTATCAGGAATGCCATGGCAAGAATGCCCTGCCCGAGCTGAAAGAAAGCGGCGAATGCCCCTACCGCTCGAAAGGCGATTATCCCTATACGACGATTGGCGGCCCGGACGGCAAGCCAGTCAATCAGGGCTACCTTGGAGATGATCCTGCCCATCTTACGACAGAGAATTTCTCAAAACTCACCAATCCGAATTACGCCTATACGCCTTTTGTGCCGCGTGCTGAGCGCCGGGTGAAAAACCCCGCCTGGCTCAATGATGTCCGCTATTATCATAATCGCGGCAATACGCGGTTCGAGGGCGAGAATTCGCGCATGGGCGATTTTGTCGGCCTTGATGATCTGATGACGGAAGACCCCTTCGTTGTTCAGGGCATGATCGATATCTATAAACAATGGATCACGGATTTCCGGGTCGATGGCTACCGTATCGATACGGCCCGGCATGTGAACCCTGAATTCTGGCAGGTCTTCGCACCCGCCATCCTGGATCACGCTGCCGCAGAAGGCATTCCGAATTTCCATATGTTCGGCGAGGTCTATGAGTTCGAGCCCGGCCAGCTTGCCAAATTCACAACCGAAGACGGCTTCCCGGCAATCCTAGATTTTGCCTTTCAGGGCCGTGTCCGTGGCATGGTCGCCGAAGGCAAGCCCGCGCGCGATCTTGATCGTCTGTTCACGACCGATGCTGTCTATGCAAAAGGGTTTGAGACAGCAAAACAGCTCCCCACTTTCCTCGGCAATCACGATATGGGCCGGTTCTCCGGCTTTATCCGGGAGGCAAACCCTGAGATTTCCGACGAAGAACTGACGGCCCGGATCATTCTCGGCCATGCGATCCTGATGGTTTCGCGCGGTGTGCCGACGATCTATTATGGCGATGAGCAGGGCTTTGTGTCGGACGGCCATGATCAGGATGCCCGCGAGACGCTGTTCCCAAGCGTCACTGATGTCTATACCGACAATGACCTTGCCGGGACTGACGCCACCGTCGCGGAAGAAAATTTCGACCGCAGCCATCCCATCTATACCGCCATCTCCGAGCTCGCAGCCATACGTCAGTCCGAACCCGCTCTGCGGCGCGGCGCACAGATGGTCCGTCATTCGGACCTTGAAGGCGGCGTGTTCGTCCTGTCACGGATGCACCCCGAAGGCAGCGGTGAGCTCATTGGTGCCTTTAATGCAGAGAACGAGGTGCGGACAATCCGCTTTCCCGTCGACGGCCGCGCCGGCGCATGGCAAGCCCTACATGGCGATTGCCTCAATGAAAGCCCGGCCCCGGGCATGTATGAAGTCACGCTTCCCGCGACTGGCTTTGTCATCTGCAAGACGGAGTTCCAGACCCAGTGAGCGTGAATCAGGCATCCCACCCCGTGAATCTGGCGACGCATGACGCCCCCTGGTGGCGCGGCGCAGTCATCTATCAGATCTATCCGCGCAGCTTTCGCGATACGAGCGGCGACGGCATCGGCGACCTCAAAGGCATCGTCGAGGGGCTCGATCACATCGCCTCACTCGGCGTCGATGCGGTCTGGATCTCGCCTTTCTTCACCTCGCCGATGAAGGATTTCGGCTATGATGTTGCCGATTACCGCGGCATTGATCCGAGCTTCGGCACGTTCGCGGATTTCGACCGGATCATCGAGAAAGCCCATGGGCTAGGCCTTAAGATCATCATCGATCAGGTTTATTCGCATACTTCCGATGAGCATGCCTGGTTTCAGGAGAGCCGGCAGGACCGAACCAATCCGAAAGCGGACTGGTATGTCTGGGCCGACCCCAAACCGGACGGCTCCCCGCCTTCGAACTGGCAATCCGTATTCGGCGGATCGTCATGGCAATGGGATGGCCCGCGCAAGCAATATTACCTGCATAATTTCCTCGTCAGCCAGCCGGACCTCAACGTCCATAACGCAGAAGTTCAGGACGCGCTTCTTGATGTCGCGCGGTTCTGGCTTGACCGTGGGGTGGATGGCTTCCGCCTCGATGCCCTCAATTTCGCGATGCATGACCCTCAGTTCCGGGATAATCCGCCGTCGGGCCGGGACATGCTAAAGGTTACCCGCCCCTTTGACATGCAGATCCATGTCCATAGCCAGTCGCACCCTGACATCCCCAAATTCCTCGAGCGGATCAGGGCCGTCTTTGACGATTACCCTGACAAATTCACTGTCGCGGAAGTTGGCGGCCCCGCCCCGCTGGCCGAGATGAAGGCCTTTACCGAGGGGAGTGGCCGCCTCAACTCCGCTTACAATTTCGACTTTCTTTACGCGGACAAGCTCGACGCCAAGCTCGTGCGCCAGTGCCTTGAGCAATGGCCCGCCCAGCAAGGCGAAGGCTGGCCAAGCTGGGCCTTCTCCAACCATGACGCGCCACGCGCCGTCTCCCGCTGGACCGGGCCCGATACGCGCGAGGCGATAAGCCGTCTTCTCGCCATGCTGCTGACCAGCCTGCGCGGGAACGCCTTCATCTATCAGGGGGAAGAGCTTGGCCTGCCGCAGGGCGAAGTTGCCTTTGAGGATCTGCAGGATCCAGAGGCCATCACGAACTGGCCGCATACGCTCGGCCGGGATGGCGCTCGCACACCCTTCCCCTGGATGAGCAAATTGCCTTTTGCCGGGTTCTCGGACAGCGCCGCATGGCTGAAGCCCGATCCGGCTCATGCCAAGCTCGCTGTTGATGTTCAGCAGACGGATCCGAAATCCCAGCTGAATTTCACAAGGGCGCTTCTGGCATTGCGCAAGACGCTGCCCGCGCTGATTACTGGCTCGCTGGAGCTGCTGGACACGCCTGACGACATCGTCGCTTTTATTCGGGAGACGAACGGCGCGCGGATGCTGTGTGCCTATAATCTCGGAACGGATACTGTCGACTGGCAACCCGACATGCTGCCCGGGACCGCCCGCATTATCGCAACGCCTGAGAATCTGGCAGAAGACGCCCCCTTACCCACCGCCCTGCCGCCAAAATCTGGCTACTGGGCCGTCCTGGAGGCCCATAGCTGAGCGATATGTCAGAATCCGGATCATCCACCAAAGGCGCGCGCCTTGAAGACATCGCCCGCCGAGCCGGCGTCTCCATCTCAACGGTCTCACGGGCCCTGAATGACAGCCCAGCCGTCAACCGGCGGACCAAACAGCTCGTCTGGAAGATTGCCCGGGAATATGACTATGCCTTTCGCAGCCACATGCCCGCCGGGCCGATCGGCGCAGAGGCGACCATCGCCGTCGTCGTGCCCGCCCCGCAAGGGCGCAGTACACGGATCGCCGACCCTTTCTTCTTCGAGCTGCTAGCCGGGATCGGCGATGCCGCGCGAGAGCGGCGGGCAGACCTGCTGGTCAGCCATCTGAGCCCACGAGCCGATGACGATCTCGACTATGCGCTGAGCACCAGCCGCGCCAGTGGCGTGATCTTCATCGGGCAAAGCTCGCTGCACCATGCGTTCAATAATCTGGCAGGCCGGGATTCCCGGTTTGTCGTCTGGGGCGCTGAATTTCCCGACACCGCCTATTGCTCAATCGGCAGTGACAATGAGCTGGGCGGCCGGCGGGCAACATCCCACCTTGTACGGCTTGGACGTCGGCGCATCCTCTTCCTTGGCGACACCGAAGCCCCCGAAGCCGAGCAGCGCTGGCGCGGCTATCGCGGCGCGCTGGCCGATGAAGGGATCGAGATCGACGAGGAGCTCTTCGCGCCCGCTCATTTCGACGTGCAGTCCGCCGAAGCGACGACTGCCGGCATGATCGACCGCGGTATCGATTTTGATGGCGTTATTGCCGCCAGTGATCTGATCGCGATCGGGGCGATCCGGGCGTTGCACCGCGCTGGCCGCAATGTGCCCAAAGACGTCTCCGTCGTGGGATATGATAACATCCCAGCCAGCCGCCTCGTCACGCCTCCCCTGTCGACTATTGATCAGGACGCGACACTTGCCGGGCGGATTCTCGTTTCCAAGCTGCTTGATTCGCAAGGCCACCGCCCGGTGTCTGAACGCGTACAGACGAGCCTGATCATCCGCGAAAGCTGCGGCGCCTAAGCCGCTTTCATGTGGCAAAATTGCTGCAACTTTCGAGATTTTTTTTGCAATTTTTTGCATTACCCTTCGAGCATATTGAAACTCAATAAAATTGGTACGGAACAATGCGGTTTATTGCGCTGCAATAAAGAATGCACTGTTTTGCTGCCCTTGATCTTTGAAGGGTTTTCAGGCTGATTGCCGCCCTGGACTGCATCATTTTGCATTCTTTTTCGGCGAATGACCGGGTGGCCATGCCAAGGCGTGCCGGCACACAAACACCTCAGGGGAGGACAGAAATGTCTCGCAAAGATTCACTAGATCGCCGGTGGCTCATGGGCACAGCGGCGACCGGGCTCGCCATGTTCATGGCAGCCGCACCGGCCATGGCACAGGATGACGAAGAAGATGACGGGGACGTTGTTGTCGTCCGTGGCCTGAAGAGCGCGATCCAGCAATCGATCGCGACCAAGGCAGAGAGCACCTCGATCGTCGAAGCCGTTTCCGCCGAAGATATCGGCAAACTGCCGGATGTCTCGATCGCAGAATCGCTGGCCCGCCTGCCCGGCCTTGCCGCACAGCGCCTGCGCGGCCGTGCTCAGGTGATCTCCGTCCGCGGTCTCGGCCCGGACTTCACGACCGCCACGCTGAATGGCCGCGAGCAGGTCACCGCAGGTGACAACCGCGGCGTTGAATTCGATCAGTTCCCTGCGGAACTCCTTTCCAGCGTGCTTGTCTATAAAACACCGGAAGCCTCCCTCGTTGCGGCCGGCCTTGCCGGCACAGCCGATCTACGGACGATCCGTCCGCTCGCCTTTGGCTCTCGCGCTGTTGCTGTTGGCGCTCGGTATGAGTGGAACGAGCAGGATGCGCTGAACGCCGGGACAGAGAATGATGGCTACCGTTTCACAGCCTCCTACGTTGATCAGTTTGCAGATGGTACTGTCGGTATCGTTCTCGGCTTCGCGACGCAGTCGACCCCTACCCAGTCTCAGCGTTACGAATCATGGGGCTTCCCGACGACCGACGTCATGGGCGAGCAGGCCTTTGTCATCGGCGGTGTGAAGCCTTACTCCGAGACCCGCGATCTTGAGCGTGACGCCTTCATCGGCACGCTCGAATGGGAACCGAACGATACGTTCAACACGACGCTCGATGTCTTCTACTCGGAATTCGAAGACACAGGCGTTCTTCGCGGCGTCGAGCTTCCCCTCTTCTGGGGCTCGTCAGGCGCACCGACCAATCCGGTCGTCGAAGACGGCGTCATCACTTCTGGCACCTTCGAGGGCGTTCAGGGTGTTCTGCGTAATGACAACCGCTTCCGCTCCGCAGAGCTCTTCTCAGTCGGCTGGAACGGCAAATGGGACGTCAATGACCATTGGCAGCTCGAGGCTGACCTCAGCCATTCGAGCGTAGATCGTCTGGATACAGACCTTGAAACCTATGCCGGTACCGGCAATGGCGGCGGGAATGGTGCATCGGACGACCTTTCCTTCATGCTCAATAGTGACGGCGTGCCGATCTTCTCCGGCAGCCTTGACTATTCTGACCCGTCGCTCTTCCTGCTGACAGACCCGCAGGGCTGGGGCCAGGTCGGCTTTATCAAGCGTCCGGAAACAGAAGACGAACTTGAAGCGATCCGCCTTTCCGCGACTCGCAGCTTTGACGACACGTGGATCGACTCGGTTGAGGTCGGCGTCAATTTCACGACCCGTGAGAAGAACAAGGTCAGCAACGAAGAATTCCTTCGCAGCTTTGCTGGCACCACCGATACGGCTGTGCCGGTCCCCTCTCAGTATCTGCTGAGCGATTCGTCTGACTTCGGATGGATCGGCATCGGCCCGATCCTTAGCTTCGACTCGCTTGGACTTTACGAAAGCGGCTTCTACAATACAGAAGTCCTCGCAAATGCTGACGTTGTGACCAAGGCATGGCAAGTCGAAGAGGATGTGACGACCTGGTTTGCTCAGGTGAACATCAACACCCAATGGGGCCAGATCCCTGTTCGTGGTAACTTTGGTGTTCAATATGTCGAGACCGACCAGTCATCCTCTGGCCAGTCCATCGGTTATGATCCGTCAACGGATACAAATATTGCGGTGCCTTTCACGGCAGGTGATGAGTATTCAGAGCTTCTACCGAGCTTCAACTTCAGCTTCGAGCTGGCACCGGATACGTATCTCCGCACGGCCTATGCTCGGACGCAGGCCCGCGCACGAATGGATGACATGCGCGGCAGCCTTGCTGTCAACTTCAACAACATGATCTGCGGCTTTGAAATGGACGGGGTGACCCCCTTCTACACGCCGGAGAATGCAACCAATGCCAATGATTCCTGCCTGAGCACATCAGGCGGTGATCCGACGCTGCGGCCTTACCTTGCTGACTCTTATGATCTGTCCTTCGAGCATTATTTCGCCGACCGTACCGGTTATGTGTCGATTGCTGCTTTCTATAAGGAGCTTTCTGATTTCGTGTTCCCGAATTTCTCGCGGGCCTATGATTTCACGACAGAAGCCAACGCGATCTTCGGGACTGACTTTGTTACCATGAACCCGGGCATCGCCGTGGGGACGACAAGCACGCCGACGAATATCGAAGGCGGCAGTATGCAGGGTATCGAACTTGCCACGAACATTCCGGGTGAGATGTTCCTGCCATCGCCGCTCGACGGCTTTGGTGTCTTCGCAAGCTATTCGATCACGGACTCCGAGATCGAAAATCCGTTGACTAATTCACCGACACCCATCCCCGGCCTGTCCGAGGAAGTGGCGAACGTCACCGTCTATTACGAGAAGAACGGCTTCCAGGCCCGGATCTCGCAACGGTACCGCTCGGAATTCCTTGGCGAAGTCACGGGCTTCGGTGCCGGACTTGAGACCCGGAATGTCGGGTCCGAAAAAGTTGTCGATGCCCAGATCGGCTATACTTTCGAAGACACCGGCACTCGCCTCGATGGCGTCTCGATCCTGCTGCAGGGTCAGAACATCACGGATGAGGAATTCGTGACGATTGATGATGCCAGCGGTCTGCCAAGAAACTTCGAGACCTATGGTGCCACCTACCTGCTCGGTATCAACTGGCGCATGTAATCGGGCTGGGCTCCTCCCGCCCGCCTGACCACAATGAACCCCGCCGGAGTCTCCCCGGCGGGGTTTTTTATTGGCCGTACCGGTAAGGAAGAATGTAGGGTCGTCCGCATGGGACAGAAACGCATCAAGAAACTCGTCATCGCCGGGGGCGGCACCGCAGGTTGGATTACCGCCGCGGCCTTCTCCCGCCTGCTTGGCAAATCGCTCGACATTCATCTCGTTGAATCAGAAGAGATCGGCATTGTCGGGGTTGGCGAAGCGACCATTCCTCAGATCATCCGCCTCAACCATATGCTGGGGCTTGATGAGAATGAGTTCCTGCGCCGCACTTATGGTACGTTCAAGCTGGGCATCGAATTTGTTGACTGGGGCCGCCTGGGCAGCCGCTATCTGCACACTTTCGGCGATACCGGCATTAACCTCGCCAATCTGCATTTTCATCAGTACTGGTTGCGTTACCGGCAGGCAGGCGGTGAGAATTCGCTGTGGGATTACTCCCTTCATCAGCAGGCGGCGGATGATAACAAATTTGCCCGGATGGATCGGGTCGGCTCCTCCCCCATGGGCGGGCTCGCCTATGCTTTCCATTTCGATGCGGCACTTTATGCGGCATACTTGCGCGAATATGCCGAAGCTCAGGGCGTGCGCCGCACTGAAGGGATCATCGCATCCGTCGAGCGCACAACAGAGGATGGCGGCATCGCAGCTCTGAAGCTGGAAGACGGCACACGGATCGAAGGCGATTTCTTCATCGACTGCACGGGCTTTCGCGCCTTTCTGATCGGGCAGGAGCTGAAGACGGATTATCAGGACTGGACCCATTGGCTACCCTGTAATCGCGCGATTGCTGTGCCGTCGGAGAAACTCTCCCCCCTGCCTCCCTTTACCCGCGCGACCGCGAAGTCGGCGGGCTGGCAATGGCGCATCCCGCTGCAGCACCGCACGGGTAATGGCCATGTCTTCTCGAATGAATTCATGAGTGAGGATGAGGCAACAGCCATCCTGCTCGATGGCCTTGAGGGTGAGGCGCTCAGCGATCCTCGCACACTGAAATTCACGACTGGGCGTCGCGAAACATTCTGGGAGAAGAACTGTGTCGCCATCGGCCTTTCGAGCGGGTTCCTTGAGCCGCTTGAATCAACCAGCATCCACCTTATCCAGTCAAATGTCAGCCGACTGATCAGCCTCTTTCCCCGCGACGGTCTACACTCGGCGGATATCGATGAATATAACCGGCGGACCGCCGCCGAATTCGAGCAGGTCCGCGACTTCCTGATCCTCCATTACCATCAGACCGAGCGGGAGGACTCGCCCTTCTGGCAGCATTGCCGAAACATGGAAGTGCCAGAGCCCCTGAATGAGAAAATGGCCCTGTTCCGCGCATCTGGCCGGATCGGTCGGGATGTCGATGATCTCTTCCGAGATACCAGCTGGATGCAGGTCATGCTCGGACAGGGGATCGAGCCGCAAGATTATCATCCGATGGCGGACAACATTACCGATGCACAGCTGGACGAATTCCTGCGGAACGTCAGAGCGATCATCGACAATGCGGTGACGCCCCTGCCGAGCCATGAGGACTTCATCAAGAAATTCTGCGATGCAGGCTGAGCGCCTTATTCCGCCGCAACCAACCCAGTATCCGCCGGGCAGTTCCGTGCAATGAATTCATCATGGCGCGGCATGGCTTCGGCTGCGTCCTTGATTGCTTTGTGAACGGATTCAAGATTGCGGAAAGCTTCGGGACGGTTCCGAAGCTGCATCATCGGATCAGGGCGATCCGGGAACTCATCCTGACCGACATAAACAGACAGCCAGCTTGCATTGACGAAGAGATCATATTGGTCCGCCACAATGCGCCCATCCCTGCGGAAATGCGCGAGCTTGTAGCTGAGACTGTCCGGGATCGTCATATTAGAGCAATAACGCCAGAAGGGCGTATCATCGCGGCTGGTCGCATGATAATGCAGGATCAGGAAATCCCGTATACGTTCATATTCGAGCGATGTGATCCGGTTATATTCCTCCGCTAGCAGCGGATCCATATGCCGGTCCGGGAACAGGGCCAGAAGACGCTGGATACCTGACTGGATCAGATGAAGGCTGGTCGATTCAAGCGGCTCCATGAACCCTGCGGCAAGGCCGATGGCGACAACATTCTTGTGCCAGAAATAATGCCGCCGCCCGGTCGTGAACCGGAGCAGGCGCGGCTCGCCCTGCGCTTCGCCGTCCAGATTGGCTAGCAGGATTTCATGCGCTTCGTCATCGGTTAGGTGTGCACTTGAATAGACATGTCCATTGCCGATCCGGTGTTGCAGCGGGATGCGCCACTGCCAGCCCGCCCCCCTCGCAATCGAGCGGGTATAAGGCGTAAATTCCCCTCCATGAGCACAAGGAACGGCAACGGCCCGGTTGCAGGGCAGCCAGTGGGTCCAGTCCTGATACCCGACCCCGAGCGTCTGGCCGAGCGCCAGTGACCGGAAGCCCGTGCAATCAACAAAAAAGTCCGCCTCAAGACGATCACCATTGTCGAGATGAACGGCAGTCAACCGCCCTGTCGACCCATCGACATCGAGCTTGGTAATCTGCCCTTCGCGCCGTTTGATCCCTTTGGCTTCGGCAAAGCGGCGAAGAAAGCCCGCATAAAGCCCGGCATCAAAATGATAGGCATAATCGAAGGTAGACTGAATATTCCGGCGGTCGGAAACAGGCGGCGTGAATTTCAGCCGCGAGGCGGCGCCCCACGCCATGCAATATTCATCCAATGGCCCAGCTATCCCCTCCCGCCGGGCTTCAAGCCAATACTGATAAAGCGGGATCGAATCGAAATCCGAGCCAAAGGTGCCGAAGGGGTGGAAATAGCTGTGGCCCAGCCGGGACCAGTCAATGAATTGAATACCCAGCTTGAAGGTCGCACCCGTCGCCTGCACGAACTCCTTCTCATTGACTCCAATCGAGCGGTTAAATCGGCGGATCGGCGGGATCGTCGCCTCGCCCACGCCGACTGTGCCGATGGCCTCAGATTCGACGAGCGTGACCTCGCAATCCTTGTGAATGGCGTTGCCGAGTGCGGCCGCTGTCATCCAGCCGGCGGACCCGCCACCAAGGATAACAATCCGGCGAAGAGGTTCTGACATCAGGTTCCCACGTCCGTTCTGTCGCAATGGAGAGGGTAGCCTTTTCAACAGCAGAAATCCACATTTCGTAAGGTGGAACAACGCCCTCGTGGCGGGATATCCACGAGGGCGTTTCATCTGGCAGGCCGGGGCGCAGGCGGCCCCGACAGGTTCGGAGTTCCACCAGATTTGTCCCTCACGACCCGCCACATGGACAGTGCGCGAAAGGACAGTGACGGAATGAGTCAACGGGGTCGTCAGGCCCATCCCGTCGGCACGAGATTAGACGCCCAATACTCAAGGTTGCAAGTTTGATTTATCGCAATCAATGAGATTGGGGCGCCTTACGCCCTTTGATTCTCGTCGAAATAATCGCCAATTGAGACGTGCACGGATTTACTGACCTGACCTATCATCAATACAAATCCATGAGATAAAAGACGCTTTTCAATTTTCGGAGCTGAACGACGAGACGCGAAAACAGCGGCGCCTGCCAGCGGCATCAACTGGAAAACTTAGACCTGAGAGCAGAAGTGGAAACACGTCATGAGTGTGCTCAGCAGGCGAGCGCTTTGGCCATCACCCCAGAAATTGCATCCCATTCTGCAATGTGCGCTTTTGGGGACTTCACAAGCCCCTGCCTTCTTGGGCATGGTTAACGCTCATTCACACTTTCCAGCCAGGGACATTCCTCTTCAGTGACACCCGCCCTCCTCATGAACGGCGTCGAATTCAGCTATGGCCCCGGCCGTGGCGCGGTCAGCATCGGCCATTTCGAGATCGCTCCCGGTGAAAAGGTCTTTCTCTACGGGCCGAGTGGTGCCGGCAAATCGACCCTTCTCGGTCTCGCGGCAGGCACCCTCAATCCTGATAAGGGCGACATCACCGTGCTGGGGCATGATTTTCATGCGCTGTCATCGGCGGCCCGCGACAAGGTACGGGCAGATGGCCTCGGCATCATCTTCCAGCTCTTCAATCTGATCCCTTATCTTTCGGTCCTCGATAATGTCCTCCTTCCCTGCCGGTTCTCTACCGCGCGGCGTGCCCGCGTCGAGGAAGATGGCGGGATGAAGGCGGTCGCGGGCGGGCTTCTCTCCCGGCTGGGGCTTGAAGACATGACGATCCGCAGCCGGAAGGTCTCGGAATTGAGCGTGGGCCAGCAGCAGCGTGTGGCCGCCGCCCGCGCCCTGATCGGCCGACCGGGACTGATCCTTGCCGACGAGCCGACATCCGCACTCGATTCAGATACGCAAAGCGCATTTCTCGAACTTCTCCTGACGGAAGTCGAACGCTCAGGTGCCGCCCTCGTCTTTGTCTCGCACCAGCGGGAACTCGCGACCATGTTCGATCGCGAGATGGCGTTTGGCGAACTGCCCGCGCTTGAAGGAGAATCGGCATGAGCGGCTTCTCTCTCATTCCGCTGGCGCTCCGTAGCCTGATGAGCCGGAAGGCTGCCGTCCTTCTGTCGGTCTTTGCCGTTGCCCTCTCCGTCACGCTCTTTTTAGGGGTCGACAAGATCCGGCGCGGCGCCAATGCCGGATTTGAGAGCACAATCACGGGCACGGACCTGATTGTCGGCGCGCGGTCAGGGCCGGTGAACCTCCTGCTTTATTCCGTTTTCCGCATTGGTGATCCGACAACCAGCATCTCATGGGAGAGCTATGAGGATCTCAGCTCCCGGCGCGGGGTCAAATGGACGATCCCCCTGTCGATGGGCGACAGTCACGAGAATTTCCGCGTCGTTGGCACAACGAGATCCTATCTCGACCATTACCGCTATGGCGATGCCCGGCCCCTGACGGTTGAGCGCGGAAAATGGTTCGAAGACGAACATGATGCCGTCCTTGGCGCGGCAGTTGCCGCCGATCTTGGCTATGAACTCGGAGATGAATTCCCGATTTCTCATGGCCTGATCTCGGCGGGGTTCTCTGAGCATAAGGGTCACATGTTCAGGGTATCCGGCATCCTTGCCCGTACCGGCACGCCGGTTGACCGGACGATCCATGTCTCGCTGGCCGGACTCGACGCCGTTCATGAGACGGGGGCGGAAGATCACGAAGGCCATGAAGAGCATGAGCCTGAAGCAATTTCCGCCTTCCTCGTTGGTCTCGAAAACCGTTCCGCCGTGCTCGTCTTCCAGCGCATGGTGAACACCTATGAGCCCGAGCCACTCACGGCTGTGATCCCCGGTATCGCCCTCACCCAGCTCTGGAGTGTCGTCGGCACAGCGCAAACCGCACTGACCGCCACGGCCGGATTTGTCGTCGTCACCGGGCTCCTCTCCCTCCTCATCGCGATCCTAGCGAGCCTCAATGCTCGCGCACGGGAGCTTGCCGTTCTGCGCGCTGCGGGCGCCGGTCCCTCACATATCTTCTCGCTGGTCATTCTGGAGACGGCGCTGATTGCGACCTTCGGCACACTGATCGGTGCGGGGATTGTTTTTGGGGGCATGGAGGTGCTCGGCCCGCTTCTCTCGACCCAATATGGCATCCCGCTGGCCACCTTGGGGATCAACGGATTTGACGTCGCGATCCTTGCCGGGGTGATCGGTCTTGCGACCCTGCTTGGGATTGTCCCGGCGACGCAGGCCTATCGGCGGTCCCTCGCCGACGGGCTGACGATGAAACTCTAGAGCGCGCTAGTCGCCTGCACGGGCGAGCACCCGGCGGGCGGATTTGATCACCGGCAGCTCGATCATCTTGCCATCGAGCAGCGCGACCCCGCCCTTCGCCGCGTCAAAGGCCTCTAAGATGCGACGCGCCTCGGCCACTTCCTCCGCAGACGGGTTAAGCGCCTCATGGATCGGTGCGAGCTGCGCGGGGTGGATGGCTGAACGGGCATGAATGCCCAGCCGTGCCGCCCGGCTCGTCATTTCTTTGAGACCGTCCAGATCCTTCACATCAAGATAAGGCGAATCAAACAGTACTTTCTGCTCGGCTCCGAAACACAGCGCACAATGCGAGCGCCCGTAAAGATGCGCCTCCCAGTCAAGCGAACAGCCAATATCCGCACTCAGATCAATCGCGCCGTAAATGGCGGCAATGACGGCCCCATGCTGGGCAATGGCACGGGCCTCCAGCACACCATTCGCGGATTCCAGAACGACAATGATCGGCAGGTCACATCCCGCCGCGATCACCGCCTCGATATCGGCAAGGTCGGCGACCTTGGGCAGCATCAGGAAATCAGCCCCGTTGAGCCCGCCAATAGCATTCAAATCGCGCGCACCAGCCTCCGTGTCGACGCCATTGATCCGCAGGCCGAGCGCAGGACCGCCGTCGCGGGGTTGCGCCAGATAGCCGAAGGTCTGCTCCCGTGCGTCATCCTTGCCGTCAGGGGCCACAGCATCCTCGAGATCGATACAGACGACATCCGCCCCGGCCGCGAGCGCCTTGTCGAACCTGTCCGGCCGCGAGCCCGGCACAAACAGAAGCGAACGCCAGCCTTCGGTTTCAAGCGATGTCATCGTGCAGTATCTCCGTTGACGGATTATTGATCTTCGACTTCCTTGAGAAACTGCTCAAGGGCCTTGCCGTCAATAGCCGGATCTTCTCGCAACTGCCAGCTTGGCCGCCAGCCTGTGAGGGGCTGCCCCCAGCTTCGCGAGTAAGTATCGTTCAAGTGATCATTGTCCCCGCGATACATGCGGCTGTCATTGAGGGCGAGATATTTGCGGTATTCCTCCTCGCTCTCGAACGCAGCGGCATAATTCGCGCCGCTGCCGCCGGTTGAGGGGCCGGGGCCGACATTAAAGCGCGGATCACGGGGCTGATAGAGCTGCTCATTCTCCCCCAGATCACCATACTGGTCGGGGCCCACGGCGAATGGTCCGCGATAGCGCCCGGTGCGCAGGCGTTCCTCCGCCTTCGCCCATTGGGCATCTCGGCTCCCCTCCAGCCGTTGGCGCCAGTCGCTCGTGATGGGCGCGCCCGCGCATTCTGCGGCAAGCCGCGGATCATCAAATTCCCGATAGCATTCAAGCCCGACAATACCGTCGGGCGCCCCCTCACCCAGATCGACCTCCGGCACTCTGACGCTTGATGGCGCCCTTATGCGCGGCGCAGCGGATGGGGGGGCGGTCGTCACCTCCGCAACTGCCTCCGGGCTTTCCTCCGGTATGGTCTCGGCGACCTCTTCGGCTTCTGGGGCTTCAGCCTCCTCGATCTGCGCAATCTCAGGCGCGGAGGCTGCTCCCGGCTCGGGCGGCGGGGGAATGATATAGACGTTGATCGCGTGATCGGGGGCATCGGGCAGCCCACGAGGCTCCCAGATCGGCGCAAAACTCAAGAGAAGACCGGCAACGGCGAGGTGGAAGATAATGGAAAGGGTCAGCGCGGAGCGGTTCAGCCCGGCTGGCCTTTTTGTTCCGAAGCGCCTTGATATGCGCCTTGCGCGCCATCGCCACAGGCGCAGCGTCCTGTCGATCTGCACCTCGAACCTCCACGCCATTGCCCCGTACCTTGGCGGCGCGCTAACGCGCGTCCACTGAAATGTTGGAGAAGTTTAAGCGCATGCATATTCTGCTGGTCGGCAGCGGCGGTCGTGAACATTCACTCGCCTGGAAAATCGCGAAAAGCCCGCTGCTCAAGCGGTTCACCATCGTGCCGGGTAATCCGGGGACCGAATCACTCGGCGACAATCTCGATATGCCGCTCGGCGAGCTGCCCCAATGGGCAAAGGCCGAAGGTGTCGATCTCGTCGTTGTCGGCCCCGAAGCACCGCTTGCTGATGGGCTTGCTGATCAGCTCGAAGAGGCAGGCATCCCCTGTTTCGGACCGAAAGCGGATGGCGCGCGGCTCGAAAGCTCAAAGGCATTCCTCAAAGACCTCTGCACCGAGGCAGGCATTCCGACCGCGCGATACGGCACTTTCACGGAAGCTGCGCCCGCAAAAGCCTTTCTCGACACACTTGAGGCACCATACGTCATCAAGGCAGATGGCCTCGCCGCAGGCAAAGGCGTGATCATTGCCCAGACCCGTGACGTCGCGGAGACCGCAATCGCCGGCATGCTGGGCGGGCAATTCGGCGCCGCCGGAAAGACCGTCCTGATCGAGGAATTCCTCAAAGGGACCGAACTCTCCGTCTTCGCCGTAACGGATGGCGAGAGCCTGCTGCATTTCGGTGCAGCGCAGGACCACAAGCGCGCTTTTGAGAATGATGAGGGCCCCAATACGGGCGGCATGGGCGGCTTCTCCCCCTCCCCGCTCGATACACCGGAGATCCTCGCCCGCGCCTATGATGAGATCATTGAGCCGACGCTCAAGGCGCTCAATGCCAAAGGCATCACCTATCGCGGGGTGCTTTATGCGGGCCTGATGATCACCGCCGAAGGGCCGAAGCTGATCGAATATAATTGCCGTTTTGGCGATCCTGAATGCCAGATCCTGATGCGCCGCCTGCGGAGCGATATTGTCCAATCGCTATGGGCTGCCGCCACTGGCCGCCTCGGCGGGGTCGGGCTCGACTGGATGGATGACGCCGCCGCCAATATCGTCATGGCCACAAAGGGGTATCCGGACGGATATGACAAGGGCTCGGAGATCAAGGGTGTCGATGCGGCCAATGAGATGGAGGGCGTTGTCGTCTTTCATGCCGGTACAAAGGCGGATGGCGGCAAGCTCCTCGCTCATGGGGGCCGTGTGCTGAATATCACGGCAACCGGGGCGACGACCGGCGAAGCGCTTGACCGTGCCTATGCGGCTGTTGACGCGATTGACTGGCCCGAAGGCTTTTTCCGGGCCGATATCGGCAAGCATCTGCGCAGCTGAAGGGATTTGCGAAAGCGGCGTTTCAGGACGTAGACTGTTCCCATAAAAACAAGCACCGAATGGTGTGGGAGGGAACAAAGTGAAAACACCATGGCATATCTGGGTCGTCGGGATTTTCGGCGTCCTGTGGGTCGGCATGGGCTGCTTTGACTATGTCATGACGGCCACCGAGAATGAGGCGTATTTCTCGCAGATCCCCGAAGATCAGCGCGCCTTCTTTCTCAGCTATCCAGGCTGGTTCATGGCCTGTTACGCGATTGGCGTCTGGGGTGGCCTCATCGGCTGCATCCTCATACTGCTGAAAAGAAAACTTGCGGTACCGCTGCTGCTCGTCTCATTCGCAACGACAGTCATCTGCTTTGCCTGGATGCTCTTCATCGCCGAGGGCCGACCCGAAATGGTGCTCTGGCAGCAAATCTTCAACGCCGCCGTTCTCATCATCTCGCTTTTCCTGCTCCTCTACAGCCGCCGCATGGCCGCCGCCGGAGTTCTCAGGTGATGCGCGCTATCCCCGGCCCTGCTGGACGGCAAGACCGGGAATGGGCTAGCGTCAGGTTTGTATTATAAATCCATGAGGGCAATCGGAGGGCAATATGGATTGGCATGAATGGTATGGCTGGAGTGGCGGCGTTGGCCTTTGGGGCTTCATCATCGCGGTCGTCCTGATCGGATCTTTCTTCGGCTATATGAAACAGAAATCGCGGAATGATCTGATCCGCGAAGCGCTTCGGAACGGTCAGTCGATCGATCCGGACATGCTTAAAGACATCAAGGAAGACGACGAAAAAGGCGGCATGATCCTTGGCGGTGCAATCTGCGTTGCCGTCTCTGCCGGCCTAGTCATCATGGGTTATCAGATCGACAAGGTCGAACCCGGCGAAAACGTCTTCGAAATCATGAAAGGCGTTGCCGCCATTCCTGGGCTCGTAGGCGTTGTACTGATGATCTTCGGTACGCTCGCGAAACTGGGCGGCAAGAAATAATCCCGCGTCAGGCTGTCTGTTTCTGATAGAGGGAGCAGACAGCCCCTGCCGGATCCTGGATCGCGCAATAGCGGTCATTCCCCATCGTGCGGACATCCCCGATGCGCTTGCCGCCGAGCCGATCGACGGCCTCAAGCGACGCATCAAGATCAGCCACCCCGAAATAGATCATCCATTGCGGCGGCAGATGCGCATTCGAGCCTCGCGCATGACAGATGCCGACCCCACCCGGGGCCGCCGGGCCTTCGCCGCTCGCCTGCATCATGTAATCCGCATACCCGCCCATATCGAGCGGCTCGCATTTCAAACCAACGACCTCGGCGTAGAAATCTTTCAGGCCATCCGCATCCGGAACGGTCAGATCCGTCCAGACGACATGACCGATTGAGGGCTGTTGATCTGACATGGGGCTCCCCTCCTCAGGGATGGATCATGGATAAAGCCGGGTCTTGTTCCAGCCTTCGCCGTCATAGTCGAATTGCAGCCGGTCATGCAGGCGGAAGGGCCGGTTCACCCAGAATTCCATCTGCGACGGGGTGACGCGATAGCCGCGCCACCAATCGGGCCGACGGACATCGCGGCCCTCATAGATCGCCTCATAATCCTCGACCCGTTTCTGGAGGATACCTTCTTCCGTCATCGGGCGGGATTGTTGCGATGCCCAGGCGCCGATCTGGGCGCTGCGGGCGCGTGAGGCGAAATACTGGTCGTTCTCGGCCTCGGAGACAGGCTCGACGAGGCCCCGGATCCTTACCTGACGGCGGATCGACTTCCAGTGAAAGCACAGCGCCGCAAGCGGGTTCTCGGCTAGCTCATCACCCTTCGCCGACATGGAATTAGTATAAAAAACAAAGCCTTCGTCGAGGTCCTTGAGCAGCACAACGCGGACATTCGGAAAACCCGCACCATCGACCGTCGCCACCGACATGGCGTGCGCGTCGTTAACCTCATGCTTCTTCGCCAGCTCCAGCCATTGGGCAAAAAGCTCCAGCGGGTCATCGGAGGTGAAGACCTTTCCCTGATCTTCATCGACCGAAAAGGCCTCCTGAGCACGCCGCTCCTGCTCGTAATCGTCTTCACTGGGCGACGGGGGGATCAAATCACTCGTATCCATAAGCCGATGGGGTCTAGCGGAAATTAAAGGATGTGGGAATAAGAGGAACTTATGTCTCATAACTCTTTCGGCCATCTCTTCCGTGTCACGACCTGGGGCGAAAGCCACGGGCCCGCCATTGGCTGCGTCGTCGATGGCTGCCCGCCCGGTATCCGGCTTGAGGAAAGCTATATTCAGGCGCGCCTTGATCAGCGGCGCCCAGGCACGTCGAAATTCGTGACCCAGCGGCAGGAACCTGACCAGGTGAAGATCCTGTCGGGCGTCTTCGAGGACGACCGCACGGACGGCCCGCGCACGACCGGCACGCCGATCTCGCTAATGATCGAGAATGTCGACCAGCGCTCGAAAGACTATTCGGACATCCGCGACAAATACCGTCCGGGTCACGCCGATTACACCTATGACGCCAAATACGGATTTCGCGATTATCGCGGCGGGGGACGCTCAAGCGCACGGGAGACCGCGATGCGGGTCGCCGCCGGCGCCGTGGCCGAGCGCGTTCTTGAAGAACTTTATCAGGATACGGTGAAAATCGAGGCGGCCATGATCGGCATGGGCCCGCACACGATTGATCCGGCCCGCGCCGACTGGTCGACGGTCGGAGACAATCCCTTCTGGTGCCCCGACCCCGAGGCCGCCCAGCACTGGGCGCTCCGGCTGGAAGAGGCCCGCAAGGACGGCAATTCGCTCGGCGCCCTCATCGAAGTGCGCGCAAGCGGTGTGCCTGCCGGGCTCGGCGCGCCGATCTACGGCAAGATGGATTCAGACCTTGCCGCCGCAATGATGACCATCAATGCCTCTAAAGGCGTTGAGATCGGCGCAGGCTTTGGCGCCTCCAGACTGTCGGGGACAGAGAATGCCGACGGCATGAAGCCCGATGGCAATGGCGGCGTGATGTTTGATCCTCAGGGGCCGGAGAATACCAATGGCGGTATCTTGGGAGGCATTACCTCCGGTCAGGACATCGTTGTCCGGCTGGCGATCAAACCCACCTCCTCGATCCTGACCCCGCGCAAATCCGTGACGCGCGACGGCGAAGAAACCGAAGTTGTCACCAAGGGCCGTCATGACCCGTGTGTCGGCATCAGGGGCGTGCCCGTTGCCCGCGCGATGATGGCGCTGGTGCTGGCCGATCACGCGCTGCGGCACCGCGCCCAGACAGGGCTTCTGAGGCCGGCATGAGTGCTCAGCGTCAGGACTGGTCGTGGCAGCCCATGCAGCCTCATGACCTGCCGACCATGATCAACCTCGCAGAGAATGTGCATGAGGATTACCCTGAGGATGACGCTATCTTCGCCGAACGGCTGGCGCTCTATCCGCAAGGATGTTACCTGCTGAGCGCCGGTGGTGAGCCTTGCGGCTATATCCTCTCCCACCCATGGGCTTATGCTAAGCCGCCGGAGCTCAATTGCCTTCTCGGCGAGATCCCATCTGCTCCGGATACATATTATATCCATGATCTGGCGATCCTCGAACGAGGGCGCGGTCTTGGTGCCGGTGCGGTGATCACGGATAAAATCGTAGCCCATGCCCGCTCGGAAGGCTTTGACAACATCTCTCTCGTCGCGGTTGGGGGCTCAAACCCCTTCTGGGCCGCGCAGGGTTTTGGCGAAGTCGTGATCGAGGCGTTGACGCCCAAGCTGCGCAGCTATGACGACACGGCGGCGTTCATGGTGAGGCAGCTTTAGTTCAGCTTTCGTTTGACCTCGGACGGTTCGGGCACGGGTTGGGGGATCGGCGCAATCTCGACGCCTTCGTCCTTCAGCTCTTTGGCCTCTTTCGGTGTAGCCTCGCCATAGATGGGGCGTTCCTTCGCCTCGCCATAGTGGATCTTGCGCGCTTCCTCGGGGAAGTTCTTGCCGACATGGTCGAAATTCTTCTCGACATAGTCCTTCGCGCGCCGGGCCGCCTCGTTGAAGGTGCTGATCGCCGCATCGCGGATCACGGCCTCTTTGCGCGCCTCCGCCTTGCGCGAGGTTGAGACCGCCGGGGCCATTAGCGCCTTTGAGACATGCGAGGTCCCGCAGGCCGGGCATTCAAGCTGGCCCGCCTCTTTTTGCGCATCGAAATCGGCGCTGTTCGAGAACCAGCCTTCGAAATGGTGGCCGTCATCGCATTTGAGAGCGTATTTGATCATGCCTCTAATGTGCGCACATTCGTGTCGCGATCAAGTGCGAGGCTGGGGATGCGGGTGCGGGCATCGCGGACGAGATCAAGATCAAGATCGGCCATAATGACGCCGGGCTCATCATCTGATTTTTCCGTCAGTATGCGTCCCCAGGGGTCGATGATCATCGAATGACCATAGGTCCTGCGGCCGTCTTCATGCGCCCCGCCCTGCGCCGCGGCGATCACGAAACTGCCTGTCTCGATCGCTCGTGCCCGGAGGAGGACTTCCCAATGGGCCTCGCCCGTCGGGACGGTGAAGGCCGCCGGTATGGTGAGGATCTCAGCACCGGCTTTCGCCAGCGCCCGGTAGAGATGGGGGAAGCGAACATCATAGCAGATCGACAGCCCGACGCTTGCGGCATCCGTCCGGGCAAGGACGGCCTCCTCACCGCGTTTCATCATCCGGCTTTCGCGCCAGCTCTCGCCTGTTGGCAGATCGACATCAAAAAGATGGATCTTGTCATAGCGGGCGATCTCGCCATTCGGCCCGAACATCATGCAGCGGTTCGCCATTTTGCGCTGGCCGTCCTCGTCCGGCAGCGCGACCGCGAGAGAGCCGATAACAAGATACATGCCAAGCTCTTTTGAAAACTCCGCAAACGTCGTGATCTCTGAAAGGCCATCCTCCTGCGGCAGGTCGCCGAACAGGCGCTCCTTGTCGCGGTCAAGGACATTGGTCATTTCCGGGGTAACGATGAGGGTCGCGCCCGCGCCTGCCGCTTCACGGATCAGGCGTTCCGCCGCCGCGACATTGCCTGAGCGCGAAACGCCCGAGCGCATCTGGATGGCGGCGGCGCGCAGCATCAATCCGCCAGAAGGGCGTCGAGCTTGCCCTCTCGTTCTAGGGCTGCGAGTTCATCAGAGCCCCCCACATGGGTGTCACCGATGAACACTTGCGGGAAGGTCCGGGCGCCGCCCGAACGCTGGATCATCTCTGCCTTTAGGTCGGTATTCAGCCCTGCCCGTATTTCTTCATATTCCGCGCCTTTCTCTTCGAGCAGCTTCTTCGCTCTCGTGCAGTAAGGGCACATCATGGTCGTATAAATGGTGACGGGTTTCATCAGCTCTCGTATCTCTTTTATCTCATCAGGCTTCCCGCATCACGCGGGCCAGGGTCAAGCCACTTACCGATAACGCGCCGGCCTTGCGAAGGCTCCGCGCGCAGGCGATCAGCGTCGCGCCGGTGGTCAGCACGTCATCGACGAGGATGATATGGGTATTCCTGATCCGGGGACCATCCGCCACGCGAAAGGCGCCTGCGACATTTCGCGCTCGCTGGCCAGCACTCGCGCCTTTCTGGCTGGGCGTTGGCCGGATGCGCCGAAGGCTGAGATGATCAACTTCAAGGCCAAGCTCGCGCCCGACGGCATCGGCCAGCAGCCCCGCCTGATTATACCGCCTTTTGCGCAAGCGGGAGGAATGAAGCGGCACCGGGACGAGCAGCGCTTGCCCCACCTCCGGCAATAGCTCGCGGGCCGTCTTTCCCATCATCGCGCCGAAAGCTGCGACGCCGTCATGCCGGTCGCCATATTTGAGCGCGAGGATGGGCGGGCCGCAGCTCTCGTCATAGACAAGTGATGATCTCAATTTATCGAGCTTCCGCGAGCCCGTCAGACGCCCGGCAAAACCCTTCGGCGCCGCGCAGGACGCACAAAGCGGTCCTTTTGAAGGATCATCAAATGGACTGCCGCACCCCTCGCACCATGGCGCTGTGAGGTGATGAAACCGTGCCCATGCCTCAGGCGATAGCGTTCCTTGCCGCAGCAGCGGCGCGCCACTGATCGGGCATTGCGGGGGAAAGAGCAGGTCGGTCATTCTCGCCAAACCCGCCCTCCCCATATAGAGGAGGGGCGACGTCACACGAACCCGCATATTTTCGATCCAGACCGGAGGCTTCATGCCGCCCTCCCCACCGGCTATTTTCCACAATGGCGCCCGTAGAGCCAAGCGTCTGCGGGCTGCGAAGAATTTCCCTTCGCATGATTTTGTCCATTTGCGCGCCGCCGAAGATGTCGTTGACCGCCTCGAGACCGTGCTCAAGCGGTTCGAGACGGCGCTGTTCTACGGGCCGGGCGCAGAACATGTCCGCCAAGCGCTGACCGAGAAAGCCGATATCGGTGAGGCCGTGACGGCGGATGACCTGCCCGGCGCCGACCTATTGGCGGCGGCAGACAATCTCCCCTTTGAAGATGAGAGCCTCGACCTCGTCGTCTCGGCAATGGCGATGCATGCCCTTAACGATCCCATGCCGGCGCTGCTTGAAACGCGGCGGGTGCTCAAGCCTGACGGGCTCTTTGTGGCGGTCCTACCGGGGGAGCGCTCCCTCTTTGAGCTGAGGATCGCATTACAGGCCGCCGAAGCAGAACTCCTTGGCCGCGTTGCTCCCCGCGTCGCGCCGATGATGGCGGTGAAAGATGGCGGCGCGCTCCTGCAAGCAGCGGGCTTTGCTTTGCCTGTCGCGGATGTGGCGCGGCTGACGGTGGAATATGAGTATCCAGCGAAGCTCTTTCAGGACTTACGCGGCGCAGGTGAGACCAGCGCGCTCCTCGCAGGCCCGAAAGGCGCCATCCGCCGGGATGTCCTGACCAAGACAATTGAGAAATATCTCGAGCTCTACCCAGCTGAGGCGGGCGGCATCCGCGCGACAGTGGACCTCATCACACTGACGGGCTGGAAGCCCCATCAGAGCCAACCCAAGCCGTTAAAGCCGGGCAGCGCCAAGGCATCATTGCGGGATGCCATCATGACCTCGACAGAGCGCACTGAAGATCCAGCGTAAGGCGCGTCCTTATGGACTGACGGGTTCACCCTTATTCTCATCACTCGCCGCCGTGCTGATAATGGAAGGCGTTGAGAGAATGGTCCCGGCGGCAACGACCTTGCCCGCCGTGATGCCGCCGAGGATTGGCACAGCGAGCGCTGGTGTCGTGGTCGTGACCGCCGCGCCTGAAAGACTGACCGGCGTTGCCGTACAGAATGAGGCATCAACGGTAAGCATGGCGCCTGCAGGCAGCGTCCTGCTGCAGCCATAGGCCTTCACCGTCACCCTGCCCGATCCTTTGATGACAAGCCGATCGTGAAGCTGGATCTCATCACCCTTGCCGAGAATGTGTGAGCTCGATCCTCGCATGACGAAGACTTCGCCTTCACCGCCATGAACAGCCTCGACTGTGCCAACTTCCTGCGCCGCGGCGATCCCGGTGATGAGACAGAGCGACATAAGCGGTCCTAGAAATGCGTGAAATCTCATCTTGCCGGATACCTTTCCTGGTTGCCGCAGCAGATAAAATACAACCAATAGTTGGGTATGCTGATTTCCAGCCCGCGTAAAGCGAGGCGAAGCCATTCAATCCAGAGAGATAAAATCGCCGGCGCGGCGTCAGGAAGACGTATTGCCGTCGTCGAACTTGCCGTCGCGGATCCCATCAGCGGCCTTGTTGAACGTCGCGCTGATATTGTCCGCCGTGACGCCATTCACGAGCAGCAAAAGCCCAAGTGAAATCAGCGCGACGATGAGGCCATATTCGATGGCCGTCGCGCCGGTTTCGTCATTGAGAAAACGGATGCCGGTCTTTTTGAACGAAGACATCATGCCCGGCCCCACTTCAGATGGCCGCTAAAGGCCAGAGAGAAAATCCCTGAGTTGCGCGGCGAGCGGCCGGTCGATGGGCGGCATGTCATGCGCGAGGAGTTCAGAAGGAGCGACCCATTTGAGCTCCTGTCCTTCAAGTCCTTGGGCTGCGCCATCCCATTTACGGCAGAGAAAAAGGAGCAGGAGGAGACCGGTGTCACTGTCGGTACCAAAGCTGAAAGGCGCAAGGCAGCTTTCTTCAGTTCGGATGCCGAGTTCTTCGCGCAATTCGCGGACAAGCGCGCTTTCGGCGCGTTCACCGTCCTCGATCTTGCCGCCAGGAAATTCCCAGAACCCCGCATAATCCTTGCCTTCCGGGCGCGTCGTCAGAAGCACCCTTCCATCGCGATCGATGAGCCCCACGGCAGAAACGATCACGCACTCACCCATTTCAGGGACCTCGGAATAGCGAAGAATGATGAATACGCTTCTAAAAGCGTCGGTGGAATTTTTGCCACCCTTTTACCAGGTGCGCCCAGCGGACTGGAGCGACATCAGCGGCAATGGGCCGGCATCTAGGCCGTTGCCCGCCATGCGGATCGGTACAGCGGCGCGAGCTTCGGCGATGGTCTTGGTGACGACCTCATCGCGCAGACGCCGTTCAATGTTTTCCTGAACATCCTCGAATGGTGGCAGGCGCACCTCTGAACGGGCATCGACCGTCAGGAGATACCAGCCCTCCTGCCCCTCGACCGGGATCGAGACATCCCCGACCGGCAGGTCATAAAGAACGTCAGCAATGGAGGGCGGCAGGTCGCTGAGGCGCACCTTGCCCAGATCACCGCCCTGATTGCGGGTCGACATATCGAGCGAGCGGCGGCGGGCCATTTCAGAGAAGCTCGCCCCGTTCCCAAGGCGGGTGAGAATGTCTTCGGCCTCGGTCATGCTGGAGACCTGTATCCGGCGAAGGATCAGGGTCTGATCAGCGGCGGCAGCAGCCACTTCGGCGTCATAGACGGCGCGAACCTGATCTTCGGTGACCTCACGATTGACCGCGAGATCAAGCAGCGCGCTAGACAGGATACGACGGCGCGCAAGCGCGAGCTGAGCCCGGACCTCTAGCGCATCCTCAAGCCCTCTCGCCTCGGCGAGCTTGGCGAGGGCCACCTGATCGGCCGCTTCGCCGACAAGACCTGTCTGGAAAAGATCCGGCGCCGGCAGCTCTTCAGCATCGGAAACTTGTGAGATGACCGCCTGCGCCCGCGCATCCGAAAGCCGAATCGGGGTCGTCCCCACCGCGATCAGGACCGGATCTCGCGCCTCAAGCACCGGATTCGGGGCCGGCGCAGCTAGAGGACCATCAACGGCCTTCTCTGCTGCCGTCAGGACGAGCGCCATGGCCCCTGCGCCCAGAACAAGGTCGCGCAGGCCCACAGAGCCCACAGCTCTATGGGTGATGAGGCCACAATAGCCTAGAACCGGGCCAACACCCGACCGGGTCCAGATTGACGGTCGCTTTTTCATCGGGACACGATTTTGAGTTTCGGGCCCAAGAGTCAATGGCGAGACTTGTTAAGGTAACGGCGCGATTTGACACTCAACCGGCGCTTTCTTATTTGCCGCATCAGACAAGTTCAGGCATGCCGCCGCGTCTCGCCTCTCTGTGCGCCCCGCGGAAAAACCGCAAAAACAAACCTCGTGAGCACCTCGCCAATGGCCAAAAAGTCCCTCGCCGCCCGCCTATTCGGTTCCGCCAATGAAAGGCGGATGAAGCCGCTGATGAAAAAAGCGGAAGGAATTGGTGATCTGGCTGAGGAAATGGCGGCCCTTTCCGATGACGGAATCAAGGCCAAGACCGAGGAATTCAAGACCCGCTACCAGAATGGTGAATCGCTCGACCACCTCCTGCCCGAAGCCTTTGCTCTCGTTCGTGAGGCTGCGACCCGTGCGCTCGGCCTGCGCCCTTATGATGTTCAGTTCGCCGGCGGCATGGTCATTCACGGCGGCGACATCGCTGAGATGAAGACCGGTGAAGGTAAAACACTCGTTGCGACCCTCCCCGCCTATCTGAACGCGCTGACCGGCAAGGGCGTCCATGTCGTTACCGTCAACGACTATCTCGCCAAGCGGGACTCCGAATGGATGGCGAAGGTCTACAATGCGCTTGGCATGACGGTCGGCGCGATCGTCCATGGGCTGAATGATGATGAGCGGCGCGAAGCCTATGCCTGCGACATCACTTACGCGACGAACAACGAGCTGGGTTTCGACTATCTTCGTGACAACATGAAGCAGCGGATCGAAGAGATGGTCCAGCGCGGCCACCACTTTGCGATCGTTGATGAGGTCGACTCGATCCTGATCGACGAAGCCCGGACCCCACTGATTATCTCCGGACCGACCGAAGACAAATCTGAGCTTTACAACACGATCAACGAGCTGATCCCCCAGCTCACCGAAGAGCATTACGAGATCGACGAGAAGCAGCGCCGCGTCGATCTGACCGAAGAGGGCAACGAAGCCCTCGAGGATATGCTCCGTGAACGGGACATGCTCGAAGGCGAGCAGCTTTACGAAGCGGCCAACGTCTCTGTCGTTCACCACATCCAGAATGCGCTGCGCGCGCACAAGATGTTCCAGCGGGACAAGGACTACATCGTCAAGGACGGCAAGGTCGTCATCATCGATGAATTCACTGGCCGGATGATGGATGGCCGTCGCTGGTCAGATGGCCTGCACCAGGCCGTCGAAGCGAAGGAAAATGTCCGTATCCAGCCGGAAAACGTGACCCTCGCCTCGATCACCTTCCAAAACTATTTCCGCCTTTACGATAAACTCTCCGGCATGACCGGGACGGCCTTGACCGAAGAAGGCGAATTCCAGGACATCTACGAGCTATCCGTCTTTGAGGTGCCGACCAACAAGCCGATCGCCCGCGAAGACCTCGATGACGAGCTCTACATGACGGCGAAGGAGAAATACCGCGCCATCGCCGCCCAGATCGCCGATTGCCACATGCGCGGCCAGCCGGTGCTCGTCGGCACAGTGTCGATCGAGAAATCGGAATATCTCTCAAACCTGCTGACCGACAAGAAATTCTGGCGCGAGACGGCGGAAATCCTCCGTGCACGCGCCAAAGAATTGAAGGAAGGCAAGAATGACGACGAGATCGCTCATCTGCAAAAGCAGGCCAGCGATCTTGAGGCGATGTCGCGCAAACCAATCCCGGTGCCGCACAACGTGCTGAACGCCCGCTTCCACGAACAGGAAGCCGAGATCGTCGCGCAGGCCGGTGTCCCCGGCGCTGTGACGATTGCGACCAACATGGCTGGCCGCGGTACCGACATCCAGCTCGGCGGCTCCGTCGATATGGAGATCATGACGCAGCTTTCCGAAGAGGATGACGCCGATACGATCGCCAGCAAACGCCGGGAAATCGAAATCAAAGTCGCTGACCAGAAAGCAACAGCGCTTGCCGCCGGCGGGCTTTATGTTCTGGCGACAGAGCGTCACGAAAGCCGCCGGATCGACAACCAGCTGCGAGGCCGGTCAGGCCGTCAGGGCGATCCGGGCACGACGAAATTCTTCCTTTCGCTCGAAGACGACCTGATGCGGATCTTCGGCTCGGGCATGGAAAAAATGCTCAAGCGCTTTGGCATCCGCGAAGATGAATCGATCGAGCACCCCTGGTTCACCAAGGCCGTCGAGAACGCGCAGAAGAAGATCGAGCAGCGCAACTTTGACATGCGGAAAAACGTCCTCAAATATGACGACGTCATGAACGATCAGCGCAAAGCCATCTTCGAGCAGCGGATCGAATTCATGAGCGCAGAAGATGTCAGCGAGATCGTCGCTGATATGCGCCGCACCCTGATCGAAGATCTCGTCGTGACCTATATCCCGCCCAAATCCTATGCCGAGCAATGGGATGCGGAAGGCCTGCGTCAGGAAATTATCGAAGTCTTCGGCCTCGACCTCAAAATCCCCGAATGGGCCGCCGAGGAAGGTGTCGCTGATAGTGAGATCGAAGAGCGCATCATAGAAATCACCGACAAGGCGTGGCAGGCCAAAGCCCATGACTTTGGCGACGATATAGCCAAGCAGATCGAAAAAGAGCTCCTCCTGCGGACGATCGACACCAACTGGCGCGAGCACCTTCAGATGCTCGATCACCTCCGCTCGGTCGTCGGCCTTCGCGGCATGGGTCAGCGCGACCCGCTGCACGAGTTCAAGACCGAAGCCTTTGCGCTCTTCTCCGAGCTTCTCAATGGCCTGCGCCGCGATGTGACCCGCAGCCTGTTCCATGTCCGCCTGCGCCAGCCCGAAGAACAGACTGGACAGGTCGGCACGCCGAACCAGATCAATGTCGATGAGGCCAAGCGCCTCCTCGAAGCACTCAAGGCACAAGGCAAGCTTGATCCGGCCCAGATGCGCGAAAGCCATATCGATGCAACGACCGGCGAGAATGACGCCGGTCATGGCGGCCCGGAAGCGCCCTACCGCTCCTACGGTCAGGCAGTCGGCCATTCGAGCATGCGTGCCCGCCGGATGGCTCGCGAGGTCAGCGCTGATGATCCCTCGACCTGGTCCCGCGTCAGCCGCAACGCGCCCTGCCCCTGCGGTTCGGGCAAGAAATACAAGCACTGTCACGGCGATCCCAAACGCGTCGCAGCGGAGTAAGCTTCTTGCCGATTACGGAATAAAAAAGGGCCGCTCGATGAGCGGCCCTTTTCGCATTGGATGATCCTGTTGCGGATCAGTCGATAGTCTCATCCGGCGGCGGGCCCTGATCTTCGGTCGGCTCGTCAATGATGATGACGCGCGCGCCGCCGATGCGGCCTTGACGGCGCAGCTCGACATATTTCTCACGGACTTCCTGGACCATTTCGACGAGCTGCGGTGGCGTAGAGCTGCCCGACGGACCCGCATTGATGTCCGGGCTCGGATCACCGCCGACCATGTCAGCCGTCCGGTTCGGATACTTCATGGCCTCGAAATTCGCGCCATTCTCCAGAAGGATCATGCTGACCTCTTCATCAGCGAAGTTCTCAAGATGGGCGAGCAGATCAACTGGCCAGTTCGGGAAGAGCCCGGCCCGCGCTTCATAATAGAGCTTGGAGATATAGACCTTGCTCCGGCCCCGCTGGACCCCGCGAAGCGCATTCACAAATTCCCGCGCATTCCGGTCAAGGATGCGGTTGATATTCTCTGACGTATAGGCCTCGTCATCGATGCTTGGGCTGCCCAGATCGCCATGGAAGAAGCCGTACATGACGCGCGGATCATCCCAGTAACGATAGACGATGTTGGTGCGGATGTCGGAAAGCGACAGATCTACACCGCTGATGTTCATGATCTTGGCGTCGTGGAAGAGCGCCCCATCGATCTTGATCCGCTCCGGGTACCGGACCGGATATTCATCAGCCAGAATGGCGATGACCCACATATTGTGCAGGTTGAACCAGTAGGCGAGCTGCTCATTGCGCGGCAGCGTCGTGATATCGATCTTGTTACCGATATCGACGAGGTTCTCCGCATACTCACGGAACGAGTTGCCGCTTTCATCATCGAATTGCGACAGGAAGATCTTGTTGCCTTCCAGCCGATATGGCGAATTGTGTCCTTTGACGATCCGCGAGCCGGCCCGTGTCCCCTGACGGTCACGCGCCCGGATACGGGTTGAGGGACCTGTATCAAAGACGATGATTTCCAGCGCCTCGCTGATCACCTCATAATCGATATTGGTCGTCCGGCCGTTTGGCGCAGGTTCAAAGGCGGCAAAGACGCCTGCCTCACCCAGCGTCAGCGGATAGAAAGATTCAGACGCCCCTCCATCCCCGACACTGTCGGGTGCGACATCGACCTCTGCGGTCGCGGCAGTGTCGCCCGAAGACGTGGTTTCACAGGCTGCCAGCGCAGCCGCTGCGATCGCGAGCAGTGAAACCCCGCGCAAGGCGGGAGAACGGAAATCAAACATCAAAAACCCCAATTCCGGTGTGCAAACCTTTATCGGCTAACGATAATTGAGGCGCGAAGCAGGTGCAAGACCAAGCCCTTAGCAAAAGTAGGCCAATCCTGCTGCGACGCATGCTGGATTTGCCTCCCCACTATGCCCAAATGACGGCCTCATCTGTTACGGAGGGTTATCTCATGTCCGCCACCGACGCTTATCTGCATCCCGATATTATCAGCACGATCGGCAACACGCCCTGTATACGGATCAACCAATTGGCTCCCGATGGTGTGACGATCTACGTCAAGGCGGAATTTTTCAATCCGGGCGCCAGCGTGAAAGACCGGCTGGCGATGAGCATCATCGAGGATGCCGAGAAATCAGGCGAGCTGAAACCCGGCCAGACTGTTGTTGAGGCAACATCCGGGAACACAGGGATCGGCCTTGCCATGGTCTGCGCCGCGAAAGGGTATCCCTTTGTCTGCACCATGGCCGAAAGCTTCTCCGTCGAGCGCCGCAAGCTGATGCGCTATCTGGGGGCCAAGGTTGTCCTGACGCCCAAGGAAGAAAAGGGCACAGGCATGGTGAGAAAGGCTCGCGAGCTGGCCGAAAAGAATGGCTGGTTCCTCGCTCGGCAGTTCGAAACCGAGGCCAATGCTGATATTCACGAGAAAACGACGGGTCCGGAGATTATCGCAGACTTTGCCGGACAGAAGCTTGATTACTGGGTCACTGGCTTTGGCACTGGCGGCACGGTCACCGGGGTTGCCCGTGTCCTGCGCCGTGAACGGCCCGACACGAAAATCATCCTGAGTGAGCCCGCCAATGCCGCGATGGTCTCCAGCGGCACCCCGCAGGAGCGGCGCGAAGATGGCGCAGCAGCATCCAGTCACCCCGCATGGGAGCCCCACCCCATTCAAGGCTGGAGCCCGGATTTCATCCCGCTCGTCATTCAGGAATCCATCGACAATCAATATTATGATGAAATTCTGCCCGTTGCTGGGCCCGAAGGCATCAAATGGGCACGGGAGCTTGCTGCCAAGGAAGGCATCATGACCGGCATTTCGGGCGGCTCGACCTTTGCTGTGGCCCGGCAGATCGCCGAGAAGGCCGAGAAGGGCACCGTCATCCTCTGCATGCTGCCCGACACAGCTGAGCGGTATATGTCGACCCCGCTGTTTGAGAGCATTCCAGCCGAAATGGATGACGAAGAAGCCGACCTCGCCGCCCAATAGGCCCGGCTGGACTAATGCGACGAGGCTTGGCAGGCTCAAAGAAAAATGGGAGCGCTCACATGATCACCCGCTTTGGCCTTGCCGCCGCCCTTATGCTGACCGCCTGTTCGGGCGGGGATGAGCCCGCAGGGACGGCCGATCCCGCGACGGAAATGGCCTCTGACGGCATCGTCCAACCGGATGTTGTTGATGCGGCGCTAGCCGACATGGTGGCCGATGGCCGCGTCGCCGGTGTAGCAGCCCTCATCTTCGAGGATGGCGAGGAAGTCTTTTTCGGCGCGCATGGCATGGCGGACCGTGAAGCCGAAAAGCCGATGGCACGCGATACGGTCGTGCAGATCTTCTCGATGACCAAGCCAGTTGCCGGGGTCGCCCTCATGACGCTCTATGAGGAAGGCAAATTCGCGCTCGATGATCCGATTACAAAATATGTCCCCGAACTGAGCGACATGGCCGTCTATTCGGGCGTCGATGAGGAAGGAAACCTCCTCACCGAGCCTGCCCGCCGCCAGCCGATCGTGATGGATTTTCTTCGGCATACGGCAGGCTTCATCGGAGACGCCAACGAAACGCCGCTCGGCCAGGCCTATGCGGCAGCCAATCCGCTCAACTGGGAAGGCACGCTGGCCGATGAGGCCGAGGCGCTGGGCAAGCTCCCCCTTCTCTATCACCCCGGTGAGCAATGGGAGTATTCACTGGCCGTCGATATTCAGGCCCTGATGGTCGAGCGTCTCTCTGGCATGGCGTTCGAGAATTATATTCAGCAGACGGTACTTGATCCGCTCGGCATGACGGAGACGGCCTATTACGTGCCCGAAGAGCGCCGTGACCGCATGGCGGCCATGTATATCACCGAGGAAGATGGCTCCCTCACCCGCCAGCCTGATGAGCAGGCCTATGCGTTCAACTACAACAAATGGCCCCTCCGCCCCGGTACGTTCGGCCTGACCTCCACGCTTGATGATTATGCCAAGTTCACCCGGATGCTGCTGAATGACGGCGCGTTCGGCGACGTCAAAATTCTGGAGCCCGAGACCGTCAAGCTGATGCGCACGAACTATCTTGATGAGGAGATCACCGAGCGCCTGTGGCTGCCGAGCAAGGGACAAGTCGGCTTCGGCATCGATTTTGCCGTACGCACCGCCCCGCCGGTCGATGAGAATGAGAATTACGGCTTTGTCGGCGAGTATTTCTGGGATGGCTATGCCAGCACCATGTTCTGGGTCGATCCTGAGAATGACCTGACCGCGGTGTTCTTTGTCCAGAGCATTCCGTTCAATGGCGAAGTTCACAAACTCTATCGCGATGCAGTCTATAATGTCCGCAACAAAGGCATTGTCGATTAAGGCAGGACTGTCCGGCCTGACTGGACAGGCGCGGTGAGGCTTGGCACCTTCCGGGCAGATTTGCCCGGAGGCCCTGATGACACGACTTCTTCTTTCTGCCGCTGCTGCGGCCCTTCTCGTTGCCTGTTCGGGAGATAAAGAGGCCGAGGACAAACCTGCGGCCCCGGTGCCCGCCGAGACCTCCTCGACCCAAGCGCCAAGCGCTGAAGATATGGCCGCTATGGCCGAAGAAGACGCGCGGCTCGCGACTTTCCTTGATGCGAAATTCGAAGAGCAACTGGCCCTCAGCCCGGAATTCCAGACCTATCTGGGGCGCAAGACCAATACCGACAAATGGGACGAACGAACGGATGAATCCGACGAACGTCAGCGCGAGCTTCTCGAAGCCCAGCTGTCAGAGATGCAGGACAGCTTTGACCGCGACGCCCTCTCCCCCGAAGGCCAGCTCAATTACGATCTTTTCACCTACGACACGGAGAACTCGCTGGCGCTCGACAATTTCCGCCTACAGCGTTTCTCACTAACCCAGTTCCGCGGCATTCACAGCAATATTCCGGTCTTCCTCGCCAACTACCACAAGGTCGACACGTTCGAGGATGCGGTCGCCTATGTCGCGCGCGTCCGGGGCGTGCCGGAAGTGCTCGATCAGGCCGCAACCCAGATGGAAGACCGGATTGCCGGAGACTTTCCGCTCCCAGAATTCTCTTATCCACTGATCGCCGAGACAGCGCGGTCGATTGCCGACGGTGAGGCCATCCTTGAGGATTTCTCGAAAAAAATGGAGGCGCTGGACGCCCCTGTTGCTGAGAAAGACCAGCTCGAACTCGATCTGCTTGAACTGATCGAAGGGCCATTCGCGGCGGCCTATGAAGATTTTTCGACCCGCGTTGAGACGATGGGGGATGCCGATGTCGTTGACGGCAATTACGGGGTCGGCCGGTTCCAGGACGGCGAGGCTTATTACAATGCACTGTTGTCCAATTACACGACGACAGATCTGACGGCGGAGGAAATCCACCAGCTTGGGCTCGCCGAGGTTGCCCGCATTCAGGATGAGATGCGCGCGATCATGGCGCAGGTCGGCTTTGAAGGGACGCTTCAGGAATTCTTCGACTTCATGCGCGAAGACGAGCAGTTTTATCTGCCGAATACGGATGAAGGGCGTGAAGCCTATCTCGAACTCGCGCGCGACTATATTGTCGGCATGAAAGTGAAATTGCCCGAGCAGTTCGGTCTGATACCGGCAGCCCCGGTCGAGGTCCGCCGCGTCGAGCCTTATCGCGAACGCGCCGCCGGCAAGGCTTTTTATAACCAACCTGCCCCTGATGGCTCACGTCCCGGCATCTTCTACGCAAACCTTGCGAAGATGGAGGACATGCCGACCTACCAGCTCGAAGCGCTGGTCTATCATGAGGCGATCCCCGGCCACCACATGCAGCGCGCGCTGCAGATCGAGCAGGATGGCCTACCGCTTTTCCGCCGCTTTGGCGGCTATACAGCCTATACGGAAGGCTGGGGCCTCTACTCAGAACTCCTGCCCAAAGAGATCGGCTTTTACGAAGATCCCTATTCGGATTTCGGCCGATTGGCGATGGAGCTGTGGCGCGCCGCGCGCCTTGTCGTTGACACAGGTCTTCACGCCAAAGGCTGGGAGATGCAGGAAGCAATTGACTATCTGCAGGAGAACACACCGAACCCTGATGGCGATACGGTAAAAGCGATTGAGCGTTATATCGTCTATCCAGGTCAGGCAACAGCCTACAAGATCGGTATGCTGCGCATTCTCGAACTGCGCGAAGCCGCAAAGGCCGAACTCGGCGATGATTTCGACATTCGCGGTTTCCACGACACGGTCCTCGCCGCTGGCCCCCTGCCCCTTTCGGTGCTCGAAGGTCAGATTGATGCGTGGGTCGCCCGTCAGAAGGCGGAATAACAGCTGAGATCGGGATAGAGACATGCTGAAGATTCTCGGCAAGGCCGAGTCGATCAATGTCGCCAAGGTCCTGTGGGCCTGTGACGAAATGGGCATCGAGTTCGAGCGTGTGGATTGGGGCATGCCCTATCGCGATCCCAAGGCGGCTGAATATCTGGCGCTGAACCCGAACGCGACCGTCCCCGTCATCGATGATGACGGGTTCGTCCTGTGGGAATCAAACTCGATCATTCGCTATCTGGCCAATCGGCAGGCAAGCGATCTCTACCCCTCCGCCCCGGCATCCCGCGCCATGATCGACCAGTGGATTGACTGGCAGGCGGCGGATCTCAACCCGGCGTTCCGATATGCTTTCGGCGCACTGGTACGGAAATTCCCGGGCTTCACCGATGAGGGCCAGATCGAGGACTCCCGCCTGCGCTGGACGCAGAAGATGCAGATCGCCGGGGCGCAGCTTGAGAAAACCGGTGCCTTCATCGCCGGGCCCACTTTCACGCTGGCGGATATCCCGATCGGGCTCAGCGTTCTTCGCTGGCAGCGCACCCCGATCGACAAACCCGATTTCCCCGCACTCGATGCTTATCTTGAGCGTTTGGGCGAACGGCGCTGGTTCAACGAACGGGTAGCCAGCGACCTCCCCTGATCCCTAATGTAATCAATGATTTGATGCCAATCTGACATTTCCATGGGCGTGTCACACTGGCGCACTTGTTTCTGAATCGCTTTTCTGCGAATAGCTCGCATTCTCATTCGAAATGAAGGTTTGCCTGCCAGTGTTTAAGTCTCTGTTCTCTGCCAGCGCGGTCATCGCTCTCGCAACCGCCCTCCCCGCCACCGCTCAGGAAACCGCCGAAACGGACGATGTCATCGTCGTCAAAGGCGGCTCGCAGGTCGATCTCAGCCCCGCCTTTGACGGCGAGCAGGTTGCTCGTGGCGGCCGCGCGGGTCTGCTTGGCAATCTCGATTACATGGATGCCCCCTTTTCAGGCCTTGCCTATACGGAGCAATTGATCCGCGAGCAGCAGTCCACCAGCGTCGGCGACGTGCTTCAGAATGATCCGGGTGTGCGCGTCGCCAAAGGCTTCGGGAATTTCCAGGAACTCTACGTCGTGCGCGGTTTCCCGGTTTATTCCGACGACATGACCTATAATGGCGTATACGGCATTCTGCCGCGCCAGTTTGTTGCCGCTGAACTGGTTGAACGTGTTGAGGTCTTCCGCGGCGCCAACTCATTCCTCAATGGCGCGGCGCCAGGCGGCAGTGCCGTCGGCGGGGCCTTCAACCTTGTCCCCAAACGGGCAACTGCCGAACCGCTGACCCGGCTGACACTCGGCTATGAGAATGCCGGCCAGTTCTATGGCGCCGCAGACATTGCCCGCCGGTTCGGCGACGGAAATGATTTTGGCGTACGCTTTAATGCGGTGCGCCGTGACGGTGAAACTTCTATCGAAGATCAGGAACGTGAACTGACGGTCCTGTCCATCGGCACGGATTACCGGGGTGACCGGCTGCGTTTCTCCGCCGATCTTGGCTATCAGGATCACCGGATTGACGCGCCACGCCCGCAGGTCACGCCCCTCGGTGATGTGCCTTCTGTGCCGGACTCTTCTGACAATTATGCCCAGCCTTGGACCTATACGGATGAAGAGCAGGTCTTTGGCGTTATCCGCGGCGAATTTGATGTCACGGACCTGATTACGGCCTGGGTCGCTGTCGGCGGCCGTTACGGCGAGGAAGCCAACGTCCTTGCCAATCCGAGTGCCGCCGCCGATGGGACGACCAGCGCTTACCGCTTCGACAATACGCGTGAGGATGAAATCCTCTCCGCTGACACAGGCTTCCGTGCGGAATTCGCAACAGGCAGCATCGGGCACCGTCTGACGGTGTCGGCCTCGGCGATCAATCTTGAATCCCGTAACGCCTATGCGTTCTCCAGCTTTGCCGGTTTTGCAGGTGACCTCTACGAGCCCATGGCCGTGACGCCTCCCGCAGCTGATTTCTTTGTCGGCGGTGATCTTGGTGACCCGGGCAAGACAGAAGAAGTCGAGAATTCAAGCATCGCGATTGCCGACATGATGTCATTCCTTGACGGCAAATTGCTGGCCACGGTTGGCCTTCGCCATCAGGATATCGAAACGGCATCCTTTGATTATAATACGGGTGATGAGCTTTCGCGTTATTCCGACAGCGCAGTCACGCCCGTCTTTGGTGTTGTCTATAAACCGCAAGCGTCGATCTCGATCTACGCCAATTATGCGGAAAGCCTGCAACCGGGCGCGATTGCCCCGGCAACCAGCGGCGGCACACCGATCAACAATGCGGGTGAGGTACTGGAACCCTATCGCGGTGAGCAGATCGAAGCCGGCATCAAATATGATGCAGGCAGTTTCGGTGGGGTGCTGAGCGTCTTTAATCTCTCGCAGCCCAATGCGATCGTCGTCGACCAGGTCTTCACCGATTCTGGTGAGCAGGAGACGACCGGGCTTGAACTCACGGTGTTCGGTAAACCGGCCGAAGGCTTCCGCCTCCTTGGCGGCATGACCTGGCTTGATGCGGAACTTTCGCGCACTCAAGGCGGCGTCAATGAAGGTAACCAGCCGATCGGCGTGCCGGAATTCCAGGCCAATGTTAACGCGACCTATGATGTAGCTGCTGTCACAGGCCTCAGCATTGATGGCCGCATCGTCTTCACTGGCGAGCAATATGTTGATGCCGCAAATACGACGACCCTCGACAGCTGGACCCGCCTTGATATGGGGGCGTCCTACAAGCTGCCCACCCAGTCGCAGGACCTCACCCTCCGGGCGCGAATCCAGAATGTGACCGATGAAGCCTATTGGGCCTCAACGGGCGGTTTTCCGGGGGCGAACTACCTTGTTCAGGGTTCGCCGCGTACTTTCATCCTGTCACTTTCAGCTGACCTTTAACAATCAGGCCGGGGCAGCAATGCCCCGGTCCTCGGCCGTCCATGACCCCAAAGACAATCAGAGCCTGGAGCGCCATTCACAAATGGACGAGCCTTGTCTGCACGCTTTTCCTCCTAATGCTGTGCATCACGGGCCTGCCGCTTGTCTTTCATGATGAAATCGAAGACGCGCTGAATACGGAAGTCTGGGAACCCGCCCATCCGCAAGGCGCCCTTCTCAGCTATGATGAGATCCTGTCGACCGCGCTTGCGAACCGTCCGGGTGAAGTGCCGATCTTCATGAGCTTCGACATCGACCGCCCCGTCGTCAATGTGACAACCGGGCCGACACCCGACGCCCCCGGGGTGAAAATGCACTTCGCGTCTTACGACCATACGAGCGGAAATCTCGTGCCGCCCAAGACGGGTGATGGCGGGGTGATGGAATTCCTGCTCCAGCTGCATACGGACATGTTTCTGGGACTGCCGGGGATGCTGTTCCTCGGGGCGATGGGGATCTTCTTTGTGCTCGCCATTATCTCCGGGGTGGTTCTCTATGCGCCCTTCATGCGCAAACATGAATTTGGCACGCTGAGGGTCACAAAATCGCCGCGCACCAAATGGCTCGACTACCACAATCTTCTCGGCATCGTGACGGTGGCATGGGTTCTGGTCGTCGGTTTCACCGGAATCATCAACACACTTGCAACACCAATCCTCGATGCATGGAAGAATAATCAGCTCGCTGACCTGATTGAGCCATTTGAAGGAACCGGGCGCCCCGAAACGCTGAGCTCCCTTGATGAAGCGATTGCGAAAGCTGTCGAGGCCGCGCCCGACATGACACTGCAATTTGTGGCTTTCCCGGGCGGTGACTACTCAACCGACCATCACTATGCTGTCTTCCTGCATGGCAACACACCGTTGACGGAGCATATTGTCACCCCGGCGCTGATCGACGCTGAGACAGGTGTGCTTGTCAATCTGCGGGAGATGCCGTGGTACAACAAGATGCTGTCACTCTCCCAGCCACTTCATTTCGGGGATTATGGCGGATTGCCGCTCAAACTCCTCTGGGCTCTGCTCGACCTTGCCACCATCATCGTCCTCGGCACTGGGCTTTATCTCTGGCTGTCAAAGCGACAGGGCAGCAGCACTCGGAACGATCCGGTGGAAGCGATCCTCAGCGAGGAGGAAGCCCCGTGAAGTCGCGCCGTCCCCCTCGCGCAAAGCTGCCCCTTACGGTCATTTTTGCCGTGCCCGCCCTATTGGCTGTTTTCTCCCTGATTGGCCTGATTGCAGCACTCGTCGGGAATGGCGTTTATGACGCACTTTCCTGGCTGACGCTCGCCGCACCCATCATTGCCATTATCTGGGCGATGACGACGAAGCGGGGATAAGGGACGGGTTACTCCTCCCGCCCCAGCCGGGCCGCCGCATTGGCAAGATAGATATACTGGGCCGCCAGCGGGATGACATATTCATTCTGTCCCCAGAAGAACGGCCAGTCCTCCCGGTTCTCAGGGTAGTCCGGTTTCAGGATCAGCATGCCGGGAACGACCCCGCCCGCAATATAGGAATGATCCGCCCGGTTCGTACCGTAGGCGACTTTTTTCGATTTCGCCCCAATGCCAGAGACCAGTGAGAGATTATGCCCGGGGTGGCGTCCCAACACATAATCAAACCCGTCAAAAACCTGCTGCGCAGGCACGAGATCAGGAAAAGCCGTGTGCAGCTTATAATCTGCCACGGCCTGCCCCACGACAGCCCCTGCCCCAGCCCAGCCGCGTTTGGTGATCTCCACATTGAACGGGCTTTCGGCCCGCGCCTCGGCGCGTTCCGCAATGTAAGCCTCGGCAGCCTCCCTCAATTGCGCGTCGTAACCTTCCGACATCAGGGGGCGGATATCGATGGCCAGCGGCGCGATGGCGCCAAAGAAGGGCTGCGCCTCCTCCCACGCCTCAAAAACGGCGCCCGCATATTTCGGATCCTCCGTTGTCAGAAGAAGTTCGGCGGCCGCGCGGAACCGTTCAAGCGGCAACGGCCCTCCTGTCGTATTGCCATGCTGGAAGAGGTCAGGCTCGCGGCTCTCTTCATCATCGAAAACGCGGATCGCGGTGGCCAGCGCCTTCTCCGCCAATGCCTCGTCATAAGTTTTAAGTGCGCGTGCCGCCGCCGCAAGGCCCGCCGCCGAACCATATTGCAAGGCACTTGCGCGGCTGGTGAACGCCCAGCGATCATCGAGCTTTCCCGAATAGCCGCCGCTTTTATCATCCGGGCCGAGCCGGGCATCATGGATAAGATTGTCTGTCTTGGTCAGCGCGTCCCCCAGATGGGTGTACTGATCAAGGTCGGGCTCGACGATACCGTGAATGGCAAAGCCGACGGCATCGAACTGCGCGAAAAGCTGTTTCGTGCCATGAGCGATCTGCTGCTGAAGGTCCGCTTCGCCGTCAGGCACATGGATATCTGTGCGTCGCCGCGCCCAATCCACTTTTGTCTGATCGCGCGTCAGGCGGAAATCATCCCATGCCATGACGAGATAGCGCACCGTGCCATACTGGCTCTGGGTACGGATGTCATAATCGCCTGCGTCAAACCAGCCACCGACATTCAGGCCGGGAATATGCTCGAGCGGCGCGAAGGCCGTGTCGGTCGTCGCCCCCTGCCGGTAAAGGTCGTGATGCTCATGATCGACCGGCGCCTGCAGGGCGTCATCGAGATGCGGCGCGCCATGCCAGACGCGATAGCCTTCGTTGACGAACATATGATCCATCTGCACGGGGAAGAAAATATCGAGCGTCGATTGCCACGCCCGGTCATAGGCATCCTCCCCGATCCGGAACGGCCCTTCCCGGCGCCCCTCATATTCAAGAGTATAAAGCCCCGGCTCGGTCACCTCCGAGAAGTCAAAACTTGCATATTGATAGCGGAGGAAATGGCCCCATGCCTCGGGCGTGCCGGATTTGACGACTGTCTCGCCATCCGCGCCGAGCCGGATGAGTTTCATCTCTCCGGCCCCATCGGACCGGGCATCAAGCTCGATAATCGCGACTTTGTCCCGGCTCGGACGATAGCCAAGCTGATTATAGCTGACGACCGGCTCCCGCATCCAGCTCTGATCAACCGGCGCACTGATCCGCCATTCGACCAGTGTCCCTGTCTTGTCCGCCGGAAGGAGCGAGCGAAGGACGAACCAGCCATTCTGCGCCTGGTTCCGTCCGTCATAGACAGCAATCGGCGTGCCGGTGGATCGGACTGTCACTTGCGCGCGCTCGTCACCAGCCGCCATCACGATCTCCCGGCCTTCGGCGAGCGGCAGCGGTTCGGCGGCGGCGCCATCCGGCCGGGGGCCGTCCTCACGCAACTCCATCTCACTTGTCGGATAGACAGGCAGCAGCTCGGCCTTGCCGTCGACCAGCATCCCGGCCCCGCCATAGACGGACGGAATGAATTCAAGATTGAATCCGGCCACCCCATCGAGTTCTGCGGGCAAAGGCTCATCGCTCTCGACACGGATGAGATAGCCCTCCCCGTCGCGCCGCCCGGTGATGCGGTAATCGAACCCAAAATCCTGATAGCTCAGCTCGGCGGTGATCACGCCCCCCTCGCGATCGACATCGCGCTCGGCGAAACTGCCGATCGGCTCCCACTGCCCCGGCGTGGGGCTCAAACGCACATCGCCATTGGTGACGACCCGGACCCCGTGATGGATGATCTCAACACCGGAAATCTTGGCATCGCTGAAGAGGCTGTCATACCAGTTGGAGAAGACCAGCACATCCAGTCCGGGTTCGGAGAAATAGCCCGCCTCGGTCAGGATATCATCGGCAAGCGGTGCGTTCGTTTCAGCAGGCGCCACCGTCTCGGCCATTTCGGTTTCGACCGGGTCTGGTTGAGCGACCTCTTCTTTGCCGCCGCAAGCGGTCACAAGAATGAAGCCTGCAGCCGGTGCCGCGAAGTGCCGAAACGCCATGATATTCCTCCCTGCCGAGCGTGGACCCGGTCATTTTGGAAGACCCTAACCAGAAATGTTTGCGCTAACAATATTGAGGCCGTACGGCCCCCCGCCCATGAAAAAGGCGGCCCCGTCAGAGCCGCCTTTCGTGATGTCGGATATCCTGAAGAGCTTACTCTTCGATCACGGCCTCGGTCTGTGCCCGGACCTCATCCATCGTGACGCCCGGCGCGAGTTTCACAACGCGCAGAACCTTTTTCTCCTTATCGACATCGAAGACGCCGAGCCCGGTGATGATCCGGTCCACGCACGCAACGCCGGTCAGCGGCAGCGAGCATTCCTTGAGCAGTTTCGGCGCGCCTGATTTCGAGGAGTGATCCATCAGCACGATGACGCGCTTGACGCCCGCGACGAGGTCCATCGCGCCGCCCATACCCTTCACCATCTTGCCGGGGATCATCCAGTTGGCGAGATTGCCGCCTTCGGAGACTTCCATTGCGCCCAGGATCGAGAGGTCGATATGCCCCCCACGGATCATCCCGAAGCTGTCAGCCGAGGAGAAATAGGACGTCTTGTCCAACTCCGTAATAGTCTGCTTGCCCGCATTGATGAGGTCGGCATCGACATCGTCATCATACGGAAAAGGTCCCATGCCGAGCATACCGTTTTCCGATTGCAGGGTCACATTCATCCCGTCGGGGATGTGGTTCGCGACCAGCGTCGGAATACCGATGCCGAGATTGACGTAGTAGCCGTCTGCGAGTTCGGTTGCCGCCTCAGCGGCCATTTCGTCACGTGTCCAGGGCATGATTACGCCTCCTCCCGCTGACGGACGGTGCGTTGCTCGATCCGTTTTTCCTGTTCCGCCTCGATGATCCGGTCAATGAAGATCCCCGGCGTGTGGATCTGGTCAGGATCAAGCTCACCCGGTTTGACGAGGTGCTCGACCTCGGCAACGCAGGTCTTCCCGGCGGTGGCCATCATCGGGTTAAAGTTGCGGGCGGTCTTGCGATAAATGAGGTTGCCCTCGGTATCGCCCTTCCATGCACGGACGATTGAGAGATCCGCTTTCAGGCCCGTCTCCATGATATAGCGCTCACCATCGAAAGTGCGCTCTTCCTTGCCCTCGGCGATCAGCGTGCCGACGCCTGTCTTGGTGAAGAAGGCCGGAATGCCCTTGCCGCCCGCGCAGATGCGCTCGGCCAGCGTGCCTTGCGGGTTGAATTCAAGCTCCAGCTCACCGGACAGGAACTGCTCCTCGAACGTCTTGTTCTCACCGACATAGGAGCTGACCATTTTCTTGATCTGCCGTGTCTGCAAAAGAAGCCCGAGACCCCAGTCATCGACCCCGGCATTGTTCGAAATGACGGTCAGATCCTTGGCGCCCGAATCCCTGAGCGCGATGATCAGCGTTTCGGGAATGCCGCAGAGACCGAAGCCGCCCGCCATCACGGTCATGCCGTCATGAGTGAGCCCGTCGAGCGCCGCGGCGGCGTCTTTGTAAACCTTGCCAGCCATGTCACCTCCTGATTTTTCAGGCGCTTGTTGCGCCCTCCCCCCCGCTTCGCAAGAGGATGATGTAGCTCAATCAGAGTGAACCCAATCGTTCAAGGACTGGCAGCAAGGAACGGCGATGCTAAGGGATGACCGACAAGGAGAGACGACATGGCCAAAACCTATGATCGCATTGATGATCGCATCCGCGACTTTATCGCGCAGCAGAAAATGTTCTTCGTGGCGAGCGCCCCGCGCGGCGATAGCGGTCACATCAATGTCTCCCCCAAAGGCTATGACAGTTTCGCCGTGATCGATGACCATCAGGTCGCCTATGCCGATCTTGGCGGCTCAGGCATCGAGACGGTCGCGCATTTGCGCGAGAATGGCCGCATCACCTTCATGTTCTGCGCCTTTGACGGCCCGGCCAATATCCTGCGGCTCTACGGCACCGGCCGCGTCGTTCAGTTCAACGAGCCGGGGTTTGAGGAAGGGATGAAACTGTTCCCGAATATCGAGCGGGCACGGAATATCATCTATGCGGATATCACGCGCATTCAGGATAGCTGCGGCTGGGGCGTCCCCTTTTATGAGTTCAAGGGCGAGCGTGACCAGCTTTCACGCGCCATCAATCACATGGAAGAAAGTGCCTGGCAGGAAAAACGCCTGACGAGCAACGCTGAGAGCGTTGACGGCCTGCCGGGGCTCTTACGCCAACCAGAATAATTTCAGCTGCCATGTCGAAATGCAGCTCACACACACGTCATCTATTCAGGCGGCAACATTCCCGCCCAGAAAGAGAGAAATGACATGAAATATATGCTGTTGATTGCTGAAGACGAAGCCGCGAACCCAATGCCGTCAGGAGGCCCTGCTTTTGAAGCCTATATGGCGCCTTGGGCAGCCTATACCCAGAAATTGCAGGAAGCCGGCGCGATGTCGAGCGGTGCACCGCTGGAGCTGAGCCACACCGCAAAATCGGTCCGCGTGAGAGACGGCGGACGCACTGTTCAGGATGGACCCTATACGGATTCAAAAGAACAGCTGGGCGGGTTCTACATTATTGAAGCTGGCTCCATGGAAGAAGCCCTCAACTGGGCAGCCGAATGCCCCGGCGCCAAAACCGGGGTCGTCGAAGTTCGCCCCATTCCCGGCTGGGCTGAATAGAGAAAATGACCGCGCAGGCTGCTCACCGGGAAGTCGAGCGGCTTGCGCGTACCGCCTATGGCCGCCTCTTGGGGCGATTAATCCGGCATGCCGGCAATCTTCAGCTGGCAGAGGATGCTTTAGGCGATGCACTCGCCCGGGCATTGGAAGTATGGCCCGACAAGGGCGTCCCGGAGCGGCCAGAAGCATGGCTGATCACGGTTTCCCGCAACCGCCTGACAGATCAGGCTCGACGGGCAATGACCAAGGGGGCTTCTGAGACGGAAGTTCTGCTCCGGCAGGCTGAGCGGGAAGCCGCCGCAGAAGATGCCTCTCAATGGCCTCTCCCCGATCCGCGGCTGAGATTGCTGTTTGCCTGCGCCCATGACGCCATCCCGCCATCTGTCCGGTCGCCCCTCATGCTGCAAACCGTCCTGGGGCTGACGGCCGCGCGGATCGCACCGCTTTTTCTTTCAAGTCCCGCTGCTATGGGACAACAACTCTCACGGGCAAAATCTACCCTCGCCGATGCGGTACCCGGCTTTCATATCCCTGCGCCGCAGGATTGGCCGTCACTTCTGCCGCCAGTGCTTGATGCCATATATGGCGCTTTCTCCGCCGGGCTTGATGTGAGGGACGAAGAACTCGCGCGGGAAGCCTGCTATTTGTCTGAACTCTGTTGCGGCGCCTTCCCGAAAGTGCCTGAGGCAAGAGGCCTACATGCCCTCTGCCTCTATCGGTTTTCCCGTTTCGGCGCCGACAGGGACAATAAAGGCGTCTTCATCCCATTCGAAAATCAGAGCCCTGATAACTGGAATCAGGGCCTCATCAATCGCGCCGAGCAGGTGCTACATATGGCAGCCCTGTCAAAACAGCCGGGACGGTTTCAGCTGGAGGCGGCCATTCAGTCGGCCCATATCCACATGCTGCGAACTGGCGAGGACCGGTGGACGTCGATTATTGGTCTTTATACGGCTCTTCGGCAAGCTACTCCTAATCTTGGCGCCATTATCGGCCACGCGGCCGCATTGGTGGGCGCGGGCCGGCATACCGAGGCCGTCAGGACATTGCGGCAGGTCTCTGACGAGGCCAGCAGCCACCAGCCCTATTGGGCAACGCTCGCGGCGGCGCTCGCAGAACTGGGGCAAAAAGAGGAAGCCTTCGCGGCCTATACCAGGGCCATGGAACTCTGCTCAGACAGCGGCGTCAGATCCTATCTTGAAACCCGGCGTTCTCAGATCGTCGTCAGCTAAGCCGTCCGTATACGCCGATCAGGCGTTCTTCAGGATGCGTTCTGCAATGCTGGGCGCGATCCGGGCAATGACCTTCACCAGCGCAGCCTGCGCGATGGCGATCTCGGTCTTTTCTTTCTGCAGGCCGTCGAGCACTTCCCTGGCCGCTCGCTCAGGGGTGATCATTTTCTTGCCGCGTCCCGCCGTCATGTCGGTTTCAACCAGCCCCATCATGGCGTCGACGACGAGGACATGCGGCGCCTTCTCTTCGCATTGATAGCGCAGGGTCTTCGTAAAACTCCGCAAGCCCGCCTTGGTCGCACAATAGACGGGGGCGGACTTTTTCGGCGCCAGTGCCAGCGATGAGGTGATGTTCACAATCGCCGCAGCGGGCTGCGCTTTCAGAACAGGCAGAAGCCCGGTCGTTAGCTCAATGATGGAGGTCAGATTGACCTCGATCTCATCACGCGCCTGCTCGATCATCCGCGCCTGCTCCTTGCCAAAAAGATCAAGCTCATACTGGACACCGGCATTGTTGATCAGGATCGACAGGTCCGGCTGTTCGGACTGGAGCGTGCCGATCAACGCATTGACGTGATCGCGCCGGGATAGATCGGCGGGGAGGAATTCAACGCGGCCGGGATAAGCATCTTCAAGCTCTTTGACGGGTGCCCCGCTGCGGCTGAGCGCCAGCACCTGCGCGCCGCGCTTGAGCAGGCCGCGCGCAAGCTCGAGACCTATCCCTCGGCTCGCGCCCGTGACCAGCGCCTTGTGCCCCGTCAGCAGCATCCGGGCGCTTAAACGTCCCAGCCCGGATTTTCACGGGCGAGGCGGCGGACCAGCCCCGGCCAGATCAGCTTGTCGCCGATCCCCTTGATCCAGAGCGGTGAGGATTGTTGATAGACGAGGCGCGACATTTCTTCGCTCTCTTCGATCACCTTGCCCGCGGATTGCGCGAGGATCTGGATCTCGCAGGCCCGCTCAAGATAATACATCCGCGCAAAGGCGATCGCGCAATTGGCCCCGGTCGTCAGTGTACCGTGGTTCCGCAGGATCATGCAGGAATGATCACCGAGATCAGCCTGCAGGCGCGCGCGTTCCTCAAGATTGAAGGCAATCCCCTCATAGGCGTGATAAGCCACATCATCATGGATCTGCATTGCATGCTGGCTGAGCCGGCTGAGCCCTTCTTCTAGCGCGGAGACGGCAATGCCGTATGGGCTGTGAAGATGAAGGACGCAGCCCGCATCATGGCGGACTTCGTGAACGGCAGAATGGATCGTGAAGCCCGCCGCATTAGCCGTATACGGACTGTCATTGAGCTTCTTGCCCTCAACATCAATCTTGAGCAGCGAAGACGCCGTCATCTCTTCGAAGAAGATGCCGAAGGGATTGATCAGGAAACGGGGCTGGCCATCCTCATCCGGCAGGCGCGCGGAGATATGGGTGAATACGAGATCATCCCAGCCAAAAAGCTGGACCAGTCGATAGGTCGCAGCCAGCTCGCAACGGATGCGCCATTCCTCCTCCGACACCTCTCCTTTTAGGGATGGCAGATCGGCGGGCGGGATTTCTTGGGGCACCATATCGATGGGCGTATCACTCATTCTTACCTCCCGGTCGCGGAATGGACCTCAATTTGCTATATCCAGATGCACAAGCCCTATGGCACACAGCAACTGGCGGATGCAGTTAGCATATCCGCCTCCGGGGGAAGGACATAGATGGCAGGCAGAAATAAGGGTCAGCGGATCGCCTTCGTCGCCAGTGACCGGCCGAGAGGTCAGGCTGCGCTCAAAGAACTCGTAAAAATGTACGGTAATTGTGACCCCGATGACGCCGAAGTCATCGTCGCATTGGGGGGTGATGGCACCCTGCTCGATGTCCTGCGCGCCCATATGCATCACGACATCCCCGTTTACGGCATGAATTGCGGCACGGTCGGCTTCCTGATGAACGAGTATAACCCGGCCGCCCTCCCAGAACGGATCGCCAAAGCGGACCGCGTCGTCATCAACCCCTTGCGGATGATCGCGACCGACGGACGCGGCAAGAGGCATGAGGCGATGGCGATCAACGAAATCGCCCTTCTGCGGGAGACCCGCCAGACCGCACGCATCACCATCAAAGTGCATGGCCAGACACGGATGGAGACCCTGATCTGTGATGGGGTCCTTTTATCCACCCCTGCCGGCTCGACCGCCTATAATCTCTCCGCGCACGGCCCGATCCTGCCGATCAGCTCGAACCTTCTGGCGCTGACACCGATCAGCCCGTTCCGGCCACGCCGCTGGCGCGGGGCGCTGCTCTCTTATGACGCGGAAGTCGATTTTGAGGTGCAGGATCCCGAATTCCGTACCGTGCTGGCGACCGCTGACAATTACGAAGTCCGGGACGTCAAAACCGTCCACGGCTCAATCGCGCGGGATATTGAAATGTGCCTGCTGTTTGATGCCGGTGCCGGGCTTGAGGAACGAATCCTCGAAGAGCAGTTCGAATACTGATCAAAAAATAAAGGCAAGCCCTGTCGTCAGGGCGACAGACGCAAAAAGGCTCGTTGAGGGAAACCTGAACGGGTTGATGCCGCCTTTGATCGCGACGGCACCGCTCAAGACACTGAACGCGGCAGAACACACGCCCATGAAAATGACGAGCTCGACACCCGCGCCGGTTCGCGCAGCATGAATGTAGCCGACCGTCATCGCGACCAGCAGAAGCGTCGTGATGTGCCAGCAGTAATAATTGAGCCATTTGGATGCGGCCGGCAGCGACTGATCCGCAAGAAGGGGCCGCGCCACGAACTTGCCGCCAACGAATGTGTGCACGGCAAAAGTCAGCGCCGATAATCCCGCTGCCGCCCAGATGAGACCAGTGTGCATGACGACCTCTCCCCTTCAGGGGATCACTCAATCCGTTTGCAGGCCGGTTTGCCATGCGTCCGAAAGCCCCTGCGGCGACCGGTCCCGCCCCCAAATGGCTGGTAAGACAGCGTTAACGAAGATTGCCGTAAGGTTCCTTTTGCATATTTGCGAGACAGGACCTCCATGAGCGCTCAAGCGGTCCGGCTAACCGGGATCGATATCGATAACGCCCTGCAGAATGCGCATCTCGAGATCGCATTCCAGCCGATTGTCGCCTTTTCGGGCCGTCAGTTGCGGCGTTACGAAGCCTTTGTGCGCTGGGATCATCCGGGCCTTGGGCCCCTGCCGCCGGGCGCCTTTCTCTCCTTTTTCGAAAGCCAGGGCCGAATCGGTGAGCTGACCCGCTATGTGCTCGGCAATACGCTGGCGAGCGCCGTCACGGCAGAGCTGCCCGATGGTGTCGGGGTGTCGATCAATCTGTCGGTCGCGGATCTTAATGATCCGACACTGCCCAAAACCGTCACCAAGATGCTGAAAACCTATGAGTGGCCAGCCAAGCGGCTGACGCTTGAATGCCCGCTTTTCTCGCCCGACACGCCGATTGATGTGCAGGCCAAAGCCTATCAGCGGCTGGCTGAAACAGGCTGTCCGTTGGCACTCGAAGTGCGCGGCCGCGCAAGCGATGCGATGAAGGGCCTTGATCCCTTCCCCTTCACAGAGATCAAGACCGGCGGTCCAGCTGTCCTGCGTCAGGTGCGTTCAAGCCGTGGCGGGCCGGGCCTTAATACGCTCTCGGAGCTTTTGAGCTTTGCCAAAGAGCGGAATGTCGAGATCACCGCTGTCGGGGTCGAAGACCACGAAGCGGCCACCGCGCTCGATTCGCTTGGCTTTGACCTCGGGCAAGGCAATGCGCTTGGCCGCGCGGCGTCCCTGCCCGCCGGCACTAAGACCGAAGCTGTGACCGCACCCGTCGAGAAAGCGCCCTCTGCATCGGCTGAACCGCCGCTCGATCTGTCGAGCGAAGAAGACCAGCGCCGGGCGGACAGCCATACCCGCCGTGCCCGGATTGCTGCGGCAAAACGGGTTGCCATGCGACGCCTGAAAGCTGTCTCAACTCCGGCTGAGGACAGCGGAGACGCAACGCCCGACGCCATTGCAACAGCCCGCTCGCTGCAGTCCCGGCTTGAGCAGCATTTCCCGAAAGATGCGGCCCTGCCCGAAGAGGCGGACGAAGAAAAAGTCAGCGCGGAAATCACCTCGCTCGCTGAAGCAGCTTCCGCACCGGTTGAGAACGAATCCTCCGTCGAGGCGCTCCTGCGCGAGTTGCCTGCGGATATCCGTGAAACCAAGATCACAGATACGCTGAAGGCGGAATGTACGGACCCGGCGGATACGCTGGATGAGGTCGTCAATGATCTGCCTGTCCTGCCGACAGATACGGCGGATGATCCCGCTGACAAGCCTGAGCTGATCACAGACAGCACGCTCTTTGCGGAGCGTGAATATGTCCCCGACGAGCCGCCGCTGTGGCTGCATCTTCTGCAGAAGAAATACCGGATCACGCATTTCTGGCCCCGCTCCTGGCGGCGCTGGCATCGCGAGCGGATGGCTGCTCGCGAAGAGCGCCTGGAAGAGCTAGAGACTGTGCGCGAGGACGATCCGGTCCGCAGTGAGCGGCGCGAGGAGAACCCCGTTCCGGTCATGGCCGAGCGCGAGGTACACCCGCTCGTCTTCGGCCCAATGGCCGATCTTCGGTAATCCGCTTTTCAAGGCTGGTCGCACCCCGTCAAAGACCTTCAACCGTTCCGTCCCCTGCAAGGGAGGACAGACCGAGACAGCCTCCCACCACAGCCCATCGAACATGGCCGGCTCGCCGGCTTCGATCTCTTCGGTTGCGCCGATATAGAGAAGACCGTCTGACTTGGGGCAGAAATAAACGGTCTGTGTCCTGACGACATGGGTGAGCTTCAACTCCGGCGCATGATGAAGGAACGCCCGGCCCCGAACCCCTTCCATCTCGAAGGCACCGGGGAGGAGCTCAGCCGACCTGACACCGCCCGCCAGCACAATGCGGTCGGTCATGAACCGCTCCGTTCCTGCCCTGACTGAAATGCCCTCGGGCCTGCACTCAATCGCATCCGCCTTGAGCTGGATATGCGTGCCGCCTGCCTTCCAGAAGGCATTGAGCAGGACTGACCGCAGTAAACGGGGATCGGCCTGCCCTTCTTCAGGGACGAGCCAGGCGCGGCTCGCCGGGAAACCCGCCGGCGGCTCGGTCTCAATCGCGGAGGAAGACGGCGCGGAGGGAAAGCTGATGCCGATGATGCCGTTCTGATCATAACCGAAAGTCTGACCCGTCTCATTCATCAGCTCACGGGCAAAATCTGGCCAGAAAGTGAGCCCCTCTTCGAGCAGTGCGCCTAGACTGCCTGCAGCGCGCGGATGATGGCGCTCGAAACTCGGAGCCAACATGCCAGCCGCGGCATCGGTCGAGCGTGGGCCATCGTCCCCGATGCAGGTCACGCGGTGCCCGGCCCGGGCAAGCTTCCACGCCGCCGAAAGGCCGATCACCCCGTCCCCGATGATGAGAATATGCTGCACCGCCATAGGAAAGAGCGGTTACCGACTTCTCGAGGATCAGTGCAAGCCGCTCATCACGCGCGTCTTCTCAACGGAGTCCGCCGACGAGCCGAAATAATAGTTCACGACCGCTGCTGTCATAGTCGCCAGCGCGCCGAGCATGATCGAGAATTCCGTTCCGGCCTCGGATGGCAATTCCCGCCACAGCATGGTCGCCATCACGAAGAAGAACCCGCCAATCACGCCGAGCCCCAGCACCGCCGGGGTGATGTCCTTGATCGCCCGCTGACGCGCCCGCGCATCCGCCCGGTCTGAGGCCGCAATTCGGCGCGACTCATTCTGTGCCGTCAGCATGGCCTTGCGGAAATCAAGCTCCGCTTCCTTCAGCGCGGCGAGCGCTTTGGGATCGCGGCCAACCACCGCTTCGAGGATCACGCCGTCAGGTGCGGCCTCCTCTCCCGTCACTGCTTTTGAGACCGCCGCGACCGCTGCACCCGCCAGCGGGCCACCGAGCGCGCCTGCAAGGGTTGGCGCAAATTGCCCGACCGCCCGCGCTAGCCGTTCGCGGAGGGGAGGATTTTCTGAGATCGTCATAAGGCACTCCTCTGCCAATATTGAGGAGAATAAACCGGACTGGGCGCATGGGGATTAATTCACGCCTCGAGACCTTTTCGAGGCTGCCGAACGGGCCCAAGGTTCCGAGTCTCTCAACAAGTCCGAACAATGCTGCTCACCTCTCTTCTCACCCCGCTCGTACTTGCTGGCCTCGTTTATGTAGGCCTGACGCGCGGCATCCTGCTTGAGCTGACGAGGAAACCGCTGATCGTCACGGGGGTGAGCATTGGGATTGGGCTGATCTGGCTGATGCTCAACCTGCCCTATTTCCCTGACAAGCTGATCGGGGCAGCGGCACAGTCTCTGCTCGGCGCGCTGGTTTTTGTCGCAGCCATGGAATGCCGCCTCTCGCGGCTCTTGCGGATATCTCCTGATGCCTTCCGCCTCGCGACCGGCGGCACGCTCGTCATGATGTTCGGCTTTGCGATGACGGCGTATATTCTGGTGCCCGGCATGGGCCTCTTCCCGCCACTGCTCGTTGGCGCCGCCCTGATGTTGGGCGGGGCGCCCGCGGTCTCCTCGCCGCTCCTGACGGCGCCGATTGCCGAAGAAACACGGACCGCCGCGCGGGTTGAAACAGCCACCGTGCTCGTCCTCGGCGTGCCGATTGCGATGCTGCTGAACAGCGGCGCTGAACCCGTCACGCCGGGCACCGCTATTATCGACCTGCCCGCTATCCGTTCACTCGGCGGCTTTGCGATTGGCGGCATTGCGGGCCTTGCCGCAGGGCGCTTCCTCCCCATCCCCCAAGCGGCCTTGCCCAAATCACCGCTCTTTTTTGCCGCTGCGATGTATGTCCTCGCGATCCTCATCGGGCTCGACCCGGTGATGACACTCGCAGGCGCTGGCGTTGCCTATTCGGAGGAAGCCCGCCTCTCGGCTGCGATCCGCACCCGCTATTGGCGGACGGGCGAGGCGACGCTGTCGCCGATTGCGCTCGCCCTCTTCGGCCTGATCATCGCACCGCACGCCGTCACGCTCGACTTCCTGATCTGGTTCATGGCGCTGGTCGGCGTCGGGATGGTCCGGGCGCTCGCCCGCTATCTTGCCCTTGTGCCGAGCCATTTGCCGGTGGCCGATCAGACATTCCTGATCTGGTATAATGGCGCGCCCGGGGTCGGCAGCGCCCTGATGCTTCTGATCTTCACTGCATCGAATGCGCCCCTGACTGATCAGCCGATGGCGCTCGCCGCAGCGGCAGTCCTGATGGGTCTTGCGAGTGCCCGTATGGTGTCCAAACCGCTCACAAGGCGGCTCGTGCAACAGACAGCACTTGCCCAGAAAAGGCGTTATAGTGCCGCCTAGGATTTATGCCTGAGAGGCCGAACGTGACGGATCACTGTTTACTGACACATGTGGATGAGCGAGGGGTCGCCACCCTGACGCTGAACCGCCCGGATGTCCGCAATGCCCTCGATGAGGAGCTGATGCGGGAGCTGACCGAGCATGTCGTCACCTATAGCCGGTCACAGGATGTCCGCCTGATTGTCATCACCGGCTCTGAAGATGCCTTTAGCGCGGGCACGGACATTTCATGGATGGAGGAAATGGCGACCGACCAGCCCTCTGTCGATGCAAGACGGCTGGGCAATCTTCTCTGGCAGGTGCGTTGCTGTCCCAAACCGACCATTGCGCGCGTCAATGGCGCTGCCATCGGCGCCGGGCTCGCGCTGGCCGTTGCCTGCGATATTTCTGTCAGCGATGACGAGGCGCAGTTCTCACTGCCTGCCGTCAGGCTCGGCACCCTGCCGGCGGTCCTGGCGCCATTCATGCTTGATGCTGTCAGCCCATTTGTCCTCAGGCGCTACGTCTTGACGGGCGAGACCTTCTCCGCCGATGAGGCGCGACGGGTCGGCTTCATTCATGCGACCTGCCTTGGTGCGCAGCTTGATGCGACAGTCGCCCGGTTTATCGATGATCTTCTGATGGGCGGGCCGCTCGCTCAGAAGGAAATGAAAATGCTGCTCAACGCCTATGCGCATGAGCCGTTCAATACGGGCCTGATCGAAGGCGCCGCAAAGATCAGTGCCCGGATTCGGAAGACGAATGAGGCGCGTGAAGGGCTCGCCGCCTATATAGAAAAGCGTGATCCTGACTGGAAACGCTAAGGCCGTTCCTGATCGGGAAGTCTTGCTTTCAGCTCATCGATCTTCGCTGACAGGACTTTGAGCTCCTGCAGGACGTGGTCCGTTTCCTCATGGATGAATTCTTCGGTTTCATCCGCCTCTTCCTCCACCACCCGCACGACAATCGCGATGAAGAGGTTGAGCATGGTGAAGGTGCCGACCAGCACGAAGGTCAGGAAGAAGATCCATGACATCGGGTGATCCGCCTGCACATCATCCGCAATATCGCGCCAGCCCTCCAGCGTGATGATCTGGAACAGCGTGTACATAGAGGTGAAGACATTGCCGAAATAGTTCGGATGCGTCTCACCGTAGAGTGAGCCTGCGATGACCGCGAACACATAGACGATCAGGACGGCAATGATCGCAACGGAGATGATGCCGGGCACCGAATCGACCAGCGCTCTCACCACGGTGCGCATTCTCGGCACGACGGTGACGACCCGGAGGAGCCGCAGCACCCTGAACGCCCGGAGCGCGGCAAAGAGGTTCGAGGCGGCAAGCGCTGCGCCCGCGACAATCACAAAATCCGCGATATTCCAGCCCGACCGGAAGAATGACGGGCCATAGGCGGCAATCCGCAAGACCATCTCGATGACGAAGACCGTGACAAACAACAGATCAAAAAGATGCAGCCAGGGCCGCCACGGATCGAAACGGTCAAAAGTCTCAAGCCCCAGCGTGATCGCATTGAGGCAGATGAGCGCCATTACCGCGTTCGAGAACCAGGGCGCTTCGACCAGTTCGACCAGCCTCGCCCTTGCTCTCGCAAGCGGGGTCTGTGGCAGCTGCGCCACGTCTTTTGCCTTGTAATCCTGTTCCATGCCCGAAATGGAGCCTCACCAATTCACCCTTAACGCAGGATTAACCGGGACTTACGATCAGTTACAGACCCAGCATTGCACCTTGACAGCGCACCCTCCAAACCCGAGGGCTCAGGGTTAAGCAGCCCGGGGGCGGTCCGACCGTCCTTCTGGCTGATCGGAGAGATAAATGCCCATGGTCGCGGAAGACCCGACCCACCCCCATTCGGCGCAGGACGCCGATGATGACCGCTCTGTCGTCGTGCCGATTTCGGCCCGGCATGGCGATGATCCTCGCGGGGCGGAGAGCGACACGGCGCGGCGCGCTTTTCTCGAAGACGACAATGATCCCCTGCCCTGGCCAAGGCGGGCGCGCAAAGTGCAGCGCATCTCGCAGATGCTCGCCTTCACGATCCCCGTCTGCTGGATGATCGCATGGCCGATCGGGTCGATGCTCGCCAATGAGCAGGTGACCGGCGTCTGGGCGCTGAAATTCGGCTATTCGCTGGATGTTGTCCTGTGGGCGGCAACGGCCGGGATCTGCATCCGCCTTATCGGCTATGTGCTGTCGCTCGCCCTTCGGCTCGAAGCGTCGGCGCAACAGCTCGTCTCCGGGCATTCCGGCCGGTCCTTTGCCGATCTGACGCCGGGCTCTGTATCCGCGCTTAATGATGAGATTGATCAGGCCCTGTCGCGTCTTGCGGAGGCAGAAAGCCTAATCCGCCAGCAGGTCCGGGCCATCGGCAATGCTGGTGAAGCCTTGGGCGCAGGTACAGCGCGCAGTGCCGCCCGGCTTGAGCAGGAGCGCAATGCGCTGATCGCGCTCACCGAAGAAATGAACCGCGAAGCGGACCGCTTTGCCGAGAAGATCGCCGAACGCTCACAGGCTGCTGCCGATGAGCATGCCGGGCTGGAGGATCGTCTGGCCGATCGCGGGCGTGAGTTCGACAGTCAGATCAACCGGTTTGAATCTGTCTCTGCGCAATCGCTCGACCGGTTCGAAGAGCTTGCCCGTGCCATGGAAGAGCGCAGCGCCGCCCTGCGGAATGCGAGCGAGGAAGCGACAGAGCACCAGACCTCGCTGACCAACCGGCTTGAGGAGAATGCCGCGCGCATTCACGCTGCTCAGGAAGAACTGGCCAACCAGTCCGCCAAACTCGAAACCCTGATGCGCGACCAGCGTCGCCGTGCCGACAGGCTCGCGCAGGTCGTCACCGAACAGGCAAGCCGTGTCGTCGCTCCGCGTCAGAAACCGGTGACGCCGCCTTCACCGCAAGCCGCAGCACCGACGCCCACGCCGCCGCCCGCGCCGGTCGAACCGGAACCCATGGCGCTCAAAGACCGGCCAAAAGAAAAGCATCGTTGGAAAGACATCCTCGCCAAGGTCGAGGAAGCCAATCCCGCACCGCTGGTCAAACCTATCAAGCAGGCCGAGGAAGACATTCCGATCCCGCCGACACCGCCTGCGCCCAAGCCGACCGCGTTCCCGCGCGAGCCGATCATGAGGGCGACACAAGGTCTGGTGACGCCTAAAATTGATCCGGCCCCCGCGCCGTCAGCGCCCGTTCGTCCGGCTGAGCCTGCTCCTGCACCAAAGCCCGCACCTGAAAAGCCGTCCATGGAGGCATCCCCTGCCCCCAATATGGATGTCCTCGACCGGCTGGTCGTTCGTATCCAGAATTACTCACTTGTCCTTCAGACCCAGCTTTTCGGCGGCCCCTCACATGAGGATCTCGACCGGTTTGAGGCTGGCGAACGCCAGATCTTCGCCAAGGCCCTGATCGCACGCGATCAGGATACGCTACGCGCGCGCATTCAGGCAGAGCTGAACCAGAATGCTGTCTTCAGGGAACGGACCAATGAATTCCTGCGGGACTTCGATACGATCCTTGAGCCGCTGTCAGCTGAAGCCGGCGGGGCGGATGCGATCCAGACCTATCTGACCTCACCGCTCGGCCGGCTATATATGCTGACGGGTTCAGCCGCCGGTCACTTCGACTGAGCAGCCTCCCGGCGCTCATTCTCTTCAATCAGGCCGGATGTCCAGCGCACCGCTTCCTCGGTCGTCATAGCGGCAGCTTCATTGAGCGCATCAGCATAGAACTCAGCGCCCCGGCCCCCTGTCGGGATTTCCTGTGTGAAGACACTCGATGCCAGCGTGTGTCCGCGCGGATTGGTCAAGCGTGCACCGAAAGAGACACGCGCCACTTCGCCCGCTCCTGTCCGGTCGATATTGAATGCCCGGATATCCGAATAAAGGACATAAGACCGGCTGACCGGCATTTCTGTCCGATCACCGACGGCTGCGACGATATCGGCATTCTCGAACCGTCTCTCCAGATAGATACGGAAGAGGACCGGCACACGGTCGGCCCATTCCGCCCCATCGACATATTCATATCTGTAGGGACCCGTCGCAATCGCAACATTGAAGGTATTGTAGACCGCCTCCGCCGTCGGATCACTGATGATCAGGCTGGTATCAACCGGCGTGACGGCGACAGACATTGCCCTGTCCGGGTCCAGCCGGAAGCGCGGCGGCTGGCGCCCCGAATCCGGCAGGACCGAAACACAGGCCCCGAGGGCCAACAGCGGAACCGCACAAATGAGTTTCTTCAACATCTTCCTGCCGCCTTTAATCTGCTGTCGGACGGCCTTCGCCGACCAGGAATGCCGCCGGATTGCGGTCGAACTCAAGTAAGATGGCTTCGGTCGTATCGACAAGCCGCGAAGCCTTGTGGATCATCATGATGGTCGCGCCGAGCCCGTTCCGCGTGAATTCGCTGATCGGTTCGGCATTGTCATCGACAATGGCATTCACATCGAGGACCAGTTGATTGAGGTTCTCCGCCGTCTCGTTCAGCTGCTGGATCGCTGCGCGCGCATCCGTGCTGACGACATCATCAATGGTCTTCATCGTTTTGTTGAGGCTGGTCGTCGCGTCAGAGATATTCCGTGCGGCAAGGCGCAGGTCAGTGCTGACGACGGCCGCATTGTCGATGATCAGGGACAGCTCATTTTCCTTGTCAGCGAAGACATCCGTGATCGTCTCAATATCTTCGATAATTCGGCTCACCGATTCTGCATTTTCCTGATTAATGAGCTGCTGCAGGCTGAGCGCCAGCTCACCTGATGATTCAAGCACCGCCGCGATACCGCCCAATTCCGCCTCAATGACGGGTACACGCTCCCGGCTGACATCCTGAAGGAGCGGCGCATTGGGTGAGCCGCCCGTGAACTGAACGACGGCAAGGCCGGTCACCCCTGTCAGCTCAAGCTCGACATTGGTGTCGGTTTTGACCGGCGTCCCCTTATCGACCCTGACCAGCGCAAGCGACCGGTTGGGGTTGTTTTGGTCAAGCTCCAGCGTTTCAACCTGCCCGACCGGGATACCGTTGAAGAGGACGTTTGCCCCCTCCTGCAGGCCGGAAATTTTCTGGGTAAAGACGATCTGATATTCATCATATTCTGACCGGTTCGACCCCAGCCAAAGAGTGAAGAGGATCGTGAGCACAATCCCCCCCAGCATGAATGCTCCGATCAGCACATAGTGGGCTCTGGTTTCCATGACTCCCGCCCCTCCTTCTTTATGCCCGGCCCCGTTCGGGCGCCGGCACGTCAAACGTATTCGCAGCCTGAGCTGCACGGCCGCGTGGGCCACTGAAATATTCCTGGATCCATGGATGCGGGTTCTGGCGAACCTCATCGACAGGACCGTCCGCAATCACCTTTTTCTCGGCAAGAACGGCAATGCGGTCACAATCCCGGTTCAGACTGTCGAGATCATGGGTAATCATGAAAACCGTCAGCCCGAGCGCATCGCGCAGGCTGATGATCAGCTCATCGAATTTTGCTGCGCCGATGGGATCAAGCCCTGCTGTCGGCTCGTCAAGAAACAGGATTTCCGGGTCAAGCACGAGCGCGCGGGCAAGGGCTGCGCGCTTCCTCATCCCGCCTGAAAGCTCGGAGGGGTATTTCTCCGCCGCCTCCGGCTGGAGCCCGGCAAGGGAGATCTTTGTACTGGCGATTTCTCGGGCCAGCTGGTCTGAAATCTTCAACGTCTCTCGTAACGGCGCCATGACATTCTGCGCCACGGTCATCGAGGAGAAAAGCGCCCCATCCTGAAAGAGGAGACCCACCTTGCGATTGACGGCAGAACGCTCATCTTCACTGAGATTTTCTGTTTGCTCGCCCAGCATCCAGACGGTCCCGCCATCTGGTGGCCGCAGGCCCACAATCGCCCGCATAAGGACAGATTTGCCCGTCCCGGAGCCACCGACGACGCCAAGGATCTCACCGCGATAGACGTCAAGATCGAGTTCATCATGGACGACGAAGCTGCCGAACTTGTTCGTCAGGTCACGGACCCTGATGACGACATTCTCGTCTGGCGTTGGCGCACTCATATGCCAAGCTCCAGGAACAACATCGCAAAGAGAGCATCGATGAGGATGACGAGGAACAGGGACTGGACAACCGCCATGGTCGTCCGGCGGCCAAGTTCTTCTGCTGAATGCTCGACATTCATACCGTGATAACAGCCAACGACCGCAATCACGAAGGCAAAGAACGGCGCCTTCACAAGGCCGACCATCAGATTGTCGACGACGACGATTTCCTGCGTCCGCGCCATGAAAAGCTGTGGCGGGATATCAAGCGCCAGCCAGCCGACAATGCCGCCCCCCAGAATACCCAGGAAGGCCGCTAGGAAGGCCAGCACCGGCAGGGTCAGCATCAGCGCAATTGTCCGGGGAATGACAAGCGCATCAAGCGGATTGACGCCGAGCACCCGCATGGCGTCGATTTCCTCGCGGAGTTTCATGGAGCCAATCGCGGCGGTGAACGCACTGCCTGAGCGCCCGGCCAGCAGGATCGCGGTGAGGAGCACCCCGAATTCGCGCAAGACGGTTATGCCGACGAGTTCGACCGTGAAGACCGACGCCCCGAATTCGGCCAGCACCCGCGCGCCCATAAAAGCGACGACCGCGCCGATCAGGAAGGACATGAGCCCGACGATCAGGGTCGCATCCATCCCCGCCTCTTCCATGTGATGGACAAGCGGGGTCATGCGGAACCGGGTCGGTTTTTTGATACTGCCGCCGATACGGGCAATGACCGCGCCGACAAAGCTGAGGATGCTCAAGCCTTCGGTCCCGAAGCGTTCCGTCCCTCGCCCGATCCGGTCGAGCATCAAGACGAAGGATTTACGCTCCGCAGGATCATTCGCGCATTGCTCCAGATGCGGCTTCATCTGTTCGATGAGCTGATCGTGAATGGGTGAGGCGTTTTCGAAAACCGGAGACGGCTGGCTTTCGCCCTCCGCCGTGCAATTCTCGCGCATCCGCAGGAGGATCATCGCCCCGGCGGTATCGAGTTCATCGAGCCCGCCAAGATCAATGGATTTCAGGCGATTTCCCTGCTCGGCAACGAGTTTCCGCAACTGGTCATCAATGCGGACAAGCCCGTCACGCAAGGTCCAGTCACCCCGCAGCAATAGCTTGAGAGCGCCATTCTCTTCAGCAATTTCATACCCGGCTGACGCCATACCGCACGCACCCCCGCGGGATGTAAGACTCTTTTTACCGGTTCACCATGCCACGGATTGTTGAACGGTCGATAAAGACTTGCGATTCTATGTCGAATCGCCCTCGGCTTTCAGCTAGGTGACCCTGGGGTATGGATTGGGGTGCTGAAGGGACAGCGATGCTCGAACAAAGGCTGCAACAGCGCCCGCGACTTATTCTTATTCCGCCAGCAATTCTGGTTTTGCTGATCGCGCTTTCGACCGTGATGTTCGCTCGGGCCCCCGGCGCACAGCCGCGCGAGGCCGTATTTGACCTGTTCATGCGGACGGCGGCCCGCCCTGCGGCAGATAATCCAGGCGTTGCGATCGTCGATATCGATGAGGAAAGCCTTGCCGCCCGTGGCCCATGGCCCTGGCCGAGAAGCGCCTTGGCACGGCTTGTTGATTCAGCCGCCAGCGCGGGCGCGCGCGGGGTGATCATTGCGGTGCCTGTTGAAGGGACCGATCCCCTCTCTCCCGATGCGATTGCCGGGTTCTTCCCGCCCGACGAGACGACTGGCCCTGCTCTTGAGGCTCTGTCCCGCCTGCCGACGACCAATGCCGCCCTTGCCGATGCCGGGCGCGCTTTGCCAACCGCCTATGGCGCGGGGCCTTCGCCCGCTGCCACCACCGGTTGGGACCGCAGCGATGTCGGCACCACCGACTGGCTGACGGCTGGCCCGAACCGGACGACCGAATATGTCGCCCTGCCCGCTGCGCCCGTCTTCTCCGTTGTCGATCCCGGATTTGCCGAGACGGGCATGATTTCGGTCACCAGCCTGCCGCAGGACCCTGATGGCATTGTCCGGCGCACCCCGATTCTTTGGACACTCGACCAGCGCCCGGTCCCGGCAGCGGGGTTTGCGCCCTTCGTGATGGGCGACGGCACGCTTCACCTCGGCATTGCCTCCCGCCAGTTGCGGCAGGACGGCGCCCCGCCGGTCGAGATGACCTATGGCACCGACAAGCTTCTGCGCCTTGATCAGCGGGCCGGTGTCCGCCTCTGGCTGCCACGCGAGCTCGATCTGCCGACCGTGCAGGCCTGGCGCGTCTTTGAAGGCGGCACCTGGACGACGCCGCTCAATGGCCGGGTTGTCTTTATCGGGGAAAGCGTCTCGCCGCGCTCTCGCGTGATGACCTCTCGCGGGGAGATGACGATTGCGCAGGTCCATGCCCACCTGACCGAACAGCTGGCTGCGGGCGTTGCCCCGCTGCGCCCCGGCTGGAGCGGCATGGCAGAGGCCTTCCTTGCGATTCTTGCCGGTCTCGCGGCGATCGGGGCCGCCATGTATCTCAAGCCCGGCATGGTGGTCCTGACGAGCATTGCGATTTCGCTTCTCACCGCCGCTGGCTTTTTTGCCCTCTTTGGCCGGACCGGCATGTTACTCGATCCGACCCCGATTGCTGCCGCCGCCATCGGTGCGCCGTTGACCATTCTCGGCGTCGTGATCGGCAATATCCTGATGCGCGATGACGCCTTGCGCGGGGCCTTTCACGGTGCCCTGCCGCCGCAAACCATGGCCAAGCTGCAGACCCGCGCAGGCGGGCGCCTCCTTAACGGTGTGCGCCGCGAGGTCGTCGTCCTCTCAAGCAGGCTGCGCATTCCCGAGGAAACCGCAGAGAAATTCAAATCGCGCCCGGATGATTTCATCCGCTTCACGGCAGCTGCGAATGATGCTCTCCGCCGGACGATCCTTGCCCATCAGGGCACGGTCGATTTCGGCGAAGATGGACGTCTCCTTGCCTATTGGAACGTGCCCGAAGCGATCGACCATCCGGTCGAAAAGGCGTGCGCCTGCGCGCTGCGCATGATCGATGACATCAATTCACTGTCAGAAGACCTGCAGACGGCTGCCCTCGCCCCTGTCCGCAATCGCGGGCTCGACGAAGGCTTTGCCGATACGAGCATCGAGATCGGGCTTGCCTCCTCGACCTGTTTTGCGGGACCGGTCGGCCGCGGCAACCGTAACCGCTATGCCGTGATCGGAGATGCGGTCGGCCTTGCCTCCTCGCTGCGCCGCCGGGCGACGCAATATGGCCCGACGATCATCACGGATGACGTGATCTTTGATGCCCTGCGGCATCATTATGCGTTCCTTGATCTCGATGTGTTGCGTCTGTCGACGGAAGAACAGCCGCGCACGGTCTATGGCCTTGTCGGCAATCCGTTCCTCAAAGCCTCAAAAAGTTTCCGTCAGCTGGCAGACATTCAGCGCGAGCTGGTGATGAACTGGCGCACGGGCGATCTGGCGAAAGCGACCCTGCAACTCCAGCGCCTGCGCGCCATTCCCGGTGTGCCGGATGTCTATGTCGATCTCTTCGAAGCCCGTCTCGCAAAGGCACGCGGCATGGATGAGGATGATCAGTCCACGCTGGTTGAGACCATCACGCTTTAGGCATCTTTGACGGCGTGGAGCGTGCCGCCATCCCAGCGTGCCCGCAGCATCAGGGCGAGGATGAGGCCCGCACCGCCCATCATGCCCATCACCGCGTAAGCTTTGAACGGGGATACCGGATCAAAGATATAGCCTGACAGCATGGTCGCAACGCCCGTCACAGCGCCGATCCCGAGCGATGCGATGATCGTCATCGCCGTTGCCCGGTATTCTTCGGGCACCGCCTCGCCGACAAATTCGACGGTCGCCATATAGGTCGCGGCATAGGTCGCCAGGTGCAGGATCTGGACGGGAAACAAGATCAGGAGTGGCGGATTCAGCCCCAATAACGGCCAGCGCAGGATCGCACCTGCTGCCCCGATTAAAAGGAGCCCGGTCGGCCCGAGCCGCATCATCAGCTTCTTGCCCTTCGCCAGAAAGACGATCTCGGCCAGCACGCCGATGGTCCACATCCAGCCGATGATCCATGACGGATAGCCCGCCGCAGAAAAGGACAGCTCCGAGAAAGCGTAATAAACCGCATGCGAGCCCTGCACGAAGGCCGCGGCGAACAGGAGATAAAGAAAGCTCCGGGAGCGGAAGAGAATGAGCGCCTTTTTAAAATCCGGCTTGGGCCGGGGCGCGTCATTCGCGCCGTCCTTGGGCAGTTTGAAAGCAAGCAGCAAGGCGATGAAGGCCGCGACCGTCATCCAGATGATCGCCATGCGGTCGTCGGTAACAGAGATAACCGCGCCGCCGATCAGGTTCGCGGCAATGAAGCTTGCCGATCCGATACTCCGTACAGGACCATAAGAGAGCTCCCCCCGCCTGTCGGCCCGCAAGACGGCCGCATCCGTCAGCGGCATGATCAGGCCGAAGGAGAAAAGAAGCCCGATGGTTGCGATGGAGAGCACCGCCGCGCCCGGCGCAACGAGCGCCAGCGCGCAAGAGAGCGTGAGCCCTGCGCTGGCATAGATCATTGCGTTGCGCGGATGGGTCAGCTTTTCGGACTGAAAAGCAATGATCGGCGCGAAGATCAGCCGCAGGACCAGCGCGATGGCGACCAGCTTGCCGATGGTCGCAGGCGAGAGCCCTCTCGCATCTAGATAGCCAGCGTAAAAAGGAAGCTGGACGCCAAGAAAGAGGAACTGCCCGATATAATAGCCCGAGAAGGCAAGCCGCGGCGATACGGGCTTGCGCAGGACATCGGCATTGAAATGCGGGCGGTCCACGGGTCGGGATTCCTTGTCTCGGGAGCCGCGCCATTGCCTGAGCTGGCCCGGCGCTTCAAGGCCAAACATTGAACCTTGTTCAGACCTGCGGGCGGTGCCAAAATGGGTTCATGTCACAATCACAGAAACCCACGACAGATGAACTCCGCCAACGGACGAAAGAAGAAGCAAGGCAGCTTCTCGCCGAGGGCGGCCCCGAACAGGTCAAGGCCCGCGTCCTTGCGGTCCGGCTCGGGATCTCTGTCGGCTCGATCTATAATCTCTTCGGGCAGCTTGATGAGCTGCTCTTCCTCGTCAATGCGGATGTCTATGACGAGCTGTTGGCGGTCATCGAGGAAGCCATCGCCAAGACCGGCGACAAGGCCGAACCCATCGACCGCGTTCTGGCGCTTTGCCGCGCCTATCTGAGATTCGTGACGGCCAATCAGGGTCTGTGGTCAGGCGTGCTGGCCTTCAACCGGCGCAACAAACCTTCCGTACCCAAATGGTATCGTGAGAAAGAGCGGTCGCTCCTCGGCACAGCAGCGGCGGTCCTTACCGATGTGCCGGGTCCTGCCTCCCCTGCGGAGAAGGAGCTGGCCGCCCGCGCGACATGGGCAGCCATTCACGGGATCGTGACGATCTCAGTCGGCCCTCAGGGGCTTTTAGCCACGGAAAAAGATATTGCCGCTCAGATTGAGCTGGTCGCCCGCGCGATCGTTCGGGCGCTGGAAAGCGGTGAACCCTGGAATAAAGGCTGAGGGCTTATTCGCCGCCCGTATCGCTGCCGGGGCGGTGCTCGGCAAAACGATCCCGGCCCTGAACAGCTGCCACACGCTCTGCCACGAGGTCAGCCGTCACGCCCATATCATCAATGGTCTGAGTGAAGGCGTCCCGGATGACAAGGATATCGGTGCGGCTGACGTCCCAGTCACGGCGTTCGAGCGTCTCGAGCGCGGCAACATACATGGTCCGGCATTCGCGGGTATCGCTGATCGCCCGTTCGAGCGTTGCGATATCGGACGGCACGGGCGTGATTGCGCCCATGGCCTGACGACCGGCTTCGACGACGCGGCGGGCATGGGCAAGCGAGAGGTCAGCATCGGCGAAAACGCCAGCCACGGGATCTTCGCCCCGGCGTTCAATCGTTGCGATATAATCTTTGACGGCCCGTTCCTGCGGATTATCCGACACCGTCCCGAACAGGACGTTCACGAAGCCATTGTCAGGGGTATCGCCCCAGGGATGAAGGGAAAGGTCATCTGCCGCATCAATCAGCGCGACGCGCTCGGAGTAACCTGTGTCGGCGATTTCAGCCTTATCACCCATGCCGGGGATCGAGACTTTAACGGATGCACAGCCGGTGGCTGCGAAGCCGAGAACGAGAAAGGTGAACCAACGTGAAACGTATGCCCGTAACGTCATTATACCTGCCCAGTTACCCAAGTGAGCTCCCACCACTCCGGTAGACGCCCCTACTCCGGATGCTATTACCGAACCCTCAATCGGGCGGTGAGCATTCGTATCTTGTTCAACCCTTCGAAACCCTAACACAAAGAATGCCGAAGCAAAGGGCAAACGCGCAAGATGACAGGAAGAAAATTGTACCCGGCCATCGATCCGATCGAACGCGGACGCCTGAAGGTCTCGGCCATCCACGAGATTTACTATGAAGTCTGCGGACATCCGGCCGGAAAACCCGTTGTTGTCTGCCATGGCGGCCCGGGGGGCGGCTCAACCCCTTCCATGCGGCGCTACTTCGATCCGTCGAAATATCGAATCATCCTTTTTGATCAACGGGGTTGTGGGCGATCGACGCCCCATGCCGATCTGCGGGAGAACACGACCTGGGATCTCGTCGCCGACATGGAAAAGCTGCGGACGCATCTGGGAATCAGGGCGTGGCAGGTCTTCGGCGGCTCATGGGGCTCGACGCTGGCGCTGGCTTACGCCCTTACCCACCGGGACCGGGTGACCGAGCTCGTCCTGCGGGGGATTTTCACGCTCCGGCGCGAAGAGCTCCTGTGGTTCTATCAGGAAGGCGCAAACTGGATTTACCCCGATAGCTGGCGGGATTTTCTCAATGTCATCCCCGAAGAAGAGCGCGATGATATGATGGCCGCCTACTACCGTCGGCTGACGGGCGACGATGCGGAAGAGCGGCTCAGGGCCGCCCGAGCCTGGTCCGTGTGGGAAGGGTCGACCGTTTCTCTGCAACCTTCATTGCAGCGGATGTCGAGTTTTGCCGGTGAGCATTTCGCCCTCGCCTTTGCCCGGATCGAAGCGCACTATTTTGTGCATGGTGGGTTTTTCGAGCGCGATGGCTGGATTCTCGATGAGGCTTCCTCGCTTGAGAACATCCCCGGCGTCATCGTGCAGGGCCGCTATGACGTCGTCACCCCGATGAAGACAGCGCTTGAGCTTCATGAAGCCTGGCCGGGATCGGATCTGCGAATCGTGACGGACGCCGGTCACGCAGCAAGCGAGCCCGGCATCGTTGCCGAGCTCGTCGCTGCCACAGACAGATTTTCAGATCTTCGCTGAGGATCAGCCAAGCATCGGGGCGATGATCGCAGCGTAAACCAGCACCAGCCCGACAAAGAGCGGGCAGACCCAGCGGCAAAGGAACCGCCAGATCTTGAAGGTCCGCTCGCTGTTGAAGTTGAGTTCTTCGCGCGCTGCTGAGCCGGAGACGACCCAGCCCGCGAAGATCGCAGTCAAGAAGCCGCCAAGCGGCAGCAGGATATTCGCCGTCAGCTGATCAATAAGATCGAGCAGCACCAGCCCCTCAAAGAGCGGGATGAAATCAAGCGGGTGCCAGGTGTTGAAGAAGGTCTCGACACCAGACACTTGGCTGAGCGCATTCGCGACACCAATCCCAAAGGCAATCAGGCCAATGACGATGGCGCCCTGCACCCGGCGACGGTCCCGCTTGGCTGGATCAACATCAACGTCACCATCCGCAATCGCCACCGTCACTTCGAGAAGCGCGATCGATGAGGTGAGCGCCGCAAAGAGCGTCATGATGAAGAAGGCGATGGCGAAAATACCGCCGAATGGCAGCTGGTGGAATGCCAGCGGAAGCGAGTTAAAGAGCAGCGAGAAGCCAGCAGCTTCGTTGAGGCCCGCCGCAAAGACGATCGGGAAAATCGCCAGACCGGCAATCAGCGCGACGCTTGTGTCAGCAAATGCAACAGCCCGTGCCGCCCCCGGAATTTGATCTTCCCGCGACAGATAGAGACCGTAAGTGATCATCATCGCGGAGCCGAGGCTGAGCGAGAAGAAAGCCTGCCCGATAGCGTCAAGAAGGATCGATCCATCCGACAATGCCGCGCCGAATTTCTCAAAGTCCGGCTGGAAGAGGAAGGCAAAGCCTGCGCCTGCATCGCCATTGATCAGCGAGGAAACAGTCAGCGCCAGAAGCAGAATGAAGAAGATCGGCATCAGCACTTTGGCCGCGACTTCGATCCCGCCCTTGATACCGCGCATGACGATCGCAATCGTCACGATGATGAAGATGCCGTGCATGATAATCATGCGAACAGGCTGAGTGAGAAGCTCACCAAGCTGGGAGGAGATGTCGTCTTTCGACATGGCCTCGAAAGCCGGGCTGGAGATGGCGCCAAGGCCATTCTCTCCAATCGCGCCCGCCAGATCACCGATCGACAGCAGAACGAAATGCAGCACCCAACCGGCCAGCACCGAATAGAAGGTCAGGATCAGGAAGGTCGAGATCATCCCGAGCCATCCGACGATGGTCCAGATACCTGACTTGCCTTCTGATTTTGAAAGACGGGCGATGGCTGCAACGGCAGACCCGCCGCCTCGGCGGCCGATCATCAGCTCGGCGCACAGCACCGGCAGGCCGATAAAGAGGATGCAGACGAGATAGAAGAGCACAAATGCCCCCCCGCCCGTCTCACCAGCGACATAGGGAAACCTGACAAGGTTGCCCAAGCCCACTGCGGAGCCCACTGCCGCCAGGATGAACGCTGCGCGTCCCGACCAGTGTTCTTGCGGATTCGCGCTGCCCGATACTGCCATTTTATGCCCCTCAGCCCTTTTTATGCCGCGAAACATCAATTTTCATGCCGCGGTTAGCCGTTACTTTACCCGTCTTAGCAATGATTGGCCCGGGTTCAATCGATCCGTGGGGCGATCTGCGAGATATTCCACGCGGTTGGGGAAGAATGAGGCGAGAATGATGTCTGTTGTAACCGCATCGGTTATCGATGAAAGCCAGATCGGCGGCCTAGCCGAAGCGGCGGGCATTGAAGGCGTGAAGATGATTCTAGACGCTTTCTGGACCTCGACCGACGAGCTCTGCGAACAGCTGAACGCGGCCCTTGCTGCTGATGACAAGCCGGGCCTGATCCGGATTGGCCATACGCTCAAAGGATCTTCGGCCAATATCGGCGCCGCGCTGATGGCAGATCGTGCTAAAGAGATAGAACTTGCTGCCAAGGAAGGTGAGCTTGAGCGTGCCCGCGACGGCATCGCCCGCTTCCTCAGCGATATCGCCGACACACGCGCGGCCATCGAAGAGATCCTCAACCGCTACGGTTGAGGTCACCGCATTTTTAAAATGACTGAATGAATGAAGGCGGCGGGTTCTTAGCGCCGCCATCCTTGTGTCCGCAGTGTATCTTGATGACGGTTCACCCAGGTGCACATGACAAGGCCAAAGCCGCCCATCATGGCGAGCATGACCGTCCCCCCATATGAGACGAGCGGCAGCGGCACCCCGACAACGGGCGCCAGTCCCATGACCATCCCTGTATTGACCAGCACATAAGAAACAAAGGTCAGCCCGATCCCGAGGCTCATCAGCCGGCCGAAGTGACTTCGGGCGGCGCCTGCGATCCGCGCGGTCAGAAGGAATGCTAGTATATAAAGCCCAAGCAGAATGGTCGTGCCGATCAGGCCGAATTCTTCTCCATAGATAGTGAAGATAAAGTCCGTGTGCTTCTCGGGCAGGAAGCCGAGCTGGCTCTGGGTGCCCTCAAGAAGCCCCTTCCCTTCGACTCCGCCTGAGCCAATCGCAATCTTCGACTGATTAGGGTGGAAGTTCGCCCCCAGAGGATCATGATCCGGGTTGAGGAAGGCCGTCACCCGCTCGATCTGATATTCCTTCAGGAGCCCAGTCTGGATGGCGACAACAATCCCGGCAAGCGCGGTAAAAATCCCGACAATAACGACCCGCCAGCTGATCCCCGCCAGCAGGATCACAAAAAGGCCGGAGAAACCGATCAGCAGCGATGTCCCCAGATCCGGCTGGATGAAGACAAGCCCGACCGGCACCCCAACCATGGCGAGCGGCGGGATCATCCCGAGGATAGTCGACACCTTCTTGAATTCGAGCCCGTGATAATAACGTGCCAGTGCCATGACGACGGCAACCTTCATCATCTCGGAAGGCTGGAGCTGAAACCCGCCAAGGTCGATCCAGCGTCGTGCGCCATTATTCATCTCCCCGATAAACGGCACGAGGAGAAGGAGGACCAGCACACCGAAATAAATCGGATAGGACGCTGACAGCCAGAAGCGGAGCGGGATGACCGCAACCACCGCCAAGCCCACAAGACAGACCAAAAACCGGATCAGGTGCTGCGCCGCATAGGGCGACCAGTGCCCCTGCGGCACCGAGTAAAGCGTCATGACTCCGATCCCGGCAATACCGCAGAGAACGAGCAGCAAGGGCCAATGGAGCCTCAGGATGCGTTCCTGAAGGTCAAGCTCAGCGGTCGGAACGCGCAAGGCTTCCTTTGCCATCAGCCCTGTCCTTCCAGCGCGGCAATGCGGTTCGCTCCGGTGCCGGACGGATAATAGAGCGGGTTCTTTGCGGGGTTAGAGGGATCCTTCTCAAGGACCGCCCGCATGAGGTCGCGCGCACGAGGGCCTGCAGCCTTGGAGCCTGAACCGCCATGCTCAACGACTACAGCGCAGGCATAACGCGGATTATCGTAAGGCGCGAAGGCCACGAACAATGCGTTGTCGCGCTGGCGCCAAGGAAGCTCATGGTTCTGGAAAGGACGGCCGGTCGCGGGATTGATCTGCAGTGAGCGGACCTGGCTCGTGCCTGTCTTCCCGGCCATGCGGAAATCCGGCATCAAAGATGAGCGGGCCGCCGTCCCCCACTGGTTGACCACAGCATCCATGCCCTGACGGGCGATGTCGAGATGCTCCGGATCCCCCGCGAGCGTCTCAAAGACAGGATCCTCCACGAAACTATCACCGATGCCTCTGACAATCCGTGGCGTGACGACCTTGCCGGTTGCGATCCGCGCCGACATGACGGCCAGCTGCAACGGTGTCGACGTCACAGCGCCCTGCCCGATCACGACCGAGAGGGTCTCACCCGGGAACCAGGTCTGATTGTCCGGATTCGTCCGGTAGAAATTCCGCTTCCATTCCCGGCTCGGCACGATGCCTGAAACCTGTCCGGAAAGCCCAAGGTCGAATTTCTGTCCTAGCCCGAAGCGTTTGGCGACTTCGGCGATGTGATCGATATCAACCCGCGTTGCCACGTTATAATAATAGACGTCGCAGGAATGTTTGAGCGAGTTGACCATGTCGACCGCGCCATGTCCGCCCTGCTTCCAGCAGTTATGCTCATGCCCGCCATACCAGAATTTTCCTGAGCAGCCGAAACGGGTCGACGGCGAGATACCTGCCTCTTGTGCTGTGATCGCCGACAGCATCTTGAAGGTCGAGCCGGGCGCATAAGCCCCGGCAATCGGCTTACAGAGCATCGGGTGAAGCGGAGAGGTTTCAAGCTCGCGTAGCTTCGAAGATCCAACCGTCTTGGCAAAGTCATTCGGGTTAAAGCCGGGCGTCGAAACAAGCGCGATGACATCGCCATTAACGACATCCATGACGACCGCCGCGCCGCTGATCGCCCCCGGCCCTTCGGTCCCTTCAGGATATTCGCCATAATCCGTAGACAGCACTTCATAGGCTTTCGCCTGGATGTCCGTGTCGATGGTCAGCGAAAGCGTGGTGCCCGGCAGAGCTTCATTGCCTCTGTGGTCATTCTCATCGATGACGCGGCCAGCCGCCGTGATCTCAACGGTCTGTGTGCCCGCCTGCCCGCGCAATTCTGTATCATATTTCTTCTCGAGCCCCAGCTTGCCGAGCTTGAAGCCGGGCTGGAGATAAAGAAGTCGTTTAGCCTGATCTTCCGCATTCGCCAGATCGCGGCTGTCCGCCGCCCCGACATGCCCGACAATAGCAGAGATGTGCTCACCATCCGGATAAAACCGGGTCTCACCGACCTCGGTTGAAATGCCGGGCAGACGCGGCAGGCGGAAATTGACAGCGGAGAATTCATCCCAGCTGAGATTATCCATCACCTCAACCGGCACGAAGGACTGGTTCTTCTTGGCCGTGATATCGCGCAGGAGGCGTTCTTCCTGCCGGGCACTAAGGGGTACAATCTCTTCAAGCCGCGCAATCGATTCTGGGATATTGTCGGTATCTTCGGGGATCAGCAGAATACGGAAGTTCTGCCGACTGGTCGCAATCACATTGCCATAGCGGTCGAGCATGTCGCCGCGACGGGGGACGACCACACGCTGCTTGAAGCGGTTATCATCTGCCTTGGCGGCGAATTCGTCATAGCGGCGGACCTGAAGGTCGAAGAGTCGATAGACGACCCCGCCAAAAAGCACGAGCATCCCGCCGGACAACAGCGCGGAGCGCCGCGAAAACGCGGTCTGGCGCTGGGTATCAAACGGCTCGACTTTCATACGGCTTCTTCCTCAGCCCGTTTGGCCCGGGCCCTCAAATAGAAAAACAGCATGGTTGCGAGCCGGTAAACGGCTACGGTGATGAATAATTGGTAGAAGAGCGGTGCCATGGGCAGAAAACCACCCGCCAGAAACGACCGCAGCAGATAAAGCGCGAGTGCCGCGACCGTCGCGGCCACTGCGAAAGCAGCCCAGACGACCCGCGGCAAACGGCCATCGAGATATTCGTGCTGCGAATAGACCATATATTGCAGGCCCAGATAGACGCTCGCCCAGACCCCGATCCCCGCGCCGTAAAGCAGATCATGCATCACCCCTGCCGCAAAGACAACGACTGGCGGCAAGGCTTCAGGCTCATAAACTGCATAGAGAAAGATGATGATCATCGGCAGCCAGGGCGTCGGCACATAACCCTGAAAGAGCCGTAACGGGGTTACGAGCAGGATGACGGCAAGAAAAAGCGCGATCGACGGGCCTGCCGCACGGATGGCGCGCCTGACCGCGTACTGATCAACCATCGGCACTCGCCGGCCCCTCTGCCCCACCCAAGGAGGAACTCTGTTCTGGAGCGGGATCCTCAACATCTGAGGGGAATGCGTAATCGACGATTCGGACGAGATCAGGCGTGCGGGTGTTGGCAAAGAGATCGACATAGACGACCCCGTCTACGACGCGCGCCACCTCCCCGACCGGCAGGCCGCGCGGCAACAGACCGTCCGCGCCTGACGTCACGATCCGCCCGCCCGGCTTGATCGGCACGGCCCGGCGTTCAGAGAAAATCTCCAGCACCGGCATACCGCTCGACCTACCTGCTAGCAGCGCTTCGACCTCAAGATCCTCGATAAAGACCGGAACCTGGCTCTCATAATCCGTGACCAGAAGAATGCGTGCGGCGGAACTCCCCGATGTGATGACATGGCCGAGAAGCCCGCCATCGTCGACGACCGCCTGCCCGGGCTTCACGCCATCGGTGCGGCCCGCGCTGAGGATCAGCGCATGGTCATAGGGGCCGTTATTCTCGCCGATGACGCTCGCATCAATGAAGGTTGCCGGTTCGGGCTGTTTGGTCTCGAGCAACTGCTCGTAATAATAGATCTGGCGGCGCAGGCTCAGCGCGTCCTGCATCCAGACGCGCAGCTCGGCATTCTCTTCGCGAAGGCGCTTATTCTCCGCATAGATACGGAAATAATCCTCGACATTGCCGACCCGGTTACCGATCCAGCGTGCGGGCGCGCCAAAGGCCGTCAGAACAGGCTCGAAGACATCGAGCACCGTCTCACGCGCCTTTTCGAAAACGCTTGCCTGCGCGCCGTAGAAACTGAGCCCAGTCATCGAGAGTGAGAGCGACAGGAAAAAGACGATCCCCGTCCGGCGGGGATGGCGTTTCGGCGTCAGCGACCCTTTGAGTTCGTCAAAAATTGCCATCGACTGCTCATACTACGGCAAGGAGCCCTGCCCAGATCCCCTGTGAATTGCCGGAATGCCTTCTGTTAGGCGTGTTTCCGGCAAGTATTCAAGATAATGTCCGGTCAGCCGGTCGATGCAAGATTGGCCCGCATCCGGCTGTTTTCTAGAACCGCACCGGTGCCGAGGGCCACGCAGGAGAGCGCGTCTTCTGCGATCGAGACCGGCAGGCCCGTCTCATCGCGCAGAACCTGGTCGAGATTTTTCAGAAGCGCGCCGCCGCCGGTGAGCATGATGCCCGTATCGACGATGTCGGCAGCGAGTTCCGGCGGGGTCGCTTCAAGCGCGACCTTCACGGCTTCAATGATCTGGGCGACCGGCTCGCGAAGGGCTTCACAGACCTGCGCGGCCGTCAGGCGAACCTCTTTCGGTACGCCGTGCATCAGGTCGCGGCCCTTGATCTGGATCGCGCGTTCCTTGTTGTCGCCGTCGATTTTCGCCGAGCCGACTTCCTTTTTGATCCGTTCGGCCGAAGCCTCGCCGATCAGCAGGTTAAACTCGCGGCGGATATAGCTGACGATGGCGTCATCCATCGTGTCGCCGCCCACGCGGACGGAGCGCGAATAGACGATGCCGTCGAGCGAGAGGACCGCGACTTCCGTCGTGCCGCCGCCAATATCGACAACCATCGAGCCTGTCGGCTCTGAGACCGGTAGATTGGCGCCGTAGGCTGCCGCCATCGGCTCTTCGATGAGGTCGACCCGGCGGGCCCCGGCAGAGAGCGCTGATTCCATGATGGCGCGGCGCTCAACGGCGGTAGCGCCTGAGGGCACGCAGATGACGATCCGCGGGCTCGCGAATGAGCGGCGGTTGTGAACTTTGCGAATAAAGTGGCTGATCATCGCTTCAGCGACTTCGAAGTCGGCGATGACACCGTCCCGCATCGGGCGGATGGCTTCGATGGCGCCGGGCGTGCGGCCCAGCATCTCTTTCGCCTCATTACCAACGGCACGGACGATCTTGCGGCCATTTCGCGTCTCGATGGCAACCACGGAGGGCTCGTTCAGGACAATCCCCCGGCCCTTCACATAGACCAGCGTATTCGCCGTCCCGAGGTCGATGGCCATGTCGGCGGACAACATGCCAAAAAATGAAGACAACATGGCGCGTACATTCCTTCAGTGTGGTGCCGCCCGGCAGTCAGGCGGCGGTTAGCACCCCTAGCAGCAGGCAGAATACGCACAGACAGACTTATTAACCGTAAATAGCACGGCAAAATAAGGCGGGGAGCTTATTTATTCGCCATCGAGGCCCGATAAAGTCGTTCGCCGCAGCCGCATGTAGAGCCAGCGTACAAAGAGCAGGAAGACAAGCCAGAGCACGACCACGAGCGCGATGACCCCAAGATCCTTCGGATCCCGGCTTTGAAAGAAGCCGAGGAACTCATCGACCTGATCGGTGAAGAAAGAAACGACAAGGATCTTCGGAATGATCCCGACCGCCGTGCCCGCAATGAATTTCCACCACGGCACGGAGGCGACACCAAAGATCGAATTGATGACGATGAAGGGCGCTGACGGAATCCAGCGGATGATCATCGCTGCCAGTATCCCATGGTTCTGGGCGACTTCGATCATGGATTTTGCCTTGCCGGCGCTCAGCTTGCGGACAAACCGCGCGCCGAAAAGATGGCCCAGATAAAAGGTCAGGGTCGCCGAGCAGAGAGTCGCAATCCAGGAAAACCACGCGCCGGTGGTCGCGCCAAAGACAGCCACTGTCCCGGCAAACAGGAGTGTCTGCGGGAAACCGGTCAGCGCCAGCGCACAGAAAACCGCGATCACTCCGAACAGCGCAAACGGGCTGTTCGCCACATTATTCATGATGTTGTTGACGGCCGACTGATTGATACCGAGCCAGTCCGTCCCATAGACCAGCATGATCACGACGAACCCAAGCAAGGCCACGGTCACGGCCAGCGACGTGATCGCCTTGGCATCCATATTGTTCAGGAAACGGCCGATTTTCTTGAATAAGGATAGCATCAAAACCCCAGGGGCATCAGTCACTCTACATTGCCCGAAGGCGTGCCGCAGGCTGCGGCATCGACCCGGTCATGTCGGATTATGGCGAAGGCAGGTCATCCCGCACTGTCTGTTCGCGCTCATACTCCCTGAGGAGCTCCGGCGTCGATAGGAAATCTCGCGCTGCCAGATCCCCTGCCGCTTCTTCCGCCGCTTTGAGCAATTCGGCTGTCGTCGGTTCTTCATCGCCGACCGGCTCAAAGACCCGCCGGAAGATGCCCGGCGTAAGGGCCGCGAGCGTGTTCACCTGCACCGTTGCATCCGCCATTGGCCCTTCGACGCGGTAGGCGAGCGCGAAAATGCCTTCGCCATCCCGAGAGACGAAGAGATCGCCGAGACCCGGCAGGGAGCCGAACATCGAGTTGACGCGATAGGCCGGCGCGACCGCGCCATGCAGGTTGAAGCTCTCACTTTCGAGATTGACGGCGCCGTTTGCGGAAAGGCCGAGCGCCGAGCCGGTCAATTGCGCATCGACGAGTTTCAGCTCCCCGTCTTTGAGCTGAAGGTCGCCCTTGAGATGATCGAATTCGAGCCCCTCGCCATTGAGAACATTGGCGAGCCCATCGAGTGAGCCAATTGAGAGAAGTCTCGCAACGGTCGGCGCATTGCGCAGCGTCAGGTTGGTGGCCTCGAACTGGCCCGCCATCGGCCCTTCATCGATGAAGGTCGCGGTCATCTTCACTTCGCCGCCAAGAACGGAGGTTATGCCAAAGACACCATTGAGAAGACGGCCGAACCGGTCCGTCGTGATCGTCACATCCTCACCGAGCCCTGCCGGGTTCTCGCCAAGGACGACATCAAGCTGGCCGCCCCCTTCAAAGACGCCTTTTGCCGTCAGGCGGGCCATCTCCGCGCCATCATGGTGGCCGGACACCTCAACGTCTAACAGCTCCGTATACCCCTTCAGGCCCACCCGCGCGAGCGAGACGTCAAGATCGACCCCGCCCGGAAGATTGCCGCCGTTCTTTGACGGTCTGGCAGACAGGACATTGTCGATCAGCCCCGAGGCATCGGCATAATCTCCGGACACGGAGAGTTTGACCCGCCTGTCATCCCGGGTCAACCGGACACTCATATCCGCGACCCCATCCATCCAGATGCGCGGCAGGTCCATGTCGATCAGACCACCTTGCGGGGTAAACCGGGCATTCCCTTCGAAATTCGCGCCGGGCATGGTGAAGGCCAGTCGTTCGACCTGAATGACCGGCACCTGACCGGGCAGCGCGACATTGACCGCCGCGTGGCCGGGCTGGCCTTCGGGTTTCAGGATGCGGCCATTCTCAAGGAACAGGGCCGCCGGCGTCAGGTCCGCTTCAAACGCTGCTTTCTGGAAGCCGGATTTATTGCCCTCTGCCGAGATGCGCGTATTGACCTCGCCCCGCAGGAATCGCCGCAACGGCAGGCCAAAAGCATCCGCCGTCCGTGGACTGATCTTCGCTTCCGCCACCAGCGTCTGGGTGATCCGGTCCCCGAACGGACGGCTCCATTCAAAGCTTGCGGGAATGCCCGCCGCATCGGCAAGCCCGGTGATCGTCATCCCTTTTTCAGTGAGAGAAACCGTGCCGCTGCCATCGACCAGCGGCAGGGTCGCGCCGAAAGGCTCGAACGTCACGCCCGTAAAGCTGCCCTTGCCGTTGAATTCATAATCCTCAATCGGAACATAGGAGAGGAGTGGCCTGACAAGGGTCAGGGTAAACTCGCCCATGCCTTCGAAAGATGACGGCTCAAACCCCGCCTCGGAAATATAGCCGAGCGGTTCTTCATCGACGATCCCGAGAATGTCCGAGACCTGACCATCGAATTTGACCGTGAAGATACCGGGGCCGCCTTTGGGGACAAGATAAGGCATCTCAACACCGCCGCCGGTGATCCGGACTTTACCGATCCGGCCACGATCAGCTGTCACGGAGAAGCTGTTGCCAAGAATGCGGCCCGTTGCATTGAGCCCCGTCACCGGCGTCATGCCGGGCGTGTAGATGACCGTTGCATCCTCCGCCCGGAAGTTCAGATCGACGAGCGCGTCTTCTGAGAGACCTTCCGGCGTGAAGCCGTTTGCCGGTACATCCATGACGAAAGTGACGCCTGAGACGTCCGCTTTCGGCATGCCAGAGACGACCCACTGGCGCGCGCCGTCCGCTGCCGGGATCGGCCAGCCGCGCAAGACCTGCTCAACCGTCAGGTGCCCATCAATGCTGGCCTGCGCCTTGATCGCAGGAATGCCTGCCCCGTCCTCGCGGCGCAGGCTCGCTTCCGCTTTCAGCCTCGCATCGAAATAATCCGCCTCAAGATTTTCAAGACGGATCTCATGGCTTGCGACATCATAGCCGCCGACGAGCGTGACGTTTTCGAGCGGCACGGGGCCATCAAACATGCCCTCCTGGGTCACCGTCACCTGATCTGCCAGAAGGTCGAAATCGATCCCGGACATGCCGCTCGTCGCGGTCTCATAAGTGACCGTGCCGGCAAGATTGCCAGCGGCGCCCGCCGCGTCAAAACCAAGGCTATCTATCGTCAATGTCCGCGACAGGACATTATGGCTGGCTTTGAGATCAAGCGCGGCCACTGGCAGTTCCGCATCACGGAGTTTAACGGTCCCCTCACCCACGCTGAGATCGATATTGAGGCGCGACAGCCCCTGAATGACGCTGCCCGCAGCGCGGATATTGCCTGAAACCGGCACGTCGAAAGACAATTGCTCATTATCAGCAAAGAAGATTTCAAGCAGCTCCGCCATCGGCGCCCTGTTGAAGAGAAGCTCCGCCGTGAAGCTGCCATGGCTTGGCCGGGTCGCGGCATTGAGGCTGAGCGATCCTTTTGTGCCGTCCGCCTCCTCGAAGGGGACGACCATGGTGAAGTCATAATCATCATTCTCAACACGGAGCGAAGCGGTCCCGCCTTCGGCCCGGAACCTCGTGCCCGCCTCGATATCGGCATAGGCAAAAGTGAATTCGTTGAGGACGGCGCCTTCGAAACCGCCCGAGACATCGGAAATGAGGCTCGCCAGACGGATCAGCTCCTCGACATCGAGACTGCCGCCAACATCGAGATCATCTTCGCGCCGGACGATCTCGACCGTCGCGCCATCAATCTCGACGAATTTCGGCAGGACCCGCCCGCGCAGCATGGAGGGGCCATCAATCCGCATGGAGATTTTCGGTAACTCCACAATACGGCCACCTCCCTGATCCATGCGAAATTCAGTGACCGTCAGCTTGAGAGGATGACGCCCGCGCGCATCACGGATCAGGCGCACCTCGCCGATCTCAACCGCTTGCGCACCAGCTTTCTCGGTCAGGGCTTTCTCGACGGGCTCATGCAGGGAATTGAAGACAATCCCCTCCCCGCTGACCATGAAGAACAGCCCCGCGATGAAGTAGGCATTCAGCGCAAAGAGTAGTGCGAAACCGTGCAGGCCGAAACGGGCCACCCGGCGGACGGCACGCGTCTTTCCTGTCTGTGTCGGCTTGGCCGGTTCGTCCATATTGCCCGCGATTACCCTTGCCCCCTGCCCATGGAGACGTGATATCGTAACGAAGCTGTTCCTGATTGGCCAGAGTGACGCAGCATCGTCCCGATTACAAAACGGATTGTCCCTGATAGAGCGCCCGAACTGAAAAGCCAGTCCCGCAAATCAGCTGCGATTTGCCTCAAATGGAGCGTAAGGATGACCGAAGCCGGCAAGAAGGCCCCCAATTTTTCTCTGCCTACCGAAGATGGCGGGAAGGTTTCTCTCAAGGATTTCATGGGGCAGATGCTGGTGCTCTATTTCTACCCCAAGGATGACACATCTGGATGCACGAAAGAGGCCATTGGCTTCTCCGAAATGCTGGGGGCATTCAAGAAAGCGGGCGCTAATGTGCTCGGTGTCTCCAAGGATACCCCGGAGAAACACGCCAAATTTCGCGCCAAGCATGAGCTGACCGTTCCCCTTGCCTCCGACGAGGACGGCAAGGTGATCGAGGCTTATGGCTCCTGGGTCGAGAAGAACATGTATGGGAAGAAATACATGGGGATCGAGCGGTCGACCTTCCTGATCGGCCCGGACGGCAAGATCCTGGAAGTCTGGCGGAAAGTCCGCGTGCCCGGGCATGTCGAGAAGGTTCTCGATGCCGTCAAAGCGCATGGCTGATCCACGGCTCCCGCTGGGTGAGATTCTCAAAGCCGTCGATCCCAGAGAGAAGGCCGCACTCGCCCTCAAGCTCGCAAATGAAGGCGTTTCGGGCATTCCCGATTCGCCGCTGTCCGACTGGCCGAGACCCGTTCGGCGCGATGAACCGCCCTTGCGGCCCCCGAATGAGATGCCGAAACGCGGGCTCGGCTCGCTAGCAGGGCGGCAGGCGCTCATGCATGCCATCGCGCATATCGAGCTCAATGCCATTGATCTCGCCGCCGATATGGCTGGTCGATTCGCGCATGTGATTCCCCTGCCGGAGCGGGATTCATTCGTGGCTGACTGGCTATCGGTCATGTCCGATGAGGCACGCCATTTCCTGATGGTGGCTGACCGTCTGGAGCAGATGGACACCCGCTATGGTGCCCTGCCCGCGCATGAAGGCCTCTTCGATGCCGCCGCCCGGACATCGTTCGATATCAAAGCCCGGCTGGCGATTGCGCCGCTCGTTCTTGAAGCACGAGGGCTCGACGTGACGCCCGGCATGATCGAGCGCCTGCGCCGGGCTGGAGACGATTCGAGCGCCGAGGTTCTCACCGTGATTTACACCGAGGAAATCGGCCATGTCGCGACTGGAATCAGATGGTTCCGGCATTGCTGTTCTGGGGATGAACAAAGTCCTGCGGAAATCTTCAAATCACTGGTAGAGCAGCATTTTCCGGGCGGCCTGAAGCGTCCTTTCAATGATGAAGCCAGAGAGGAAGCGGGATTTGAGCGCCAATGGTATGAAGCCCTCGCCAAATCTTAAATCGGCAGGCCCGCGCAAGTTTTCCACCGACATTAACCGAACGCCCGTGTTTTCATGTCAAATAGATAATTCTTGGATTTGGCTGTGTGCCAAGTCTTGCATCAGGAGCACATTGTGTGTGTTATTGTAACAGGTGGGTACAGGTTACGATTTTCGGCTCGATGCCAAGATCTGCAATCCCCTGTTCGGGCAACGGCTGAGGGCTGATTACGATGGGTCGCGATAATGGTCGCATGGAACGAGCCTTCGGCAAATTGTTCCGTGAACGCCAGATTTATCACCGCTCTGAGGGCATTGTCCGCTTCGTAAAGCTTTCTGCGCGCACGCAAATTCTCATGGCAACCGTGCTTGGCGTCGCCCTTCTCTGGGTCGCTTACGCATCGGTCAACGTGGTCTTCAAAGAGCAGATCATCGTCTCCAAAGATCAGGAGCGCCGCGACCAGGAAGCCGCCTATCGCCGCCGCCTGCAGACCGCGGAAACCGCCTATGATCAGGTGAACGCGCTCAACTATATTTATTCCCGCGAATTCGAGGCGACGATCTCCGGCCTCAATCGCCAGCACGAGACGCTCCGCGCCCTCGTTGAGAACAAGTCCGCCGCCGACCGCCGCTATGATGCCCTCGCCAAGACGCTTTCCGAAGTCGGCGCGCCGGGCGGCAAGGAGCCGGGCTCCACCAACCGCCTGATGATCGATCCGGTGGGCCGTGAGCCCACCCCGCGCCAGTCGCGTACCTCTTCTCTCCGTGACGAAGCCCTTCAGGGCATCATGAACCAGCGGGTCGCCGAAGGCATTGATGACGATGTCCTCTCGACCATGCGGCGTGAAACGGCAGAGCTCTCCGCCAAGCAGGTCGTCCTGATGGCAAGCCTCGAAGAAGACATGCGCTACTCCATTCGGGAGATGTCGCAGATCCTCAATCACACGGGCATCGATGTTGATACGCTGGTCGAGCGTCACCGCCTCTCCGCGCTTGCGGATTCAAGCGCCGCGACAGGCGAGGACGAGCTGACCGGTCAGGGCGGCCCCCTCATTCCGGTGCAGGGCGTTGCGGGCGGAAATGCCTATTTCAAAAGCGCTGCCCGCATTGAGGGAATTTACGAAGAGCTTCTCACCTTGAACTCCGCACTTGAGTCCGTGCCGCTCTCTACCCCCATCAAAGTCCGCCATCGCATGACCTCCCGCTTCGGGATGCGGTGGGATCCTGTCAAAAAGAACGTTCGCGCTGCACATAAAGGGCTCGATTTTGCCGCTCCACGCAATTCACCGCTTGTCGCGACCGCCCCAGGGAGGGTAACGTTTGCTGGCAGACGTGGTGGGTTTGGGAATACGGTCGAAATCGACCATGGGAATGGCTTCAAAACACGTTTTGCACATATGAACAGGATCACCGTTCGAGCGGGCCAGACGGTGAATCTGCATGATCAAGTTGGCCTATTGGGCAGTACAGGCCGGAGTACGGGTTATCACGTTCACTATGAGATTCATTATCGTGGACGCCAGATCGACCCACTGAAGTTCATTGAGGCAGGGCGTTATGTTTTCGAAAGCTAAGTCGAACAACCAGCAGGAAGTCATCGAAGCACAGCAAGTGATGGCTGACGCTGAGGACTCTACCAAAAAGAATAATGGCCGTGGCCGTGGCCGGAGTTCCTCCCGCCCCGCCGGTGTGCCTTCCATCATTTCCAGTGACGTCGTCATCAAGGGATCGATCGAATCCGCTGGCGAAGTCCAGTTCGATGGCGAGATCGACGGTGACATCAAGGCCAAAGGTCTGGTCATCGGTGACGGCGCCCGTGTCGATGGCGAAGTCATGGCGGAAAAAGTCCGCGTCTCCGGCAGTGTCGAAGGCTCGATCCGCGCTGTTGAGGTCGAACTGGCCTCCACCGCCTTCGTCAAAGGCGACATCACGCACAAATCCCTGACCATTGAGAGCGGCGCCCGTTTCGACGGCTCGAGCGAGCATTCCGACGATCCGCTCAGCGGCTCAGGTGCCAAACTCGTCACCCCGCGCAAGACGGTGACACCGCCTGTTTCCGCTGCGGTTGAAGAAGAAACCACGCAGCAGGACTTCGCAGAAGAAGTCGTCGAAGAAGAAGCCCCGCGCCGTCCGGTTGCCCGTCTTGAGGCACCTCGCGCTCGTGAGCTGATGCCGACCCGGAATGACCCGGTCGCCGATCGCCCGCTTCTCAAGCGCCCGGCGACATCGACGCTTCGCTAAGCACCAAGATTTTTTCCTGGGAAAGAAGAGCGCGCCTTTCGGGGCGCGCTTTTTTATTGGGGTGGGAAAGCTGGTGATGAGGGTCGTCTTATTCCCAGACGACCTGACGTAATCCGACACCCTGATCGTCATGCTCGAACAGCATGAAGCTGGAGAACCCGGCACTGCCGCCCCGCGCCCTGCCCGCAACCACCAGAAGGCGCTCGGCAAAACCGTCATCGTCAAAATCGGCGACAGCAATATCCTGCACCGTCATCAGCAGGGTCTCGGTATTGCCGTTCCAACGCCGTTCATCCTTTTCGTCGCGCGAGAAGATCGGGCTGTCGCTGAAGCGCTCACCGAAATGCGGCCAAGCTTCACCGGGCACGCTTTCGATTTCCGCTTCCGTCAGTCCCTTATCAGACAAGCGGCTAGTTCGTGCTGGCTGGGCGACCCGCGCCAGCGCCATCAGGCCGCAATAGCGCTCAAAGCGGGCTTCGGCCGCCATGCCGGCGGTCGTCATCGCGCCCCACTCTTCTGATTTGAGACGGGCAAAGACTTCGCAGGTGCGCACCTCACGTTCAGGCTCACGGAAGTCGGTCGGATGCACCATCAGGAGTTTGTCGAAACGCGGCGCTCCATCCGGCGTCAGCCGATCGATGGGCCGTCCATCGAGCTTCAGGATCCGGTCGCGAGGCAGGCACGTTGCCTCCGGGAAAACCAGCGGCACACAGAATTCTATGTCACCGCCCTCCTCATGGATGGCCCCGGATGTTTCAGAAAGGAGGGACACGGAGAAATCAGGCCGCAGGGCCGTGCGCGCTTCGGTCAGGACCGGCGCGCCCTCCTCGATGATTTCGCCTTTCAGCGTCTGCGGCGGCGTTTCATCAGCGGGTGATTTCAGCCCCTGATTGGTCAGCGATGCCACAACAGCCAGTGCCGCCACGGCCGCGACGGTCGTCCCCGATGTCAGCGTATTCACCTTCATCCCGCCCCTTCACTCGCGCGATTACAGCAATCCCAGCTCGGATAGCCTGCGCGTCAGCTCCAGACTATCACCCTTGGCGCCCCCGGTCACATCTGCAGGTGCATCTTCAGGCTTTAAATATCGCCAGCCCTGAAACGGGCGTTTAGCGATGGGACTGACCGGAATGAGCTTGGGATCAAGATCGATGCGGCATTTCGAGGTGCCGTCCTCCGCCGTAACGGGTTCGAGCCCGACAATCTGCTGGCGGGCAGTGAAATAGCCCTGGATCACCCAGTAAATCGAGCCGCCATCAAGGACTTCCTCGCCCCTGCGGGGGAACATCCGGGTGACATGATAGGGATATTTGACGCCGCGCCGCTCAATAAGGCTCGCCTGCCAGCGCCCGAGGCTCTCAATCCCCGTACTCCCTACTGATAATTTCGCGATGTGGATGGTCAATCGGCGTGCTGAACCCTGGCAACTTCCATGGCGCGCCGCCGCTTGATGCCGTGACGGTTGGCCCGTTTCACGAGGACATAAGCAATGAAATAAAGCGCGACCCCGCCGCCGACGAGGAGCCAACGCGGCAGATTGGCTTCGATCAATGCGATGATATCGCCGCCGATCCCGACTGTTGCGAGTGTCCCCGGCAGATATTCCGACAGAACCAGCAAGCCCCCGAGCAGGGTCGTGGCCAGCGCCATCAGCCCGGCCATCGCCGCACCGACCGTGACACCAATATCTTCGCGTTCTTCGGCCTTGGAAATGATCATCTTGGCCGGATCACCAGTCAGTGCCTGCTGCGCATGATAAAGTGCCGTCAGCCGTTGTTCGGTCTCTTCGGGCGTCAATTGCCGGTTCCGGTCACGCCGGAACTCTTTGAGATCGAACAGCGGCGCGTTGTTGATCGCGGCTTCCGAGCGGATCGCGCCGTCACATTCATCAGCCGGCATGACCTCAGAAGTCGGCACGACGAGTTCGGCATCGGTCGGCATCAGGAATAGCGACTTCTCGGCGGCCCGGCGGCGCACAAGGCCGTCCAGTTTGACGAGTTTGCCGTCGACACGGGCCCGGCTCCAGCGCTCGAACGCCTCGGCGGCCCCGAGCTTGTCGCCATCATTGAGTTTTTGCAGAACCGTCGACCGGCGGAAATTTTCCTCGCCAATGTTGAAAATCAGTGACACCAGCGCGTCATGTTCATTCTGGTTGAGCGGTGCGCGCACAGTCGTGCGGATAAGGTTCTCAATCGGAGAGATATCTTCCTGGAGAAGGCGCGATGCCTCGCGCTCTGTCACGGTCATCCCTGCGCCAGCCGTCGCCTTGTGGCCGTAGCCCACGCTCCAGCTAACCGCATCCCGATCACCAGCCTGCGCGCCCGGCAACGGCTCGGACTGCGCCGAAAGCCTGAGGCCTTCATACGCCTTGATCAGATTGAGGCCGGTATCCCCAGTCTTCATACGATACAACCCACCAGCACCCCATGCCCCCCGCGCGGCAGACCCGCCATGGCATGGTTCTTCCTCAAATCCTTACCACGCAGCTTTCGGATTGAACAGGTCGTGAGACCCCCTGATCGCGAGAACCGGGATTAACCCTGCCAAAGCGTGACAATGACACCTCACAATTGTTGGCATAATATTAGCAGAATATTTACCCAATCGGGACGCTCGCGCCCGTCGTTTGTGTTTTGGAGTGCATGACATGCTGCAGAAAGCCATCCGGATGACCGGTCTCGCAGCTCTTGGGGGGCTCGCCCTTTATGCTGGGTATTCAGCGATTGACGGCGATACACTGCCGGGCAAGCGCATGTTCAGTGCCAAATCGGCACCGACAGCCCCGACGGACACATGGGTGACGGCAAATCTCGCCGGGGATATTGAAAATGGTGTCCCCGCAGGGATGGGGCCGCTCGTTTTTGCAGACGGCCAGCGCGCCGACCGTATCGCCAAGGCCAGTGACGCCGACGATCTCTATTTTGCGGCCTTTCATGCCGATGATGAGACAAATGGCGGCCGCCAGATCCGCGGGCTGCCGGAGCGTCAGGACGAAGAAAAGCCGGCGATGACACCGAATGCGGTGAAGGCCGACAAGCCTGATGACGGCAAATTCTTCACGACCAATCCGCGCCGCGCCGACAAGAAGGACGATGGCGCCTTCTTCACCACCAACCAGCAGCGCACGGACAAAAAAGATGACGGGAAATTCTTCTCCGCCAATCCGAGGCTGATTGCGAAGAAGGATGATGGCGATTTCTACACCGCGAACACGCCGGGGGGCGAGTTTGATCCGTGTCTTAAAGCTGACGGCACGCCCTATCAGGGACCAGGCACGGCACTGAACCCGTTCGCGCCGACCAATCCGTGCCTGCCGAAAGCCACCGCTGAAAGCTATGCCGAAGTGGTGCCGCCGGTCGTGACGCCTGAGCCCGAACCGCGGGTCACGCGCACGCGCCTGCCGGCTCGCCGGGATTACTTTGCGCCCGAACCTGCCCTGCCGAAATTCGGTGGCGGCTCGGACTACAAGGTCATCTAAGCTCAACCGAAGACGGCTTCCTTGAGCATGAGGATGCCGGTCAGGGCGGCATAGCTCGCAAAGATCCGGGTCAGGAGCTTTGCATCGAGCTTTGCCGCCGTCGACGCCCCGATCGGTGCCCCGAAAAAGGTGCCTGAGGCGATCGCCAGAAACCCAACAATTGAGACAAGGCCGATGCGCCAGGGCATGACCTCCGTGTCCGTCGCAGCGGGCCAGAGGTAGCCGAACGTGCCGGGGATCGCGATGGCGAGCCCGAAGCCGGCCGCCGTGCCGACCGCGCGATGAACGCTGCGCCCGAACTGGGTGAGGAGCAGCACGCCGATGACGCCCCCGCCAATGCCCAAAAGGCTGGAAAATGCGCCGACCGCGCCTGCAATCCCGTGCTGAGCAGGCTGGCTGGGCATGGTGCCCTCAGTCGTCTGTTTGTTCCCCCGCGTGCTCATCAGCCGCTGGGTGGCGAGCAGGATCAGCCCGGCGCCGAAAATACCCGTCAGCACCTGTCCATCAATGTAACGCGCAATGACTGAACCGAGGATGGCACCGACCGCGAGGCCCGGCATCCAGGCCTTCAGGACAGGCCAGTCGACATTATCATGCCGGTGATGACGCATCACCGAGCGGATGGAGGTGACGATGATGGTCGCCATGGAGGTCGCGATCGCGGTCTTGATCGCCTCATCCTCCGCCATCCCCATACCCGTGAAGGCAGCATAGAGCGCCGGCACGATGACGACGCCGCCGCCAATCCCGAAAAGACCGCCCGCAAAGCCGGCGCCGAGCCCTGTCAGCACAAGGACAAGAATAGCCGTGAGTGTCATGCAGCCGCCCTCGACCGGGCTGTGATTTCCGTTCCCAACCGGATGAACCAGTCTGGGGTCGCGCCCCGATCTCTTCCCTCTTCGCTGATCCGGCGGCGCCAGTCACGGGCGCCTGCCTCGCCATGGAAGAGACCGAGCATGTGCCGGGCAAACTTCCAGATCGGCACGTCCATCACCGCGGCCTTCGCTGCCACCGCCTTGATGACGGTGAGGCGGTCGGGTGCCTCGCAGGGGCTGTCAAAGAAGCGTGTATCAATCCGGGACAGGATGAAGGGCCGCTCATAGGCCGCGCGGCCGAGCATGACCCCGTCAAATGTCTCAAGATGGGACGCAGCCTGATCAAGATCCTCAATCCCGCCATTGAGCACGAAGGTCAGATGCGGACGGGCCCGCGCCACTTCCTCCACCAGCAGATAGTCGAGCGGCGGCACCGTGCGGTTCTCTTTCGGTGACAGGCCATCCAGCCATGCTTTGCGGGCATGGACGATAAAGACCGTCACGCCAGCCTCCGCCAGCCGGTCGATAAAGCGCGGCAGGATCTCGGCTGGCTCCTGATCATCAACCCCGATCCGGCATTTCGCCGTGACGGGAATATCAACAGCGTCCTGCATCGCCTTGAGGCAGTCGGCGACGAGATCCGGTGAGGTCATCAGACAGGCGCCAAACCGGCCCGACTGGACCCGATCTGACGGGCAGCCGATATTCATGTTGATCTCGTCATAGCCCCACTCGGCCCCGATCTTCGCAGCCGCCGCCATTTTGGTCGAATCACTGCCGCCGAGCTGCAGCGCGAGGGGGTGCTCTTCGGTATCGAAGTCGAGCAGATGCGAGCGGTCTCCGCGCAGGATCGCTTCATCGACGATCATCTCGGTATAGAGCCGGGCGTGTTTGCTGAGCTGACGATGGACAAACCGGCAATAGCGGTCCGTCCAATCAATCATCGGCGCTACGCAGAAACGGTGCGGGGCGTAAGTCATCGCAGCGAGATAGTCGCTGCCGGTCGCCCGCGCAAATCGGTGGGCTTAGAACGGATTGAGGGTGAATCCATCCTGCTGGAGAAGGGCATGGGCGGTCATCGCCGAGACTGCCATTTCGACACCGGGCAGCAGATCCTGGGCCGTTACATCGTAATAGCCCGCCGACTGGCCGCAGACGATAAAGCGGACACCCTGCGCCTGCAGGAGCGATATCAGTTCCGTACTCGGATTACCGTCCGCCGCCTCAGGCCCTGCCCTTGTCACATCGTAGACCGCCTTGCCGTGAAGCACGACGGCAAGCTCGATATTCTCCGGGGCCACCCCCGCCCGCGCCTGCATGTTGAGAAAGCGTGCCGCACTGTTGATCGTGCGATTAACCTCCGCCTCGCCGCTTTTCGATGTATCGAACGCCACACGGAAAGTCTGGGCCGCATCAAGTTGAGTGGCGGCCTCGACATTCGTCACTTTGCCATAGCCCGTGATGACCGGGCCATCGGTGAAGTCATCCGGCCCCGCCAATGCGGCGGAACCGGAAAACACGAACAAAGCTGCAAGGACGAAGAGTTTCATCCGTTTACCCCATGGTTGGAATGACAAAAGCCTGATCGTCGATCTCGCCTTCCGGCCAGCGCTGGGTGACCGTTTTGATCTTGGTCCAGAAGCGTACGCCTTCAGGGCCATGCTGGTTCACATCGCCGAAGGCAGAGCGTTTCCAGCCGCCAAAGGTGTGATAGCTGACCGGCACCGGGATCGGCACATTGATGCCGACCATGCCGACATTGACCTGTTGGGCAAATTCCCGCGCCGCCCGGCCATTGCGGGTGAAGAGCGCAACGCCATTGCCGTACTGGTGATCGGACGGCAGGGCCGCCGCCTCTTCCAATGTCTCGGCACGGACGACCTGAAGGACCGGCCCGAAGATTTCTTCCTGATAGGACCGCATATTCGGCTTCACGTGATCAAAGATGGTCGGGCCGATGAAGAAGCCTTCCTCATGCCCCTGAAGCGAGAAGTCCCGGCCATCGAGCTTGAGCTCGGCGCCCTCATCAACACCCATCTGGATGTAGCTTGCGATCTTCTCGCGATGCGCGGAGGTGACGACCGGGCCGTAATGCGCATCCATGTCGGTTGAGACCCCCACACGGAGCTTCTGCGCCTCATCGACCATCCTAGCGACAAACTCATCCGCGGTGTCCGTACCCACGGGGACAGCCACCGGCAGCGCCATGCAGCGTTCGCCAGCCGAGCCGAAGGCGGAGCCCAGATAATCCTTCACCACCTGATCCATATCGGCATCAGGCAGGATGATGCCGTGGTTCTTGGCGCCGCCCATGGCCTGGATGCGTTTGCCATGCTCCGTACCCGTCTTGTAGACATAATGGGCGATATCCGACGAGCCGACGAAACTGACGGCCTTGATATCCGGATGGGTCAGGATCGCATCGACCGCTTCTTTGTCGCCATTGACCATGTTGAGGACACCGGCAGGCGCCCCTGCTTCCATCATCAGCTCGCAAAGCCGCAAGGGGACGGACGGATCCTTCTCAGAAGGCTTCAGCACAAATGTATTTCCGCAGGCGATCGACACCGCGAACATCCAGCACGGGATCATGGCTGGGAAATTGAAAGGCGTAATCCCCGCCGTCACACCGAGCGGTTGGCGCATAGAGTAAACATCGATGCCGGGGCCGGCTCCTTCCGTGTACTCCCCTTTGAGGAGATGCGGGATGCCGCAGGCAAATTCGACAACGTCAAGACCGCGCTGCACATCGCCTTTTGAATCGGCGATCACCTTGCCATGCTCAGACGAGAGCATTTCGGCAAGCTCATCCATATTCTCTTCGACGAGGCGCTTGAAGGCGAACATCACACGCGCCCGGCGCTGGGGGTTCATCGCCGACCAGACCGGCAGAGCGGCCTTGGCAGAAGCAATGGCCTCCCCGACTTCCGCCGTCGAGGCGAGCGCGGCGCGGCGCTGAACCTGGCCCGTATTGGGGTCGAAAATGTCGCTGAACCGGCCGGAGCGGCCCTCGCGGCGCTCTCCATTGATGAAATGATGCACGTCAGCCATGTCGGTATCCTCCGCAGATTTTGGGTATTTTTGCCCCACATGGCGCGAGACGCCGCCCCCGTGCAAGAGCCCGTGTCACGCTCTCCCCCTGCGATGAAACGTCCCGCTTGAGAAAATCACGCAACCGCAAGGGCCTCGAGCCGTTGTTTCTCCGTAGAGGCGGGTCTGGCGATTGGCCCTGACAGGGCGTCAACGCTTCACAGCGCTGCTCCCAGACCGCCGTGAACGAGACGGAGGATTGTCATGACGATTGCGACAGATAGAAAAGAAGAGCCGGACTCGGCCCTCTCTGAGCCGGAGGAAGAGCAGGAAAACCTTGAGCCCGTCGACCTGCCCGGCACGCCCTATCCCATGGATACGACGACCGAGGCCGTCCGGCAGGGCCATACAGGCGATGGCGTGAGGTACATTCTCGCCATTTCGACGCTGCTGGCCGCACTCGCCCTCTTCGCGATCCTGTTCTTCGTGCTCTAGGCAACGACAGATCGGACTTGCCAGACCGGGCCAATATTCGCACCGTGTGCGCGGTGTTCGAAAAGGCAGGTCATGGCAACACTCAACCAGCAAGAAACCCTTGATGTTCTCATCATCGGGGCCGGCCTGTCCGGCATCGGCGCTGCCTGTCGGCTAAAAATGCACTGTCCTGAGGAACGCTTCGAGATTTTCGAAGCGCGTGAGCGAATGGGCGGGACATGGGATCTCTTCCGCTATCCCGGTGTGCGCTCTGATTCTGATATGTATACACTGGGCTATCCCTTCCGTCCGTGGCCGGATAGCCAACCGATTGCCGATGGCGACATCATCCGGGATTATATCAACGAGACGGCTGCCGAATACGGCGTTGATGGCCTGATCCGCTATGGCCGCGAAGTGACTGGCGCATCTTGGTCATCCGATCGCCAACTCTGGACGGTGAGCTATCGAGAGAATGGGCAGGACGGACAGATCACTTGCCGCTTCCTCCTCGCCTGCGCTGGTTATTACGACTATGCCGAAGGCCATGCGCCGGACTTTCCGGGTAAGGATGCCTTTGGCGGGCAAATCCTGCATCCACAATTCTGGCCGGAAGATTTCTCTGCCGAGGGCAAGAAGATTATCGTCATCGGCAGCGGCGCCACCGCGATAACCGTTGTTCCCGCTCTTGCCGAACATGCAGAGCACGTCACCATGCTCCAGCGCTCCCCCAGCGATGTCGTGCCCCGCATCGCCGAGGACGGCTTTGCGCGAACTGTCGGCCGGCTGCCCGCAAAGAAATTTGCCGGCAGTCTCATCCGGTGGCGGAGCATTTTGTTGAGTATCGTTCAGTATGGCTTTGCCCGCTGGAAGCCGGACTTTGCGCGCAAATCGATCAAGAAGATCGCGCAGGAAGAGGCCGGGCCGAATGTCGATGCCGAGATCGCCTTCTCTCCCCGATATAATGTCTGGGACCAGCGGGTCTGCCTTGACCCAGATTCCGTCTTTTTCCGTTCCCTGAAGGAAGGCCGCGCCTCCATCGTCACCAATCAGATTGAGAAGTTGGACGAGACGGGCGTCCTGCTTGCCGACGGCACCCATCTCGTCGCGGATGCGGTGGTCACCGCGACGGGCCTGAAGATCAAACTGTTCGGCGGCATTGCCCTGACCGTGGATGGCGAGAAGCTGAACTTTGCCGATCGCCTGATCTATAAAGGGATGATGATCGAGGGTGCGCCGAATTTTGCCTTCTGTTTTGGCTACACCAATGCCTCATGGACATTGAAGGCGGATCTGTCGGCGCGGCATGTCTGCCGCATTCTTAACCGTATACGGAAGAAAGGCTATGGCGTCTGCCGCCCGGATACACCGCCCGAACCGCGCGAGACCGTGCCGCTGATCCATTTCAACTCCGGCTATATCGAGCGGGCCGCCAATGTCCTGCCCAAACAGGGCGTGAAAGCCCCATGGCGCGTTCACCAGAACTACCTTGCGGATCTGAGCGCCTATCAGTTCGGGCAGGTGGAAGATGGTGTCCTGAAATTCGAGCCCGCCACACGCATTACCGAGGGTATCCCGCAAGGCACGCCCGCAGATGCGAGTGCATGACCGGCAGGCTTAAAGCCGTTCCAGAATGGCCGAAGTTATTTCTTCCGTATTCGCGTCTCCGCCCAGATCACGTGTCAGGACACCGGCTTTCAGCGCACTTTCAACCGCCGCCTCAATCTGGCTCGCGAGATCCTCACGTGCCGCGCCGAACCGAAGGAACATGGCCGCCGACAGGATCGCACCGGATGGATTGGCAACGCCCTGCCCTGCAATGTCGGGCGCCGAGCCATGGATCGGCTCATAAAGCCCTGGCGTTCCCGGCGCGCCAAGCGACGCAGACGCTGCCAGACCGATAGACCCCGAAACGGCGGCGGCCTCATCGGAAAGGATATCGCCGAACATATTCTCCGTGACCAGAACATCGAAATCATTCGGATGGGTCACAAGATGCATCGCCATGGCATCGACCAGCGCATGGCTGAGCGTCACCTCCGGGTAGTCCTTCGCCACAGCTTCCGCCGTGCGACGCCAGAGCCGCGAAGATGCCAGCACATTCGCCTTGTCGACCGAGGTGAGCTTGCCGTTCCGCGCTTTTGCGATTTCGAAAGCAGGCGCCACCACCCGGCGGACTTCCTCCGCAGAATAGGTGCAGAGATCGCTGGCGACCTCATCGCCTTCCTGCCGTTCACCGAAATAGATCCCGCCCGTCAGCTCCCGGACGATCACTATATCGAGGCCGGCTGCGTTCTTGATCGGCGAGAGATGCTCGAGCCCCTCGAAGACGCGCACGGGACGGATATTTGTGAAGAGGCCGAGCGCCTCACGTATCCGCAAGAGCCCCTGTTCAGGCCGGACCGATCCGCCATCCCATTTCGGCCCGCCGACCGCGCCTAACAGAACGCCTTGCGCATCCGCGCAGGCAGCGAGTGTTTCCTCCGGCAACGGATTGCCCGTCTCATCAATCGCAATGCCGCCGATCAGATGATGAGACATTTTCAGCTCCAGCCCCGCGCCCTTGCAGACCGCGCTGAGGACGTCCTCTGCGGCTTTCGTGACTTCCGGGCCGATCCCGTCACCGGGCAGGACAACAAGGTTGAGGGTCATGCGCGCTGTGCCTCATATTCTTCAATCTGCGGAATGGCGTCGATCAGGACGTCGAGCGAATCCTTCCCTGCCAGCAGGCATTGCCGGGCGAAAGGTTCAATCTCAAATGAGGAGACGTGATTGCCGTGACGGATCGTCATTTCCTCAAGGTCGACAGTGACCTCTTCGCCTGCATGTTCCATCAATTGCTGATGAAGCTCCTCACTGACTGTTACAGGCAAGAGGCCGTTTTTGAGGGAATTCGAGCGGAAAATATCCGCGATCTCGGTACTGATCACCACACGGAACCCGAAGGCCAGAAGCGCCCAAGGCGCATGTTCTCGCGAGGAGCCGCAGCCGAAATTATCGCCCGCGATCAGCACCTGATAGCTGGATGTATCGACATCGTTGAGAGGATGAGCCGTCAGCTTGCCTGACCCATCGAACCGCCAGTCGTGAAAGCAGCCATCGGCAAGACCATCCCGCGACGTTGTCGTCAGGAAACGCGCCGGGATGATCTGGTCCGTGTCGATATTCTCATCCGGCAGGACGAATGTCTTGCTCGTGAGTTTTCCGAATGCGTCCATGTCAGAGATACTCCCGCGGATCAGCAATCCGTCCTGCCACTGCCGAGGCGGCAGCGGTCAGCGGAGAGGCAAGGACAGTTCGTACACCCTCGCCCTGCCGGCCCTTGAAATTCCTGTTCGAGGTTGAGACGACAAGTTCACCCGGCTCACCCTTATCGCCATTCATGGCGATACACATCGAGCAGCCCGGCTCCCGCCATTCGGCGCCCGCCGCAGCAAAGACCTGATCGAGCCCCTCTTCTTCTGCCTGCCGCTTGACCGCTTCGGAACCGGGAACGATCAGCATGAGGACACCCTCGGCAACTTTGCGTCCGGTGAGGACGCGCGCTGTGGCGCGCATATCTTCGATCCGACCATTTGTGCAGGAGCCAACAAAGACCTTGTTGACGGGATATTCCGCAAGCGGATGCCCTGCCACAAAGCCCATATAATCGAGCCCTTCCTCCGCATCGGGTACATTCCCGTTCGCAGCCGACGCCGCATCAGGAGACGTTCCGTAAGTCACCATAGGGGTCAGGCTGGCCGCGTCGATCACGATTTCCTTGTCGAACACCGCACCTTCATCGCTCACGAGGTCCTCGTCCCTGTCGAGGGAGATGCCAGCGGCTTTCTCAAGATAGGCCCAAGTCACTTCATCGGGCGCCACCATGCCGGCCCGTGCGCCGCCTTCGATGGACATATTGCAAAGGGTCATTCGCCCTTCCATCGTCAGTTGACGGACGGCCTTGCCCTGATATTCGATGACATAGCCCGTACCGCCCTGCGTGCCGAGCTTTGCGATCATGGCGAGGGCCATATCCTTGCCACCAACACCGTCCGGCAATTCGCCCTCAAACGTCACTCGCATCGTCCGGGGGCGGCGCTGCAACAGGCTTTGCGTTGCCAGCACATGGCCGACCTCGGTTGTGCCGATACCAAAGGCGAGCGCGCCGAACGCGCCATGGGTTGAGGTATGACTATCGCCGCAGACGATGACGATTCCCGGCCGTGTACGGCCAAGTTCTGGCCCGACAACATGGACGATGCCGCGACGTTCATCATCGAGATCCAGCAAGGGAATGCCCTGCTCCTGACAGTTCTTGCGAAGCGTCTCGACCTGCATCTCGGCCTGCGCCGTCACGTAAGGCAACCGCCCATCCGCGCGTGCAGGCAAGGTCGGCACCGAGTGATCGATTGTGCCGAGCGTCAGGTCAGGGCGGCGAACATTTAGACCCCGTTCCTTCAGTACCGTGAAGGCCTGCGGGCTTGTCACTTCATGGATCAGGTGCAAGCCGATATGCAGGATCGCCGGGCGATCTTCCGTTTCAGGCGTGACAAGATTCCGCTCCCAGATCTTGTCAAACAGTGTCTTAGCCATCAGGAGACAGCCTCCGCCACGACCACACGGTTGGAGGCGCCAGACACCAGCGTCCGCAGATCCTCGTCTGTCACTTCGTGGCGCTCATCGGCGAGTTTCTTGAAGGCCGCAAAAATCGCATCCGTATAATCTGGATCGACCTCATGGCCGAGCTCCTCAAGCCGCGCGAAAAGCGCGTGCTTGCCGGAATGCTTGCCGAGGACAAGGGAGGATTTTGGTGCGCCGACATCTTCGGGCTTCATGATCTCATAGGTCTCGCGGTTCTGCAGCATGCCGTGCTGGTGAATGCCCGCTTCATGCGCGAAGGCGTTCCGGCCAACAATCGCCTTGTTCCGCTGCACCTTCTCACCCGTCACTTCTTCCAGCGAGCGGGACGCATTGTGGAATTCCTCCGTGCGGATCTGGGTATCAAGACCGAAATAGCTGCGGCGGGTTTTCAGTGCCATGACGACTTCTTCCATCGCCGCATTCCCGGCCCGCTCACCGATGCCGTTGATCGTGCATTCGATCTGGCGAACGCCAGCGCGGACAGCCGCAAGAGAATTGGCCACCGCAAGCCCCAGATCATTATGGCAATGCGAGGAGAAAACGACATCTTCAGGCGGTTCGACCGCATCGATCAGGTAGCGGAAGGTGTCATAGATCTCTTCCGGCGTCGTATAGCCGACCGTGTCCGGGACGTTGAGGGTCTTCGCCCCCGCATCAAGCGCCGTCCGCATGGCTTCGGCGAGGAATGTTTTCTCTGTACGCAGCGCATCTTCGGCGGAAAACTCGACGTCGTCGAAATATTTCGCCGCATAGGCAACGCCTTCCTCGATCTTGTCGAGGATCTCACCTTTGCGCAGATTGAGCTTGTGCTTACGGTGGATGGGCGACGTACCGATGAAGACATGCGCCCGCTTGTGAGAGGCCGGCTCCAGCGCCTCGATCGCCGCATCAATATCGCTTTTGGTGACCCGCGCCAGTGAACAGACGCGAGGGCCGTTCACGACCTCGGCGATGGCCTTGACGGATTCGAAATCCCCCGGAGATGCCGCCGCGAAGCCTGCCTCGATGACATCGACATTGAGCGCGGATAGAGCCTTCGCCATACGGAGCTTCCCCTTCATGGTCATGGAGAAGCCAGGGCTTTGCTCTCCATCCCGAAGGGTCGTGTCGAAAATTCGTACGTGACCGGATCCTGTTGCACTCATGGGGACGTCCTCCCTTTAATAATTCGCAAAATCGACATTCAGACCGACAGAGCGAAGCTCGGCGATAATCCTGTCCATATGATCGGCATCCGTGGCCTCCACGGAGATGTCGAGATAGGTCTGTTTGGCGGGCAGATCATTGAAGATCTTGTGATAGGCGACATCGATAATGTTGCCGTCCGCGCGCGTGATCGCATCGGACACAATGGAAAGCTGTCCGGGTACGTCGATCAGCTCGATCCTGAGCCGGGCGAGCCGCCGATGCCGCGCAAGATCGCGCATCAGCACACCGGAGACGAGCCTTGTATCGATATTCCCGCCACAGATGATGCTGCCAACCTTCTTGCCGCGGAAGAGGCCGCGATGCGCCATGACGGCGGCAAGACCCGCAGCCCCCGCCCCTTCGGCGAGCGTTTTCTGGGTGTTGAGAAGGAGGCAAAGCGCCGTTTCAAGCTGGGCTTCTTCGACCGTCACGATCTCATCGACATATTCGGCGATGATCCGCCGGGTCAGTTGCCCGGGCTCGGAAACCGCGATGCCTTCCGCCAGCGTGCTGCCGCCGCAGGGCCGATCCGTCTTGCGGAGGGCATTCAGCATGCTTGGGTACAAGGCCGCCTGCACCCCGACGACCTTGAGGTCAGGCTTGATCCGTTTGCCGATAACAGCCGTGCCCGCCGCAAGGCCCCCGCCGCCGATGGGAACCACCACGACATCGAGATCCGGCACCGCGGCCAGCATTTCTGAGATGACCGTTCCCTGACCGCATGCGACATGCGGATCGTCGAAGGGATGAACCATGATCTCGCCAGTCTCGCCTGCGCGAGCGGCTGCGGCTTTGCTGGCGGCATCGTAATTGTCCCCCTCAAGAACGATATCCGCGCCGAGCGCACGCGTTTCCTCGACCTTCACGGAAGGCGTCCGGCGCGGCATGAAGATGCATGCCTTCACCCCGAGCAGTGCTGCATGGCGGGCAAGACCTTGCGCGTGATTACCGGCGGAGGCCGCGATCACCCCGCGCGCGCGTTCCTCTTCAGAGAGAGACAGGAGCTTGGCGAGCGCGCCGCGTTCCTTGAAACTGTTCGTATATTGCTGGTTCTCGAATTTAAGATAGAGCTCCGTCCCCGTCAGGGCAGAGAGTTTTGGCGCGTGAAGGCAGGGCGTCACCGAAATCTCGTTCCAGGCGGGATCCGCCCGGCTCGAGATGGCTTCGACTTCCCGTTCAGAGATGCCGAAAGGCGATACGTCGCCCTCACATTCTGGCGCCGTCACACTCATAAGACGACCTCTGTATGCGGGATTTCCTTGAACATGCTGGGCCGCACGCGGCTGCGCTGCTCCAGCTTGACAGAACGCACATTCACCAGCCGTTCGATCTGACGGCGGAGCGTTTCGATCTTCCGCTCACCATAAGGTGAAACCTGCACCCAGGTCTTTGCCCCATCGCCGGATTCCTCGACCAGCAGGCAACGGACAAACCAGCCGCGCTGTTCGATGACGGTCCAGATACGGCGAAGCGTGCCGTTCACATTGTCGGTCTCGATATTCAGCGTCTCGATGCTCATTTGGATGTCTCCAGCATTTCAGCATTGGTGGCCCCGGGCGGGACGAGCGGCCAGACATTATCGGCAGGGTCGATCACGACATGGCAGAGGATCGGGCCATCAGCTTTCAGGAGGCGGTCAATCGCGCCGGGCACTTCATCGCGTTTCGTGATCGTGAATCCTTCGATGCCGAAGGCCTGCGCCACAACGGCAAAGTCAGGATTATCGGATAGATCGACTTCGGAATAGTTCTCTTCAAAGAACAGCTCCTGCCACTGACGAACCATGCCGAGACGGGAATTGTTGATGACCACGATCTTGACCGGGATCTGGTAGCGGCGAATGGTGGCGAGCTCCTGCACATTCATCATGAAGCCGCCATCGCCCGAGATCGAAACAACGGTTGCGGAGGGCTCAGACATTTTCGCACCCATGGCGGTGGGCAGCGAGAAGCCCATGGAGCCGAGGCCCCCGCTCGTCAGATGCGCCTGCGGCCGGGAGAAACGGCAATGCTGGGCAATCCACATCTGGTGCTGGCCGACATCGGCGACCCCGACGAAATCATCTCCGGCGGCCTCGGATAATTGCTTGAGGAAGGCGGGCGCGAAAATCCCCTCGCCCGGCGCATCATAGCGCGGCGCGGACGCTTCCCGTTCGGCGTAACAGGTGGAGCACCACTCAGCGACATCGCATGGCCCGGGATTGAAGCCCGTGACACTGTCCTTCAGCTCTCCGGGCACGGCGATATTCGCGTCCCGCAATTTGCTGATCTCTGAGATGTCGCGGTCAAAATGGATGACCCGAGCCTCAGGCGCAAAGCCGTTGAGGCGGCCCGTTGCGCGGTCATCAAAACGAGCGCCGACAACGATCAGGAGGTCCGTGGACTGAACGGCAAGATTGGCTGCCCGCGAGCCATGCATGCCGAGCATGCCGAGGAACTGCTCGTGACCGGTGGGCAGGACGCCCTGCGCCTGCAAGGTTGCCACAGCCGGAATGCCGGTTTCCTCAACGACCCGGCGGACATCCTCAGTTGCGCCACTACGGACGATGCCGCCGCCGAGATAAAAGAGTGGCCGCTTGGCAGACCGCACCGCTTCGCGCGCGGCGTCAAGAACGGAAACATCCGTGGGCAGTTCTTCGCGCTTCATTGGCGGGGTGATCGACACATCTGCCGTCGCCAGCTGGATGTCTTTGGGAATATCGACCAGGACCGGGCCCGGACGCCCTTCTTCGGCGATCCGGAAGGCTTCAGCGATAATCTCCGGCAATTCTGCGGCATTACGGACGATATAGGAGTGCTTCACGACCGGCATGGTGACGCCGAATGTGTCGATCTCCTGGAAGGCGTCTGTGCCCATCACGGCCTCGGCGACCTGCCCCGTAATGGCGACCATCGGCACCGAATCCATGAAGGCATCCGCGATCCCGGTGACGAGATTGGTCGCCCCCGGACCACTTGTGGCAAAGCAGACGCCAGCTTTCCCCGTCATGCGTGACCAACCGGCAGCCGCAAATGCCGCCCCCTGCTCATGCCGACAGAGAATGTGCTTGAGTGAAGAGCCCGGCAGGGCGTCATAAACCGGCATGATCGCACCGCCCGGGTAACCGAAAACGGTGGTTACCCCTTGTGCTTCCAGTGCACGTACGACCAGATCGGCGCCGCGCAATATTTCGGGTGCCGGGGTCGGGGCCTGGGCGGTTGCCGTGTTCATTATGATCGCTCCTGTCGGATCTCTTCAGGGGTTAAGGGTTAGTCTTCAGTCACCGGAATTGTTTTTGTCGCCGCCGAGCCATGTCATCATGGAACGCATCCGGTCGCCGACTTTTTCCATGTCGTGCTCCGTTTTCTGACGAAGCATGGAGCTGTAGCGCGCTTTCCCGGCCTGGTTCTCCAGAATCCAGTCATTGGCAAAAGTACCACTGCGGATCTCGTCGAGGACATCTTTCATCTTCGCCTTGGCGTCCGCATTCACGACACGCGGGCCAGAGCGCAGATCGCCAAAGGTCGCCGTCTCGGAGATGAACTCATACATCTTCTTCATGCCGCCTTCGTGAAGGAGGTCGACGATGAGTTTGAGCTCGTGGAAGCACTCATAATAGGCAAGCTCGGAAGGATAGCCCGCTTCAACGAGAGTTTCGTAACCGGCAATGATCAACTCGGTGACGCCGCCGCAAAGAACGGCCTGCTCGCCAAAGAGATCGGTTTCGGTCTCATCACGGAAGGTCGTCTCAAAGATCGCTGCAGCCGTGCCGCCAAGGCCATCCGCATAGGAAAGAGCGCGCTGCGTGGCTTCGCCTGACGCATCCTGCTCGACCGCGAAAAGGCAGGGCACGCCGCGCCCGCGCTGATATTCACGGCGGACCAGATCGCCCGGCCCTTTGGGCGCCACCATGATGACATCGACGTCTTTGGGCGGGCGAACCTGACCATAGATCACCGAGAAACCATGCGCGAACATCAGCGTTTTGCCCGCCGACAGATTGGGGGCGACGTGATTCTCAAAGATCTCCTTATGCGCCATATCCGGTGCGGTCAGGGCGATGAAATCGGCTTCTTTCGCGGCACTCGCAATGTCGAGCACGCGGAAGCCGTCTTCTTCTGCCAGCTGATGGCTTTTGCCACCCTTACGTGCGCCGATGATGACGTCGAACCCGCTTTCACGCAGGTTCTGGGCATGGGCACGGCCCTGGCTGCCATAGCCGACAATCGCAATCGTCTTGTCCGTCAGCGTGCCGGGTTTGACATCGTCTTTGGTGAAAACGCGAAGCTCTTCGCTCATCCTTTTTTCTCCTGAAGGGTGACGGCACCACGCGATGCAGAGCCGACGAGTTTGGCAAATTTATCGAAAACACCGCCGTAGGATTTTTGCGGGCGCACGGACATCTCGGCCCGGCGCTCCTCCCACGGAATATCTGCATCGATACGGCGGGATGCCGGATCGATTGAAATCTTGTCGCCATCTTTAAGGTAAGCGAGCGGGCCGCCTGCGGCGGCTTCAGGGCTTGCATGACCGATGACATAGCCGTGACTTGCACCCGAGAAACGCCCATCCGTGATCAGCGCAACATCGCCCGCGAGCCCCTGCCCGGCCAAGGCTGCCGTGACGGCCAGCATCTCGCGCATGCCGGGGCCGCCTTTTGGTCCCTCATAGCGGATGACCACGACATCACCGGATTTGATGCCGCCTGCCTGCACTTCGGCAAAGCAGTCCTCTTCACAATCAAAGACCCGCGCCGGACCGGAGAAGGCGCGATCCGCGTAGCCGGACGTCTTCAGCACCGCGCCCTCCGGCGCTACATCGCCGTAAAGAATGCGGATGCCGCCGGTTTCTTTCACCGGCTTATCGACGGTCCAGATGACGTCCTGACCCGGTGTTTCTTCTGCTTCTGCAAGCTCTTCGAACAATGTCCGCCCCGTGACGGTCATCGTGTCTTCGAGCAGCCCTGCTTCTTTGAGGCGCGCGCCGAAGAGCCGACAGCCGCCAGCCTCGGACATGTCCTGCGCCAGATACCGTCCGCCGGGCTTGAGATCCGTGATCACCGGGACTTCGCGAGACAGCTCATCGAAAATATCAATGTCAAAATCGACACCGGCTTCTGCCGCAATGGCCGCCAGATGCAGCACCGCGTTGGTTGACCCGCCGGAGGCAACAACAGCCGAGACAGCATTGCGCAGGCTTGCCGGCGTGATCAGGGAACGGATCGATGTGCCAAGCGCCTGCTGACCGGCAAGCAGCCCAACTGCATGGGCAACGCCCGGCTTGTCAGGATGGACAGCGGGTACATCCCCTGCGCCCATCGGCGCGACCCCGAGGAAGGCCAGTGCCATCGCCATTGTGTTGGCCGTGAACTGGCCGCCACAGGCGCCTGCGCCCGGACAGGCTTTTTCCTCAACAGCTTTCAGGCCAGCATCATCGATATCGCCCTTGGCGTGCTGACCGACGGCCTCGAAGACATCCTGAATGGAAAGGTCGCGATCGCCCAGACGGCCTTTGCCGATTGTCCCGCCGTAAAGCACCGCCCCCGGAATATCGAGACGCGCCAGCGCCATGGCGGCGGCTGGAATGGTCTTGTCACAGCCAACCAGAATGACGGCGGCATCGAGGGCATGCCCGCGCACACAGAGCTCAATCGAGTCGGCGATAACCTCCCGACTGATGAGCGACGCGCGCATGCCGTCGTGCCCCATGGAGATCCCGTCCGTGACAACCGGTGCGCCGAATTCAAAGGGCACCGCACCGCTTTCGCGAATGCCGTCACAAAGGGGACCGGCCAAGGTCCGTAAATGCATGTTGCAGGGCATGACTGAGGAATAAGTGCTGACGACCGCGACCATCGGCTTTTCGAAATCGGCATCGGTCAGCCCCGTCCCCCGGAGCATGGCTCGGGCGGCGGCTTTCTGAGGCCCTTTAGTGATCGCATCGCTGCGTTTCATGTCATCATCGGCGCATAAAAAAAGCTCCCCTTCGGGAGCCTTGCGAGAACCGTTGGCCGTAGCCCGTCTCAGCGCCGCTCCCTCAGGCTGTTGCTAATAAGAAGAAGTACAAGCGAGACGCCCCGCACAACGCGCAGGCCCGGGAATACAATGATGTTGAGCGACTGGCTCATTCCGGTTCTCTCTAAATCTGTTTTGGCCATATAACATATTCAACTAAAACAGAACCCCTTATTGCCGGAAATATGCCTATAAAATTGCTACCGCGGCAGAGCCTTGCGAGGACCGATGCATTTGCACCACAAACAGGCAGGCCCTGTCCCAAAACGGGACAGGGTGGCAATCGCCTTTATTCAAGAGAAATCAGCCGAGTGACGGCATTTTGAGGCCGATCGATCGAAGGTGAGCTTCAAGGTGATCGAGCGCTTCCTGAGAGGGGCCGGGATAAGGACCGGCTGTCGGCTGGTTCCCGCGATAGCCGATATCAGCCATCCCCTCAGGCGTTGAGAAGAACGCCCCCATGGTGAGCGACCGGAAGCGCCGGATGAACGCGGCGCCCTCTTTCAGCTCTTCTTTCTCCTGACCATAGACGGCAACGTCATCGAGGATCGACGCCCTCTCCGCCTCGCTGATCGTAGCAAAGCCCTTCCCGAACCGGCCAATTGAGACCTGCTCGATCCAGGTGAGCCCCGGCAGGATGATCGCGCGGTCGCGCTGTTGCCCTTCATAAGGGGCACTGATCCACTCATCGAGGAAGTCCGGCACACCGACCGCGCTCGCCGATGGGGAATGCTCATCCTCCGGAACAAACATATCCGCGAGCGCCGCCGTTACCGCGAGCTGCTTCTCGGTCATCGTCCGCGACCATGTGTTGGCTGGCTGCATAAGATCGGGGTCGGTGCCGTAAGGCGTACCCGAGATGTCGGCCGCCTGCCCAAGGCTTGCCCGATGTTTGCTGATGGGGCGCGCGGGGATGATCCCGTCATCCAGCGCAGCCTTTGTCTCTTTCCTGTCGCCGCAGGCTGTCATCGCGGAGGCCGCGACACCGGACATCACCCATTTGATCGTCGTACGGCGGTCAATTTTCTTGTGCAGGACCATGATCAAAGTGCTCCCTGCTGCATCTGTTCGACAAGATAATCTGTATTCCGCCAGGCAAGTGCCATGATGGTGAGGGTCGGGTTCTTGTGTGCCTTGGACGCGAATATAGCCCCGTCCATCAGGAAGAGATTATCGACATCCCAGGATTGACCAAATTCATTGGTCACCGAGCTGCCGGGATCATCACCCATCCGGGCTGTCCCGACCTCGTGAATGATCCAGCCGCCCGGCGCGATGGCGTCCTTTGGTGAGGGGACATTTGTCGGCACCTCCCCGCCCATGCGGTCGATCAGCTCCAGCGTCGTCTTCTGGAAATGCGCCACCTGATTTAATTCGTGTTCGGTGTGTTTGTAGTGGAATTTGAGAACAGGAATGCCGTAATTATCTTTGAGCTCAGGATCGATCTCGGCATAGCAATGCTCATTAGGGATCATCTCCCCGCGCTGGGCGAACCAGACATAGCTGCCATAATAGCGCCGCGCCTCTTCCTTCAGCTTCGCGCCATAGCCGCCGGCCATGTCTCCATAACCACCAACGCCCATATCGGGCTGGCTGAACCCGCCGCCCATTTCATAATGATATCCACGCGGAAAATCGAGCTTACCCGCCGCCTGCTCCGGGTACAGCCAGAACGGGATATACATGTGGATGCCCATGGCGCCGTCTTCATTATAGCGGGGCCTGTTCTCAAAGGCCGGGATGCGTGCACCCATGGAGGCACCGACCGTATCCATCAGGTTCCGGCCGACCTGACCGGAGGAGTTCCCCACCCCATCCGGTGCTTGCGCGTTTTTCGAATTGAGCATGATGCGGGCGGTCTCGCCCGCACTGGCCGCAAGAATAACAATCCTTGCAGGAACGAATTTGTGCTCACCCGATTTCTTTTCGATATACCAGACGCCCTTGGCCTTGCCGTCCTCCCCCATCTCGATCTCATGCACCATGGCATCGGTCGTGATGGTAAGGTTCCCTGTCGCGCGCGCCCATGGCAGGAAGGACGTTGTCGTTTGGAAAGCGGCGCCTATGGCGCAGCCCCGTCCGCAGGCGGACGCATAGTAACAGGCCTTCCGCTGATCGAGGTCGCGGGTCATCACTGCACGGCGGGCCGGCACGCAAGGGATGCCCATATCCGTTGCCGCCGCCTGGATCAGCAGCTCCGGGATGCGGGCCTTGGGCGGGTCATGCAGAACACCTGGCCCTGAATTGGGATGGTTCTCAAGCCCATCATTGCGGCCATAAACACCGACCAGCGCTTCAGTCTTATCGTAATAGGGCGCGATATCCTCGTAAGTCACCGGCCAGTCGACGCCGAGCCCGTCCCGGCTCCGGGGTTTGAAATCATATGGCCCCATACGGAAGGAATTGCGGGCCCAGTGATTGGTCCGCCCCCCCAGCATACGCGAGCGGTACCAGTAGAACTCAGAGCCCTCGCCTCTTGAGTATGGCTCACCGGGGACTTCCCACCCGCCATCGACCGTCGCATCGTAATAGCCGAACACCTTGTCCTTGGTGCCCGCGCCGCGAAGCGGTGCCTGATGATTAGTGTGCAGCATCGGCGTTTCCGTCAGCGGATCATAATTGCGCCCCGCCTCCAGCATCAGGACTTTCACGCCCGCTTTCGTCAGCACATAGGCAGCCATGCCGCCGCCTGCGCCCGACCCGATGACGACAACGTCGTGTTCCGGTTCAGCCTGCATCTCGTCTCTTTTCTCTTTTTTGTCTGTAGTCGTATCGGCGGCTCAGTCGAGGACGCGAACGCGGATGTCCTTGTAATGGATCTCACTGTCAGGATCATGCGCCTGAAGGGCGAACGTTCCGTGATCAATCTGACGGCCCTGATCAGGCCAATCCTCCGGCTCCGTCCATTTGATGGTCGTCTTGCCATCGACTTTCAGCTCGACCGTATTGTCGATGACAATCACGGTGTAGTCGAACCATTCGCCATCGGTGGACGGGGCGGACGGCGCCCAAGCCTGAATATCCTGCCCCTCAAAGCGCACAACGAAAGGCTCTTCACTGTCGCCCGGTGCATAGACATCGGCAATCGCATAGAGGCTGCCCGTCTTGCGCGGATCGCCGTTGGTCGAGTTCACCTGCGCCTCATGACCGATATCCGGCCAGCCTTCGGCTTGATAGGACGTATGGAAATAAATGCCGGAATTCGACCCCGGCGTTGTGCGAACCTTTGCCTGCAGCTCGAAATTTTTGAAATCGCCGTCATTGACAGGACCATCATAAAAGAGATGCGCACGCCCTCCTTTGACAATGAGGATGCCGTCTTTGACGCTGAAGGAGTCTGGATTTTCCGTGGTCGATTTCCACCCAGAAAGGCTCTCGCCATCGAAGAGAGAGACAAAATCCGTCTCGTCATCCCCGGCGGAGGCCGTCCCCAATGACAGAGCGAGCAGGCTAGCGCCCAGAATAGTTGTCACACGCATTGGAAGGCCCTTTCCCTCATTGATTCGGAGCGCAAGATGCATGAGCCGGACAGTCTTGACCAGCCATGCGCGCAGACATCTTCGAATTGTGCAGCGCACAATCTAATTGGCTTTTTCTGTTATTGGCGATTTCCAGTTATCGTGAGAGCTGTTACGCCAATGAAAAACCGTTAGCGGTAACATAATGGAGGGAATGTGCCGAAAAAGGTGCGCATGGGCATGGTCGGGGGCGGCCAGGGAGCATTCATCGGGGCTATTCATCGGCTCGCGGCAGGGATCACGGGAGAGATCGCCCTTGTCGCCGGCGCCTTCAGCCGGGATGGCGACGCCTCGCGCGCTTTCGGCGCGGAACTCGGCCTCTCGCCAGAACGCAGCTATGCATCCTATACGGAGATGTTCGGCGCAGAATTAGCTCTGCCTGAAGATATCCGGATGCAATGCGTGTCCATCGTCACACCGAATGATTCGCATGCCGATATTGCCTGCTCTGCCATGAAGGCCGGCTTTGATGTCATCTGCGACAAGCCGCTGGCCGGCGTTCTTGAAGACGCGCTGCGCATTGAGGAAGCCGTCAAAGAAACCGGCCGTCTCTTTGCCCTCACCCAGACCTATACGGGCTATCCCATGGCGATCGAGGCGCGCGAGCGCATTGCAGCGGGCGAGCTTGGCGAGATCCGCCGGGTGGCCGTCAGCTATCTTCAGGACTGGCTTTCCCGCGAGGACGACACCAAGGGCAGCAAACAGGCAAGCTGGCGCAGTGACCCTGCGCGCTCCGGTGAGTCCGGTGCCTTTGCCGATATCGGCACGCATGCCTACAATATGGTCGAGTTCATGACTGGCGAGCGTGTCACTGATGTTGCCGCCGAATTGCGCGCCGTCCTGCCCGGCCGGGCGATTGATGATGACGGCATGGCGATGTTCCGGCTCGATGGCGGCGCGGCTGGCCTCATTTCGGCCAGCCAGGTCTGCTCTGGCGCCATCAATGCCCTCCGTATCGAGATTTATGGCAGCAAAGCGAGCCTTCACTGGTTTCAGGAAGAGCCGAACACTCTCTCCCTCAAACGTCGGGGCGAACCCGAAATGGTCCTGCGCTCTGGCGCCGGCACGCCCTATCTCTCGGACGCTGCCCTCGCCGTCTGCCGCACGCCGGGCGGTCATCCTGAAGGCTATATCGAAGCCTTCGCCAATCTTTATGCGGCCTTTGCAGGCGACGTCCGGGATGGCGGCAAGCGGCCGGGCACCCCGCCCGGTTACGCCACGATCGAAGACGGCATGTCGGCTATGCGCTTCATCCGGGCCGCCAATATCAGCAGCAAGAACAATTCAGCCTGGACACCGCTTGCCGGTATCGAAAACCAGAGCTGACCCACGAATAAGGAGACGAGCATGAAAGGCCCCGCCATTTTTCTTGCGCAGTTTGCGGACGATAGCGCGCCATTCAACGATCTTAAGTCGATCACCCAATGGGCGGGCTCGCTCGGCTATAAGGGCGTGCAGATCCCAACATGGGAGAGCCGCCTCTTTGATCTCGAAAAGGCTGCCGAGAGTAAGGATTACTGCGACGAGGTCGCGGGCATCTGCGCCGATGCGGGGCTTGAGGTCACAGAGCTTTCAACCCACCTTCAGGGCCAGCTCGTCGCCGTTCATCCCGCCTACGGAGAAATGTTCGATGCCTTCGCACCCGAACAGCTCCGCGGCAATGAGGCAGGCAAGGCCGAATGGGCCGCCGAGCAGGTGAAACTGGCGGCCAAAGCCAGCCGGCACTTCGGCTGTTCCTCACACGCCACGTTCTCCGGCGCCCTCCTCTGGCATACGATGTATCCCTGGCCGCAACGCCCGGCGGGCCTTGTCGAGGAAGGCTTTGCCGAGCTCGGCCGCCGATGGAAGCCGCTGCTCGATGTCTTCGAAGAGAATGGCGTTGATGCGTGCTATGAGCTTCACCCCGGCGAAGACCTTCATGACGGCGCGACATTCGAGCGGTTCCTTGAGGAAGTCGATGACCATCCGCGGGCGAATATTCTTTACGACCCGAGCCACTTCATCCTGCAGCAGCTCGACTATCTGCAATTCATTGATTTCTACCATGAGCGGATCAAGGCCTTCCATGTGAAGGACGCGGAGTTTAACCCGACCGGCAAAGCCGGCGTTTATGGCGGCTATCTTGGCTGGCAGGACCGTCCGGGCCGGTTCCGTTCGCTCGGTGACGGACAGATTGATTTCCGCGCCATCTTCTCGAAACTGACCCAGTACGGATATGACGGCTGGGCGGTGCTCGAATGGGAATGCTGCCTCAAACATCCCGAACAGGGAGCCGCCGAGGGCGCGCCCTTTATCGCCGATCACATGATCAGGGTGACCGAGAAAGCCTTTGACGACTTTGCGGGCGCCGCGCCCGACATGGACCGGAACCGCCGGATCCTCGGACTGAACTAAAGACAAAGAAAACATGGCCCGAAAAGGGCTTTCCTTGAGGGAGGAACGACATGTCAGAACAACAGACTCCGAAGACGGAGTATAATAAGCGTGCACTCTTCTGGATCAGCGTATTGGCGCTTTTCACCGCCGCTGTGTCCTTCTCCCTGCGGACGGGCGCATCGGGCGCCATTCAGGCGGGCGTCTTCAACCCAATTGATGCGGCCAATTCCGGCCGCCTGATCGGCGAGGCTCTGGGCGCATCCTTTCTGGGATTTGCACTCTCCCTCCTCGTCATCAGCCCGTTTCTCGACCGGTTCGGAGCAAAGCGCGTCCTCCTCTTTGCCTCTGCCTGTTTTATCGCGGGGCCCATACTTATCATCCTTGCCCCGATGATGGGCGCAGGCGGCATGATCATCTTCATGGTGAAGTTCGGCATGATCCTTTGCGGGCTCGGCTGGGGCGCCACCGAAGCCTCGATCAACCCTGTCACCGCAGTCCTATATCCTGATGACAAGACGCACCGCCTCAATGTCCTTCATGCATGGTGGCCGGCGGGGATCGTCGCAGGCGGGCTGTTGAGCCTCGTCCTCTTTCAGGCGATGAATTTGAGCTGGCAGGTCGCGATCGCCATGATCATCATTCCGGGTGCGGCCTTTGGTGCCTGGGCGATGAAAGAAACCTTTCCCAAGACCCAGATCGAAGATCCTGACATGAGCTTCACCGACATGATCATGGTCCCGTTCAAGCGGCCCAGTTTCTGGATCTTTTTTGTGATCATGTTCCTGACGGCCTCGGCGGAACTGGCGCCCGGATCGTGGGTCGATGTGGCCCTCACCGAGACCGTGAAGATGCCGGGCATCATTGTGCTGATCTATGTCTCGGCCATCATGTTCGTGATGCGCCATTTCGCGGGCGCCCTCGCCCACCGGGTCTCTGATATGGGCCTCTTATGGATGACGACCATCCCGGCGGCGTTGGGGCTTTATCTCCTCGCGGTTGCCAATTCTCCGGTCACGGCGCTTTTTGCGGCAACGATCTGGGCAGTTGGCGTCTGCTTCATGTGGCCGACCATGCTTGCCGCGGTGGCCCAGCGCTATCCGCACGGTGGCCCGTGGACGATCGGGCTTGTCGGTTTTGCCGGCGCCATGGCGATCCAGCTTGTCCTGCCAAAGCTTGGGGCCATCTATGACACAGCCAAGCTAGAACGCGCCGGTGGACAGGACGCTTTTGCAGCCCTTCAACCGGGGTCGGAGCAGTTGCAGGATGTCCTCGCCTATGCGGCGGAGACATCCTTCCGAACCATCGCGATCATCCCGGTGATCCTGTTCGTCATCTTCGGCGCCGTCTGGTTCATCGAACGCAAGAAGAAGCTCGGCGGCAATGACTGACCCTTACGGACGGTCAGGCCGGTCGAGCCGGTAGCTGACCATCGCCACTCTGGTTGAGTCAGGGGACCATGACGGCACATTGATCGTCCCCTGACCGCCATGCAGCTTGGTAACGATATGCGGCGGCTCGCTGCCATCGGCCGGCATCATCCGGATAAAGACATCCCGGTTCGGCGGGTGATCGGCGAGATCCACATCAAGCCCGAAGGACACCATGATGATCCACTTTCCGTCCGGGGACGGATGCGGGAACCAGTCGCGGTAGCTCTCATCAAATGTAACTTGCGTGGGTTCTGTCCCATCGGGCCGAACTTTCCAGATCTGCATGGCGCCGGTCCGGGTCGAGTTGAAATAGAGCCACTCCCCGTCCGGTGAAAAATCCGCGCCATCGTCAAGACCGTCCGAGTCCGTCACGCGCCATTCTTCACCGCCATCGAGGCGCTTCGCCCAGATATTATAGGAGTCCGAGATTTCAGGACGCTGCGCCGTGTAGGCAATGACTTCCCCGTCCGGTGACCAGGCATGCCAGTAAGACCGTGCCGTCGGATGGCTAACAACTTCACGCGGCTCATCCGCGCCCTCAATCGGCAGCAAATAGATGCGGGAGATATCATCCGGCTGCGACTGATCGGAGATGATCAGTTGCGTGCCGTCCGGGGAAATACCGTGATCATTATTGTTCCGGATATACGGCCCCGTATTCACCTTTACCGGATCACCACCCTCTGCCGGAATTTTCCAGATATACCCGCCGCCATTGAAAAGAAGATATTCGCCGTCTCGTGACCAGTTCGGCGCTTCGAATTTGTCATCACTCGTATAAATGACTTCCCGATTACCGGTTGCGACATCCAAGATTTCTAGCGAGCTGTCTACGCCAGCGGGATACCCCGTCTCCGTCACTGGTTCGAGATCAAGCGGTGTGATCTCGACATTTGAGAACCGCGCCGTCTCCGTCACACTGTTGTCGTGCGAGCAAACGGCAAGGCCGACATAGAATTCATCCCCGAACGGAATGCGGTAATTGCCGCCGCCGCGCTGCCATCCACCATCCTCGAGTGCAACCGACATGAAGACATAATCGCCTTCTTTTTCGAGCCGTACGCGGGAAGCGTCCTGCACAGCCGAGACGATCTGGCGGGTCTCGCCGCCTGTTTCATCGCGGTACTGAAGGGAGGTCAGCCCATCGCCATGAATGACGATATCGGCATAGCGCGCATCCGGCTCAAGGCTTTCCCGGATGACCACGCCTGCCTTGCGATGCTCATGAACCCCTTCACCCAGCCATTCGATATCCGCCGAGACAAAGACGTCTCCGGACATTTTCGTCCAGACATAGGTGAAGGCGTCCTTGTCCGCCCACATATTCTCACCGCTGGCCGTGATCTCATAGACCCCCGTGCCGGGATCGAAACTCGCACTGCCGGGCGTGGCCACATCGCCAATATCACTCATCTCATCAAAGAGACCGAGGCTCACGGGTGCTTGGTCACTCTCTTCAACGACCTTCGTTTCTTCGGCTGGTGCCTCTTCACGGCCACCGCAGGCGCCCGCCCCCAAGGCCAGTGTCAGCGCCCAAAAACTTGTGGAAATTCTCATCCATTCCTCCCTCATTCGGTGGCATTCACCATCAAAGAAAGCTAGCCTATTTCAGGAGATTTCGCGATGTTCGGACTGCAATTTTCCAGACGAATATCCGGATCAAGAATGAGCTGGAGGGAACGATGCTGAAGAAACTCGGCCTTATTGCAACTTGCATTTTCGTCTACGGAGGAGTTTCGCTAGCTCAAGTCGAAATAACGCCAACCCGCCCGGAATTCGTTGTCGCCAACGCAGCATCACGCGACGGGCAAGACCTCTCAGGCTCCTGGAGTTATTCGATCGATCCCTACCGTGACGGCTTATACGGATTTCACGGCAGCCCCTCGGGATATGGGCATCAGCGCTTCGCCCCACAGGATGTCGATATCGCCACGCGGCGTGCACCTTCCGCGCTATTTGAATATGACATGGCGCGTTCGCCGCGCGTGACCCTCCCCTCCTCCTGGACCAATCACGCCCCCGAAATGCGTCATTATGAGGGGCTCGTCTGGTACTCCCGCACATTCGAGGCGAAGAAAAAGAGAGGGGAACGGAGTTTTATCCGCGTCGGGGCCGCAAACTACACGGCTCGCGTCTATCTCAATGGCGAACTTGCCGGCACGCATGAGGGCGGCTTCACGCCCTTCACCTTTGAAGTGACGGATCTCGTCAAAAGCGGCGAGAACAATGTTACGATCGGTGTTGATTCTCAGCGAACAGACAAAAGCGTGCCGCCGCCCGTCACTGATTGGGAGACCTATGGCGGCATCACTCGGCCCGTCCAATTCATCACCACGCCAGAGACATTCATCGATGACGCATGGGTCCGGCTTGATCCGGATAACCGCCACATAAGAGTGACCGTGAGGCTCGACGGCCCGAAAGCCGCAAGCCAGCCCATCCAACTGTCGATTGAGGAACTCGGCATTGACCTGCGAGAAGAGACGAATGCGGACGGGATATGGACCGCCGTCTTCCCCGCCCCCGAGAGGCTCGTCCGCTGGTCACCGGAAAACCCGAAGCTTTATGATGTGACGATCACTGCAGGGGAAGATGATCTTGCCGAACGGATCGGCTTTCGAACGATTTCAGTTGAGGGAGAGGACATCCTCCTCAACGGAAAACCGGTATATTTACGCGGCATCAGCATGCATGAAGAGGAGTTGGGCCGCGATCCGTCACGTGTGATGACGGAGGCTGCCGCCCGCGCGCTGCTCACCGAAATCAAGGACGGCCTCAATGGCAATTTCGTCCGCCTTGCCCATTATCCGCATTCTGAATCTACCGTGCGGCTGGCCGATGAGATGGGCCTGCTCGTCTGGAGTGAAATCCCCGTCTATTGGCGCATCGATTGGGAAGACGAAGGGACGCTTGACGCCGCCCGCGCCATGCTGGCCGAGAATATCCTGCGCGACCGTAATCGCGCGTCCGTCATCCTCTGGAGCGTCGCCAATGAGACACCCGTCAGTGAGGCTCGAAACATTTTCCTCAATACGCTGATCGATGACGTCCGGGAACTCGATGACACACGGCTGGTGACCGCTGCCCTCCTCACCTCCCAAAGCGATCAGGGGGATGGCGAAGTCGCCCGAGTCGATGATCCGCTCGTCACCTCGCTCGATGTCATGGCGGTCAACACCTATAATGGCTGGTACGGGAATGTGCCCCTCGCCGAGGTTCATGAGATTTCATGGTTGTCCGACCACGGAAAACCGATGATTTTCTCCGAATATGGCGCAGGCGCACAGGCTGGTTTTCATGAAGTAAAAAACCCGCGCAAATTCACTGAGGAATATCAGGCGGAATATTACCGCCAGACACTCGCTATGGCGGACCGCGTGCCGTTCCTGCGCGGCATGTCGCCCTGGATCCTGAAGGATTTCCGCTCGCCCCGCCGTCAGCACCCGATTTATCAGCAGGGCTGGAACCGCAAGGGGCTCATCTCGGAGACCGGTGAACGGAAGGAGGCCTTTGACATCCTTGCCGCCTATTACCGTACCATGACTGAAACCTCAGACGAGACCTCAACCGAATAGGTTTCGCGGATAGGCCCGGTCGATAATGTCCTGAAGGCCCGCATGGCTGATCGCGGCTGACTTGAAAGGGTCAGGCGCGTCATCGCGTTCCGCAAAGAGATGCTTGATCCGCGAAATTTCCTTGTTTCCAAGGATGCTCGCAAAATCGATCGTCCCTGTACCGACATCAGTCATATTCCCGGCGGTGTCCATATCCTTGATATGAGCCATCGGGAAACGCTCCGGTGCAAATGCAAGCACGGATTCGATCGATTTTCCGGCCCGCTGAACCCAGTAGAAATCGAGTTCGAAATCGACCAGCTCCGGATCCGTCTCCAACATCAACACATCATAAGGCACATTGCCGCCAATCGGCACGAATTCGAAATCGTGATTGTGATAGGCAAAGCGCATACCTGCTTTCTTGCAGAGCTCGCCGATACGGTTACAGGCCGTCGCCCATTCCTGATACTGACTGATTGTTTGCCGGTCATCCGGGTGCAGCCAGCCAATAGTCACATAATCATGACCGGCCTCCGCTGCGACATCGACCACCTTTTGCGGAGCATCGCGAACATCGCGGGCTTGCACATGACCGCTCGGTGCCGTCATGCCAAGATCGGCGACGATGCGGCGGCACTCCGCAGGGCCTGCATCAAAATATCCGGCGAATTCGACCTCTCCATAGCCCATGCCAGCAATGGCTTTGAGCGTTCCGGGGACATCCTGCTCCATCGCGGCACGGACGGTATAAAGTTGAATCCCCGGCCGCTTGCGGGCAAGACCGACCCGGTCGAGTGCCTGAAACTCAGCACACCCCGGCAATGCCATCATCGAGAGAGCGGCAACGCCTGTCCCCAATAATCTGCGGCGGTTCATATCGATTTCCCGTTCCATTTTATCCCTCATCATACGATGCCCTCTTTCATCAATTCCCCCGCATGCCGGGCCGCGCGCGCCGTCAGCGCCATATAGGTCAATGACGGATTCTGGCACGCCGATGATGTCATGCACGCCCCGTCGGTGACAAACAGGTTCGGCACATCATGCGCCTGGTTCCAACGGTTGAGGACGGACTCCCTTGGGTTCCGGCCCATCCGGGCGCTGCCCATTTCATGGATACCATGACCGGGCGGTGCAGGCTCGGCTCTCGTCCGCAGCTGGACGACACCTGCCGTCTCGAGCATTTCCGTTGCGTCCTCAAGCGCGCGCGCCGCTAGCTTCAGGTCATTATCGCCCAGCGTGCAGTCGATATGCGGCAGCGGGATGCCCCATTTATCCGTATTCCTCGATAATGTGATGCGGTTTTCAGCACGCGGCAGCATCTCCCCGAAAATCGAGAAACCGAAACTCCAGGGACCTGGCGTCCGCAAGCGTTCTTTGAGCTCGGCCCCGACGCCCGCCTGATAGGTGCCGCGCCGCCAGTCCGCCCGTGCGCCGCCTCCCTGAAAGCCGTAGCCGCGCACAAAATCCGTCTCCGGCGTCTGCCCGGGCAGGTTTCGGAATCGTGGCACATAGATGCCGCCCGGCCGTTTGCCCGCATAATATTTGTCAGCAAAACCCGGCATGGTGCCCGAAACCCCAAAGCCGCTGACATGATCCATCAGATATCGTCCGAGGGCGCCCGAGCTGTTCGCGATGCCGTTCGGAAATTGCTCCGATATCGAATTGAGCATCATATGGGTGGAGCCAATTGCCGACGCGCAAAGGAAGACGACCTTGGCCGTATAGGTACGGCCCTCCTTAGTATTGTAATCAACGACCCGCACGCCGGAGGCCCGGCCGGTCGCCGGATCATAGATGACGCTATGCCCGATGGCATCCGTAACAATGGTGAGGTTCCCCGTCCGCTCGGCAGCCGGAAGGGTCGCACTGAGGCTGGAAAAATAGGCGCCATAGGAACAACCGCGATAGCAGAGATTGCGGAACTGGCACTGCCCGCGCCCCAGCTCCTTTTGCTCCTCGGTAGGTTCCGTCAGATGAGCAATCCGTCCCATGAGGAGTTTACGCCCGGGATAGGCCTCCTCGATCTTTTCTTTGACAGCCGATTCCACGCAATTGAGGTCCATGGCGGGCAGGAATTGTCCATCCGGCACATGATCGAGGCCTTCATAGGAGCCTGAGATTCCGGCAAACCGTTCGACATAATCATACCACGGCGCAATATCGGCATATCGGATCGGCCAGTCGATCCCGTGGCCATCCCGAAGATTGGCCTCAAAATCCATCTCACTCCAGCGATAAGAGTGTCGTGCCCAGAGGAGTGAGCGCCCGCCCAGATGATAACCGCGTAACCAGTTAAAGGGCCGCCCTTCCGGTGTCTCGTAGGGGTGGTCAGAATCCTTCACGAAAAGGTGCTGGTTCGCCGTGTTAAAGGCATAACATTGGCGCTGGATTTCATAATCCTCGTCCAGAACATCTTCCGGCATGCGCCCCCGGTTATCGAGCTCCCAAAGGTTTCGGAAATCCTGATAATCCGCCCCATGCTGAACGTGCTGGCCCCGCTCAATCACGAGTGTCTTGAAGCCCTGCTCGCAGAGTTCCTTGGCGGCCCAGCCCCCGCTGATCCCGGAGCCGACGACGATTGCATCAAAATCCATGAAAGCTCTTTCTTATTCAGTGACGCTCAGTCAGCCCAAGTCCGCATATCGCCCAAGGGCACGCAAGCATCCCACCGCCCGGGGATGAGTTCGAAACGGAGTTCCTGCGTTGCCCCGATTTCAGAATGATAATAGCCAAGCAGCACAAGGTCCTTGAAACGCTGATAGTCAGCATTCCACACTTCGAAGGAATGGGCGTCATAACCTTCGAGCACGGCGAGCTGGTGCTCAGGCGCTAGCCGCCGGAAAGACCGGCCGCCGACACGGATGGCCCGCTCATCAATCTGATCAAGGACGGCTTTCATTTGAGAGCGCGTCTCGGCGGACGCCCAGTCGCGCATCATGTCATCCATGAATTCTGGCACCCCGGCAGCGATAGCACCGGGTGTATCTGTCGCGGGGATCATGACATCGATAACGGCGCGAAGCTGGTCCATCCGGATAGCTGAGAAATATCGGCCTGCGCTGCCTCTCGTCTGCGGCTGGACATTTCCTTCTGCGCCCGAGCATCCCTCAAGCCCGGCCAACGCCGCCGCGCCGCCGACCATATAGACGGCTCGGCGCATCAGCTCCCGCCGGTCGATCGGCGCTTCCGGCGACTTGTTTTCAGCGCGTTTCATCGCCAGCCTCCTTCGGCTTTCCAGCACTATGGCTGTTCGTACAGATATGATCGTGGAGTACCCGCATTCTAGATCGTCCCTGCCTTGAGGAATTCGGCGGCATGATGCGCAGCGCGCGCGGACATCGCCATATAGGTGAGTGACGGGTTTTGACATGCCGTGGACGTCATACAGGCGCCATCCGTCACAAAGAGGTTCGGCACGTCATGTGCCTGATTATATTTGTTGAGCACGGATGTTTTGGGGTCATGCCCCATCCGCACCGTCCCCATTTCATGGATGGCCGAACCCGGCGCAAAAGGTTCCTCCCCACGCGCGGAGACATTCTTGAAGCCCGCCGCTTCCAGCATCGCCACCGCATCCAGATTAGCCTGTCTGGCGAGTTTCTTGTCGTTCTCACCCAGCGTGCAGTCGATATGGACCTGGGCCATGCCCCATTGATCCGTCTTCGTCGGATGTAGCGTCACCCGGTTATCGGGATTGGGCAGCATCTCGCCAAAGCCTGACAGCCAGACGCTCCAGCCGCTGGGGGTCCGCAGGGCATGTTTGAAGTCAGCACCGATGCCCGCCATGCCGCGGCCCCGTTCCCAACTGCCGCGCTGGCAGCCGCCCTGAAACCCGTAGCCGCGCACGAAATCGGGCGCATCTTCCGTCACATTGCGGTAGCGCGGAATGTAGAACCCGTTCGGCCGGCGGCCCGAATAATACATGTCCTCAAAGCCGTCGAAGCTGCCGCCTGCGCCCATGCCGCTGACATGATCCATCAGGTTCCGGCCCACCATATCGCTAGAATTGGCGATGCCGGTGGGGAATGCATCTGACATGGAATTGAGCATGATCTGCGCAGAGCCGATGGCCGAGGCACACAGAAAAACGACGCGTCCGGTGTAAATGCGGCCTTCCTTCGTATTCGAATCAATGATCCGCACCCCGGTCGCCCTGTTCGTTTCGGGGTCATAGATGACGCTGTGGCCGATAGCATCGGTGACGATGGTGAGGTTTTCGGTGAGCCGCGCTGCGGGCAATGTCGCGCTGAGGGATGAGAAATAGCTGCCGAAGCTGCAGCCCCGCGAGCAATAGCTCCTATACTGACAATTCCCCCGTCCGAGGTCCAGCTGCTCCTCTGTGGCCTCAGTGATATGCGCGCAGCGGCCAATGGTAAGCTTGCGCGTCGGGTATGCGACCTCAAGGCGCTTTTTCATCTCTTCCTCGAGGCAGTTGAGCTCCATCGCCGGCTGGAAGACGCCATCAGGCAATTGCTCAAGGCCTTCGGCCTGCCCTGAAATCCCTGCGAACCGTTCGACATGATCATACCACGGCGCGATATCTTGATAGCGGATGGGCCAGTCGACGCCGTACCCGTCCTTTTTATTGGCCTCAAAATCGATATCGCTCATGCGGTATGATTGCCGCGCCCACATCAGCGAGCGGCCACCCAGATGATATCCCCTGAACCAGCGGAATGGCCGGTCCTCCGGCACTGAATAAGGATGGTCCCCGGCCTTCATCCGGAAATGTTTCGTCGCCTGACTGGCAAAGGGATAAAGCGATTGTTCGTCTTCCGGGATGCGGTTGAGATAGGGCAGCTCCCAGGGCGCATCGAAATCGGTATAATCAGCGCCATGTTCAATATGGCGCCCGCGCTCGATGACGAGGGTTTTGAGCCCCCGCTCGGTGAGCTCCTTTGCCGCCCAGCCCCCGCTCATGCCGGAGCCGACGACGATTGCATCAAATTCCGGTTCCACCGACGCCCTCCTCACAAGCCCTTGCCGCTCACGCCCAGGCGCGGCCAATCTCCGCAAGAGGCACGCAGCCCCGATAGGCGCCGGGGATAAGCTCGAAGCGCAATTCCTGCGTCGCGCCGACCTCGGACTGATAATAAGCGGAGACGATCAACTCCTTCACATCGTGATAATCGTCCCCGCCCGTATGCATCGCATCGCGATCGAACATCCGTAGCAAGACATGTTGCCGTGCCGGGGTAAGGGAAAGGAATGATTTGCCGTAGGTTTCCTCCGCAGCCCTATCAATGCGCATGAGAACACCGCGCCAGCGGCTTTGCGTCTCCTCAGACGCCCAATGGGCCATCATCTCGTCGAGCTTTTGCGGCACGCCTGCGCCCGATGCGCCGGGTGTGTCGGTCTCGGGAATGATTAGATCGGCAATCCGGGTGATGAGCCGCATCTCATCGGCGGAAAAGAATTCCGTTGCCGGCGCAGCGGTAGCGGACGGTTCAACGCTCTTTGAACATGCCGGAAGCTGGCTTATCGCGGCCCCACCCGCCAACCAGGCGGCGCGGCGCAGCACTTCGCGCCGGTCCGGGCTTTCACCCCTGTCTGCCATGCGGACGCCTCCCACGCCTTATTTTCTTATGCCGGGAGGTGCAGAAGAATGTGTCATCCCGTGCGATTTCCGCCACTATGACTGTTAGCGCCAACATCGTCGAGTAGCATAAACAGTCAATAAGGGAGAAATGCGCCATGGGATTAAGGTCTGACACGAAAATGCTGGGGAAAAGGACGCCGCTCTTCCTGCTCCCGATCCTCATGCTTCTTGCGGCATGCGGTGGGCCCTCAGCACAGGAAACCCCTGCGGCGGCGGACAAGCCGCACATCCTCATTTTCTCCCATTCGACGGGCTGGCGGCACAAATCGATCGAGCCCGGCGTCGCTGCCATGACGGCGATGCTGGAGGCCGAAGGCTATCGCGTCACGGCGAGCGAGGACCCCGAGATTTTCTCGACCGAAGGCCTCGCCGATATCGATGCCCTGATGCTCATCAACACGACATCAAATTCCCGCGAGCCAGGCGGCGAATGGTGGGTCGGTGACCGGCGCATGGCCTTTCAGGCTTTCGTCCAGAATGGCGGCGGCGTCATCGGCATTCACGGCGCGTCGGATTCCCATTATAATTGGACCTGGTACGGAAAATTAATCGGCGGCTATTTTGAAAGCCACCCTCCTGGCACACCGCGCGGCGAACTCTCCGTCATCAATGCCAGCCAGACGAGTACGGAGGGCCTCCCGACGAATTTCTCCCGCGTCGATGAATGGTATTATATCAAGGATTATAACCCGGCGGTGACCCTGCTCGTCACACTCGATCCGGCCTCGATTGGTGAGGCGGATGCGAACCCCAACCCGATTTCCTGGCAACATGAATTCAACGGCGGCCGGGTGTTCTACACCTCCATGGGCCACACAGCAGAAACCTATACGGAGGATATCTTCCAGCAACATGTGCTGGGCGGCGTTAAGTGGGTGACGGCGGCGGAATAACCCCCCGTCCCAATTCTCATCAGGGAGGCTATAAGAATGAAAAAATCCGTATTCGCCATCATGGCACTCGCTATCTCAACCGCCAGCGTACAGGCCCAGACGATGCGGCCGGTCATGGACCTTGCCACCGCCGAGACCATCCGTGACGGCTGCCTCGATCATGCCCGGAAGAATGGCGAGGAGATTGCTGTTGCGATCTTCGATCATGCCGGGCGCCTCGTCACCTACGCCAAGATGGACGGCGCCTCGACCGCCGCCGCGGAGGTTGCCAAATGGAAGGGTAAATCGGCTGCGACCTATGAGTTTGCGAGCAGTGAGACGGCAAACTGGAACGGGCCCGCCGCGCCGGACATGGCGACCTTTGGCGGCGGCCTGCCGCTTTTCACAAGTGATGGTGTCGGCGTTGGCGGCGTCGGTGTTTCGGGCGCTGTCACCGAATTCGATATTGCCTGCGGCAATGCGGGGGCGGTGCTCGCGGATCTCAGCACCGATCGTCCCGAATGAGACGCGCTGCCCTACTTCTGGCTCTCACCCTTGCGGCCTGCGGCGGTGAAAGAGTGCAGGCGACCGCTGAATGGGTGCCGATCTTCAATGGCAAGGACCTCACCGGCTGGACACCGAAACTGAGCGGCTATCCCCTTGGCGAGGATCCGTTCGAGACATTCCGTGTAGAGGACGGCGTCCTGCAGATCCATTATGATCAGTATGACGTCTTTCAGGGAGAGTTCGGCCATCTCTTTTACGAGACGCCCTACTCTTCTTATGACATCCGTTTCGAATACCGTTTTCTCGGTGAGCAGATCAGTGGTGGGCCGGACTGGGCGTGGCGCAATAATGGTCTGATGGTCCACACCGAAGACCCCGCGACCATGCCGCTGGACAAGGACTTCCCCCGTTCCATCGAAGTCCAGCTTCTTGGCGGCAATGGGGCGGATGAGCGTCCGACAGGTAATCTGTGCACGCCCGATACCATGTCGTGATGGATGGCGTGTTGCGTACCGAGCATTGCATCAATTCGGCCTCTCCCACATATCACGGCGACGATTGGGTGAAGGCGGAAATTCATGTCCGCGGCGGCGAGGAGATCATCCATTTCATCAATGGCGAGGAAGTGATGCGTTACCAGTCCCCCCAGATTGGTGATGCAATGCCCGTCGAGGGCGAAGGCACGCCTGTCGCGCGCGGATATTTTGCCCTTCAGGCCGAAACCCATCCGACAGAGTTCCGTAATATCGAGATCAGGGTGCTGGAGGAATGATGCCCGCCTTCGTCGCGAGGCGACTACGACGCAGCCTCAAGTAGCGAAGCGATAGGCCGGGAAAATGGTGGGCGTACGTGGGTTCGAACCACGGACCCCTGCCGTGTGAAGGCAGTGCTCTACCACTGAGCTATACGCCCGGAGCGCGAGGGGATAGCCGAGAGGAACGAGACGGGCAAGCGAAACCTCATGCCATTCAAGATCGCCTGTCTGGACATTTCTGCCGTCCTGCGGGAGCTAGGACATCACGAATTTTTCAAAGGCAGAGAAGATGAAAAAGCTGGCCATCGCCTCCTCCCTCGCATTGGGCCTTGCCGCCTGTGCCACGCCGTCAGGAGAACCGGAAAACGCCCTGCCCGATTTTGAGGGCGAAGCCCTGCGGGCCATGGAAGCTTTCGATGCCACCGGCATGGCGGCGGCCATCACCGTCGATGGCGAGGTCGTCTTTCAAGCGGCCTACGGTAAAGCCGATGAAGGCACGGACGCACCGCTTACGGAGGATATGCTCCTGCCCGTCGCGTCGATTTCGAAAGCCTTCACGACGACCGCGCTGGCCATCCTCGTCGACAGAGGGCTGGTTGAATGGGATGCGCCGGTCCGGACTTATATCCCAGAATTTGCGATGTATGACCCCTGGGTCAGTGAGCACTTCACCGTGCGCGATGCGCTGACCCACCGGTCGGGCCTGCCGCTCGGTGCCGGGGACCTGCTCTTCTGGCCGGATTCCTATTCCACCGCCGGCGATATCATCGCCGCCCTGCCGCATTTGCGTCCGAGCACAGAGTTCCGGGCCGCCTATGCCTATGACAACCTCCTTTATATCGTCGCTGGTGAGATCGTCGCCCGCGCCTCTGGTGAGAGCTGGGCGGATTTCGTCCGGGCAGAAATTTTCGAGCCTGTCGGGCTTGAAGAATGCGCAACGGACTATACCCGGATGCGTGATGAACAGACCCTGATGACGGGACACGAACGCGCGCCCGGCGAGGAAGAAGGCGTGCCCGTTGATGAACGCACGCTCTTCAAGCCAGAACATGCTGCCGCCGCAGGTCTCGTCTGTCCGGCGAGTGACATGATGATCTGGGCCCAGTTCTGGCTTGATGGCGCGGAGACCAAAGACGGTGAACGGATCATCAGCGAGAAACAGGCGCGGGAACTCTGGACTGGCGTGACGCCGAAACGCAGCGGCGGAAGTTTCAATGCCGGGGCATCGCATATGCAGCTTTATGCCCTTGGCTGGAATATCACCGATTTCGAAGGCACGCTGATGGTCTCGCATTCCGGCGGGGCGCCCGGCGTGACCAGCAATTTCATCCTCCTGCCTGAGAAGAATATCGGCATCTTCGCGTCATCGAATGATTACCGGGGGACAGCCTCAACCTTCACCACTCAGATAGCGGATGATCTCCTGGGCGGCCGGCAGTATGACTATATCGCCGCCTCAGGTGAGCGGTTCGCCAAATCGATTGCCGAAGCGCAGGCTGCCCTTGCTGGCGCTGTCTCCCCGCCGACAGATGCGGCGGCCCCAAGCCTGCCCCTTGCGGCTTATACGGGGGTCTATCGGGACGCCTGGTATGGAGATGTCACGATCAGCATGAAGGACGGCAAGCTCTTCATCGATATGAGCCGGTCTGAAATTCTCGATGGTTCGCTCAGCCATTATGATGGCGATCGGTTTGTCGCTTTCTGGCCGGATCGTTCGCTGAAAGCCGATGCCTTCGTGACGTTCACGGAAGAAGACGGCAAGATCACCCGCATGGCGATGGAAGCCGTCTCTGACATCACGGATTTCTCCTATGACTTCCACGACCTCGATCTTGTCCGGGTCGATTAACGGGTAGCCCCATGTTCATCATCTGCGACCTCGACGGCACTCTGGCTGATATCGAGCACCGCCGTCATCACGTCACGACGCGGCCAAAGAACTGGTCCGCCTTCTTTCGTGCCTGCACGGAGGATTCACCGATTGTGCCCGTGATCGAGACGGTCAAGGCGCTCTATGCCGCAGGGCACCGCATCGAAATCTGGTCCGGGCGGTCAGATGAGGTGCGCCATGAGACAGAAATCTGGCTCGCCGCCGCAGGCCTGCCCGACGTGACACTGAAAATGCGGGCAGATGGCGACAGCACCCCTGACGATGTCCTGAAGGAAAGCTGGCTGCTCGAAGAGCCGGCGCTGCCCGACCTAGTTTTCGATGACCGGAACAAGGTTGTTGCCATGTGGCGGCGGCACGGGATCGTCTGCGCGCAGGTCGCGCCTGGAGATTTTTAGTTTCCAAACGGAATTTATTACGCCGCGGCGAGCATCCGGTCGACTTCATCGACAAGGTCACGCAGGTGGAACGGCTTGGAGAGAACCTTCGCCTCTTTAGGCGCCTTGTTCGCCGGGTTGAGCGCAACAGCGGCAAAACCGGTGATGAACATGATCTTCATTTCAGGATCGATATCGGCCGCGCGGCGCGCCAGCTCGATCCCGTCCATGACCGGCATCACGATATCCGTCAGCAGAAGGTCGAATTCGCGGAGCTGAAGCTCATTGAGGGCATCATCGCCTTGTGAAGCGTCCACAACGGCATGGCCTGCCTTCTCCAGTGCCTTCTTGAGAAAGCCCCGCATGCTGTCGTCATCTTCAGCCAGCAAGATCGCCGCCATGCCCATAGTCCCTATTAAACTGCCCGGGAGGTCTACCCCGATCAGCCTTAAGGCCACCTTAATCGATCTTCGGGCCAACTTACAGCGACATTCGGGCCCGTTCAGTTCAATTTCACCTCATCGGCACAACATGCTAAATCGGCTCAATCCTCGGGGAAGGAATCGAGAATGGTTGCAAAAATCGTCAAGGCGTCCTTCCCGGGACATCTGCTGACACGTCCCAGTGTCTGGCAGGCGCCTTATATCTTTGCGTCCCCGCATTCCGGCCGGCATTACCCTTCGCGTTTTCTTTCAAGCTCGATTCTGGATCTGACGGAGCTGCGGCGGTCGGAGGACGCATATGTCGATACGTTGCTGCCAAGCCCCGATGAAATCGGGGTGCCGATCCTGACGGCCCGTTTCCCGCGCGCTTTCGTGGACGTGAACCGGTCGGCGAATGAAATCGATACGACAATGTTCACGACACCGCCGAAGATCAGCGCGGAAAGCCGGTCCAACCGGGTCGCTGCCGGTTTCGGGGTCATTCCCAAATATGCCGCGGCCGGGCGCGCGATCTATTCGCGCCGGCTCTCTGGACAGGAAGGCTCATCCCGCCTGAGCATGTGCTATGAGCCCTATCACGCCGCCCTCAGGGGGCTGATCGATGAATGTGTCGATCTTTTCGGCACGGCCATCGTCATCGACTGGCATTCCATGCCTTCGGTGGGGGCGTCAGGGCAGAAACTGGCCGATGCGGTCCTTGGGAATCGCTATGGCGCTTCTTGCGACCGGGCGGTGTGCACATCCTGGGAAGCAGCCCTTGATGGCGCTGGCCTGACGGTCCGGCGCAACTCGCCCTATGCAGGCGGCTACGTCACCTCGACTTACGGCAAGCCGGCCAAGGGCGTTCACGTCCTTCAGATCGAGATCAATCGCGGACTTTATCTGGATGAAGCCCGCACGATGCGGATTGGCGCGCGATTCCGCCTTTTAAAAGAACGCCTTGGCAGTGCCATCGCGAGCGTCATTTCCGACGCTGCCCTCCCCCTCGACATCGCGGCCGAGTAAAAAAAAATGGCCGCGGCAGAGGCCGCGGCCAAGTTATAGGGAGGAAACGCCCAGAAAGGGCATCGCAGCCGAAGCTGCCCTCAAACAATAGGCAACGAAAACAGATGGTGCAAGCATTTTTTTGCAGGCGCGAAGCACCTTGAGATTTTTTAGCTATCAAATTCCCTTGATTTAACAGAATCTTCTCAGGTGAGCGAGATTGTGGCGCCATTATCGCGCGCCATTTATTGCGCTGCAAAATAAATTAGGGCGGAAACGTAAAAACTGTCCATTTCTCCGCCGAGCAGGCCTTCGTGATTGCCCGCTTCTCTGCTCTCTCATATGTGTCGCTGATGAGCGAAGAACAATCCCCCACCCCCGAACGTTCCCGAGGCATTCGCCGGATTGGCGGCCAAGTCCGCAATCTGACCAAAGCCAAGCAGAAATTCCCGATGCCGAACCCCGAACAGGGGCTAAAAATCGTCATCGCCACGGATGCCTGGAAGCCTCAGCTGAACGGGGTGGTGACGACGCTCGATACGCTCGGCCGCATCCTGACCAAATTCGGAAATGAAGTCCTTTATATCACGCCGCAGGACTTCCACTCCCTTCCCATGCCGACTTACCCGGAGATCCGGCTTTCCCTGTTCCCGAACCGCAAGGTCGCGGCGATGATCAACAAGTTCAAACCGGACGCGATCCACATTGCGACCGAAGGACCGATCGGCCGTGCCGCCCGCCGGTTCTGCCGCCGCCGGAAATATCCGTACACCACCTCATTCCACACGCGTTTTGCTGAATACACCAATGAGCGTTTCAAGCTGCCGATTGACTGGGGCTATGCGCTGCTCAAGGATTTTCACAATCACGGCGAAGCGATGATGGTCGCTACTCCCGGCCTCATGGAGGAACTCGGCGAGCGCGGTTTCAAGAATATGCGCCTGTGGGAACGCGGCGTGGATACCGATCAGTTCCACCCCATCGAAAGCGATGTGATGAAGGATCTGCCGCGGCCGATCTTCACCTATGTCGGGCGCTTCGCGGTTGAAAAGACGCTCGAGGATTTTCTCGATCTCGACCTCCCCGGTACGAAATGCATGGTCGGCGCCGGGCCGCAAGAAGAAGAACTCCGCAAGAAATATCCGAACGTCCACTGGGCGGGAAAACAATTCGGCGAGGATCTGGCCAAATACTACACAGCCTCGGATGTCTTCGTCTTCCCGTCCCGGACGGACACGTTCGGCCTTGTAAACGTCGAGGCCCTCGCCTGCGGCGTGCCCGTCGCGGCCTATCCTGTCCGTGGGCCCCTTGAGATCCTTGATGGCGCGCCCCTCAGCGTCGGCTGCATGGATGAAGACCTCAAAAAGGCGTGCATGACCGCCCTCGAGAACCGGGACCCTGAAGCCTGCCGGCAATGGGCCCTCAAATTCTCATGGGACGCGGCCGCGCGGCAATTTATCGGCAATCTCGAAATTCCGGGATTTGACGAGGAATTCTGGCTTCGTTCCGCCAAGATGATCGAGGATCCAATCCTGCCAACTTGACGGGAGCCTCGCGCTTCCGCCACAGGAGGGAATGACCGGCCCCTTTGCTTACGAGGTCGGCCCGCCCCGGGCAGGGCGAAGGAAAACAAGAGTTTATGACTGAACACACAGCGAGCGGGCAGGATATCCGGATCGCCCTGGACGTCATGGGCGCTGACAAAGGCGTCGGGGAAGTCCTCGACGGTGTTGGCCGGGCCTATGCCTCTGGCCTCAAGGCAAAGATCAGCCTTCATGGCCGTGAGGATGAAATCTCATCGACGCTGAACGGGCTGGGGCTTTCGGATAAGCCGATCAGCATCGCTCACGCGGACGACGTCATCACGATGAATGACAAGCCGACTGAGGCTCTACGTCGCGGCAAGAAATCTTCCATGTGGTCAGCGATGGCGTCCGTGAAATCGGGCGACGCCCATGCTGCTGTCTCGTCGGGTAATACCGGCGCCTTGATGGCGATGGGAGTTCTTCAGCTTCGCAAGATCGAGGGCATCGACCGCCCAGCCATCAGCTGTATCTGGCCAACCCTTCGCGGTCGCTGCGTCGTTCTGGATGTCGGCGCCAATGTCGAAGCGACGGCCAAGCAGCTCGTCCAGTTCGCCATTATGGGGGAGGCCTATTTCCGTGCTCTGACGGAAAAGGAGAAGCCTTCTGTCAGCCTTCTGAATGTCGGCTCAGAAGATCTCAAAGGGCATGACCTGATCCGCACGGCCGCGACGATCCTGAAAGAAGCTGATCACGAAATGAACTTTACGGGCTTTGTTGAGGGGAACGGTATTTCCCTTGGCGAAGCAGATGTGGTGGTCACGGACGGCTTTACGGGCAACGTCTCTCTTAAGACGGCAGAAGGTACAGCACGGCTGATCGGCAGCTGGCTGAAAGAAGCACTGACATCGAACATTGTCTCCAAAATGGGCGCGCTGCTGGTCAAACCCTCTCTTGAAGAGATGCGGGCAAAAATGAACCCGTCCAATTCGAATGGCGCCCCGCTGCTTGGCTTGAACGGCCTTGTCATCAAGAGCCATGGCGGCTCTGATGCTGAAGGGGTTGCGGCTGCGATCAAGACGGCCGAGACACTCGCCAATCATCCTTTCCAGGACGAAATCAGACGAACCGTTGCCAAGGTTGAAGCGCGCGCCGTTGCGAAACACCTGCCGCTTGAAGAACCCGCAGAGGCCGCAGCCGAATGACACAGTACACACTGCCCTTCAGAGCCATAGTCCGGGGGTGCGGTGGCGCCCTTCCCGATCGGGTCGTAACCAATGCGGATATGGCCAAGTTCGTCGATACGTCCGACGAATGGATCACTGAGCGCACAGGCATTCGCCAACGCCATATCGCCGCCGAAGGGCAGTATACGTCAGATCTGGGCACCGAGGCGGCCAAGGCCGCTCTCGCCGATGCCGGGATGAAGGCCGAAGACATCGACCTGATCATCGTTGCGACAGCGACACCGGACATGACCTTCCCCGCAACCGCATCGATCATCCAGCGCAAGCTGGGTGCAGGTGCAGGTGCCGCCTTCGATCTGCAGGCTGTCTGCACGGGCTTTGTCTATGCGATGGCCACGGCGGAGAAGTTCCTTGCCTCCGGTCAGCACAAACGCGCGCTGGTCATCGGTGCAGAGACTTTCTCGCGCATCCTTGATTGGGAAGACCGCACGACATGCGTTCTCTTTGGTGATGGTGCCGGCGCCTTCGTGCTCGAAGCTGTTCCGACCGAGGATGCGGGCGGCAAAGGCATTCTGGCCAGCCACCTTCGTTGTGACGGGTCGCTGACTGATCTGCTTTTCGTCGATGGTGGCCCTTCCATGACCGGCACGGTCGGTCATCTGCGGATGCAAGGGAACAAGGTCTTTCGGGAAGCCGTCGGGCGTATCTCCGATGCCATGGTCGAAGCTGCCGAAGCCGCCAGCATCACCATGGATGAAGTTGACTGGTTCGTGCCGCACCAAGCCAACCAGCGGATCATCGGCGGGGTCGTCAAAAAGCTCGGTCTGGATGAGAGCAAAGTCGTCTCGACGATCGCCCGACACGGCAACACCTCCGCAGCGTCGATCCCTCTCGCATGGAGCGTTGCAAAAGCAGATGGCCGCATAAAAGACGGTGATCTTGTGATTATCGAGGGCATGGGCGGCGGCCTGACCTGGGGCGCAGCCGTCATCCAGCTCTAAGTGAACTTTTTCGCTCAATCACTGCTAAAAGTCGGAAAAGTGAGTGGAATTGGCTCTGCCCTCCCCATAAGGGGGTGGACAAATCGCTGTCAGGTGTTGCGATTGCAGGATCGTCGAAATGGCGTCATAACTTATGATAAGATTCCTCAGGGGTGCGATCACATGGGAAAAACGCATACGCGAGCTGATCTGACTGAGGCAGTCTATCGTGCCGTCGGTCTGTCACGTCAGGAATCCGGGGAACTGGTTGAAAGCGTGCTCGACACGATCGCGGCCCGGCTCGAAACCGGCGAAGCCGTCAAGCTGAGCTCATTCGGCACTTTCCAGGTACGCTCCAAAAATGAGCGAATCGGACGCAATCCCAAGACAGGCGAAGAAGTTGCGATCACGCCGCGCCGTGTCCTGACCTTCCGTGCCTCCCATGTTCTCAAAGACCAGATCAATGAGGGTCTGCGCGGCAGCGCCGGCACGAATGGATGAAAAAGGCCCGCGACGCCTTTCGAACGATCTCGGAGGCTGCGGAAGAACTTTGCCTGCCTCAACATGTCCTTCGCCATTGGGAAGATAGCTTCGGTGCGATCCGGCCAATGCGGCGCGCTGGCGGGCGACGCTATTACCGCCTGCAAGACATTGAGCTTCTGAACGGCGTCAAAGTCCTCCTCCACGAGCAGGGTTTCACCACCAAGGGCGTCCAGAAAATCTTCTCGGAACGTGGGCCTTCTTATGTTTCTGAGCTTGGGCGAACCGCCCTTGCCGGTGAGGTGGAGCAACAAAAAAGCGTGCCTGTGGAAGTCGACCGCCAACAGCTCGAAGAGCTGCTCGCCCGGGCTCATTCCCTCAAGACCAGCCTGCATCAATTGCGCGAGACGCTTTTTCACCCCACCCCGAATTAAGCACGCAGTTCCAGTTGCCCCCGCTGCCCCGCTGGTGCTAAGCGCGGCGCCTCGCAGAAAGGCGCCTGTCGTCACCTGCGAAATCCCGTGTGTCCGGAGTGTAGCGCAGCCTGGTAGCGCACTTTACTGGGGGTGAAGGGGTCGTCGGTTCGAATCCGGCCACTCCGACCACGGGTTTCAACTCCCTTCATTTCTCCAATACCGTGCGCCTCACATGACAATTCCGTCATGATATTAAGCGCTTGCTGGAAACTGCACTGCAGCAATGACAAGGAACTGTTACAACTTTATGTTAACCAATGGGTATGGGGGGCCTTCTGCGGAACAATTGACGCTGTTGGCGCATTCGTTCTGTAGGGCCACAGGAGAGAAATCAGATGGTAATCCGGAATCGTCTTTCGCAAGCGATTGCTGCTGCTTGCGTAATTGGGCTGCTTGGCGTGAGCACTGCCAGTGCCGCACAACCTGGTCGGGGCGCAGCTCCGCGCGAGGTCAAAACCGAGCCTGAAGGGCTGGTCAACATTCTCGATGACTGCATCTTCCCGCTTCAGAAGCTCGTCGCGGAAGGCACCGTGTCTCCCAACCAGACGCTGGCGTCTGTCGGGATCCCCGGCTGCCAACGTCCGGGTGCGGAGAATGTGACGGTTGGCCAAGCGCTCACTGAGCTTTATGTGCCGCGCCAGTTCGGCGTCTCACCCTGATCAGCGGTCTAGGATGCCGGGCCAATTGGCGTTTGCGTTTGCAATCTGGCCCGGAATATCTCTGCTCCACTTTGCCTGAATATTGCCGTTGAAATTGAAATAGAGCTTGCCGGCCACGACCGTCGCAAAGCGCGGATCGCCTTTGGCAAGGTAGCCCTGCGCGACGGCCCAGGCGCAATAGCCGCCATATTGGGGCGCATAGGCAGCCGGGTCTTTCTCGAAGCGTTTGAGATTTTCAGCCGAATTAAACTGCCAGACAGCGCCATTATAGCGGGTCGTATATTCCGCTGACCCGCGCATCGCCTCGCCTTCAAAGAAACTGACGACGTCATAGCCGCCTGCAGCAAGATCGCTGCCGGGAACGGTGTAGACGGGCGGCTTTGCTGCAAAAGCGGGGCCTGCGAGGGCAAAGCTGAAAATGGCGGCCAGAAAAGCAAGGCGGGTCATGGGAAATCCTTTCGGGAACTATACTCCCCTATTCGGCCCATCCGCTTCAAGGGTTTCACTCAATCGGGTCACGCCAGCGATTGAGAATGGGATAGCGCCTGTCCCGCCCGAAATTCTTCGACGTGACCTTTGGCCCCGGCGGCGCCTGACGCCGTTTGAACTCCGCGCGGTAAAGCAGCCCCTGCACCCGCTGGACAGTCGCAGCATCATGCCCGCGCGAGATGATCTGCGGAAAGGAAAGCTCTTCCTCGATCAACCCATGAAGGATGTCGTCAAGCACCTCATAAGGCGGCAGCGAATCCTCGTCTTTCTGGTCCTCGCGCAGCTCAGCGGAGGGCGGTTTCGTGATGATCCGTTCAGGGATCACCATGCCGGCAGGCCCCAGACCTTGCGCAACGAGGTTCTCATTCCGCCAGCGCGCAAGCGAGAAGACCTTCGTTTTATAGACATCCTTGATCGGATTATAGGCGCCGTTCATGTCGCCATAGAGGGTTGCATAGCCGACGGCCATTTCGGACTTGTTGCCCGTTGAGAGCATCAGCGAGCCAAACTTATTGGTGATCGCCATCAGGGTCGTCCCCCTGATCCGCGACTGAAGGTTTTCCTCGGTCTCATCGGGCGGCAGATCGCCGAAGAGCGGATCGAGCATGGAGGTGAGCGCGGTCACGGCCTCTTCGATGGGCACGATATTATACCTCACACCGAGCGCTTCGGCGCAGGCCTTCGCATCTTCAAGCGAATGATCGCTTGTATAGCGCGAGGGCATCATCACGCAGCGGACATTCTCCGGCCCCAAAGCATCGGTCGCAATGGCAGCGACCAGAGCCGAGTCGATACCGCCCGACAGGCCGATCACCACCCGCTCAAAACCGCTTTTGCGAATATAATCGCGCGTCCCAAGGACGAGCGCGGGATAGGTCAGGGCCTCTTCTTCAGGCCATTCGGCAGACGGCCCGTCGATGCAGACAAGGCCCCCTACTTCCTTCTCCCACAAGGTCGGATAGAGGCCTTCCTCAAACAGGGGCGCACAGCGCGTCGTCTCATCTGTCTGCATGACGAAGGCTCCGCCATCGAAGACGAGTTCATCCTGACCGCCGACCTGATTGACGAAAATCAGCGGCAGGCCGGTTTCCCGAACTCGCGCTTCTGCCTGAAACAGGCGCTCGCCATGGCATGTCCGCCGGAACGGGGAGCCATGGGGGGCAATCAGAAGCTCCGCCCCCTGTTCTTTTAACTCATCGGCCGTGTCCGGATACCACATATCCTCGCAGGTCATGAGGCCAATCTTAACGCCCTTGAAGTCGATCGGCGGTGTCACACTCTCCGCTGACTGAAAAGTGCGCGGCTCGTCAAAGACCCCGTAATTGGGCAGCTCACGTTTGCGGGCCGCAGCGATGATCTTACCGTCTGCGCAGAGCACGGTCGCATTGAAGGGCCGCTTGTCGTGGCTTTGAGCATCGGGCCACGGGCTGCCGATAATGATGGCAGGGCCTGATGCCGTCTCTTTGGCAAGCTCCGAGACGGCCGCACGGCAGGCCGCCGCGTAACTCGGCCGCAGCACCATATCCTCGGGCGGATAGCCGGAGATCACCAGCTCCGGGAAGACAATGAGATCCGCATCCGCTGCCTCGGCCCGCGCCGCCCGGATCCGCTCCATGTTCTCATCAATGCCGCCAACGGACGGATTGAGCTGTGCGAGGACGATGCAGAGCCGGTCAGTCACGGCGTCTCCTAAGCTGCTTTATATGACGCGAGCAGGGCTTCGCAGACGAAATCCGTCTGCTCTTCGGTCAGATAGGGATGCATTGGCAGGGAGAGAACCCGTGAGGTTGCCTTCTCCGCATTGGGCAGGCCGCTTTCGGGGGCAAATTCCGTGAACGCTTCCATCTGATGCAATGGGGTCTTGTAATAAATCGCCGTCGGCACACCGATCTCGTTCATCTTTTCACGGACAGTATCGCGTTCATCGATCTGAAGAGTGTAATAGCCGTAGCCGCTCTCCGTACCGTCCGGGATGGACTGCAGCTCGGCGATATTGCCGAGCCGCGCGTCATAGGTGCGGGCCACTTTCTTGCGAACCTCAAGCTCGTCCCAGAAGATCGCATTCTTCTCAAGCAGAACGGCGGCCTGGAATGTCGCCATACGGCCATTGATACCGACCCGGACGGAATTGGCGCGTGCTTCATCGGTGCCGTGCCAGCGGATCGAGGTGCACCATTCCGCCACCTCATCATCATTGGTGAAGGTCGCGCCGCCATCGCCATAGGCGCCGAGCGATTTGCCGGGGAAGAAGCTGACACCGGTGATCGGCGTGATGTTGCCAACCCAGTTGCCAGATTGCTTGCCGCCAAAGCTCTGTGCGCCATCGCCCATCACGCGCATATTGTGTGCCGAGGCAATCGCGCCGAGGGCCGGGTAATCCGCTGGCACACCGAAGAGATCAACCGCAAGGACCATGCGCGGCGTGAGGCCTGCGGCCTTTGCTTCATCAACCCGGCGCTCAAGATCCTTCGGACACATATTGAGTGTATAAGGATCGATATCGACAAAGACCGGCGTTGCGCCCGCCACCAGCACGGCATTGGCCGTCGCGTTATAGGTGAAGGCCGGAATAAAGACCGCATCGGCCCGTGTCATCTGCATGCCCATCATCGGGATGATCAGGGCATCCGTTCCGGAGCTGCAGGCGATACAATGTTTGGCGCCGGTTTTCTGGGCGAGCGTCTGCTCAAGCTCGTCGATTTCAGGACCGGCGATGTAGCGGCCATGATCCAGCACCGCGATCAGGCGCTTCTCCACCCGGTCGCGAATGACCTTTTGCTGCGCCTTCAGGTCGATAAAGGCGATGTTTCCCACACGAGATTCACGTTCCAGCGCGAGATTGTTGACAGCGTTCATCTTATTGGTCCTTGAGAGCCGCCATTGCGGCATTTTCAATCATCAGTGCAAGAGAAAGCGCCCGGCGCCCGGCCCGGCCCCCAACTGTCGGCTCGCTCCCGGTACGGACGGCTTCGAGGAAAGTCTCGGTGCCATGCGCCAACGGATCGGCCAGCGCCCTAGGCTTGTCGTCGCTGCCAAAATCAACCGGCAAAGGGGTTGAGGTCGTGTTCGTCGTCTCGCGCTTGAGGAAATCGAGGACGATCTCCCCCTCACCAAAAACAAGACCCAGATCACGATTTGGGTTTTCTTCAAGGCGCGATGCCGTCAACTGCGCCCTGATCCCGGATGACGTCAGAAGAGCGACATCGACATAATCAGCAAGATCACCATGCTCCGCCCGAACATCAAGATGCGTGATCTCGGCTGTGTCGGTATCGGCGAGAAGCGCGAGGAGATCGAGGTCATGGATCATCAGATCAAAGACGACCGAGACATCCATGGCCCGCCCGGAAAATTTGTTGAGACGCCGCGAGCGGATTTCCGTCGGCGCCCCGCGGTCAAAAAGCCCGAACGCATCCGCGACGTAGCGCTCCTGATGCCCGACCTGAAGAACGCAGCCCTTTTCCTGTGAAAGGGCGATCAGCCGGTCCGCGACATCCAGGTCGAGAGAAATCGGCTTTTCGACAAGCACATGTTTGCCCGCCATCAGCGCCTTCTCGGCCAGCGCCCCATGTGTGCTGGCCGGCGTTGCGATGGTCACAACGTCGATCAGGCTGAGAAACTCATCGAAATCATCTGTGCCGACGGCACCATGCTTCGATGCGCCTTCCTGAGCGCGCGTCAGGTCGACATCATAGATGGCAGCAAGGTCAGCCCCCGCCGCTTCGGCATATTTATTGGCATGATAGCCGCCAAAGACGCCTGCCCCAGCGACCCCGGCCCGCAAATTCGTACTCATGAATACGCTTCTAAACCAGCCGTGCTGCAGTGCACATCAAGCCATGTTACCGCGCGTTACTTGGTAGGTTCCTCAGGCGGTGTGGGAATGGGTGACCCCGGCGGCGGGCATCCCCGCTCGGCGCCGACACCTTTGAGATATGTCCGGCGCAACAGCCCGCGCTGATAGGCAGCCCGTACCTTTTTCTCATAGGCGGTGGCGCCAGTCGCCCGGCGGACAAGGCTGCGGAAGGGGATGAAACCGGTCGAGGCATCCTCAACAGCGTTGAGTGCCATATCTGCCGTCCCTTTTCCCAACTTCTCAGATCTTGATGCCTTTGCCTTGAGCACATCTTCATCCGGTCCGAGCACGGCGGAAAGAGCCGTCACTTCCTCGATGATCAGCTCACAGCCCTCCGCACTTATAGGACCATAAACGGCAGTGAGGTCGATCAGGATCTGCGGGATTTCCTCCCGGCGGATATTGAGATCCTCCGCAGGCGCCAGAACGGCATCGCCGAGCCCGTCGCGACTTTCCTTGACAGCGACTTCTGCGCCCTTGCCGACTTCACTGTCTTTTCGCGTGGCACAGCCAACGAGCGACAGCGCGATCAGTCCGGCAACGATGATCTGCTTTTTCACATCACTCCCCGATCGAAACTTAGCCGCCATTCGACCGGTCCTCGCGCAGTTTCTCGGCGAGGATGAAAGCAAGTTCGAGCGCCTGGCTGGCGTTGAGCCGGGGATCGCAATGCGTGTGATAGCGGTCGGAGAGATCCTCTTCGGAAATGTCCTGCCCGCCACCGATGCATTCGGTCACGTCCTGCCCCGTCATCTCGAAATGCACGCCGCCGGGATAGGCGCCCTCGGCACGGCAGATGTCAAAGAACTGAGCGATCTCAGAGCCGATATCGTCAAAGGCGCGCGTCTTGTAGCCGGTCGAGGCCTTGACCGTATTGCCGTGCATGGGATCGGACGACCAGACGACATGGCGCCCCTCTTCCTTCACCTTGCGGACGAGTTTGGGCAGGCCGTCGCCGACCTTGCCCGCGCCAAAGCGGGAGATAAGCACCATGCGGCCCGGCTCATTTTCCGGGTTCAGAATATCGATCAGCTCTATCAGTTCATCGGGATCAAGCGACGGCCCGCATTTGAGGCCGATGGGGTTTTTGATCCCCTTGCAGAATTCGATATGCGCGCCATCCGGCTGGCGCGTGCGGTCCCCGATCCAGACCAGATGCGCGGAGGTATCATACCAGTCGCCGGTCGTTGAATCCTTCCGCGTCATCGCCTGTTCATAGCCAAGCAGCAGCGCCTCGTGGCTGGTGAAGAACTCAACCTCCGTCATGGCGCGGGCCCCTGCAGAGGTAATCCCGCAGGCATCCATGAAGGCCATGGCATCAGAAATCTTGTCCGCAAGCTGACGATAGCGCTCGCCTTGCGACGCGCCCTCGACAAATTCGAGGGTCCAGCGATGCACATTGCGCAGGTCGGCATAGCCGCCCTTTGCCAGCGCACGGATCAGGTTGAGCGTTGCGGCGGACTGGCCATAGGCCTGAAGCAGGCGCTGGGGGTCCGGCGCGCGGGCATCCGCTTCGAACGCCATGCCGTTGATGTTGTCCCCGCGATAGCTCGGCAGGGTCACCCCGTCCTGCGTTTCGGTCGGCGCCGAACGCGGCTTGGCGAATTGCCCGGCGATACGGCCAACCTTCACGACCGGCATCGCTGCGCCATAGGTCAGCGCCACCGCCATTTGCAGCAGCACGCGGAACGTGTCGCGGATATTGTCGGGATGGAATTCCTTGAAGCTCTCCGCGCAGTCCCCGCCCTGAAGCAGGAACGCCTTGCCCATCGCCACATCCGCGAGCCGCGATTTGAGGCTGCGCGCCTCCCCCGCAAAAACGAGTGGCGGATAGCGGACTAGCTCGGTCTCAACGGCCGCAAGGGCCTCCGGGTCAGGATAATCCTCCGGGATATGTTTTGCCGGCTTTGCGCGCCAGCTATCAGGGCTCCAGGTCATGACTTGCCGTATTTCTTCCGCGAGCGAAGACGCTACATTCCCTCGCGGTCGATCACAATCCAAGAGTTCTGATTGGTTAGTTAAGGCTGCTGAGGGCACTTTCCCGCACGGCCGCCGCATCATGCGACATTCCATCCGTCACGACGTGGACGACTTTGCGAATGGCGGACATGTCAGTGAGCGGGTCCGCGGAGAGAAAAACGATATCCGCTTCATATCCCGGCGCGAGCCTGCCGGTGCTGTCCCCCAGCCCCATGATATCGGCTGCGCCACCGGTCGCCATGTCGAGAACTGTCCAGGCATCCAGCCCGGCATCGATATGCAGGGCCATTTCATGGGCCATGTAGACGCCGCCCGAATTACTGTCCGTGCCGATCATCATCGGGATGCCAGCCGTCTCAAGACGCTGCACGAACTCATGAACGCGCGGCCAGACAGTACGGGCTCGCTCGTAATCCTCCGGCGTCCAGCCATAGGCTGCGCCTGCAAGGAATTGCTTCATTGCGGTCAGCGATTCCGGGTGAGTGAATTTCGCATCCTCTTCCAGCAGCACCCCGGACAGATCGTCCGTATTGTAGATGAGCTCATTCACCGAGAGGGTAAGATTAAGCGCAACGCCGTGATCTTTAAGTGCACGGACCATCTCGGTGAATAACGGGCCGTCATAATCCACCATCTCAAACCAGACGTACGCGGGTTTCGAGCTGAGCCCATAGGAGGCGTCTTTAAGATAGGCTTCTCGTTGGTCTGGTTCGATAAGATCCGGACTGGTCGGCAGAGCGTGCTCCATTATCTCAACACCAAGATCAGCCGCCTTGGTCCAGCTGACAGCATCGAGATGAGCGATGGGGATCAGGCCATGAGCTTTCGCGGCACGCACTCCCTCGCCAAGCTCTTCCTCCGTAAGCGATGTATAAAGCTTGAAATAGGTCATGCCGAGATCGGCCTGGCGGGCGGCTTCCCGATCCCATTCCTCCGGGGACTTGGGATAAGCGAAGGCTGCGCCGGTAAAGGGCGGCGGCTGAATGACCGCGCCGGCATGAAGGGCCTGTGGCCCGATCCACTCACCGCTGGCGACCTTTTCGTCATAAGCAGCATTTGCCACAGGATCCCCGCCGGGATTGCGCACCGTCGTCACGCCAAAGCCGATCGCAATTTTTGCATGAAACTCGGTGATGGCATCAACGCTCTCAATGGTCACGCGCGGCGCACCATCGACAACCTCAAGCTTATGCGGCCCCGCCGTGATGTGCGCATGACCATCGATCAGGCCCGGCAGGCCGTATAGGCCGCTCATGTCGTAGCGCTCGGCAAAGTCACCTTGAGGAGGAGTGCCCTGCCCCATTTCGACAATCGTCCCATCCCGGACGATGAGCCAGGCGTCCTCAACTCGCTTCTGCCGGTCTGGATCGAGCCGGGTGAAGCCGGAATAAAGATCTGCGTCCTTGTAGTTTTGCGAAGCGGTACAGGCCGACATGAGAAATGCCAGCAACAATAGTATCAAGATGAAATGACGGGGCATGAGAACTCCGGGCTTTGATTGTCAAGTCTCCTTGACAAAACACCCCATCACCCGATTGTCAAGCACACTTGACATTTTTGTCGACGGATTGCATGTCCGCAGCTCCAGATATGCCGGAAAACCTCATGCCTCAGCCCGCCGAAAACGAGCCCGCCCCCATTCCTCCGATGAAACGATCACTGATCGAAGGCGTCTTTGCATTCCTGTTCGTGTCAGGCATTCTGGGAGCGGATCGTTTCCTTGAACCAACCACGCCTGCCCCCGTCATCGCTGCCTTCTTGCTCGTGATGGCTCTTATTCTGACAGCGTGGTTTGGATCTTACGTCATCATTTTGCGGCGGCTTGATGAGCTGATGCGCGCGCTTGAAGTTCAGTCTCTTGCGATCAGTTGCGGGATCACCATGTGGTTTCTCACGCTTTGGGGCGTGGCAAGCTTCCTCACCCCGCTTCCCGATCTGCCGCTCATTTTCATCGCCCCGTTCACTGCCGGAGTTTACGGCGCCGTGCGCTTCGTGCTCGCCATCGCTTACAGATGAAGAGCCGGATCAAGGAACTGCGCGCCGAACGGGGCTGGAGCCAGGCCGTGCTGGCCGAAGAACTGGGCGTTTCCCGGCAGACCGTGAACGCCATCGAGAAAGAAAAATACGACCCTAGCCTGCCGCTCGCCTTCAAGATCTCGCGGCTCTTCGGCCTCTCCATCGAAGAGATTTTCGAGGAAGACTAACATCTTTGTCACTGCCCGGTGGGGGAGCCAGTCCGCTTTCTATCTCTTATAAGGAGACCACCTCGATAACAGTGTCCAGGATGAGGAGTCCCCATGTCCCCGATTTGCACGGCCATTGCCGCCAGCCTCTCCACGCTCATGCTCCACCCTGCTCCCACGAGCATCACAGCGAGCCTGCAGCAGGCTGAAACTGAGCGCGCCGATCTTGGCGGTGGGCTCTATATGCTGACCGGCAATGGCGGGAATATCCTGTTCTCGACCGGGGATGACGGCACTTTTGTTGTCGACAGCCAATTCGCCAATGTGGCCGAGCAGAACCTTGAGCTCATTAAGGAAGTTTCGGACGGGCCCATCGTCTTTGTTCTGAACACTCATTTTCACGGCGACCACACGGGCGGCAACAAGGCGTTCTATTCAGAAGGTGCGACCATCATCGCGCATGAGAATGTCCGCAGCCGGCTTGCCAACACGCCCGAAGCCCGCGCCATCGACACGGACACATTCCCGGTCATCACCTTCTCGGAGAACACGACATTTTACTGGAACAGTGATGAGTTCCGCGTGATGCATGCAGCAGATGCGCATACGGACGGAGATGCCTTCCTTTATCTGCCCAAGTCCAATGTCATCCATACAGGTGATCTGATGTTTGCTGGGCGCTATCCTTACGTTGATCTCGGCTCAGGCGGCTCGGTTGGCGGCGCCATTTCAGCGCTGGAGGCGATTCATGATCTGGCCGACAAGGACACCCGCATCGTCCCCGGACATGGGCCCCTTTCCAGCCGCGATGACGTTGCGGCAACGATCACCATGCTTCAGGCGACCCGCGCGCTCGTCCGTGCCGAGATGATGAAGGGCCTCTCCCGCGATGAGGTCATCGCTGCCGACCCGCTGGCCGAATATAACGGCACATGGTCATGGCGCTTTATCGATGGCGACCGCATGACCGGCACGCAATTCGATGATCTGATGGCAACGGATGCGGAAGCGAAAGCCGCCGTTGACGCCGGGCCTGCCAAAGAAGCCAAAGCGGTCCCGGCCAGCGCCACCAAAGTCACCGCCTCGTCCGACGCGATGATCAATGATGATGATCCCCAGACAGCAACGACGCGGCTCGAAGCGGCGCAGGATGAAACGGAGCAGGCCGTGAACAAGGCGCGCAGCCGTGCGGCTGAAGTGATCGAAGACCTCACCAAGATCGAGAGTGACAGCGAGGACGCGGACGACCCGCAGCAATGATGAGTTCACTGTCTCGCTCTGAGGAATGGCCCGCGTGACGGCGATGCCGGAAGACACGCAGCGGCTCGACAAATGGCTGTGGTGTGCCCGCATTTTCAAGACGCGGGCACTCGCAGCCAAGGTCATCTCAGGCAAGGGCGTCCGCATTACCCGCAATGGCAGGACGGATCGTACCGGCAAGCCGGGCTTTTCTGTCCGTCCGGGCGACACGGTCACTTTCACGAAAGAAAAATCCATCCGGATACTGGAGATTACCGGGCTTGCTGAACGGCGCGGGCCTGCCGCAGAAGCGCAGAAGCTTTATATCGATCACAGTGAAATTCTGTCGCAAAAGACGCCCCCAACAGAACAAAGGACTTTCATGCTGGATAAACTCTTTGCCCGTTTTCGCCCTTCTGAAGATGTCGTGGAAGACGAGAACGCCAATCTCAAAAGCGCCGTCGCCGCGCTCCTCGTTGAGGCCGCGCGCGCCGACGAAGAGTATACGGATGAAGAGCGCTCCCTCATTGATGAGATGCTGAAAGCCCAGTTTTCCCTCTCGCCGGAAGAAGCTCTCGCCCTGCGGACCAGCGCCGAGGAGGCGCAGGCCGCCGCGAACGACATGTATGGCTTCAGCCGGGTCGTGAAACAGGATCTCGACCGCGACGGCAAGATGAAGCTGATCGAGGACATGTGGGTCATCGCCCTCTCCGATGCAGAGAAGGCCCCTTATGAGGAAATGATCATCCGCCGACTGATCGGCCTCATCTATCTTGAGGATTCAGATTCCGCTGTCGCCCGTCAGCGCGCCGCAGCGCGGCTGGGCCAATAGAGGTGACGAAGCGGCCCGGACGGCGCTAAAAGCGCTTCCATGCGGCCCTCGATCCTCAATCCGCTTTTTGCTGATGTCTCCTCCTTACGCGGGGTGGGGCCAAAAATTGCTGCGCTGATGTCCAAACTGGCCGGGCCGCGGATCATCGATCTGCTGCTCCAGCCGCCCGTCGGGTTTATCGACCGCTCCTATCGCCCCAAACTGGCAGACGCCGAACCGGGCCGTGTAGCGACCGTTGAAGTCAGGATCGACAAGCATCAGGCGCCGCCGGGCAACCGGAAATCCCTGCCCTACAAGATCATCTGTTCGGATGAGACAGGCTTCCTGACGCTTGTCTATTTCCATGCGCGGGCTGACTGGCTTGTGCGGTCATTGCCGGAAGGCAGCACACGTCTCATCAGCGGCAAAATCGACCTCTATGACAGTGAACGCCAGATCACTCATCCGGATTATGTCGCGAGTGCTGATGAGGGCGGCATCCCGCCGGGCGAAGCCGTTTATCCACTGACCGCCGGGCTGACGGCAGCCGTCTACCGGAAAGCCATCGGCGACGCCCTGACCCGCGTCCCGGACCTGCCTGAATGGCTCTCTGAAGAAGAAGCCGCGCTGTTGCCCGCATGGAAAGAGGCAATCCGGACACTGCATAATCCTATATCTTCTCTTGAGCTTAGCCATGAAGCCACGCACCGCCAGCGGCTGGCCTATGATGAGCTTCTCTCGAACCAGCTGGCGCTCGGTCTGATCCGTCATCGCCGCCAGAAAATGGCGGGCCGGTCCCTGATGGGAGACGGCTCCCTGACAAAGCCTGCCAGAAAGGCTCTGCCCTTTGCCCTGACCGGTGATCAGGAAAAAGTCCTAACCGAGATCGAAGAAGACATGTCCGCCCCCTCGCGGATGGTGCGGCTCGTTCAGGGCGATGTCGGGTCCGGCAAAACCATGGTCGCGCTCCTTGCCATGCTGCGGGCTGTCGAAGCCGGCGCGCAGGCGGCCCTGATGGCCCCGACAGAGATTCTGGCCCAGCAGCATTACGAGACGATTGCGCCCTATTGCGACAAGCTTGGCTTGACGACGGCCCTCGTGCTTGGCCGGGACAAGGGACCGGCCCGCGCCGCAACCCGTTCGGGTATCGCCAAGGGTTATGTGCAGATGGTCATCGGTACGCATGCCCTCTTCTCCTCGGATGTCGAATTCTCCGACCTCGGACTTGTCGTCGTTGATGAGCAGCACCGTTTCGGGGTCAGCCAGCGTCTGTCGCTGCAGGACAAGGGGCGCCGGGCCGATGTCCTTGTCATGACGGCAACGCCGATCCCGCGCACGCTGGCCCTCACGACCTATGGCGATATGGAAGTCAGCCAGATCCGGGAGAAGCCGCCGGGCCGGAAACCCGTGACGACCCGCGCCCTGCCCCTTGAGCGTATAGAGGACGTCATCTCCGCCATCGGGCGTGCACTTGAGAAAGGCGATCAGGTCTATTGGGTCTGCCCGCTGGTCGCCGATACCGAAATGCTCGATCTGACATCCGTCGAGTCGCGAACTGCCGCGCTCACCGACCGCTTCGGGGATCGGGTCGGCATGGTACACGGACAGATGAAGGCGGAGGAAAAAGACGCCGTCATCGAAGCCTTCTCGCGGGGCGAGATTGCCGTGCTGGTCGCGACCACTGTCATCGAAGTCGGGGTCAATACGCCGAACGCCACCGTCATGGTGATCGAGCATGCCGAGCGTTTCGGGCTTGCCCAGCTCCACCAGCTACGCGGCCGGGTTGGCCGGGGCGAGAAGCCCTCAAGCTGCCTCCTCCTCTATTCGACAGGCGAGAGCGGCGTGCTCGGTGAGACGGCGAAAGCGCGGCTCAACATTCTGCGAGAGACAGAAGACGGGTTCCGGATCGCGGAGGAGGATCTTCTGCTGCGCGGCCCCGGCGATGCGCTGGGGACGGCTCAGTCCGGCCTGCCTGATTTCACCATCGCCGATCTGGGCCGTGACGGCCGTCTCCTTGAGAAAGCGGCAGCAACAGCTCGCACGATCATCGAAGAAGACCCGGATCTGGAAACAAAAAAAGGAGCAGCGCGACGGCTGCTCCTTTATCTCTACGGCCAGGATGACGCGGTGAAACGTCTCAGAGCCGGATAATCTTTATGCGGCAGCAACACGCTGCTGGCGACGGCGCCACCCGACGAGGCCACCTGCGAGCAGAAGACCAGCCGCTGCGAAACCGATCGGTTCGGAAACTTCGGTCGTGTTGCGATTGGCAATGTCGTACCAGCTTTGCAGACCCGGATCGTAAGCCTTGATCTTGCCGCGACGTGTGCGGAACTCATCAAGAGCCGTGAAGTGGATCCAGGCGCCGAATTTCTCGCCAAAGGAAGCGCCGGTCCAGTTCGGGCCGAAGGTGCCAGGCGCCAGTTCAGTAATCGAAAGGTTGTTGATTTCGATTGTCAGGCCATCCGCATCACCGGTGACGTTCAGGACGTCATAGTAAGTGGTGATGTAGGAGCCATAGCGCTTGAAAGAGTTCGGACCGAAAGAGCTGCTGCCTGAACGGCCGTCATATTTGTAGACGTAAAGGTCGCCGCCTTCGAAATCCATGTAGAAGATCGCGAGTTCGTTACCGATGCCCTTCGGGTTCGCACCCGGGCTCAGCACAAACCAGCCGCCATTGGCCGCAACGCCGGCAGGCGATTTGCCAAGCTTGGCCTTGAAGGAAATTTTCTCGTCCGTGTCGTAAGACACAGAGAGATATTCCAGCTGGCCGACATCGGCCTTCTGATTGGAATCGGTGATCGTGTAATTATACACAGTGCCTGCTTGGGCCGTCGCAAACAGCGCCATGCCAGCGGCAATAAGGATACTCAAAACGCGTTTCATGTCTCTACTCGCACAAGAGGTTTACAGAAAGTTACCGTACGCAACCCCTGATGTGCAAGATGAATGCCCGGTTAAGGGCCGCTTTTCTTTGGTTAATCCCCGGATTTTTATAGTTAAATGCGTGACTTACCCGCCTGACGGGCATGTTGCGGTCAGGCTTCCCGGTTCCCGTTCGAGTTTTTACGCCCCAGAAAGCGAAATCCCTTGCCCGAATGCCCGTTTGTGGTGTCGGACGGCAACGGCGTCGGCGCATCTGGATCATATTGGGGCGCCACAAGGCCGGCCGAGAAGATCATTTTCGCTCCATCCTCAACGCTCATCTCCAATGGCCGCAGTTTTGAGCGCGGCACGAAGAGCAGAAATCCCGAAGTGGGATTGGGTGTGGTCGGCACGAAGACATTCGTCATGTCATCGCCGATGTCTTTCAGCCCGTGACGGACTTCCCCCTTGGTCGAGGTCACAACGAAACAGATCGTCCACAAGCCGGGGCGCGGATATTCGATCAGCGCCACTTCCTTGAAGGATTGCTCTGACTGCTGCAGCGCCATTTCAAAGACATTTTTGAAAAAGCCGTAGAGGTTGCGGACGACCGGCACGCTGTCGAGCACGCGCTCACCGAAATTGATGAAGAACTGGCCGATGAAGTTCTTGGCCACGATCCCCAGCAAAATCAGGAAGATAACGGCAACGAGCACCCCGAAGCCCGGGACAATCGAGACTTCCTCAAGGAAGGGCGGCAGCCAACGCTGGGGGATCTTGTTCTGAACGAAAACATCGAGCCGGGCGAGCGGCCCGGTGATCAGCCAATAGATCACTGCGAAGGTGATCAGCAGCGGCGCCGCGATCACGACCCCCGTCAGGAAGCTGTTGCGGACGGACGCGAAAAATCCCGGCTTGTGAATTTTCGGTGCAGGCGCTGACATGGGCACTCATTATCCGTTGAGCAGCTTCCCCAGAGGAAGTGGCGATGGTCGCTGCCTTTTGCCCCGCCAGCGTTAATATGCGGTGCGCAGCCGTCCGGGGCAACCGAGGCTTTTGCGCCTCCCCTATTCTTCCTTGCCGCCGCTATTGACCTTGAGGGCTTTCAGCTTCCGGTGAAGGGCCGAGCGTTCCATGCCGATAAAGGCCGCCGTGCGGGAGATGTTCCCGGCAAAACGTGCGATCTGCGCCATCAGATATTCACGCTCGAACCGCTCCCGCGCCTCGCGCAAGGGAAGAGAGATGATCTGCTCGAGGCCATCTCCAACGGGGAAGACAGGTCCTGAGCGGACGACTTCCTCGGGCAGTTCCTCGAGTGCGATGGCCTTGCGCTCATCGCGGCCCGACAGGATCAGGGTCCGCTCGAGCACGTTTCTGAGCTGCCGGACATTGCCGGGCCAGGCATAGGTCTGGAGAGCGGCCCGCGCCTCTTCTGTCAGCTGCCGGCGGCAGAAACCTGATGTGTCTGCGATCTGGCGCAGGAAATGCTCTGCCAGAAGGCCGATATCTTCACGACGCTCCGCCAGTGATGGCGTCGTCATTTTGACGACGGCGAGACGATGATAAAGATCCGTACGGAACGCGCCTGTTTCTGCAGCAGCCAGAAGATCACGGGACGTCGAAGACACAATCCGCACATCAACGGCAACAGGCGCAACGCCGCTCACCCGCATGAAACGCTGATCGACGAGAACGCGGAGGATCTTGGTCTGAGTCTCAAGCGGCATGTCGCCAACTTCGTCAAAAAGAAGTGTGCCGCCATGCGCCTTCTCGAGAAGTCCGATGACATGTGGCCGTCCATCTTCGCCCTCGATGCCGAACAGGGCTTCTTCCATCCGGTCAGGCTCGATCGTCGCGGCACTGACGACCACGAAAGGCCGCTCCGCGCGCGAGGACTGTTTATGAAGCTCGCGCGCCACCATTTCCTTGCCGGAGCCAACTGGACCTTCGATCAGCACACGAGAGCGAGCATCCGCGACCTTGTCGATCGTCGCACGAAGACCCGACATCAGATTACTGTCACCGATCAACGTCAGCTCGCTTGACCGTTCCCGGAGGTCGGTATTCTCACGGCGGAGCTGCGCAAGCTCCAGCGCGCGCGCGACCGTGATCATCAGCTTGTCGGCATTGAACGGCTTTTCGATGAAGTCGTAGGCGCCCTTACGGATCGCTGCGATGGCCGTCTCTATCGTGCCGTGTCCTGAAATGACGATGACCGACAAATCAGGATGCATGGCTTTAAGCTCATCGAGGATGGCGAGACCATCAAGCTTTGAGCCCTGCAACCAGATATCAAGAATGACCAGAGAAGGGATCCGGTCACGGACGGCCGCAAAGACAGCGTCACTATCCGCAGCGGTACGCGGATTATACCCCTCATCCTCGAGAATCCCCGCGACCATTTCGCGGATATCACGTTCGTCATCGACGACCAGAATATCAACTGATGAAACCATCAGGCTTCTCTCTCCATTTGAGCTGATTGTTCACTTACAGGCGCTTCATCCGCCTGCGTCTCAGTTACGTCCTTGCTGCTCTCTTCAGCAGCAGGCGCGGGAAGAATGATTCTCGCAATGGCGCCGCGATTTCCGTCACTCGCCCGGTCGATCAGCGCAAAGCTGCCGCCATGTTCCTCAACCGCCTTGCGGACAATGGCGAGGCCAAGCCCCGTCCCTTTCGCCCTTGTGGTCATATAGGGCTCGGTCAGGCGGGAGCGGTCTTTCTCGGGCAGTCCCCTGCCATTATCGATGACATCGAGGCGGACTTCGGTACCGTCCGTCTCCAGCGCGATGATGATCTGGCCCGGCTCTCCGATATCGCCTTCAATGATCGCCTCGACCGCGTTCTTCACAAGATTGACGACCGCCTGCCCCACCAGCCGGCCATCGCACACGGCCACAACCGGCTCATCAGGGATCTCGAATTTGAATTCGATATTGGGGTTCGCGACAGAGAAAGAAAATGCCGAGGACCGCGCGATTTCCCGCAGGTCGACATTCGCAAGAATAGGTTCCGGCATCCGGGCAAAGGAGGAGAACTCATTCACCATGCGGCCGATATCGCCGACATGCCGGATAATTGTCTCCGTACAGAGATCGAAGACCTCTCTGTCCTCGCCAAGCTGCTTGCCGTAACGGCGCTTCAGGCGCTCTGCCGAGAGCTGGATGGGTGTCAGCGGGTTCTTGATCTCATGGGCGATCCGGCGCGCCACATCACCCCATGCCGCGTTCCGTTGGGCCGAGATCAGCTCGGTAATATCATCAAGGGTGATCAGGAAGCCGGAAGGCTGTTCAGGATCATCTGGACTGATCCGCACATTGATGATCCGTGATGTGCCGCCCCTTGATAACTCGATCTGGTCGCGCACATCCTGACCGGTCAGCGCCTTTGCCTGCTCCATCAGTCCATCAAGCTCGGGCAGGACGTCTGAGATATCTGCACCATTGACCCGGCCCGGTGCGGCCCCAAGCAGGCGCTCCGCTGACGGATTGGCAAGAGCCACACGACCGTCATTGCGGACATTAAGGACGCCCGCGGGCACACCGGAAATCACCGTCTCAATGAAACGCCGCCTTGCATCTGACTGCTCATGCGCCGCGATCAGATCATCGCGCTGCCCGGCCAGCTGGCGGGTCATCTCATTAAACGCTTCGCCCAACTCCCCAAGCTCGCCATCGCCTTTGCGGATTTCCACCCGGCTGGTGAGATCGCCTTCGGAAACCGCGCCTGCTGCCGTCGCCAGACGCCGCACCGGCCCGATGATCGCATTGGCGACAATGATCCCGATCCACATCGCGCCGAGCAACAGGAGAACCATGACCAGCCCATAGCCTATGGCGAAGGTCCGGCTGAGTTCGGCAAGCCTTGTCTCAACTTCGTTCGTCTGGTCACGGAATTGCCGGACCTGAAGCAGCTGCTCTGCGATGGCCGGGTTCTCAGCCTTATAGGCGACGATGAAATAGCCCTGCGGGGTATAATAGAGCGCATACCACGCATCGAAGGTGTTCCGGTCATTGGCGTCGAACTTGTAGGGAATGGCGCCCGGCGTGCTGACATCATCGAAATAGGCTTTAGGCGGCAGGCGGTAGTGCCCGCCCGGCAGGCGGCTCACCTCCATGACGACATTATAGTCGCGATCAAGAATGGTGATGCCGGAGAGATTTCTCAAAATGGCCTGACCGAGAAGATATTTGCGAAAGCCCACGGGCTGCGCTTCCGGCGTCAGGCCGGTTTGTGCCTGTAAGGATAAATCGGTCGCCATCTGGACGACTTCCGGCCCGAGCTTTCGGGACTCGGAGGTGAAATAGCCATTGGCGAAGTCCCGCGCGACGAGGTTTGCCTCGGTCACCCGGTCAACGAAATACTCATCCGAGAACGCTTTGAGGACGGTCCCCGTCAGCGCAAAGGCGATGATCGCCGGCAGAACGCCGACAACGATCAGCAGGGTGACGAACCGCTTGTGCAGCTTTGCGCCGCGCAAGCCCGCCCTCGACCCTTTGAAGACATCGATGAGGTTCGCGACAACCACGACCGACAGCGCGACCGAGAACATGACCACCAGCGCGAAGACAGCCGTGATCGAACGCGGCACGCCCTCGACGAAGTGAACCATCGCATAGGCTGTGATCCCGAAGATGACGGCGCCAAGTGCGGCCAATGCCAAAAAGAGCGTCCCGCTCTTCATGGTGCGGTCGCCAATCTGTGCTTTCGTGCCGTCCGTATGAGCTTTCTTGCTCACCCTGCCTCTTCAGACCGATCCGAATGTCACCATGACGAGCGTGTCACCCGCGCCACAGCGTTGCCAAAGCGCAACAGTACATCCTCCCGCAGGACGTGTCACGCAGCTTTTGTGGAAATATCGCCCTGATTTTCGCTGGCAAGGCGGGACAGGATGTCGATGACCTCGTCCGGGTTTTCGCTACGGCAAAGCTGGCTCCGCAGGGACGATCGCTCTTCCGCTTCCCACGCGGCAGGCGCATGAGTGATAAAGCCCGAAAGATGCTTGCGGGCCGTCCGCACGGCCAGCCGCACCCCGGCCTCTTCGCCCCGGCCATGGCCCTCGGCATAATGGGTGAGTGTGTCTTTATATAGGTCCAGCACCTGCCGGGCCTGAGATGCCAGATCCGGGATCGACATCTCTCCGCCTTCATCGAGCGCTTTTGCCAGCGCCCCCGGCAACCAGGGCCGCCCTTCGGCAGCGCGCCCGACCATCACGCCATCGGCACCTGAGAGCCGGAGCGCTTCGCGGGCCGTTGAGGCATCACAGATATCACCATTGACGATCACAGGGATCGAAACCGCTTCTTTGACCACGCGCACGGCGGCCCAGTCTGCAGTCCCCTTGTAGAATTGCTGGCGGGTCCTTCCATGAACGGTCAGCATCTTCACGCCTGCCGCCTCGGCCCGCGCGCCCAACTCTGCTGCATTGAGGCTGTCATGGTCCCAGCCCAGCCGCATCTTCAGGGTCACAGGCTTTGTCGTCCCCCGGATGACAGCTTCGATCAGCGTGAGGGCGTGATCGAGATCTCGCATCAGCGCCGAGCCGGAGAGATGCCCCGTCACCTTTCGAGCCGGACACCCCATATTGATATCGACAATGTCGGCACCATTCGCCTCGGCAATGCGCGCGCCCTCTTCCATCCATTGCGCCTCACGACCGGCAAGCTGAATGACATTCGGCGTGATCGCTTCATCGGTTGCAGCGCGCAGGACAACATCCGCGCGCGAGCGGACCAGATCCTCAGAGGCCACCATTTCAGATACAACCATCCCCGCCCCGGCTTTCGCGACCGCGCGCCGGAACGGCAGGTCGGAAATCCCCGACATGGGCGCAAGCAGCACCGGGTTTGTAAGGATATGCGGTCCGATGACGATCATCGGAGCCCACTAGGGCAAAAAAGCTAATTTGGCCAATGGGCTCAGGAATCCGGGGGTCAGGCTAAAACGCCGAAAATGTTCGCAGCCAGCTGCATTGTCGCCTCAGCAAGGGACGGCAGAACCGCAATCATCACCGCGACCAGAATGACGAACGCATAACTGAATAAAATCTGTACCATGATAAAAACTCCACACCATACGCCGCCAGCTGTCTCTGGTTGAACGCATGATGCGGGAATTGGTTCTCAACGGCTCAGCAGCCGGCGCCTTTGCCAGCATTCGACATACAGATGACCCCGGCGGAGAGCTGGCTCTCAACTTCCTTGCCAAGCGTCGATGTCGCTTCGGATACGGCGGGCGCCAGCGTTGCCAGCGCAAACAAAAAGCAGGTGATGAATATCGTCGTAAAAAAATTGGTCATGTCAGACCCCCTTGGAGCATCGGGCAGCGCGCCTCTCACTCGCGCCGGTGATGACAGGGTTACCGCAGGCTAACCCTGTTAGCTGTGACGGGGATCACAGGTGAGTGCGGTTACTCAGCTTCACCGTCAGGCACATAATAGAGGTTCGAGGCGAGGACTTTCCACTCGCCTTCCTCCCGCGCATAAAAACCGGCGGCCGAAAAATGCACATCCCGGCGCGTCCCGTCAGGATTTTCGATACTCTCGATCGCGTTGTATCGCAGAAGGGCCGTATCGCCTCGGACCACCACATCGATCGGCGTGAATTCAAAGTCGACAATCCTGACCCCTGTCGCCATATAGTCAGCTACGGCCTGCATATGCTCATCGCGCGGACGGATTGTCTCTGCGCCCAGCCGCCAATAGCTCCAGTCCGGATGATAGCCCTCCGCCCAGGCATCGAAGTCATCATTGAGGGCAAATGGGCCTCGTGAGGCCAGATCAATGATTTCCTGCTGCTCTGGCGTCCAGCGCGGCTCCTCGGCAGCCTGAACGGATGTCACCGCAAGCAGGCCACAGAGTATAATGTTCGCAAGAGTCATGCTCTCCCCCTTTATTCTGACCACACTTGTAGCCAGAGGGGATTCAGACGGCGACTAAAGTTTTGGTGACTTCTGGGAAGGAGGTCACATATTCGGATAGTTCGGGCCGCCGCCGCCCTCAGGCACGGTCCAGACGATATTCTGTTCGGGATCCTTGATATCGCAAGTCTTGCAGTGGACGCAGTTCTGCGAGTTGATCTGGAACTTCGTCTCCCCGCCTTCCTCAATATATTCGTAGACCCCGGCCGGGCAGTAGCGCTGGGATGGCCCCGCATATTGCGGCAACTGCACCCGCGTCATCATCGAGGGGTCTTTGAGCTTCAGGTGAATGGGCTGGTCTTCTTCGTGGTTGGTCGCGGAGAAAGACACATTGGTCAGTTTGTCGAATGTCAGGACGCCATCCGGCTTCGGGTAGTGAATGGGTTTGTGCTTGGCCGCTTTCTCGAGGCTCTCCGCATCGGTCTTGCCGTGCTTGAGCGTACCGAAAAGAGAGAACCCGCCGAGCCGTGTACTGATCGACAGATCGAGTCCGGTCAGAGCGAGCGCCCCGAAGATCGTGCCGTATTTGGACCAGAGCGGCTTGGCGTTCCGCACCTTGTGCAGCTCGGCACGCACCCATGAGTGATCATAGGCCCGCTGATATTCGACAAGCTTGTCGGCCTGCCGCCCTTCACCAACGGCAGCAAAGGCAGCTTCCGCCGCCATCATGCCGGTCTTCATCGCGTTATGATTGCCCTTGATGCGCGGCACATTCACAAAGCCTGCAGAGCAGCCGATCAGCGCGCCGCCCGGGAATGTCAGATCGGGCACAGACTGGAACCCACCCTCGGTAATTGCCCGCGCGCCATAGGCCACCCGCTCCCCGCCTTCGAGGATCGGCGCGATCTCAGGATGCGTCTTGAAGCGCTGGAACTCCTGATACGGAGAAAGATACGGGTTCTTGTAATTGAGGTGGACGACGAAACCGACCGAGACGAAATTCTCGCCGAAATGATACATCCATGAGCCGCCGCCCGTTGAGTTATTCAGCGGCCAGCCGAATGTATGTTGGACAAGGCCCTTCTGGAATTTCTCATCCGGCACGACCCAGAGTTCCTTGAGCCCGATGCCGTATTTCTGCGGCTCCTTGCCTTCATCAAGACTGAATTCGGAAATTACCTGTTTGGATAGAGAGCCGCGCACCCCTTCGGCCAGAAGGGTATAGCGTCCGCGCAGCTCCATACCGGGTTCATAGGATGCCTTGTGCTCGCCATCCCGGCCAATGCCGGCTTCGCCAACGATCACGCCAGCGACGGAATTATCGTCATTCCGGATGAGCCGCGAGGCCGCCATCATCGGATAGACCTCAACGCCCATCGCCTCTGCCTTTTCGGCGAGCCAGCGGCAGACATTCCCCATACTGACGGCATAACAGCCATGGTTTTTGAGCATGTCGGGCATCGCGCAGACCGGCAGCGGCATGGAGCCTGCCGGGCCCATATACATGAACTTCTCTTTGATGACGGGCGTATCGATCGGGCAGTCAGCGTCTTCGCGCCAATCGGGCAGCAATTCATCGAGCGCTTTCGGGTCGAGCACGGCGCCTGAAAGAATATGTGCACCGACCTCCGAGCCTTTTTCAACGACAACGACCGAAATCTCGCGGCCCGTTTCGGCCTCAAGCTGCTTCAGCCGGATCGCCGCCGACAGCCCTGCCGGCCCGGCCCCGACGATGACCACATCGAATTCCATGCTCTCACGGTCGACGGGCATATCATCATACATGGGCGGTTCTCCCGATATCTTTGCTTTGAAATCCTGCGAGGATTATGCGTCCTCGCGCGCAAGCACAATGTGCTATGTCCGCACGCCCCCTTGGCAGAATTGTGGTGATGTCCTATATTTAGATAAATATCTAAATGATGGTGGGGATATCATGCGCCGAGCACTCTTCTTCCTTGTTGTTCTCAGTGGGTTTTTCAGCAGCGCATGGGCACGAGGACTGGACGATTATATCGGTGACTGGGCCGGGAATCTCGAGGTCGCACCGGGTGTCTCCCTGCCGCTGGTCCTTCACGTGACCGAGGCGGCGGGCGAATATGCCGCGTCTCTCGACAGCCCCAATCAGGGCGCCTTTGGCATGACGGCAAGCGACATCGCCCTTGAAGAAGATGGCACCATCAAACTCACCTTTGGTGACATCGGCGCGGTTTATACGGCCCACCTATCCGAGGATGGCACCGCGATGACGGGCAGTTTCGTCCAGAATGGCGCCAGTTTCGACCTCACCCTCGTGAAGGACGCAGAACCAACTGCGCGGATCCCCAGGCCGCAGGAACCGGGGGATGATCGTCCTTATCAGGAGGAAGAGATCACCTTTTCGTCCGAGGGCGGGCCTCTTCTGTCGGGCACCTTCGTCATCCCCGAAGGTAAAGGGCCATTCCTTACGGTCGTGCTGCTCAACGGGTCAGGTCCTCAGGACCGGGACGAATACCTCCCGCCCTTCGATCACAAACCGTTCCTTGTGCTCGCCGATCATCTGGCCAAAGCCGGGATTGCCAGCTTCCGGTACGATGATCGCGGCATGGGATCGAGCGAAGGCAGCTTTGCCTCATCAACCGTCAATCAGTTTGCCGGGGATGCTGCAGCAGCCCTCGCTCTCATCGAGAAGCGGCCCGAAGTCCGCAAGGCCGGATATCTGGGTCATTCCGAGGGCGGCGTCTCCGCTGGGCTGGCCATCGGTGAGTACGGCGCAAAACCGAAATTCGTCGTGACGCTGGCCGGCCCCTTCACGAATATCGGCGATGTCCTGATTGAACAGGCAGAGAGCATCACACTTGCCACAGGTGGAAGCGAAGCCGCGGCCAAGGCAGCCATGGCCCAGCAAAAGCTCTTCGTTGATGCGGTCGTAAATGCCGAAACGCCGGAAGCGGCCTGCCCCCTCATCCAGCTTTATTCGGCTAGCGTGCCAGCGGCACAACGTGACCAGATCATGCAGCTCTGCACGCCCTATTTCTGGTCCCTGCTTCGATCCGATCCAGCCCCGCACTACCGGGCCTATAAAGGGCCGGTCCTCGCGCTTTTCGGTTCAAAAGATGTGCAGGTTCTCGCAGACGTCCATGCCCCGATCGCCGAAGAGATTTTCAGGAAAAGAAAAGGCGCGGAGGTCATTGTCTTTGAGGGCAAGAACCATCTCTTCCAATCCGCTGAGACCGGCGCGATGACCGAATATGGGGAGATCGAAGAGACAATGTCCCCTGAGGTCATGGACAGAATTGCTGAGTGGATTGCCGACCGCCGATAGGGCTAAACTCACATCATGAGTGACACCCTGACCGCGGCCCCGCCCGCTCTTGAGATCCTGCCTTACGCGCCTGAACGAGCGTCCGATTTTGCGCGCATCAATGCTGAATGGATCGAGGAGATGTTCACGCTCGAGGATGTCGACCGCGAAGTCCTGAATGATCCTGAGGGGAAACTCATCAATCCCGGCGGCGACATTCTTTTCGCCGCCCTGCCGGACAACCGGATTGTAGGCGCGGGCGCATTACGGCCGCTTAGCCAAGGCATCTTTGAGCTGACCAAAATGGGCGTGACGGCAGAGGCGCGCGGCCACAAGGCGGGTGAAGCCCTGCTGGCGGCACTAATCGCCCGCGCGAGGGAGCTCGGTGCAACCGACCTCGTCCTCCTCACCAATTCAAAATGTGAGGCCGCGATCCATCTCTATGAGAAGCTCGGTTTCGTTCACTCGACGGACGTGAAATCGCTTTTCGGCAGCGCCTATTGCCGCTGTGATGTCGCCATGCGTTATGGCAGCGACTCGCTGACGCCTGCTGCTAAGGCGCATGCATGACCACCCAAATGAACGAAGCCCAGGCCCGTGCCCTGCTCGACTGGTATAAAGCGAGCGGCATCGACACAGCGGAAGCAAGCACCCCGACGGATTTCACCGAATGGCCGAAGACGCCGTTCCGTCTCGACCGGCCCAAGGCCGCCGCTCCTGCGCGACCTATCCCTGAAAAGGAAGCGCCGAAGCCGGTGCCGATCGCGGATACACCGTCTACGGATGAAGCCGTTGGCCTTGCGCAGGAAGCGGCCGATGGCGCGAACAGCATTGAGGGCCTCGCCGCTGCCATCGCCGCCTTCGAGGGCTGCCCCCTTAAAGCCGGCGCCCGCAACACGGTCGTTTATGATGGGATTATCAAGGCCCCGCTCCTGATCATCGGCGAAGCGCCGGGCCGCGAGGAAGACCGGATCGGCAAACCCTTTGTCGGCCGCGCCGGCCAGCTTCTGGACCGGATGCTCGCCTCGATCGGGCACTCCAGAAGCAGCGGGGATGAGCTCGGCGATACCTGCATCACCAATTCGGTTTACTGGCGCCCGCCGGGCAACCGGGCCCCGACCGAGGCCGAAAAGGCAACCTGCCTGCCCTTCCTGCGAAAATTCATTGAGCTGTCAGCGCCAAAGGTGATCGTCCTCACCGGCAATGTCTCGACCCAGTCGCTCTTCCCCGGGGCGCCCGGAATCACGCGCTCCCGCGGGACATGGCGGGAATGGCCGCTGGCTCAGGGCGGGACAGTGCCGGTCATGCCGATCTTCCACCCTGCCTATCTATTAAGGAGCCCGGCACAAAAACGGCTCGCATGGGCAGACCTTTTGCAGATAAGAGATCGGCTTTGCGCCACCTGAACGGTTCATTCACCGTCTGGGTGTTGATATGAGCCTTGGAGAGAGTTTCGGAGCCCGCCCCATGCGACGCGTTCTATCAGTTTTTGCTCTGCTGCTGGCCAGCATTTCCGTGGCCAAGGCCTCGCCTTGGGAGCCGCTCAGCGATGCCGACGAGACCCGGTATCGCAAGATCTTCACGGCACAGGAAAAAGGCGATTGGCAATCAGCCGATGCCCTGATCGCGAAACTCGAGAACAAGGTGCTGCTCGGTTACGTCCTTGAGCAGCGCTATATGCATCCGACGGCCTACCGCTCTTCTTATCCGGAGCTTCGCCGCTGGCTGGCAGCCTATGCCGATCACCCCAATGCAGCGCCTGTCTACAGGCTCGCCCGCAAGCGCCAGTCCGGGGCCGCCCCGCGTCGCCCATCAGGCCGCCCTTGGCGCTCCCCGCCCCCTCTTCCCCTGCATCCGCAGCTTGAAGAGGATTACGCCACCTCGAATTTCCCCAGCGACGTCCGCCGGATCGAAAGCCGCCTTCGCTATCTGACGCGCGAGGGCCGCGCGACGCAGGCGCTCAACTATCTGATGGCGCCGCAGCAGTTCAATAAACTGACCGCCGCCCAGACCGACCGCGCACGCGGCTGGGTTGCCGCCGCCTATTATTATGAAGGCGAGCTGAGCAAGGCGCAGGAAATCGCCGAGGCCGCGACGAAGCGCTCATCGGAAGTCGCCGTCCTCTCGCATTGGATCGAGGGCCTGATTGCGTGGCGCCGTGACGATTACGAAACCGCCTATACGCATTTCTCCAAGCAGGCTGATGTTCCTTATCAGGAAGATACGATGCGGGCAGGCGCGGCCTTCTGGGCTGCCCGTGCTGCGCTTGCGACAGGCCGCACGGCGGATGTGACCGAATATCTCGGGCTCGCCTCAAGCTATCCTTTCACCATGTATGGCCAGCTTGCGCTTGGCCAGCTCGGCCTTGATCCTGATATAGAATGGCGGATCTATCCGCCGACGGATGAGGATCTGGAACGTATTTCGGAGAAGACCCCTCGCCTGACCCGCGCCCTTGCCCTTGCGCAGGTCGGCCAGAAAACGGCCGCAGAGCATGAGCTGCAATGGGCGCAAGGCGAGCTGTCCGCTGAGGAAGATGCAAGCCTTCTGGCCTTTGCCCGCGCGGCGGACCTGCCGAGTGCGGAGCTTCTGATTGCCCTTCAGGGCCAAGGCGACCGTGAAGATTTCGCGCATCTTCGTTCGGGCCTGTTCCCTGTTCCTGATTACGAACCGACAGGCGGTTTCACGATCGACCGGGCGATCCTCTTCGGCCTGATCCGTCAGGAATCGAAATTCATGACAGAGGCGACCTCCAGCGTCGGCGCACGCGGCCTGATGCAGCTGATGCCGCGCACCGCGTCCTATGTGTCGAATAATACGGGGCTTGCGACCGGGCACTCATCGTCCAAGCTCTATGAGCCTGAGTACAATATGCAGCTCGGCCAGTCCTATGTCGAACAGCTCCTGACCCGGTACAATAACGGCGAAGGCGACCTCTTCGAGATGGCGCTCAGCTATAATTGGGGACCCGGCAGCTATAACCGCTGGCAGTCCCGCACCGGCATCGAAGACCCGCTCCTGATGATCGAGAGCGTGCCGAACCAGCAGGCGCGGCATTTTGTCGAAACCGTCATCACCAATATGTGGGTCTATCGAGACCGCTTCGGTGAGCCAGCCCCCAGCCGGGATGCTCTTTCCGCAGGGGAGCGCCCGATCTATCAAGCAGTGTCAACGCGCTAGATTTACAACCTATTAGGGTATACGGAAGATTGACGGGGGTTTGACCCGCCTCTTCCGCAAAGTCATAACCTTTCTCGTTTACTGGGGAATGTTATGCGTCAAATCCTGCTCACCGCCTCCGCCCTCCTGACCCTCTTCACCACCGCCAGCGCCGAACCGATTTCATGGTTCATGCCCGATGGCGTGCGCTATGATGAGGCGATTCCCGTGCCGGATGATTATCTGCGCCATGGGATGGGCGATAAGCCGGTGCGGCATGACCAGCTTGTCGGATATCTGAGCGAGCTTGCCGAGGCCTCCGACCGGATCGCCGTTGAGACCATCGGCTACACCCATGAAGGCCGGCCGATCCTGTTCTTCACGGTCACCTCCCCTGAAAATCACGAAAATCTGGATGACATCCGTGAGGCGCATCTTGCCCGTGTGCGGGGGGATGAAGACGCCGACAGTGATACACCGATGATGATCTGGCTCAATTACGGTGTACACGGCGCAGAATCCTCCGGCATGGATGCCGTGATCCCGTCGCTTTATCATTTCGCTGCCGCCCGCGATGCCGAAACCCAGGAAACGCTTGAGCGGTCCGTCCTGCTGGTCGTTGGCATCCTGAACCCTGACGGGCATTCCCGCCGCGCCAATTATGTTGAGACCTATGCCGGTGACGTGCCGGTCACCGACCCTGCGCATATCCAGCATAATATGTGGACGGAAGCGCGGACCAACCATTACTGGTTCGACCTCAACCGCCAATGGCTCTTGCAGACGCAGCCTGAATCCCGTGCATGGGTCTCCAAATGGCATGAATGGAAGCCGCATGTGTCTGCTGACTTCCACGAGATGGGGTCAGAAGCCTCCTATTATTTCCACCCCGGCGAGCCCAAGCGCCTGAACCCGCTGATCCCAGATCAGGCACGTGTCCTGACGAAACGCATTGCCGACCGGCATCGTGATTTCATGGATAGCGAGCAGCGCCTCTATTTCACCGAACAGGGCTTTGATAATTTCTACATCGGCAAGGGCTCGACCTATCCGCAGGTCAATGGCGGGCTCGGCATCCTCTTCGAAGCCGGTGCGGCACGCGGCGGCAAAATCGAAACCGCTAACGGCGAACGGACCTATGCGGACAATATCCGCACCCATTTCCGCACGACGCTCTCAACCATCAAGGGGTCGCTCGAGCAGGAAGACGAGATCAAGGCGTTCCAGGACGATTTCTTTGAAACCGCTCTCGAAGAAGCTGCCAACGACGACACCAAAGCGTATGTCTTTTTCTCCGGCAGTGATCTGGGCAAAACGAACCGTTTCCTTGATGTCCTCCGCCAGCACGACGTTACGGTCCACCATCTGTCGGACACGGCCGAACTGGACGAGAGCAAACCTCAGGGCGAAGGGGATGCCTACATCGTCCCGCTTGACCAGCGCCAATACCGGATGGTTCTCGGCATTTTCGACCGGGTCACAGAGTTCGAAGAGAACATTTTCTATGACGTGTCCGGATGGACGCTGACTGATGCCTATGACCTCGTCTCAAGACCTGTCGATGAAGATGAGTTTGATGCCGGGATGCTGGGAGAGGAAGTCACCAGCGTTACCGATGTGCCACAAGTTAAAGCCCCTGCCCCGGCACGCTATGGCTATGTGTTTGACTGGTCGGAATATTACGCGCCGCGTGCGCTCTATCGGCTACTTTCCGAAGACGTCCTCGTTCGCATTGCGTCCGAGCCTTTTGATATTCGCACCGCCGAAGGCGATGTCGCGTTCGAGCGCGGGGCCGTCTTTGTCCCGTTGATCCGTCAGGAAAAATCGGACGAAGAAATCCATGCCATCATGGAAGAGATCGCCCGGGAGGACGGCATCACGGTGACCGCCGCCACTTCCGGCGCGGCGGATGTCGCAACCGATGCCGTTGGGGGACGGAGCTTCTCGGCGATTGAAAAACCGTCTGTCCTCCTCCTCGTTGATGACGGGCTCGCGCCTTATGATGCCGGCGAGATCTGGCATCTGCTTGATCACACCATGAAGATGCCCGTGACGATCCGCCGAAAGGGTGAGCTGCGCGGGCTCGACTGGTCCCGCTATACGCATCTTCTGATGGTCGGCGGCGGCAATGTCGGCCTCTCGGATTCGGCTGAGAAGCGTGTCTCGCAGTGGGTTTCCGAAGAAGGCGGTACACTGATCGCCATGCGTCAGTCCGCCGTCTGGGCACAGGAGAATATTCTGGGTGTCGAAGCCGAAGATGATGACGCGAAGGACGAGGATGAAGAGGAGACCCCTCTCCGCCTCAACTATAGTGAGATGGATGAGAAGGAAGCCGAGCACATCATCGGCGGCGCCATCTTCCTGACCGATATCGATCCGAGCCACCCCATCGGCTATGGCTATGAAGATCGTCACCTGCCGGTGCTGCGCAACACGACGCTGACGCTCGAATGGCCGGAAGATGATCCTTATGCGGTTGTCGCCGCCTATGAAGGCGAAGATGATCTGCTGTTGTCCGGCTACACCTCAGAGCGCCGCATCAAGGAAATCGCTGACACACCCGCTGTCATTGCCGAGCGCAAGGGCCGCGGCGCTGTCATCCTGATTGCCGACAATCCGAGTTTCCGGGCGACCTTCTTGGGGAGCCAGAAGCTGGTGATGAACTCGATCTTCTTCAGCCAGACGATCCGCCGCGCCTCCGGCGATTACGAAGAAGAGTGATCTTGCGAGCCGATGTTCTGGCTATTCCAGAGCGTCGGCGGGCAGACAGCCTTCATCGATCAGCACTTTAAGTGCCTCATCAATGCCGGGCAGGTAGCGCCGCCACCGGTCGAGCGATGTCCTGTAAAGCGGCTGGCGAACCTGCGCGGAACTCGCCGTCGCGACAGGCGAGGCGTTCTTGTGAAAATCGATGCAGCCCGGTTCAAAATCGAGGCCGCAGAAATCGAGCAAGCGCCGCGCCTCACTATCGATATCCTCAACAACCTGCTCATAATGCACTTCGCAGAACCGGTCCGTAGGCAGGTTCTCTGCAAAATGCCGGACCATCCGATCAAAGCCTGCATAATATTGCGCCGTATGCGTCAGATCATAGGCGTAATTGTAATATGAAAACCCGGTCGCAAAAAGCTGCCGGTAATTGCTGAGGACCGTATCCGCCGGATGACGCCGCAGGCAGATAACGCGGGCATTGGGCAAGGCCCTCAGGATTAGGGGGGCAAAGAAGATATTGAGCGGCATCTTGTCGATGAACCGCCCGCCGATCTTTTGCGTCGACTGAACGCTTTGCATATAGGCCGCACCCAATGCATCCGCATCAATGCCTTCGGCCGCGCTCAGCGTTTCAGGATCAAGTACATAAGGCGATGGGGTCCCCGTCATCCGTTTCAGGCAAAGAGCAAAATCGGTCAGCTCCCCTGCCGACTGAACTTCAGAATGGCTCGACAGAATGCGTTCGACCAGCGTCGTGCCAGTCCGCGGCATACCTGTGATGAATATCGGCTCGGCGCTCTCCTCTCCTTGGACTGAAGCGAACCCAGCCGTCCGGCAGGCCGCATCGAACAACTTCTGATCCGTGGCCGGATCATAGTCCAGCGATTGTTTCTTGCGGGCCTTGCCGCGTGTCAGCCACTGAAGCGCTTTCTCCGGCTCCCCCATATCCTCATGGGCTTTGGCAAGAGCGTGTCCCAGATGCAGCGCCGCGTCGGCATCCTCTTTCAGCCGCGCAAAAGCCGCCTCAAGCGCCGCGAGGTCATTTGCCTCCTTCGACTGACGGGTGATCTGTACTGCTGCCGTCAACGCCCGCGCATCATCAGGATCAAGAGCGACGGCCTGCCGATAGGCGGCTCTGGCCTCGTCCATCCGGCCAATGAACTGGAGCGCCGCGCCAAGATTATAATGAAGGTTCGGCGTGTCCGCGCTCAATGAGACAGCCCGCTCATAAAAGCTGACAGCCCGGTCGTGCAGCCCCGCCCGGCTGAAGACGACCCCGATCGTATCGAGCGTCAGCGCGTCTTCCGGCGCGGCGGCGGCGGCCAGCTCAGCATGCCGAACCGCCTCTTCCTTGTGATTAAGGGCGATCAGGCTGCGAGCCTTGTGCGCCAGCGTGTCTGCTCTGGCCGAATCCTCTGCCAGCGCCCGGTCGAATATCTCGCAGGCTTTTTGATGATTTCCATGCTCGGCCGTCAGGATCCCGAGCAGGTGATAGGCCTCACTATTGGCAGGATCTGCTGTCAGCACCTCGATGCAGACCGCATGCGCGGCCTGGTAATCCTTCGCCTCAAGCAGGCGAGCGGCCTCCTCGAGTTGGCGCTGATGTAAATTGTCTACGGTCATCATCCGCTTATCCCAGCCAATTGAGGAGGAAGCGTCCAGCTGTGTCACTAATGTGACAGCTTTGTGTAGCCGTCCTGCTATTGTGCGTTGCAGCAGGTATTAGAGTTTTTGGGCACAGCAAAGACCGTCCTGTCGTTATTTATGTCCAAAAAGATGAGGCAGAACATGAAGACCAACCTATTTCTGAAATCAGTCAGTGCTGGCGCCATCGCCGTCGCCATGGCGGCACCAACGGCATATGCGCAGACTGATGGCGATGATGACGTCATCGTCGTGACGGCGACCCGTCGGGCGGAAACTGTGCAGGATGTCCCGATCAACATTGCCGCGATCGGCGGCGCGCAGATTGAAGAACAGGGTTTCGACGAGCTCTCTGACGTCCTCGCCTATGTGCCGGGCATCAATGTCGTCGATCGCGGCGGCCGTCAGGGCAACCCGATCATCGTTCGCGGCCTGAACGCCGACGCGCTGGGCTCCGGTGATGGCAATAATGATGGTGGCGGCACGGTTGCGACCTATCTTGGCGAAATCCCGGTCTATATCGACCTCAAACTCAATGACCTTGAGCGTGTCGAAGTCTTGCTCGGGCCGCAGGGCACGCTTTACGGTGCCGGTACACTCGGCGGCGCGATCCGCTACATTCCGAAAAAGCCCGATTTCGAGGCGAGCACCCTCTCTGTCCGGTCGGAGCTTTATCAGTATGAAGAAGCTGACGATCTGAGTACGGATGTTGGTTTTACCTTCAACACCGTCGTTGCAGACAATTTTGCCATCCGGGGCTCTTTCGACTTCCGCAATGATTCAGGCTTCATCGATTATCCGTTTGTCGTGCTTGAACCCGGTGTCTCCAACCCGGACCCGGATTTCTCTGACCCGGCCGATGTCGCGGCCAACCTTTCGCCTCAGGAAGACGTGAACAGCGAAGAGACCTATTCGGGCCGTATCGCTGCGCGCTGGCAGCCGATTGACGCGATCGATGCGACGCTCACTTACTATTTCCAGCGGACGGATATTGGCGGCCGCCAGATCTCCAGCGCCCGTTCGACCGTCCCGGCCGGGAAATATGAATCCGCAAAACGCGTCGAGGAACCGAACCAGATCCAGAACGAGCTGATCGCTCTTGAAGTGATCGCCGATCTTGGGTTTGCCGAGCTGACCTCTGCGACCGGCTACAGCCGATTTGAGGATGACGGCCAGCGCGACCAGACGGACCTTCTGATCACGCTTGAATATTCCTATGAGAGCTTCCCGACCTTCACCGCCTTCACGCGGGAGAAAGGCCTCGAAGAACGGATCAACCAGGAAGTCCGTCTTGTTTCAAAGCATGATGGGCCGTTCAGCTGGATCATCGGCGGGTTCTATAACGAGCTTGAAACGGCTAATTTCTCTGCGGAATATACGCCGGGCTATGCGGATTTCGCCGGGTTCGACCGCCCGGATGATCTCGAATATTTCTCGCAGTTCCACTCCTATCTCGAAGAAACCGCGTTCTTCGGCGAGGTCTCGCTTGAGCTTTTCGAGCGGCTGACACTGACCGCAGGCGGACGGACCTATGATTATGAGCTGGAGACCTATGATGCGGTCGACTTCCCGCTCTTTGACCCCGGCTTCGTTGCGCTGACAGTTGATCAGATCAAGAATATTGATACGTCTCCGAACCAGTCTGATGACGGCACCTTGTTCAAGTTCAATGCTTCTTACGAGGTGAACAGCGATCTGCTGGTCTATGCGACCGTCAGTGAAGGCTACCGGATCGGCGCGTCGAACGGGATCGCCACTTGTGACGATTTCGACCCGATGGCCCCTGTCATGCAGGGCGCCTGCGCCCTACTACCGGGTCAGGCTTTTGGTCCGGGTGCGAATGACATCTCTGACCGGGATGAAACTCAATTCGGCCCCGACCAGACCACGAACTATGAGATTGGCGTCAAATCCCAGCTTCTCGACAATACGCTGACCCTGAACGGCGCGGTCTATTACATCGAATGGACCGATCCACAGGTGTCCTCGGCGACGGTCAACGCCTCTCTTCCGATCACGGTCAATGCCGATGGCGCTGAGTCTCGTGGCGCGGAGATTTCCGCGGCATGGCGGCCGATCCCGGCCCTCAATCTGCGTGGCTCCTTCAGCCATGTGGAAACCGAACTGACCGCGCCGGTGCCGGATCTTGTCCGCTCGATCACGCCTCCGGGTTTTGGCACGGCCTTCTTTGACGGTGAGAAAGGCGACAGACTGCCAGGCTCGCCGGAGAACCAGTTCTCCTTCTTTGCAAGCTATGAGCAGCCCTTCCTCGACAACACGCTGACCTACAATTTCGGCTATGCGTGGCAGGACGATATCCTGACAACAACCGGCGGCAGGGGCGGCAGCTTGACGCTCGACAGCTACGGCATCGCCAATGGCTCGGTCGTCTATGACGCGGGCAGCTGGAAGGGCTCATTGTTCGTGAACAACCTGTTCGACGAATATGCCGAGACCGGCGTCATCGGCAACTCGCTCTATAACCAGACGATCGCCGGCGCCAATGTCCGCACCTTTGCCACGCATGTCGCGGCACCCCGGACGATTGGCGTTCGCTTCACCTATGACTTCAGTCTCGATTGATCTCGCCAAGGTGACGCGCATCTCCTGATGCATTGATGAAGGCCGCTGTCCCCGGGGAGCGGCCTTTTTTGCGGGCTGGGGCAAGGAATAAGACGAATACCTTTTGACGCCTCAGCTCAACGGCGATAGTGGGAGGGCCCGGCGCTTGCCGGGAAAACTGACTGGACGTGCCGTCGGGGCGTAGCGCAGCCTGGTAGCGCATCTGTTTTGGGAACAGAGGGTCGCAGGTTCGAATCCTGCCGCCCCGACCATGCCGCCGGTCAGATTGAAGGAAGAAAGGTCGAATATGCTCGCCCGGATCTACCGTCCATCGAAGACGGCCATGCAGTCAGGCAAGGCAAAGACCACCCAGTGGACGCTCGAATTCGAAGGGGCCGCGCCCCGAACGACAGACCCGCTGATGGGCTGGACGTCTTCCTCGGACATGCTCGCCAGCGAAGTCCGCATGCGCTTTGACACCAAAGAAGAAGCGATCGCCTACGCCAAGGAACACAAGATTCCCTATCAGGTGATGGACCGCGAAGAAGCGCCGCGCGTGCTCAAGGCCTATTCCGACAATTTCGCCTATCGCCGCCGTCTGCCCTGGACGCACTGAGCAGGCTCACGCCTTTCGCCACCAGTCGAGGACAAGCTGCGGCCAGACGGCCTGCGGTGTGTTCTCGAGCCCGCGCACCCCAAAGCCATGCCCCCCGTGGGTGAAGACATGCATCGCTGCGGGCACACCCGCCGCGTTGAGCGCAGAATATAGCCCGACCGAATTGGCGACCGGCACGGAAAGATCATCCGAGCTGTGCAGGAAGAAAGTTGGCGGCGCATCTCCCCTCGCCTGCTCATCAAGCGAGTAAGCGCGATAGAGCTCCTCCGCCGGCGCCTCGCCAATCAGATGAATGCGTGATCCTTCATGCGCGGCGGGTGCCCGCATCGTCACCACAGGATAGATCATGGCAAGCCGGTCAGGCCGTGCGGACAAGCGATCCGCGTCGTCGACTGGCTGATAAACATCAGCATCGAATTTGAGGCCGAGCGAGCCCGCAACATGCCCGCCCGCCGAAAAGCCCATCGCCGCCACGCGGGCAGGATCGATATTGTCCGTCTGCGCACGAGCACGAATGACCCGCATGGCGCGCTGGGCATCCTGCAGCGGCGCGTCAGAACCTGCGGCCCAACCTTGATGCGGCAACCGATAGGTCATCACGTAACAGGTGATCCCCCGGCGGTTGAAATATCTAGCGCCTTCCCAGCCTTCCTTCTCGACAACGACATAGCGGTAGCCGCCACCGGGAATGAGGAGCAGCGCTTCGCCCGTCGGGTTTTCCGGTTTGAAAATGCTCAAGGCAGGCCGGGTGACGTCATGGGCTGCGCGGTCCGGCAGACCGAACTTGTTCTCCCGCTCAACATAATGCTCTTCGAGCCCAGCGGGCACACCGCCCGGCGGGACATCCGGCCACAAGGCAACCGTTTCATCCGGCTGCCGATCAACATCAACGATGAGGGACGTATCATCAGAAGAAGAAGAAGGCTGGCTGCCCCCGCAAGCCGTCAGCGCGCCCAGTGCCGGCACGCCCAGCAAACCTGATTTCAGCAGCTCTCGACGATCCATCTTTCTGCCGCCTCTCTCTTAATTCGCAAAGGCATTGGGCAGGCTCAACGACACTGCCGGGAAATAGGTGATGATGATGAGCGCACAGATCAGCGCAAGATAGAAAGGCCAGATCGATTTCACCGCCTGCTCGACGGCGATCTTGCCCACGGCCGAGCCGACGAACAGGACCGACCCCACAGGCGGGGTGACGAGCCCGATGCCTAAATTCAGCATCATGACGATCCCAAAATGAACTGGGTCCATCCCTGCCTCCGCCACGACGGGCAGAAGGATGGGCGTTGTGATCACGATCAGGGGCGACATGTCCATGAAGGTGCCCAGCACCAACAGGATAATATTGACGATCAGGAAAATGATAATCGGCTCATTACTGATCGAGGTAATGAGGGCCGCGAGCTTTTGCGGGCCTTCGAGGATCGCGAGCGCATAGCCGAACGCCGTCGCCGCCCCGATGATGAGGAGAACCATGGCCGTGATCTTCACCGATTGCAGCGCGGACTGGTAGATCCCCTTGAACCCGAGGCTTCGGTAAACGAAGGCCGCAATCAGCATCGTATAGATAACGGCGATGGCGGATGATTCCGTGGCCGTGAAGATGCCGCTCAAAATCCCGCCCATGATGATGACGGCCGACAAAAGGCCGGGCACGGCATAGACAGTTGCCCTTGCAAAGGCGCGCCATCCCGGGAAATGCCCTTTGGGATAGCCGCGCTTGACCGCGACCAGATAGGCCACAACCATCAGCATGAGCGCGGTGATCAGGCCGGGAACGATCCCGGCAAGGAAGAGTGAGCCGATGGAGACGCCCGTTCCGGTCGAGGCCGCATAGATGATCATGTTGTGCGATGGCGGGATCAGCAGGCCGACAACCGCCGCCGTCACGGTGACGTTGACGGCATAGTCGCCGTCATAGCCCTTCTCTTTCATCAGGGGCATGAGCGTTGAGCCCATGGCCGAGGCACTGGCGATGGCAGACCCGGAGACCGCGCCGAACATGGTCGACGCGCCAACGTTCACGAGCCCCAGCCCGCCGCGCGGGCGGCCAAGCGTGGCTTCGGCAAGCTGCACAAGGCGCCCCGCAATGCCCGAGCGGTACATGAGATCACCGGCAAAGATGAAGAAAGGAATTGCCATCAGTGTAAAGACGCTCATCCCCGCAGCGACCCGCTGGAACACAGCGACCATCGGGATGCCGAGCGCCCAGAAAGTGAGGAGCGCGGCACTAAGCAGCGAAAAGGCGACAGGCACGCCTGCGGCCAGTAAGACCAGCAGGCTGAGGACCAGAAGGGTCAGCTCCATCTTGGATCCTCCTCATCTTCGAGATGGCGTTTGGCCAGGGTCTCGAGAACACGTTCAAGGGCGAATAAAATGATCAGGGCACCGGCGATCGGCAGGCCGAGATAGGCAAGCCCGCGCGGGATGCCGAGCGAGGGGATGACATGGCTCCAGGTCTTTGAGACCAGAATGGACCCGCCGATCAGCATACAAAGGCCGCAGACACCGACGACCGTGTCGGAGAAAATCCGCATATAGCGAGCACGGACCGGCCCGAGCGCGGCCTCAAAGGCGACGATACGGATGTGAAAGCCCTCGCGCACACCGGCGGCAGCCCCAAAAGAGACATACCAGATCATCAAAGTGAGGGCCGCCTGCTCCGACCATGAAGGGCTCGAATTGAGCACATAGCGGCCAAAGACCTGCCAACCGACAATCGCTGTCATCAGGATCAGCCCGGCCGCCCCGATGGCGAGCAGAAGATCCGCGCCGCGGCGTGTCACCACGCTCAGGCTTTCAATCAGGCTACGGTCCGTCATGGGGCCATCTCCTCGATCTGCGTGACAAGCTGGCGCTGATCCTCGGTCGTCAGGAACTGGTTCCAGACCGGGCGCATGGCCTCAACGAAGGGCGCAAGATCCGGGATTTCATTGGCCTGAACGCCTTCTGCGAGGAGTTTCACCCGCGAAGCTGACACCCTTTTGTCCCAGCGCTCGCGCATATAGGGGACCGACAGCCGCGCCGCTTCCCGTACCGCTTCGCGGTCTGAAGGCTTTAGCGCTTCCCAGCGCGCAACCGACATCACAAGGATTTCCGGGGCCATGACGTGCCCCGTCAGGCTGTAATATGGCGCCGCCTCATAATGGCGGCCACTGTCATAGGACGGCCAGTTATTCTCTGCGCCATCGATGACGCCCTGAACCAATGATTGGTACACCTCACCAAGTGACATTGGCGTGGCATCCGCGCCGAGTGCCCGGATCATCGACACATAAAGATCGGAATTCTGTACCCGTATCTTCATGCCCTTCATGTCATCGGGCGAATTGATGGGCTGTTTGGTGTTGTAGAATGACCGGGCCCCTGAGTCATAAAAACAAAGCCCGATCAGCCCGTGCGGTTCAAGGGAGTTAAGGATCACCTCGCCGGGCGCGCCGTCCATCGCTTGCCGTAGGTGTTCCTGCGACCGGAACAGGAAGGGCAAAGACGGCACGATGGTCATCTTCTCGATGGAATTGAGCGGCGCGAGATTGACGCGGTTCATGTCGAGACCGCCAAAGGTCGTGATCTCAAGCGTGTCCCGCTCCGATCCGAGCTGACCGCCCGCATAGACCTTCACACTCAAGCGTCCGTCTGTCAGGCGCGAAAGCTGGCGCCCCAACTCTTCAACCGCCTCGACTGTGGGATAACCGTATGGGTGCGTATCATTTGAGCGCAGAATATTTGTCGGCCGCGCCTCGCAGGCGGCGAGCAATGCCGCACCGCCACCGACCATCAGCATCCGGCGATCAAGCGTGAAACCGCCCGTCATGACGCTGTGCCAGCATTGATCGAAATGCCGCCTCCTCGGGCGACGCCATGATGCCCCGGCATCTTTTCCTCTCCTGAACATCGGGCCGAACGCCCGTTTTTCTTAGTATTTCCCGTATGGTAACCGGTGTCATCAAATGTGCAAGATGATTCCACCGCTCTGCCGCCTTACACCTATGAAGCCAGAATTTCGGGTCAGGTGCCCCACTGAATGAACGGCACGCGGGCAAAGAGCTCCCGCTCGACCTTTCGCGGGTCATCAACGAGGCGCGTCGTCTCTCCGAAGACCATGGTCGCCCGTTCGGACAACCGGTACTGGCCCCATTGGGGCAGACCGTCATGGTTCGGATTGCCATTACGCGCCAGATTGACGAACGCCGTGCTCAGCTCATCTGACACCCGGCGAGCCGCAGGCCCCGTGCCGGTGATCGATCCCGGCGCATCAAGATTGCCAAAGGCATGGGCGATATCGATCGTGTGCGGTGCGCCCCATTTGCCGCCATCATCGGGTGACGGCAAATCCATCTGGTAGACCCATGTCGGATGCTCGGCCGAGCCGCGCACATCCGCTTCGTCAACTTGTCCGCGCCATGACCGCCCCGCAGTCGTCGCCGCAAAAAAGACGTCTGAGGGCGAATAATCGGGGTAAGCCTCCCGATAGGTCGCAACCACCGTCTCGGGATTGATATCGACCCGCATATGCCGGGCAAGCCGCACCGGGACATCTTCCCAGGACAGAGAGAAACTGTCCGGCTCCCGGCGGCCGATGAGATTTCGCGTCTCATCTTTCGTGTTACCAAGGATCATCGGGATATTAGCCGACTGGGCCGGCGCATCCGGCCAGAAGGGGTGGCGGGTCAGCATCCGCCCATCGAGGACCGGGCCCATGTAAAGACCCAGTGCCGGATTGATGGGGTCTGAAACCGACAGCGCCTCAACGAGACGTTCGGCGGGGGCGTTGAGCAACCCTTCCGTATCCGACGGATCAAGCCCGGCTTCGGCCAGAAATGCCCGCGCCCGTTCTGTTGCGTTGAGCGGACCCGAGGCCGTGACCTGCTGGCCGCTCATCGTCGCGCCTGAATGAAACAGTCCCTTTGCATCCGGCGCCGCCATCAGGGTGGCGATTTTCGCGCCGCCGCCCGACTGGCCAAAGACCATGACGCGCGAGGCATCCCCGCCCATGGCGGCGGCATTCGCCTTCACCCATTTGAGCGCAAGGATGAGATCCCACATGCCGGCATTGCCGGAATCGGCAAACTGCCCGCCCGTCAGGAAAGGTAGATAGAGATAGCCGAACGCATTGAGGCGGTGATTGACCGTGATGACGATGACATCATGCGTCTCCGCAAGGCGCCGTCCGTCATAAAGCTCAGCTGATCCGGACCCGGAATTATAAGCGCCGCCATGAAAATAGACCATGATGGGCCGCTTGGCGCCATCGCGGATACCGGGTGTCCAGACATTGAGGAATAGACAGTCCTCATCCCACTGCCGATCCCCGCGTTGAGGAGAAGCGGCGCCATAGGACGTGGCGTCCCTCACCTCTTTCCATGAAGCTGGTGCCACCGGTTTCTGGAACCGGCGCGGGCCTGTGTCCGCGCCATAGCGCACGCCCTTGAAGACATGGATCGGCCCATCCTTCAGCCCCCGGACGGGACCATGAGCCGTGCGCAGCACGGGATCCTGACTTGCGGCTTGCGCCAAACCACCCGAAAGCCCGAGAAGAGAAACTGCCCCGGCCCCGACCATCACATCACGGCGTGATTGCCCTTTTGCGTTTGTCATCAGCGGGCCAGCCAGCCGCCATCAACGGGCACAGTTGTTCCGTGCACATAGTCAGATGCGCTCGACGAGAGGAAAACCGCCGCCCCGGCCAGATCGCTGGGTGCCCCCCAGCGGCCCGCCGGAATGCGCCCGAGAATTTCCGAATTGCGCTTTTCATCCGCACGAAGCGCCGCGGTGTTGTTGGTCGCAATATAGCCGGGCGCAATGGCATTCACATTGATGCCTTTTGTTGCCCATTCATTGGCGAGAAGACGGGTCAGACCCATCACGCCGCTTTTACTCGCCGTATACGATGCAACGCGGATACCGCCCTGATAGGACAGCATGGAGGCAATATTGATGATCTTGCCGCCGGTGCCTGCCTCCACCCATTTGCGGGCGAAGGCCTGACAAAGGAAGAAGAGGCTTTTGAGGTTCACGTCCATGACCGTGTCCCATTCCTCTTCGGTAAAATCGAGCGCATCATTGCGCATGATCGTACCGGCATTATTGACGAGCACGGACGGTGTACCGAAGGGCGCAGATGCCGCCTCAGCAACACTGCCCGCCTTGTCCGCCTGCCCCAGATCAGCTTCTACAAAAGCAAACCGGCGCCCCGCCTCTTCGACGAGCTTTTGTGTCTCGGTCGGCGCCGATCGTCCGACGGCGACGATATCGGCCCCGGCTTCTGCCAGTCCGACCGCGAGCCCCTGACCGATCCCCGTATTCGCACCGGTCACGACGGCAATCTTGCCCTCAAGGTTGAAGGGATTGAAACTCATCTGATGGTTCCTCCGGTATTTATTTTATCGGTCGTTTTAGGTCAGGCCTTGATCAGGCTGAGAGCACGCCTTTGACATAGTCCATGATCGCTTCATCCTTGGCATTGGAGAAGAAGTACTCCTCGAACCGCTCGCCAGCGATGGCGGCTTTGAGGATATCCTGATCAACAGACTGCAACACCGTCAGCATGTCTTTCGTCGCGGCAGCCTTCATTTCACTGAAAATACCGCGGTTCTTGGCCATGATCGCAGCCCGCTCCTTGGGGTAACCGACGCCGCGCTCGACCTCGAAGAGCTTGCGGTAGCAGTCCTGCAGATTAAGCTCCGCAGCCCAACCAAACCCCTTGGCGTAAGGCATGGAGATCGCATTGCCGTCATTGATCTGCCCAAAGAGGAAAGCATCGGTGGGGTCAATCACAAGGCCGCAAACAACATTCGGCATGGTGTTGCAGGCGAGCATGGAGCCCATGCCCGTACCGCATCCCGTCACGACGAAATCGGCCGCTTTTGAATTGATCAGGATGCCCGCGAGAAGACCGTTCATGATATAGGTCAGCGACGCATCATCTTCCGGGCCATACATGCCGTAATGGAAGACGGAGTGGCCGAGCGGCTCCACCACAGAGGTCAGCGCCTCGTGAACGATGCTGCTTTTGGCAGCCTGACTGTTTTCAATGATGAGCGCGACCTTCATGGGATATTCCTGTCTATTGCGTGAGTTCCGCAGCCTGGTTGGCATTCTTGTGGTGGTTTTGAACCAGCTTGGTAACCGGTGTCATAACACCCCCGACCCTGCGCTTCAACAGAGCAAAACTTACAAGGCGGGGAAGTTTGCTGCTTTTAAGCAGCCCCATTGAGAGACCGCGTTGACGCGCGCACGATAAGCTCCGGGGAGAAGTCGACCTCCCCCTTGGCATCGGCATATTCGCGCCCGCCAAGTAGAAGGCGCGTCGCCTCCCCGCCAAGATCGCGGATCGCAATCCTCACTGTCGTCATCAAGGGCCAGACACGCGAAGCCATCGGCGTATCATCATAGCCGACGACAGAAATATCTTCCGGAATACGAAGGCCCTGCGCCCTTGCCGCGTGATAGGCCCCTACCGCCATTTCATCATTGCCGAGGAAAATGGCCGTTGGCGGATTATCGAGCGACAAAAGCTCCCTTGCGCATTCGACACCTGTATCGAAGGTGTAGGCCCCTTCCCGCGTCAGCTCGGGCAAAAGCGTCAGCCCGAATTCCGCCAGCCCCTCTTCAAAACCCCGGCGCCGCTCATGCGCCGACCGGAAAAGTTCAGGACCATGAACATGGGCGATCCGCGTATGGCCAAGGCTTGCAAGATGGCGTGCGGCTTCGCGTCCGCCATCATGGTCATGGGTACGCACCAGCTTATCGCTGTCATCGACCGCAACAGACGCGATCCGCACATAAGGGCAGTCTTCCTGCCGCAGGATTTCTGCCACTTCCTCATCTTCGGAGATGGAGGGGGTCAGGATGACGCCTTTGGGTTTCTGCTCACGGACGAATGCCCGGATCTGATCGAGAAGATCAGGATTTGAACGGTCACAAGGCTGCAGCACCAGCAAATGCCCTGTGTCCTCAAGCGCATCGAGAATGCCGCGCTGCATGTTCACGACATATTGGGGGCTGGGGTTATCGTAGATCATCCCGACGAGGAATGATCGCCGAAAGGCAAGTGCCCGCGCACGTGGATCGGGCGTAAAGCCGGACCGTTTGATGACAGCCTGAACCCGCCGGCGAGTATCTTCACGCACCAGCGGGGAATTGTTGATGACGCGAGAGACCGTCTTCTTTGAAACATTGGCGAGACGGGCAATGTCATTAATCGTGACTTTGCCCTCTACGCTGCGGGTCAGACCCGGTTTTTCTGTTCCATTTGGCATCAAGCCCCCGCACATCCGGTGATGGCCGCATCATTACGCATAGCGGATCTTCCTCACCAAATTCCTGCGATGGTTCAAGTACCTCGTGCCGACTCCCCATCGTCGAGCGTCGCCGGATCGAGCGGCTCCATCGTATTGAGATCCCACAATGCCGGATCGAAGGGTTTGCGCGTCATCTCGACTTCCGGATAACCGCCGACCTCTTCCTGACTGTCAATGATCTTGCCGCGTCCTTCGGCAGCATCGGCGAGCACCCGCACATCGTGGCCATCACGGTCCCATGGCCGGGCCCCAGCATGGCTCAAGACATGACGCTCAACTTCTTCAGGCTCGAGCCCTTCAAGATTTGGAATGCCGCCATTGGGGGATGCGATCTCGATCAACCCCGAGCTATCCGTCGTGTAACGACCGAGTTTCGGCAGCGGATTTCCGTAAAGATCGACCGCGATATTCTTCGCCGCATAGAGTTTGGCCGATCCATTGCCGCCAATCATGACGAGAGGAAGGCCGGGCATTGTGTCATGCCCCCCGCGAAGGACGTTGCCGACAACATCCATCTCGCCTGTCTGATATTCCGCATCGCCCCATTCCAGCGCCTGCAGATTATAATGAATCGCCCGCTGGCCAGGGTTGAAGATGAAATTGTTGACGATGGCGCCGCGAACGCCGCCTTTGAAGAGCGGGCTGCGCTCATAATTATGCGCATAAAGATTACGCGCGATCAGAATGTCGGACGTATTGTCATGAATAAGAGAGCCTTTGGAGTGCTCCCCCTTCGCATGAGTTGAGTTCGCCAAGCCTTCGGCGATGATATTATTGGTGAAACTGATCCTGTGGGAGGCGCCATCGCGCCATTCATCCGGGGTCTCACCTGTAAAGCGCGGACCGGAAGCGGAGAGGTTTTCATCGGTCGCCCAGGTCAGGGAGTTATGATCGACGATGACATTATAGGCGCTCGATGTCGTGATCGCGTCGATATCGCGTCCGCTGCGCGGCGCTTCACCCAGATCGCCGGGCCGGATTCGCAGATGGCGGACAATGACATCATTGGTTGAGATGATCAGCCCACCCTTGATGATCGTGATCCCAGGTGACGGCGCGGTCTGACCGGCAATCGTCAGGTTGGGCTGGTTGATCCGGATATTATCGCCTTCAAGGTCGATCACGCCGCCAACCTCAAAAACAACGATGCGCGGCCCTTCCGCCGACAGCGCTGCGCGAAGCGAGCCCGGACCGTCTGAATTCAGATTGGTGACCTTGAGAATCTCACCGCCACGGCCCCCGACAGTGTCAGCCGCCCAGCCCATCGCCCCGGGGAAAGCCAGTTCAACCGCGTCAGCCGCCTGAGTGCTGTGACCTTCGCTGCACGCAGGCAGAAAGAGCATCGAACTTGCCAGAAAAAATGAGGAAATAGACCGGCCGAAAGGCAGTTTCATTAGATTTCACTCCCATTTACCGCTTGGGAAATCCCTGCGGTGTTGTCATGTTTGACTGGATAATGACACCGGTTTCCGCTACTGTCCACGGCGGAGAGCCGCGCAAGGAGAACGTAATGACAAAGGCCCCGGAGGAATTCTCTCCCAAAGCGACAGCCGAGGCATTTATTGAAGCGCGCGCATCTTCGGGAACGCTGCCGACCTATCCTGGCCCGTTCCCGCCGGATCTGACCGACGCCTATGCCGCGCAGGATGCCGCGATCAATCAATGGCCCGACGAGATCGCCGGCTGGAAAGTTGGCCGTATTCCCGAGCCATTTGCTGGCCAGTTGGGTGCGGACCGTCTTATCGGCCCGATCTTCTCGCAGCTGATCAAGCCGGGTACGGATGATGTCGTCCAGGCAGGCATTTACGGCGCTGGATTTGCAGCCGTCGAAGGCGAATTCATCCTCGAGATCGCCGAAGACGCGCCTGCGGACAAAACAGAATGGAGCCTCAGCGAGGCCCGCGACATAGCCGCGCGGGTGTGTGCAGGCATCGAGATCGCCTCAAGCCCCTTCCCCGCGATCAATGATCACGGGCCGCTCGTGACGATCACGGATTTTGGGAACAATTACGGCCTCATCAAAGGGCCGGAAATCCGGACACTGCTCGATATGCCGCCCGATTACTGGGAATGCGAAACCTATGTCGATGGCGAGAAGATTGGCGCAGCCAACGCCGCCGGCATGCCGGGCGGCCCAATCGAATCCTTGCGCTATGCCCTTTCGAATGCGGCGGCTCGTGGCCGTCCGCTGAAGAAAGGCATGCTCATTTCCACCGGCGCCGTCACAGGCGTTCATCAGGTTCATGCGGGTCAACATGCCGAGATCCGCTTTGTGACCGGCGTTTCGATTCGATGCGCCTTCGAAGATAACGGCATTCATCAGCACGCAGCGGAGTGATTCTCATGTCTATCCTTCTTGCCAGCCTCTCCCTTTTCGCCCTCAACCCGGACAAGGCCGATGTTGAGATGAGCGACGTCCCCGAAGCGGTGATCGACGTGGCGAAATCCGTCCGGCCCGATGTCACCTTCACAGAAGCTGAGCGCGAAACGCGCAATGGCGTCGTCTATTATGACCTCGAAGGCGAAGATTCTGCCGGTCATGAATGGGAACTCGACATCATGCAGACCGATGACGGCTGGGAAGTTGTCGAGATCCAGCGGGACATCGATGCGAAGACTGCGCCCGCACCGGTCCTCGCCGCGCTAAAAGAGATGGCGCCTGATTTTGCCGTCACGCGCACGATTGAAAGCACGCAGACGGATGGCCGCATCGTCTATGAATTCTTCGATGCCGATGGCGGCAAGCGCGAAGTCCTGTGGGATGGTGAAGCGGCTGAATTCCTCGAAGAGGAATGGGAGCACTAACGCTCCCTCCTCACACGAGGTCGTACTGCCCGCGATAAACGAGATTGCGGAACCGCACGGCGCCCTCTTTGGCGGCATAGATGGCAGGTCGCAGGCTGAGGAAGTCATAACCGACATTATGATGATAGCCTGAGACTTCCATCTGGACATCGAACTTCGTCCACGTCTCGCCATCCAGACTGAAATGGAAAGTGACGATATGCTCCCGGTTCGTCACTTTCAGGAAAAGCCGCGTTGTGCCCGGCGCGATATCCTGCCGGCGACGCTCCTGCCCATAGCGATGCATGACGAGCCCCGCTTCATCAAATCCAAGCCCGCAATATAGCCCGTCATTATAGAAAAGAAGCAGGCCGCCACGTGCGGACGGGTCACGCTCGATCTCGACTTCTACGGAGTAATGCCGATCGCCTGTGACAAAACAGAGCGGCGAGCTGTCACGGGGCTCAGCCCCTTTTGCGGCAAGGGACAACTCCCCGCTGCCGATCTGCAAGCGGTCATATTCAGCGGCCCCCGGATTATAAAACGCCCATTGAGGTTTAAGGTCAGGCGCGGAGAAATCATCCGATAGCGGCAGGCCATGCTGGATCGCCTCTCCGCCTTTCGGCATGGGCAGCGGCTTTGAGAGATCAGCGCCCAATGCTTCAAACCATCCATCGTCCCGCCATTTGACAGGTTCGAGCAGGCATTGCCGCCCGAGTGTCCAGAATTCGCGTTCATAGCCGTGATAAATGAGCCACCAATCATCTGCCTGCGGCCCTTCGATCAGGGTTGCGTGCCCCCGCGACCACCAGGCTTCCGCCCGCGAGGCTGTGCGCACCTGCGGATTATTCGGCGCATGCGCCCACGGCCCGAAAACGGATTTTGACCGCGCAGCAATGACCATATGCCCGGTCGGTGGGCCTGCCGTGCCGCCAACGGCTGTCAGCATGTAGAACCACTCACCCCGCCGCAGCATTTTCGGCCCTTCAGGGCAGAAACATTCGACGTCCCAATCCTCCGGGTACCGCCAAGGATCGTAGACATGCTTGACTTCACCAACCGTAGAAAGCCCATCATCGGCCAGCTGGACGAGATCGCCATTGGAGAGAAAGAGATAGCGATTGCCGTCCTCGCCGACGATATGTCCCGGATCGATGTGATCCGGCAGATGAAGATCGACAGGCTCGGACCACGGCCCGTTTATATCATCAGCCGTGATGACATAAATTGATTTGTAGTCGGCCGTTCTTGCCGGAATGTAGATATAAAAACGCCCGTCATGATGGATGAGGTCCGGTGCCCAGACCGATCCGATATAGTCTTTCAGCGCAGGCCCAAGCGGTGACCAGTTCACGAGATCCTTTGACTGCCAGATCAGCAATCCCGGATAGGCATCAAAGCTGGAAAAGGTGAGATAATAAGTCTCCCCCACACGGATGATCGACGGATCTGGATGATCGCCTGCAAGGATCGGGTTGAGGAATGTTCCGTCTCCCCTGTCCGCCTGGCGTTGTCCTTCGAATGTCTGCCCCCAATCGGGACCTTCATTTATCGGCGCTCGCGCTTTGTTCGCGAGGACTTCTGGCAAGGAGGATGCGCACCCTCCCAGCACCAAAGGAGTTGCACCAAGTAACTTCAGGGAATCCCGCCGTGTCCGCATCATCTCGCTCACATAAAAAAAGACGCGGCACAGACTTAACTGCGCCGCGTCAGGTTAGCCCTGGCCGATCCCGAGGTGACCGGCCAAAAGCACAGGGAAGCGTTTCACTCCTTAGAAGGAGTAACGTGCACCGAAGATAAAGTTCCGGCCCGTGTGGTGGTAAAGTGTCGGCAGCATCAGAGTATCAAATGTCTGGTGCTCAAACTCATCGGTGAGGTTGATCGCCTCGAAGGTCAGCTCAAGCGATTCATTGACCGCATAGGAGCTGGCAAAGTCGAGGTTGAATGTGTCAGCCACACCGCGCTCTTCCCGTCCTTCAGTCCGTCCACTGCCATTTGGCCGGCGCGTCTGGTACTCATCCCGATACGCACCCGTCAGGCGAGCCTGGAACTGTGCATTCTCATAATAGAGAGTTGCGTTCCATGAGTTCTCCGAGAAGCCGATGATGTCGTCGGAGTCCACAAAGGTGTAGTTCCCGACAAAACCGAAGCCTTCGACAGGCAGGAAGGTGAAGGGTTGCTGATAGACAATCTCCATCCCCTGCACTGACGCGCTGTCACCATTTACGACCTGATCGATCTCAACGGCCGGGTCCTGACCCATGGCGAGCAGCTCACCCAGCGGTGACGTTGCACCGGCCACGGAATCCGGGAGACCCGTTTGGCTGAAAGTCGTCGTGATCGTATCAGCATTGGTGAAGAAGGAGTCGATGTCCTTATAGAAGAGGCCCACAGCGAAGAGGGATTCTTCAGCGAAGTAATATTCGAAGGACACGTCATAAGTCGTCGCCCGGAACGGATCGAGACCCGGGTTGCCTTGGCTGATGCCAAAGGGCGGACCGTTGAACGTATCGATCGAACCACCCGGCGTCAGGTTGCCAAGCGACGGACGTGCCATCACCTTGGCGATACCGCCACGGATGAGGAAATCGTCTTTCGGCTCGAACACGAGGTTCACAGCCGGCAGCCAGTCATCATATTTCCGGGAGACCGTCACTTGGTCACCGCTGAGGAAGCCGGTTGCCGCCGTCTCGGTTTCGACATAGCGAACACCGATGTCACCACGGACAGGCATTTCGCCCCACATGCCGTTGAAGACAGCCTGAACATACGCACCCGTATCTTCTTCCTCGACGCTGCGCGTATCCTGTTCACGGACCGCACCGCCAAAGCTGAAGAGGTCAACAAGATCCGCAGCCGCATCAAAGTCCGGCGTCAGCCAGGACGTATCGACACCAGAAGGCAGATCAAGCCCGCTGCCGAAGCCGGAAATCTGATCAGCAAGATCAGCCGTCACCGGAATGAATGCAGAGACGCCCGGTACATCCGTGACACTGCCTTCAGCCCGAACTTCTTCGGTTGCGAACTCGAACTTCTTCCAGGAAACACCAGCTTGCAGCGTGACGTTGTCGCTGTAATCCCATGACAGATTGCCCTGGAACGTATCGAAGGTGTTATCGACACCCTGCGGACGGTTCCGGAACTGGGTGAAGAGATAGCTTGACGGTGACGTCACATCGAAGTTGCCGAAATCAACCAGCGGCGTTTCGAGGTTGTTGCGGAAGTCGAGCATATACCCTTCGACCGGGCTTGCCGCATCGAAGAAAACAGTCGCCTGCTGAGGAATGGAGAATTCCGACTTCGAATGACCGGCGAAGACATTGCCGCGCCATGCATCGTTGAACTCGTGCTCCACATTAAAGGTCAGCTGGTTGAACTCGGTTTTCAGCTTGTCTTTCCGGCGCTCGGAGCGAACCGGAATGATGCCGTTGGAGAGGTCAGCCTGAACATCGCCAGTGAAGTAGGACAGGACACCGTCGCCATCGACGACATAATCGGTGATGTCGATATTGTCCGTGTTCGACCGGATGAAGACTTCCATGAAGTTCTCATCGCGCGAGCCTTCGAAGACTGAATAAAGACCGTCGATCGAGATCGTCGTCTGGTCGGACGGCGCGAACTGAACCGACCCGGTCAGGCCGAGACGCTCTTGCTCATAATCCAGACGGCCATAGCGCGGGATCCGGGCGTAATAGGAGTTACGCACTTCTTCACAAGCGCCGCCGGTCGGGTTGCCCGAGCAATCCTCGCCATTGACCGAACGGAACGTGCCCAGATCGTCAAAGCGGACGGTCGAGAAACCTTCTTCGCGGATCGTCCGGTCGCTGTAGGCGATCGAAGCGAGCCAGCCAAAGGTCTTGTCCGGGTTGGTGTAGGAAACGAGACCAGCCATACGCGGCGAGGTTTCTTCGATCAGGTCGTTATAAAGACCTTGTACGGAAGCCGCGCCGGTCCAGCCGGTGCTGTAATCAAAAGGCTGTGCAGTTTTCAGCTCGACATTGGCGCCGAGCGAGCCTTCTTCAACAGAAGCGGACTGCGTCTTGCGCACGACCAGCTGGTTGAAAAGCTCAGCAGCAAACGTGTTGAAGTCAAAGGCACGCGAACGGTTGGTACCGCCCGATGCGTCAGAGCCACCCGTGGTGCTCAAGGCTTCCATGCCGTTGATCCGCACACGCGTGAAGTCACCGCCAAGACCACGAACCGTGACGCGGCGGCCTTCGCCAGCCTGACGGTCAATCGCGATACCCGGAATGCGCTGCAGCGATTCTGCGAGGTTCAAATCGGGGAAGTCAGCGATGTCTTCTGCGACGATTGCGTCGACGACACCTGTCTCTTCCTTCTTCACATCAAGGCTGGCCGCCAGTGACTGGCGGAAGCCGGTCACGACGACGACGTCATCGTCTGCCTGTGTGTCGGTCGTATCTTGTGCAGTGGCCGGAAGAGCCCCCGCCATAGTCAGAACGGATGCACCTAAAAGTAGGCGCACGAATTTCCCTTGCCCAGTCATCTTCATCCTCCCTGGCGCGCATCTGGACACGCCTACTTATTGAGTAACCGGTGTCATTTTTGATACCGGTGTCATGGACAATATCTGGTCTGCGAGGAATTTTCAACTCGCCTGCTCGCGCCGCTGTGGCACAAAGAGCACAAACACCAAGGCAAAATGCTGAAATCTCCTTTTAATACAATGATTTAAAATCTGCCGGATATCTCACAGACCATCACACTACTGAGACTTGTTGCATCCCGACAACAGCCTGGCAGGGCCCCCATGACAGAATCGGATGCCCTCACTCTGCCCCGCCCCGGGTCATGATTTTCTGTGAACGCAGCCCAACATCCCTTGGACCCTGCGCACGGCCTCATGTATGAGCCACCCCGCGCGTGGCCCCGTAGCTCAGCTGGATAGAGCACCGGACTTCTAATCCGACGGTCGTGGGTTCGAATCCTACCGGGGTCGCCATCCCTTCTTCCCGCCTTCCCGATACTGCTCAGACAGGGGATCGCTCTTTCCCTTCCGCGAGAGGAATGCCACAATGCTAAGGCGAAATTGTCTGGGGAGATTCGCCCATGTTCCTGTCCTTGATCTCAAGTGTCGGCCTTGCCGCTTCCGTCCAGCTGGTCAGCGATGATGACATGGCCGCGGCGACCGCGACCTTCACCTCCTGGTGCGCAAATGCGGTTGAGGACCGGATCGACCGGACATCCGCCTGCGCCTGCGGCACAGGGGTTCTGTCGGGCGAAATGACGGACAAGGAGTTCGTCGTCCTTGCCGGGCTTACGCCCTATGCCGGCGACGAAGAAGCCATGCGTCAGGCCGTGACGGTCCTGATCGAGGAAGACGGCCTGTCGGCCGGGTTCATCCGCAATGCGGCACGCAAGAATTCAGCCGCCGCCGCCCGCGCCGATCGCGTCTGCGCCATTCTGGAAAAACCGTCAGAGCAATGGCGAATGCTCGCCTCGATCAATGGCGGGGAGTCGATCGCGCAGGAAGTGAACCTGCCCAAATCAGCCCGCGCAGATATCGCGGACATCTTCCGCGCGCTTGGCAACGCCGTTTATCGCCCGGCTGACGCCGCAGCAGCGCCTACGGAATAAAAAAACGGCCCCTCCAAAGAGGGGCCGCTCAATTCTTCCCAATCCCAAAGCCAGCTTACTGGTCGCGTTTGCCTTTATAGGCAGCACGGCGCTCTTCTTCGGTCAGTGTGCCGTCGCCGTTGGCATCCAATTTCTTAAAGCGCGCTTCGGTTGCGGCAAGATGCTCCTCTTTTGAAACCTTGCCATCACCGTTTGTGTCGATCTTGCTCAGATCCGGGTGACCACCGCGGCGCTCGCCACCCCGGCGGCCCTCTCTCATACCTTTGCGTGCCTCACGAGCGGCCTCCATTTCTTCCTGAGTGACAGCGCCATTTCCGTCCGTATCAAGATGATCGAACTGCTTTGACACCATTTCCTCGACTTTTTCACGGGTCATGGCGCCGCGCTCCCCGCCGCCTTTGCGTGCAAAGCGGCGCTTGCGGTCGGGCTTTTCGTCCTCATCGATCGTGCCATTGGCATTGGTGTCACGCTCATCAAACCGGGTGAGCGCCTGATCGAGCATCTCATCCTTCTCGATCGCGCCAGAGCCATCGGCATCAAGCGAGGCGAAATGGTCCGGGCGTTCGGGCTTGTCTGCTTCGGTCAGAAAACCATCACCATTGGTGTCCATTTTCTCGAACTGGGCGCCAGCCTGAGCTAGCCGGGTCTCAAGCGTCACCGGGCCTTTATTGGCCATGCCGGGCTCACCGGCGCCAAGGGCTGCAAGGCTTGCCAGAAGGGTCAGTGAATTGATCATGTCGGGTATCCTTTGGTCGTGTCGCCGGGGCGTCCGGCCGATGAAAACGATTTAGGAGGCGAGTGTCGCGGGCACGTGTCAGCGAAGGGGTTCATCCGTCCCGAATTGTATCTGATCTAAGGCGCCAAAATGATTGACAAGCCGGGCACGAGAAAGGCATACGACGCGCCTTCTGGCGCGGTAGCTCAGTTGGTGAGAGCGCAGGATTCATAACCCTGAGGTCGGCGGTTCAATTCCGCCCCGCGCTACCAGAACCCCTCTTCAAATCTCATCGCATGACTGCAGATGCAATGCCCCTACGCGGTGCAGGCGCATTTCATCGCAAACCGTCAGCGCACATTACTTTGTCAGGCTATTTGTTCGAGACCAAAGAGTGCTCTTGCGAGGTCAGGATGGTGACCTGAAGGGGCGAACGGCTTTCGGCTCCGGCAATGGCCCATATTCCGGGCGTCTTGTCATGACCCATCCATCGCCTTCGCATCTGGTACACACCGAGTTCGGCATGAGCTGGGCGGAAAGCTGCAAGTTCCTGCCCGTCCCTTCACAGGCCGCGCATTTCTCCTGCCGGACGGAGAGCCGCACCACTCGTTTCAGATAGGAATAAAGACGCTTCATGCCGCTCCTCACAGAACGCCAACGTAGAGGAAGCTTTCATGACGCACAACCTCTGGTTATTTATTCGAATCGCCTTCACTCGTGGTTGCACCCCCATAAACAGCGGGCAGGCTGTCCCCCGCATGTACATTGTTGATTAGGACGGCGCGGGATAGGACAAATCTCCACCTTGTGAGCCACGGGAGAGAACCATGGAACTGATCGTCCCCGCCGTATTGGTCATCATCGCAGCCGGCGCCTATTTCTGGTATGTCAGCATCATCGGACGACGGAACAAGGTGAAGGAAGCCTTGGGCTCTATCGACGCCCATCTGCAACTTCGCTCTGATCTGATCCCGAACCTCCTGCGCGCCGCGCAGCGTTTTCTCTCTCACGAGGAAAAGCTCCTGACCGAAATCACCGTTCTGCGTTCGGAAGTGACCAAGGATTATGACCGGGGCAATGGCGAAGAGGTCAAACAGCACCTCAATTTTGCCGAGCAGCTCAGCTCGAAACTGGGCCAGCTCCGGGTACAGATCGAAAACTATCCTGATCTCAAGGGTGACGGGCCGATCGAAGAAGCCATGGAAACCATGAGCGAAGTCGAAGCGCAGATCACCGCCGCCCGCCGTTTCTACAACTCTGCCGTCACGGATCTGAACAATTCAGTCGAAATCTTCCCCGGCAGCGTCATCGCCAATATGGCAGGCGTCAGTTCCATGCCGTATTACGAAGCCGCAGAGGCAAGCCGCGCGCCCATCAATGCGGATGATTATCTGAACCCGGCATAAGGCGATCCGTCTTGACGGAAAATTCGACGACAGAAGACAGCCGCGCCATCGACGAGCTGATCGCCGAGCGCGCAGCAGCCATTGGCGGTGAGTTTGAGACCCGCCGCGTGGAAGCTGTCAGCCTGATGAACAAGTACCGCCTTTACGCAGGCATCGCAGGGGGCGGCGCCCTGGCGCTGCTGCTGGTCGGCGCCATCTTTTTCGACGGTCTCGACTATGGCGAAGCGCTCATGCTGGCGATCGGCATCACGGTCATCGGGCTGGCGATCGCGCAGACACCCGGTCGGCGCTATAAAAGCAGCATCAAGAATGAAGCCTTCAATCGCTTCGTTCAGAGCTTCGGGCCGGAGTTCCAGTATCGCGCGCGCGGCAATATTCCGATGGAATTCCTTCGCCGCTCCAGTCTTATTCCGCATCACGACAAGCGCCGGTTCGAGGATTACATCACCGGCGTCTGGGGCGGTGTCCGCTTTTCCCTGATGGAAGCAAAACTGGTCGATGTACGCGGTTCGGGCAAGAACAAGAGAGATGTGACCGTCTTTGATGGCCTCTTTGCCGTCTTCGAACACAAAAAGGATTTCAGTGGCCGGATGATCATCCGGCGCGACATGGGCGCAATCGGCAACTGGTTCGGCGATGCGTTCACCAAACTCGAACGGGTCGGCCTTGAAGACCCTCGGTTTGAAAAGGAATTCGAAGTTTACAGCGAGGATCAGATCGCCTCACGAATGCTCCTCACCACAACCTTCATGGAACGGCTCTACCATCTCGCCAAAGATCTGGGGGATGGCCGGATGCAGGCCGCCTTTTATGAAGGCAAATTCCTCGCCATGATCCCCTGCCGGAAGAACAGGTTCGAGCCTTCCCTGACCTTACAGCCGGGCGCCGCGCGCCGTGACCTTGAGCGCTTTGCAGAAGAGCTCAAGGACATCATTCAGGTTGCTGATCGCTTGCGACTTGGCGAAGATTTGAGCGTCTGAACGCTTAGCCCAGATTTGTCGCCTGCGTGGTGACCGGCCGACGGAAGCCGATGGCGGCCGAAGTCCCGCCGCCCTCGCGCGGGGCAATATGGAATTTCGCGTGATTGAGCTTGGCGATCGTCGAGACGAGTGCCAGCCCAAAGCCCATGCCTTCATGCAGCTTGGCGTGGCCATCCTTGTCGACATAAAGCGGCGAGTTCGCCACATGCGCGACCGACTCCGTCAGCCCCCTGCCCGAATCCGCAACCATGATCCGCACTTCATCCTGTTCAACATGAAGCAGGACGCTCACATGCTCCCCGCGATGCGAGAACTTGATCGCATTTTCGATCAGCTCACGGAGTGCCAAGCGAACTTCCTGTCCCTTGGCAAGAGCTGCCGCCTTCCGGCGGCGGGCATCGAGTGAGAGCGTGACTTTCTTCTCATTCGCCAGTCCGCGAAGCTGCTCGACTTCGTCAGCGACAATGCTGACGATCTCACAATGCGGCGACGTATCGTCTTTTTCTGAGAGATGCGGCAGGCGGGCAAATTCGATCAGGCGTCCGACCAGCATCAGCATATATTCGCCGCGATCCCGCACGCGCGTCAGCGTCGATAGGGGATCAAAGGCGTCATCAGCATCGGACAACTCGGTCACCGCCCGAACCAGATCGCTGACGGGCGTCGAAAGCTCCGCATTCAGCAGATTGATGAACGCCCGGCGGGTGGAGGCATGATCCGCCTCGGTCGTGTCTTCTTTCTGACCCTCAATACTGCCCTGGCTCATGAATTTGAGTTCTTCAAATCCCTGATTGAGGATCTTCCGAAGCTCATCCGCATCACAAGGCTTGCGCAAAAAGCGCATGACGGCGCCTTCATTGATGGCCGCAATCGCGGTTTCCTGGTCGGAGTTACCGGTCAGCATGATCCGCCGGATCTGCGGATACTCTTCACGCAATCGCGTCAGAAGCTCGATGCCATTCATCTCCGGCATCTGCATGTCCGCAACGACAATGCCGACCTCTTCATCCGTCGCAAGAATATCGAGTGCCAGCGGACCGCTTTCTGCCGTCAGAATATCAAAATCACTCGCCAGCCGCCGGCGCAGGGCGGACAGCAATCTGGGTTCGTCATCAACAAGAAGAACTTTGCTACGCTGCTGTGACATCATGTTCCTCCGCAGAAATGATTTCTTCCATGACATGCGCCATTGGCAACTCGATCAGGAAGGTCGTATCGAATGGCGGCTCATCAACCAGTGTCAGGCGGCCACTGTGCCCTTTGACAATAACGTCTTTCGCCAGCGCCAGCCCCTGCCCGGTTCCCTTGCCGACCGGCTTGGTGGTGAAGAACGGATCGAAGATCTTCTGACGCAGCGATTGCGGCACGCCGCCGCCATTGTCGCTGATACGGATCTGCACAAAGCCATCCACAGGTTTCGTTGAGATACGGATTTTTCCGCCCTCTTCTCGCTTGTCCTTGATCGCATCGACCGCATTCAGGACGAGATTGAGGATCACCTGTTGCAATTGGCTCTGCCGGCAGTTCAACTCAGGAAGGTTTTCAGACAGATCCTGCTCGACGATGATGCCGCAATCGATATTTCTCTTGGAGATATTAAGCGAGTTACGGATCAACCGATTGATATCGACATTATCACTGTCGCCAGATCCCGGGTGCGAAAATTCTTTCATCAGCAGGACAATGTCGCGCACCTGCGCAATCCCTTCCTGGCTTTCCTGAAGGCATTCGAAGATATCCTTGACCAGAACGTCCAGCCGAACTTCTGCGCTATGCTCATCGATGACGTTGACTTGATCCTGGTACCCCCCGTCCTCTGCCACGGCGCAGCGAAGCTCTTCATATTTCCGCCAGGATAGGTGAATTTTTTTCAGCGCATCCTGAAGGAAGGCGAGATTGTCGCCAATGAATTGGATCGGCGTATTGATCTCATGCGCAATGCCAGCCGAAAGCGCTCCGATTGCCTCCAGGCGCCGCGCTTCGTCGAGCTGTTGTTCAATGCGTGTACGCTTCTTTTCAGAAGCTACACGTTTTGCAATATCGTGAACGAAGAGAAGATAGATCCGCTCTGAACCGATCGGGCCATGATAGCCCCTAACCTCTGCCGGGAAGGATGAGCCGTCAGCCGAGCGAACCCTGAACTGTTCCAGTGAGAAATAGCCGTCCCCTGCGTCTGCAAGCACCCTCGTGATGCCGGGGAAATACTCCTCCGCCTCATGCCCGCACATCTCGCCGCGGCTCATCTTCAACTGCTCCGTGGCCGCAGCATTGCAGTCATGGAGCTTCAGTGAGGACGAAATCATGTAAACACCATCCGGCGCGACGCGCATGATTTCTGACAGAAGCGTTGCTGTCTTTTTCAGATGGGCTGTGGAGACTTCCAGAGCCTCCTGCTGCGAAAACAGCTCACGGCTTTTTTCTTCAAGCAGCCGTTCGGCCTCTTTCCGGCTCGCCTTTTCCCGAGCGGCAATAGACTTATAAAGATCGATATTTTCTGTCATTTGGGCTGCTTCTCAATGTCAAACTTGATGACTGAATCCGGGCTCTCTTCAAGAGTCGTGCGTGTGATGACCGCCTCTTCCTCGAAATGCGCGAGGCATCCTCTGATCAGACCTTCGCAGAGGTCTCCCATGTGCCGTCTCGACCGATAGATAAGCTGGAGATGCGTATCCGTGTGTACTGCCGTTTCAAATGTCGGAAGCTCAGCATCAGGATAAAGCTTACGCACTTCCATGTGGATGACATTCTCAACCGACGCGAGGAACGAGAATGCATCATCGCAGCCCTCGAAAAGCGCCGGATAGGAAACGGTAAATCGGCCGAAGAGATGCTCGCCGAAGACTCGGAGGAGGTCTGGCACCGCGATGCCGGAACTGTTGGAGAGAACACTGACCAGAGACACCATTTCAGACGTCGGATAAGTCCCCGTCGTGGCGTAGACGCCCTTTGTGGGCAGGTCGGCAGCATCGATCGTTTCCTGAAGAAATTCAGGACCATGGGCATCCTCGACATAGTCGAAGAGCTCGGTGAACACGGCACCCTTCATAAAGCTAGCACTCCTCGCATGTGAGAAGAACTAGCGCTAATTTCTTTCGGTTCGATTAGTTTTGAAGCGCATTGTTTGGGCCACGACACCGTAATACTTCAGTAATTACAGTTAGGACGCGGTAAATATTTCATCCTGCTTGCCTATCCTAAAGTGGCGGCAGGACAGCAAATCAAGCGGCTCGCCAATGCCCCCAGCAATCCCTAAATAGCCCCCATGCCTCCCTTGAGTGTGACTGCCAAAGACGGCGAGCAAGCCGAATCGAGCCTCGCCGAGCAGATCGCCTCGGTCCGGTTCCTGATGCCTTATATGTGGCGCAAGGACCGCCCGGACTTCAAACGCCGGATCATCGCGGCCTTTGCCGTCATCCTGATCGGCCAGATCATCATGGTCGCCGCCCCTCTCGCGCTGGCGCGCGGCATCAACCAGCTCGCAGAGCAGGATGAGATGCTGGGCCTGACGGCAGCGGTTGCCGGGTTCGTCATAGGCTATGGCGTTCTCCGGCTGCTGGCGGCCGGGTTGCCGCAGCTCAGGGAGTATTTCTTCTCGGTCGTCGGGCAGACCGCCCAGCGCGAAGTCGCGGTCTCGGTCTTCAAGCACCTTCATTCCCTCTCCTTGCGGTTCCATCTTGAACGGCGGACGGGCGGGCTCTCGCGGCTGATTGAACGCGGGGTGCGGGCGATCGATTTTCTCTTCCGCTTCCTCCTCTTCAATATCGGCCCGACCCTGATCCAGCTGGCGCTGGTCTCCGCCGCATTCGGCATCCGTTATGAATGGTCGCTCGTCATCATCGTCGTTGTGACGGTCGTCATCTATTTCTGGTTCACGGTGTCATCGACCGAGTGGCGGCTGAAATTCCGCCGCACCATGAACGAAAAGGACCAGCTCGCGACAACCCGTTCGGTGGATGCGCTGCTGAACTACGAGACGGTCAAATATTTCGGCAATGAGGGGTATGAAGCGGCCCGCTATGACGAGGCGCTGTGCGATTATCAGAAGGCCGCCGTCAAATCACAGACCTCGCTGGCGCTCCTTAATTTCGGACAGTCACTGGTCATCAATTTTGGCCTCGTTGCAGCCCTCTGGGTCACCGCGAGCGGTGTGGCCTCCGGCCGGTACGGCATTGGCGAGATGACGGGCGTCAGCCTGATCATGATGCAGCTCTACCAACCGCTGAACATTCTCGGCTTTGCCTATCGCGAGATCAAACAGGCCCTGGTCGACATGGAGCGCATGTTCGCCCTGCTGAAGGTCGGCCCGGAGGTCGAGGACGACACAAACGCACGCGAGCTGATCATTTCCGGCGGCGCCATCACTTTCGAGGATGTGCATTTCAGCTACGACCCCGAACGCCAGATCCTCCACGGGATCAGCTTCGAGGCCGCGCCGGGAGAGAAAGTGGCCGTTGTCGGACCCTCGGGGGCGGGTAAGTCCACGATCGCACGTCTTCTCTACCGCTTCTATGACACCGATCAGGGACACATCCTCATCGACGGTCAGCCGATAAATGAAGTGACGCAAAAGAGCCTGCGCCGTGTCATCGGCATGGTTCCTCAGGATACGGTGCTGTTCAACGACACGATCGGCTTCAACATCGCCTACGGCAAGCCCGGCGCCAGTCAGGCAGAGATCGAGGCTGCCGCGCGCACCGCGCAGATCCATGACTTCATTGCCGGTCTGCCGCTCGGCTATGACACCATGGTCGGCGAGCGCGGCCTCAAACTCTCAGGTGGAGAGAAACAGCGCGTCGCCATCGCCCGCACGGTCCTGAAGGATCCACCGATCCTGATCCTTGATGAGGCGACCTCCGCCCTCGATTCCGCAACCGAGCAGGGCATTATCGGCGCGCTGCGCGAGGTCGAAGAGAACCGCACGACGATCACCATTGCGCACCGTCTCTCCACGGTAGTCGATGCCGACCGCATCGTCGTTCTCGAGGCAGGCCGCGTTGTCGAGTCCGGCACGCATACGGAGCTTCTGGAAAAAGGCGGCCTTTATGCCGAATTGTGGCGGCGCCAGTCCGAAGGCTTTACCGAGGCCGAAGCGGCTGAGTAGCGCACCGCCCCTCCTTCGGCTATGATAGCTGCGGCTGCAGAGGGGAAAAGCCATGACCGGGGCCATCAGACTGATCATTGCCATCTTCGTCGTGTCGATCGGCCTTTACCTCTATACAGGGTCCAAACGGTCCGGCGCGACCTCTGAAACGGACACTTCGACCGAGAGCGTCGCTGAAGAGATCGCGCCTGAAGAAGAGCCGCAAGCCTCGGTGATGCCGATCGGTGATCCGGAGGCCATCCCGGCCGATGAAGACAGCATGACGGATGAAGCGGCAGAAGACATCGACGCAGAGACACCTGCGGATGATGAAGACACGCCTGGCCCCGACAACAGCAATTCGATCATCCTGCCGGATGAAGAGCCGACTGGGTCTGCGCCGGGACGCTAAGTTTTATATCATCGCTTCCCGCACGGCTGCCTGCAGGCGCGGTACGACAAATTCCTCAAACCACGGATTTTTCTTGAGCCAGGCGGTATTGCGCCAGCTTGGATGCGGTAGCGGCAGGACCAGCCGACCCGTCTCCTCCGCCTCGGCAAAGCGCGCCTCCCAATCCGCGACGATATCGCGAACCCCGCGCTTTTTCTCCTCCGGCAGGTGCCAGTTCATGGCGTAGCGCCCGATCAGGAGAACGACATCAAGCCGGGAGATGATCGCGCTCATGATCCGTTCCCGCCATATCTCCGCACAGACCTTGGGTGGCGGCAGATCCCCACCCTTCCCCGTCTTGCCTGTCCCGTCATAGCCGGGAAAACAGAACGCCATGGGGACAACCGCAAGACGGCCAGAGTCGTAGAACTCTTCTTCCGTCATCCCCAGCCATTCACGAAGGCGAACACCGGATGGATCAAAAAAGGGCTTACCTTCGATATGCGCAAGATTGCCCGGCGCCTGACCGAAAACGCCGATACGCGCGCCCGCCGGGATCTGATACACCGGATTGGCGCTGGGGATGATCCCCTCAACCTCACAATGTCGGCAGGCGGAGAGTTCCGCCTTTAGCGCCTCAAGCGGCGGCGTCTCAGGCACTGCCTTCTGTGTCATCAAGATCGATATCGAGAATGCCCATATTGAAGCTGGCCATGCCATCCTCATCTTCGATATCGAGGAAGATCACACCGAGGAACTCATCATCCGTGTACACCTCAGCTGAGTCCCGCGTCTTCTCGCGGGTCTTGAGCAGGATCTTCGGATCCTTGAGTTTCTCGGCCAGCACCTGCTGCAGGCGCATCATTTCCCAGGCGGTCAGGGTTTCTTCCTCGCTTTCGAGCCGCATCACGAAGTCATAGGAAACCTCTCCCTCGTCTTCGTCACGGGTCAGAATGCCCTGGAAATCCTCGCCGATATAAACCCCGGCGGCGGGCGCGCCTTCGACGCTTTTCAGCGCGAGGCTGTCATCATGGAAGCGGCTGCGCAAATAGCGTTCGAGTTTTGTGATTTCAGCTGGGGTCATCGGGCCTCCTGTCGCCCCCGCGCGCTCTTGCCGCCTTGCCGCCCGGAGGGGTCGGCGCTATCGGCGCGGGACGTTTTTGATGTCTTTCAAGGAGACCGCATATGGCCCGGACTGACCTGATTGCCAAGGCGGCGGCTGCATCGCTGCTTTTCGCCCTCACGGCCTGCGGCAAAGATGACGCCCCCGCGGCCGAAACACATGCTGAGATGACATCGGAAACCGGCATCACGATCGAGAATGGCTATGTCAAAGCGCCCAAGCCCGGCTCGCTCACGACTGCCGCCTATCTCGATATCATCGCCGATGCGGATGATGTGCTGCTGACGGCGTCCTCTCCGCTGGCCACCGTCGAGATCCACGAAATGTCGATGGATGACGGCATGATGAAGATGCGCAAGGTCGAAAACCTCGATCTGCCCAGCCAGTCCAAGGTCCAGCTCAAGCCGGGCGGATACCACCTGATGCTCATCAATCCTGACGCCGCGCTTGCCGAATCCGAGACCGCCGAGATCACCCTGACCTTTGAGAAGGCAGGCGAGATCAAGGTCAATTTGCCGATAGAGGCCCGCTAAAGGGAACCAGAGAGGCTATTGGGTTGTTTGCAAGTGGCGGCAGGCCGTAAGGTCCGGTTTATCTGCCCTTGGGGAACATCCATGAAAAACATCATTCTGCCTGCCTGCCTTGCCTTAGCTGTAGCCGCCTGTGGCGGTGGTGAGAAAACCCCAGAGGCAGGAGATGCAGCAGATCCGCCCGCTGCAGCCCCGATCGGCTCAGATGAAGGCCAGCCGGAAGCCAATGAAACCGACGCCACACATAAATGGGCGGTGTCCTCGGCCCACCCCCTCGCAACCGAAGCCGGCGCCCGCATCTTGCGCGAAGGCGGCACGGCGGTAGACGCCGCGATCGCCGTGCAGGCGGTCCTTGGCCTTGTTGAGCCGCAATCCTCCGGCCTCGGGGGCGGCGCGTTCATGCTCTATTATGACGCGCAGTCCGGCGCCGTGACCGCCTATGATGGCCGGGAGACGGCCCCCTTCACCGCCAGCCGCGAGCTCTTCCTGAACGATGACGGCAGCCGGATGAGCTACCGCGTGGCGCTCGGCTCGGGCCGTGCCGTCGGCGTGCCCGGTGTCGTGGCGATGATGGACATGGCGCACAGGGAGCATGGGCGGCTTGAATGGTCAGAGCTCTATGCCGACGCCTACCGCCTTGCTAGCGAAGGGTTCGAGGTCTCCCCCCGCATGGCCAAGGTTCTCAAAGATAGCGCAAGCTTCCTTGCCGCCGACGAGATGGCCCATTCGCTTTATTTCTCAGAAGACGGATCAACGCTTGCCGAAGGCGCCGTCTTCAAGAATGCACCCTATGCCGAAACCGTCCGTACCATTGCGGATAATGGCGCCGGGGCCTTTTATTCCGGCGATATCGCGCAAGGCATTGTCGATGCCGTGGCCACCCGCGCCGGCCAGCCGCTGATCGCGCTTGATGACATCTTCGAATATGAGCCGGTCGCCCGCGAGGCCGTCTGCGGCGACTTCAAGGGCTATGAGATCTGCACCATGGCGCCGCCAAGTTCCGCGCTCGCCATGCTCCAGACCCTCGGCATGATGGAAGCCAAGGGTCTGCCTGAAACTCCGGGGCCTGAGCTGTGGATGATGTATGGGGAGGCAGGCCGCCTCGCCTATGCCGACCGCGCGGATTATCTGGGCGACCCGACCGCCATGGGCACGCCGGAAATCACGAGCGAAGAAGTCGCCGAAGCCCTTATCGAGCCTGCCTATCTTCGCGAGCGTTCCGCGCTCATCGGCACCTTCTCGGCAGCAGAAGTCTCCGCCGGAGAGCCTTTCGGTGGCAAACTGAACGAGGACCGTCAGGCCGATGCATCGGACGAAGTGCCGGGTACGACGCATTTCTCGACCATGGACCGGTACGGCAATATCGTCTCGATGACGGGCACGGTTGAATCGGCCTTTGGCAGCAAGTTCATGTCGGGGGGCATGTTCCTCAACAATGAGCTGACGGATTTCTCCTTCGAGCCGGTGCAGGACGGCATGGTCGTCGTCAACGCGGTTGGTCCGGGCAAGCGCCCGCGCAGCTCCATGACGCCAACAATCGTTCTGGATAAGGACGGAAAGCCCGTTGCCGCGATCGGCTCAGCCGGGGGCGCCAATATCATCGGCCATGTCACGAAAACCCTCCTCCTCGCTCTCGGCTATGACATGCCGTGGCAGGATGCGATCAGCCATTACCATGTGACGACCCGCGTCGGCTTTGTCTTTGTCGAGGACACAGCCCCCGCCGAGACCGTCGCCGCGATGGAGGATTATGGCCTCACCGTGAATGTCCGGGAAATCAGCTCGTCCCTACACGGATTCAGGCTCGATCACGGCAAGGTTGAATGCGGTGCCGACCCGCGCCGCGAAGGCGTCTGCCTGACGGGGAAATAAGCGGGGATAATTTTCCCGTCACCCCGGGCGAAGCCCCGGGGTCCATCACCGACCCGACCAATCGAGACGGGATGAGGGGATCAGAGATGGGCCCCGGCGTTCCGCTCGGCCTTGCCTCGCGTCAGCCGGGGTGACGATGGCTTAAAGCGCTTCCAGCCGGCTGAGTGCGGCTTTCAGCTTTTCAAGATCCGCCGTGAAGGCCTCACGGCGGGCATGCTGTTCCTCAACGACCTCTTTGGGGGCGCGAGAGACGAAATTCTCATTCGACAGCTTGCCGTCGATCTTCTTGATCTCGCCTTCAGTCTTACCGATTTCCTTGGTGAGGCGGGCTTTCTCCGCATCAAGATCAATGAAGTCGGCAATGGCGAGCGCGTATGACACGCCGCCAACGACCAGCTGCGCAGCGCCTTTGGGCGGTTCCTCAGCAAAGCTGATCCCCTCGATCCGGGCGAGCCGTTCGATAAGATCGGTAAAGCCCGTCAGGCGGGCTTTGGTCACGTCATCCGCAGAGAGCGCCGTCAGCGGCATTTTGACCGAAGGCGGAATATTCATCTCGGCCTTGAGCGACCGGATTTCCGAAATCAGCTCAATGACGGCGTTGAGGTCAGCCGCGGCCTGCGGGTTCTCGATCCCCGGCCCCTGCCAGTCCGCCAGCATCACGAAGCCATCGCGCTTGCCCGTCTGCGCCCATAATTCTTCGGTCACAAACGGCATGAAGGGGTGGAGCAGGACAAGGATGCGGTCGAGCACATACGCCCCGACCGAACGGATCTCCGCTTTCGCGGCTTCATCCTCGCCATGGAAGACAGGCTTTGCGAATTCGAGGAACCAGTCGCAATAGATATTCCACGTGAACTGATAAACCGCATTCGCCGCATCATCGAACCGGTAATTGTCGAGTGCCGTCGTGATCGCCGCCTCCGCCGCTGACGCCTCGTGCAGGATCCATTGCGCGAGCGGGGTTTGAACCTTTGCCGGATCAAAACCCTCAGCGACAGCGCATTCATTCATCTCGGCAAAGCGCGCGGCATTCCACAGCTTGGTGCGGAAATTCCGGTAGCCCTCGATCCGCTGGTCGGCGAGTTTCACATCCCGGCCGGGCGCCGCCATGGCGGCCAGCGTGAAGCGGAGTGAGTCCGTCCCATACTCATCCATCTTGATGAGCGGGTCGATGACATTGCCCTTGGATTTGGACATTTTCTGTCCGTGCTCGTCACGAACGATGGCGTGGATGTAAACATCCTTGAACGGCACTTCTTTCATGAAGTGCATCCCCATCATCATCATCCGGGCGACCCAGAAGAAGATGATGTCGAATGCCGTCGACAGTGTCGCGGTCGGATAGAATTTCTCCAGCTCCGGCGTTTCGTCCGGCCACCCCAGTGTCGAGAATGGCCAGAGCGCGGACGAAAACCACGTATCGAGAACGTCTGGATCTTGATAGAGTGGCGCCGGACCAGGATCTGCATTATAATTAAGCACGAACCGCTCGCATGCATTTTGAAATTCGCTGTAGTCTTCAATGATCACTACATTGCGACCATAGTACTCTTCAGCTTCACGAACGATCTCCTCGACTGTCAGTGCACAAAATGGAATCTCCGAATGTAATCGGGGATGATGCTCAATCAGGTTTCCGTTAGTGTCGGGAATCGGTTGGAGATGTAACCCATACCACACCGGGATCTGGTGCCCCCACCAGAGCTGGCGGGAGATGCACCAGGGCTGGATATTCTCCAGCCACTGATAATAGGTCTTGGTCCAGTTCTCGGGGATGAATTTGGTCTTCCCCTCCTGCACGGCTTTCAGGGCCGGCTCGGCCATGGTCTCGGCATCGACATACCACTGATCCGTCAGCATGGGTTCGATGACGACATTCGAGCGATCGCCAAAGGGCTGCTGGATGACCTTGTCCTCAATCCCCTTGAGGTGGCCGCCCGCTTCCATCAGCTCAACGACGCGCTCGCGCGCCTTGAACCGGTCGAGCCCGCGAAGATCCTCGGGAATATCCTCCCGGTCCGTCACAATGCGGCCTTCGAAATCAAGAATGATGATCTGCTCAAGGCCCGCCCGCTTGCCGACCTCAAAGTCATTGAAGTCGTGCGCCGGGGTGATCTTCACCGCGCCTGTCCCCTGTTCGGGGTCGGCATGTTCATCGGCGACAATCGGAATTTCCCGTCCGACAATCGGCAGGGTCACGGTCTTCCCGATCAGGTGCTTGTAGCGCTCATCGTCCGGGTGCACGGCAACGCCCGTATCGCCGAGCATCGTCTCGGGCCGTGTCGTCGCCACCACAATCTCGCCCGATCCATCCGTCAACGGATAGGCAAAGTGCCACATATGGCCTTTCACTTCGCGCGTCTCGACCTCAAGGTCGGAAATCGCGGTGAGGAGTTTGGGGTCCCAATTGACCAGCCGCTTGTCACGATAGATCAGCCCTTCATTATAGAGCTGTACAAAGACTTTCCGGACGGCCGCCGACAGCCCCTCATCCATGGTGAAGCGCTCACGGCTCCAGTCACAGGACGCGCCTAGGCGCCGCAGCTGGTTCTGGATGGCGCCGGCGCTTTCGGCCTTCCACTCCCAGACCCGTTCGACGAATTTCTCGCGCCCGATCTCCCGGCGGTGCGGCTCCTGGCGCTCCATCATCTGGCGCTCGACGACCATCTGGGTCGCAATCCCCGCATGGTCGGTCCCGACCTGCCACAAGACATTCTTGCCGCGCATCCGGTTAAAGCGGATCAGGATGTCCTGCAGCGTATTGTTGAGCGCATGGCCCATATGCAGGCTGCCCGTCACATTGGGCGGCGGGATGACGACGCAATAAGGCTCCCCCGTCCCGGACGGCTTAAAGCAGCCGGCATCCTCCCAGGCGGCATAAAGCCGGGCCTCGGCCTCTTGGTGATCGAACTGTTTGGGCAGCGTGTCGTTTTCGTCTGTCATAGCTCACCGCCTTTAGGGGCGCGCGGGGCCAAAGGGAATGCCCTCCATGAGCCCTTTACTTGACGGCGGCGCCCGGTGGCGGGCTCAATGCCGCCCAAAGCACAAAATTGGGGTTCTTCTGCCATGTCCATCCGCCACAGCCTTGCCGCTGGCCTTCTTCTTATCGCAACGCCCGCCTTTGCCGATCCGGTCTCCGACGCGGTCGATGCCGACCTGCCGGACCTGATCGAGCTTTATAAGCATCTTCACGCGAACCCTGAGCTCTCGAACGAAGAGACCGAGACCGCAGCCCGCATGGCCGCCGAGCTGCGTGAGCTGGGCTTTGAGGTGACCGAAGGCGTCGGCGGCACGGGCGTTGTCGGGATGCTCAAAAATGGTGAGGGACCGGTCGTCCTGATCCGCGCGGATATGGACGGCCTTCCGGTGACGGAGGAAACCGGCCTCCCCTATGCCAGTAAAAAGACCGCCACGCTAGCCAATGGCGTCACCACCGGCGTCATGCATGCCTGCGGGCATGACGTGCACATGACGACATGGGTCGGCACCGCGCGCTATCTTGCCGGGCACAAGGATGAATGGGCCGGCACGCTGATGATGATCGCCCAGCCCGCCGAGGAAGTCGGGCAAGGCGCCCGCGCCATGCTGGCCGATGGGCTTTATGAGCGCTTCCCCACTCCCGATCACGCCATCGCCCTGCATGATGCCGCCAATGCGCTGGCCGGGACGATCGGTGTCGGCGAAGGCTTTGTCATGGCCAATGTCGATTCAGTCGACATCACCGTTTATGGCAGCGGCGGGCATGGCGCCTATCCGCATACGACGGTTGACCCCATCGTCATTGCCGCCCGCATCGTCGATGCCCTCCAGACCCTTGTCAGCCGGGAGACCAACCCCCAGACGGCCGCCGTCGTCACGGTCGGCAGCTTTCATGCCGGGGCCAAGCACAACATCATCCCGAATGAGGCAAAGCTGCAATTGACCGTTCGTTCCTATTCGGACGAAACCCGCGATCACTTGCTCAAGGGCATTCGCCGCATCGCCTATGCACAGGCCCTCTCCGCCGGTCTTGCGAAGGAGCAACTGCCCAAGGTCGAGGTGAAGGACGAATATACCCCCGCGCTCTACAACACACCCGAACAGACGAGCCGGCTCAAATCTCTCTTTACGGAACGCTTTGGCGCAGACGGCATGTATGAAGTAACCCCCGTCATGGGCGGCGAGGATTTCTCGCAATATCACCGCTATGATCGCGAGGTCGAAGCGACCCTCTTCCGCCTCGGCGCGGTCAAGGCCGATGCGTGGGAAGCCGCAGGCGGGGACGCAACGAAGCTGCCGGGGCTTCACTCGGCAAAGTTCGCGCCCGATCCCGAACCCACGCTGCGGGCCGGCACCGAGGCGATGATCGCTGCCGCGCTGGAGCTGTTCTCCGAATAGTTTTCCTATAGCGCCTGAGGCAAATCCCGCTGTGCATTTCTAGCCCGCTTTGGGCTATCATGTGGCCCGGAGGGACCTTCGCATGAACGATTACAAAGCGGCGCTCAATCTTGCCCATCAGGAGAGCTTACGCTTTCTCGAAGAGCTGCGGGACAGCCCTGCCGATGCCGAGATCGATCAGGCGACGGCCCGCTCGCGGCTCGTCACCGACCTGCCGGATACGGGGCTCCCGGACGAAGACGTGATCGCGGAGCTGATCGCGGCGGCGAAGGGCGGCATCCCCCGTCAGGCAGGCGGGCGGTTCTTCGGCTTTGTCATGGGCGGCATTCACCCGGCGGGGGTGGCCGCCGACTGGCTCTCATCTGCCTGGGACGATGCGCCGGGTACGCCGCTTGCCGCGCCTTTCGGCTGCGCCGTCGACAGGCTCGCCGGTGAATGGGCGCTCGACCTCATGGATCTGCCGCGCGAGGCCAGCGTCGGCATCGTCACCGGCGCGACCATGGGGAATTTCGTCGGCGCCTGCGCTGCGCGTCACGCCCTCCTCCGTCGCGAGGGCTGGGATGTCGAGGCGCAGGGCCTCTTCGGTGCACCCGAAATCCATGTCGTCACAGGGGATGCGCACCCCACAATGCTCCTTGCCCTGCGCATGGCCGGGTTCGGTGCCGCGCGGCGGCATATCGTACCGTTGACGGAGGATGGCGCGATCCGCGCCGATGCCCTCGCTGAGATACTGGCGGGGCTTGAAGGGCCGATCCTGATCTGCGCACAGGCAGGCCATATCAACACCTCTGCCTTTGATCCCTTCCCTGAGATTTGCGCCCTCGCCAAGGAGCATGGCGCCTGGGTTCATATCGATGGCGCCTTCGGCCTCTGGGCACAGGCAAGCCCGGCACTTCGTCATCTGACGAACGGCGTTGAGCTCGCCGACAGCTGGTCGGTCGATGCGCACAAGCTTCTCAACACGCCCTATGACGGCGCTTTTGCGATTGTCAGAGACAGGGACGCCCATGCCGGCACCATGTCGCTTGCCGCCTCCTACCTGCCGCAGCAGGAAGGCGCGCGCGATCCCTCGCATTTCGTCCCCGAACTCTCCCGCCGGGCACGGGGCACGGCGATTTACGCGACGATCCGAAAGCTCGGGCGGCATGGCGTTGCGGACGCCATTGAAAAACTCTGTGCCAACACGAAATTGATGGCTGAACTGCTGACAGCGGAGGACGGTATCACCTGCCTCAATGATGTTGTCTTCAATCAGGCGGTCTTCTCTTTCGAAGGCGCTTCCCCCGATGATGTCGCCCTTGCCGTCCGCCAAAGTGGCGAAGCGTGGGTCCAGGCCGCCGACTGGCAGGGCCAGCGCATCATGCGCTGCTCGGTTGCCGATCATTCGACGACGAAAGGCGATGTCGAACGCGCGGCAAGCGCCATCATCAACGCCTATCGGGAGCTTGCGCGGAAGGACTCGTAAGTCCGCTTCAGTCCTTCTTCACCCGATAGACTTCCGCTTCACCGGGGAAGGTCCGGTTACGGACAGCCGCGGCATAGGCTTCGATCGCCTCATCGATCCGCTCGCGGGCATTGCCGAAGCGCCGCACAAATTTCGGTGTCCAGTCGAACAGCCCCAGCATGTCGGGCGTCACGAGGATCTGCCCGTCACAGGTGGCCGACGCCCCGATCCCGATTGTTGGGATACTGACCGTGTTTGTGACCTGTCCTGCCAGCGCCTCATCGACGCCTTCGACGACCATAGCAAAGGCGCCTGCCTTTTCGGCGGCCTCCGCCTCGGCAAGGACAGTATCGGTTTCATCATTCGAGCGGCCCTTGGCCTTGAACCCGCCGGTCACATTGACCGCCTGCGGGCGCAGGCCCACATGCGCCATGACCGGAATCCCGCGATCGGTCAGGAAGCGGACGATATCGGCGGTGTAGACACCTGCCTCGATCTTCACCGCGCCGCAGCCGGTTTCCATCATCACGCGCGACGCGCTTTCAAATGCCTGCTGCGGCCCCGCTTCATATGAGCCAAAGGGGAGGTCAACGACGACCAGCGCCGTCTTGGCGCCCCGCATCACGGCCTGCCCGTGCATGATCATCATGTCGAGCGTGACCCCGACGGTCGTTGGCAATCCGTGCACGACCATGCCAACCGAATCCCCGACCAGCAGGAAATCGCAATGCGGATCAAGGATCGATGCCATGGGCGCATCATAGGCGGTCAGGGAGACAATCGGCTCACCGCCCTTGCGCTTCATGATATCGGCGCAGGTGACGCGGCGGGATCTGGTTTGCGCGGACATATCAGCCCTCTCCTCTTGGCAGTGCGGGGCGCAGGCTCCTTGCCCGCTCCCGCGAGATGCCCAGCACATCGATCACGGAGCTGACCAGCATGCTTTCGGCTACCGTTTCTTCCCGGTCCGAATCAATAACGCACCAAAGCTGGGTAATGAATTTCTCTTTCGTATCCGGATCAAGATCACGCGCCGCCGTCATATACCGCATCATATAGGGCGCACTCGCCTGCGCCGCCTCGGCTTCGCGCCGGAGCGCCACGGCCTCCGCATTGTCCTTGCGGAACATTTTCATGATCGCGCTGGTCGCAAGGTCGCGTTCGATCTCGGTGTAATTGCTGTCCCTGTGTGCCGCCTCGATCAGGAGGGCCGCCGCCGCCACTTCGGGGCTGACGGGGCCCGGCCTGTCACTGGGATCCCCCTTGAAATGCGTGTCAGTGAGCCAATGCAACATGCTCAGTGTCCTTCGAATTCGATCAGCGTCAGAACATCAAGCCCCCGCGCTTCCAGCTTTTTCCTGCCGCCAAGCTCAGGGAGGTCGACAACGAATGCCGCGCCGACAACCTTGCCGCCGGCCTTCTCGACAAGATCAAGCGCGGCCAGTGCCGTCCCGCCGGTTGCCAGCAGATCATCAATCATCAGCACCCGCTGGCCCTGCGACAGTGCATCCTTGTGCATTTCGAGCGTGTCCTGACCATATTCAAGATCATAGGTTTGCGAATAGGTATCGCCCGGCAGCTTGCCCTTCTTGCGGACCGGCACGAACCCGATGCCGAGCCGGTGGGCGAGCGCGGCGCCAAAGACGAACCCGCGCGCCTCGATCCCGGCAATCTGATCGATCTCATGCGCCTTATAGGCATCGCAGAGCAGATCGATGGTCTCGCTGAAGGCCAGCGGATCGCCCATCAGGGTGGTCACATCCCGGAAGACGATGCCGGGTTTGGGAAAATCGGGGATCGCCCTGACGGCGGCTTTGAGATCAACCATGTGTCATCTCCTTGCGGCGTTTTCGCGCCTGCAGCAAAGTCCTGAAAGAGCCTCTTCCGGCCTCGACGGTCAAGCGATTTTGCGGCAGATGACTGGGCATGAACATGCGTTTTGTCCTGCTGACACCGCTTTTTGCCCTGATCCTTGCTGCTTGCGGCGGCGAGACAGAGGCCCCGTCCGCCAATGTAATGTCTGCAGGAGGCGCCAGCGCCCCGTCGATGAGCGCGCAGGCCGCAGAAGGCCGCGTCCTTTTTGGCGAATGCGGCATCTGTCATCAGGTAGATCCGTCGAAGGGCCACAGGATTGGCCCCAATCTTTATGGCGTTTACGGCTCGCCTGCCGCCCGGCACGCGGATTTCCGTTATTCGAAGGCCATGCAGAATTCGGGCATCGTTTGGACCGAGGAAACGCTCGATCCCTATCTTGAGAACCCGGCCAAATATGTTCGCGGCGGGCGCATGGCCTATCGCGGCCAGAGCGATCCTGAAAAGCGCAAGGCGCTGATCGAATATCTCAAAACCCTGACCGACGAGACTGCCGGCACTGCTAACGCCGAGTAATTTCCATGGAGCTGACGCCGAAGCTTCTTGAAAATGACTTTGTCCGGCTGGAGCCGTTGACCGAAAGCCATCGCGACATTCTTCGCGCGGCGTCGGATGACCCCGAAATCTGGGCGCTGATGTCAGAGCGCGGGGACGGCCCCCATTTTGATGGCTGGTTCGACCGGCGACTTGCCGACCAGGCCGCGGGCAGCCTGATCGGCCATGCGGTCTTTGACAAAGCGACGTCCGATTGCGTCGGCCACAGCTCTTTTCTTGCAATCGCGCCGTCCCAGGACCGCGTCGAAGTCGGCTGGACCTATTACACCGCCGCCGCGCGCGGCACGGCGATCAACCCGGCCGCAAAGCTCCTCCTTTTCACCCGCGCGATTGAAGCGGGTGCGGCCCGGATCGAATTGAAAACAGGCGCCAAGAATTTCCGCTCCCAGCGTGCGATGACCAAGCTGGGGCTCGCCCGCGAAGGCGTCCTGCGCAGCCATGTTATGACGTGGACGGGCGAGCGGCGGGACAGCGTCTTTTTCTCGATGCTGCCGCACGAATGGCCGGGCGTGCGTGCAAGGCTGGAGAAGAGGCTTGCAGCCTTTAAAAGCCCCTCCGCAAGCTGATCATCCCCCGCTCACGGGTTACGCGCATCCCATAGCCGCCACATCACTTCACGGGCTTCCGTTTCAGCCGGCGTGTTCGGATAGGTGCCCTGCTCATGACTGCCGCCATGACCGGATGCTGTCATTTTTATCCAATTGGCGGTGAAGGTTTTCTGCAGGATCGCCCTGTGCCGCGCGATCGGTTTAGTTGGATTACAGAGCTTGTTATCACTCACCAGCTTACGGACGGTCTGCGTATAGGCGCGATAGATCTGCTCGGCATGGACAAGCTCATGCTCCACGACCAGCCACCGTTCGACCTTAGGCATGTCGATCGTCTTTGCGGGATTGGCGCCTTTCCGGCTTTGCGTAATCGCCAGATGCGTTTCGGTGAAAGGCTGGCCGATCTTTTTCTTGTTCACCTCAACCGTGGGGATCACGAGGACATATAGTCCGTTCGTGCCGTCAACCGGCTGGGAGAGCACCTTGATATATTCATAAGGCCGCTGGATGCGCCCGAAGGTTTTCTTTGACGCAAGGTTCCGGTCAACGACATTCACCTGATATTCAAAGATGATGGTGCATTTTTCGAATTCATATTTATCCGTATGCCACCCGCGATACTCGATAGCGATCTGGCCATTCTCCCGGCCGAACATGCGGATTTCAGGATTCACCTTCTCCTTGTTCCGGCGCACCCCATCGGGCAGCCGGATGGCGGCCAGAACCCGGCCTGTTGATTTCTGAAAAAGAAGCGCCCGCGTGCCGAGGATTTGCAACGCCTCTGGCATCTGGCTCATCGCGATGCCGTATTCTGCGGCCAGTAGCATCGCCTCACTTTGCGTCTTTGTCCCCTCAAGGACGATTTCCGCCTTGCCCTCCTCCAGCAGGGCGGCGAACGACATCAGTGCTGGATCGGGTGAGAGATCAAGCTCAAGCTCCATTGCCTCGGCATTCTCAGAGCCTGTATCCTCTTCTTCGATCCGCTCCGGGATCGGAATATTCCGCTCGATTTCCTCGCGCTCGAGATCTTCATAAAGCGGCGGGAATTCTGACGGCTCAACCGGTTCGACCGGCTCCTCCTGCGCCTGCGCCACACCGAACGCCGTCGCGGCAAGCAAGATCGCGCAAATTCGTTTTTTTGACTTCATGACACCCTCCCCGTGAGCCCACCTTGGTGACACCCTAAAAAGGAGACGCCAACGCGCAAGCTTTCACCGCATACGAGTGCAGCTCAGCGAGAAAGCTTTGGAGAGGGATAAAGTCGGCGATTCTGTTGCCAGGTTCGCCGGGACCCCGCCCAGACCGGGATGGGTCTGGGACTTAAATGCGGTTTTCTCGCACTGCGTTACGCAGCGAGAGCGAAACCTTCCGAAGAGTTGTCATTTGCAACTATTCTAAGTGGCCCAATAACGGAGACCATCCGAGCGAAAGCAGAACCTTTACACGTCCGTCGATACTATTTCGGCCCCGCCACAATCCTCACACCACTTATCGTCGTGAGGCCTCTGGTGGAGCCGCCGGGTACCGCCCCCGGGTCCGGGCCGCTTATTACGAGCGCCATTTATCGCCATAGATACCGAAGCATCACGGACACATATAGCGTCCAAGGGTGAAGGTTTGAAGAGCGCGCGGCCCGTAACGCACCGACAACTGTCGAAAAAATACGCACATCGCGCGCCTGTCTGTTACGAGTCTGCAACAAAAATCCCTTATATAGCGGGCATGGACAGTCGATAGCGGGGAGCTCGACCGGTGGGAAAACGGATGGAGCCTCACGATTTCAAAAAGTGGCGAAAGTCACTTGGATACTCGCAGAAAGACGCCGCGGACGCCCTCGGGCTGAAACGGCGGATGATCCAGTATTATGAAAAGGGCGAGCGGGACGGCGAAAACGTTCACATCCCCCTTTCTGTCGCCCTTGCCTGTTATGCCCTCTCTGTTGGCGTCACCAATTATCGGGGGCCGTCCAAAAAGGTCGACCGCGCCGAAGACGGCAAGGACGCAAAAGAAGTCAAAGAGGTCAAAGACCCCAAGGACGAAAAAGAGGACACCGACAAGGCTGCCTGAGGTGACAATTCAATTTCGCCGTAAAGGTGTAGATTTGGGTTCACTTATATCACCGGGAGAAATAGGCATAATGCTCAATTGAAGGAGCGTCTATGTCAGTCGGTATCCAGATTTTACCGCCGCAGAAATCGATCGAAATCAACTGGGGAGCATTGTTCGACTCATCCGTAGACGCGAGTGCGGTCGGCGCGATCACAGCAATGAGCGGGGCGACATCTCCGCGCGCCCTGGCGACGTTCATCAAATCACTTCGCAAAACAGTTGTTCTGGAGGAACCGCCGGGGAGCCGAGCTTGGTACTTGGTCGGACTCTGCTTTTCGCACGCCGTAGATCAGGTGTTCCCCGGCGATGAACACACAAACAAACATGACGCGGCGATTGCGTCCATGGAAACTGCGGTCGAAGAACTTCGCACGCAGGATTTCTTCCTGACACCGAAATTTTTTGAGAAGCCAGCTGATACCCCTCTATATAATCTCTTGCGGGATGGGTTTTTCGCGGCGATTGACGGCGAGAAGAATATTCCATCCGATGCCTACGGACAATTGCATGGCGTCATGTCGACTGCCCTCCACTTTCTGACGGCTGATGGTGGTGATTTGTTTGGTGACTTGCGCGAACGCGCGGCCAGCGGCTTCGAGGCCGCCAAGTTGGAAGACGATTGGTTCGCCTACCGCCAACATCTGATTGACATGGTTGAAAAAGAGCCAATTTGGGGACAAGAGGAAACCGGCGTCACACTGAGTGATCTCTACATCGATACAAGAGCCCGACGAGCCAAGGTCGACAAGAAAGACGCACTACCAGAGTACTTGGTCAGCTTGGCGCACGATTTGGACAAGTGGCTCTCGACGCAGTGTTCCAAGGATCACGCTGTTGCCGTGCTTTCGGGCGGTCCGGGTTGTGGAAAATCTTCCTTCGCGAAAATGTACGCTGCCAAACTTGCGAAGAACGCGAATTATCGCCCGATCTTTGTCGATCTTCAGCACATTGAAGACACCGACGATTTGAGAGCAAGGATAGAAACACGATTTTGCGATGAAAAGCGGCATTTCGAGTCGCACCCATTAGCCGATGCGAGTGCTAGCAGGCCGTTTGTCCTGATTTTCGACGGCTTGGATGAACTGGTATTTCCTCAAAGCGGCGGCGCGAAAGAAGTCGCTGAGTCTTTCTGGGTCAGCCTCAACAAACTCATGAAATTGATGAACGATGGAGGTGAGATCCGGGCGCGGGCAATCGTCTCGGGCCGCGATCCCATCATCCAGGCTGCGTTAGGTCACTACCTCGCCAGAGAAATGCCGCGCACACAAATTTACCATGTCTGCGGATATGAAAACCTGGAGGAATTCGAAGCAGCAGAGCCGGTTGATAACAGCGATCAGCGCAGCCTATTCTGGTCAAGATATGTCACGGCTCTCAAGAACGAAAAACTCCGCTCAAGAACGCCGCCGGTTCTCAGCGATCAAAGCCTCGGCACACTGACATTTGAACCACTGCTCTGCTATCTCCTCGCCCTTACGGGCCTCGCCAAGGAAAGCTTTGATAAGGAAATTACGAACCGAAATGTTGTCTATCAGAGTTTGATTGATGAAGTCTGGGAACGGCGCGAGCGGGAAGGTAAGAAGGGGCCTATTTTAGCTTTCGATAATCAAGATGAATTTGAACAGGTTCTTGAATTTATTGCCCTCGCTGCGTGGCGGAGCGGTGATCCACGGTCTGCTGATTACAACGGCTTCTTAAGCGCAATCGAGAATCAGGATGCTGAAGCGATCTGGGAAAAATTTCTCAATGAAATGGCAGGCCCGAACAGCCTTGAGCCTTCGACGGAGGGCTTCTCGACACTGGCACTGAGCTTCTTTTTCAGGAACTCATCCGCGCAGAACAAGGGTTTTGAGTTTAGCCATAAGACTTTTGGTGAATACCTCGCCGCAAGATGCATCACCCGTTTCCTGAAGGACCCCAATACACTCTCAACTTTCAGAAAAATCCGTACCAGTCAGAAACTTCAGGAGTGGTTGTCGCTGACAGGCGACGCGGCTCTGACAGAAGAAATCGCTGGCTTCATCGAAGGTGAGATGATGCTGCGTTCCGTTGATGAACTCGACAATCTCCGCGAAGCGCTAGCCCATGCCATGAGGGTCACCGTGAAGGAGGGCATGCCGGTCAAAATCGGCGATAAGGAGACTTGGCGGGCAGCGGAAACCCGGCAACGTCATGCGGAAGGCACCCTGCTTCAGGCCTTAAGCTTGGTCAGTTTCGTCTTGATGCAGAAAAATAACGATGCGGAGCCGATTTCTCCTTTACCGGATGACGCGGTTGATTACACATCGCGGCAACTTCTCGATCGCCTTTATCTGACTGGTGATCGATCTGGCACCAGTAGTGCTCGACTGGATGGAATAAACCTTAGTAATGGTAATCTGGAGGCCTTAAACTTATACGGCGCAGATCTGAGAGATTCAAATTTTAGCCACGCAAACTTTACAGGGGCGTCCCTAACCGAGGCAGACCTGACACGCTCGAACTTGAAAGGAGCGCAGCTGGGGGCCGCGAATCTGATGGAAGCAAGCCTGATAGACGCGGTCTTGCCTCACGCGGGTCTAAGTACCGCGCACCTGAGTCTCGCGGTTCTAACAAACGCAGTCCTGCATCACGCGGATATGATGGCCACGGATCTAATAGATGCAAACCTGAATCACGCCGACCTGAGATTCGCGGACCTAAGAGGCGCGGACCTAAGCGGCGCGGACCTAAGAGGCGCCGACCTAATCGATACAAACTTTCACGGAGCTAATATTCACGGCGCTGATTTCCGCGGGGCCCGTGGGTTCACCAAAGCACAACTGACCTCGGCGAAAAACTGGCAGAAAGCGCTGGTCGATCCCGCACTTGAGACCTGCCAACCACCGTCTGACGAATAGTCCTACTCGACAGGATCGACCATCACCGGCTCACCGAAGCCAAGGTCGCCGAGGCGCCCGGCTTGGGTTTCGGCATCTCCGACCACGACATAATTCATCGCGCCCGGAAGAATATAGGTGGTCGCAAGACGGCGGAATTCCGCAAGATCCACCGCCTCTAGCCGGGCTGCGTTCTGCGCCTGATAATCTTCCGGATAGCCATAAGTGCTGATCTCGGAGAGTACGCCGAGCTTCTCGCCCAGTGTTTCGGTCTGAAGCGCCTGCTGACGCAGCAGCGCTTCTTTCATTTCCTGCAGCCGGTCCTCATCGAAACTCTCGCCATAGCTGGCGAGCAGATCCCGGATCAGCTCAAGCGACTCGAGGGTTACATTCGTCCGCACACTGGTGGAGACGGTATAGAACCCGCGATCCTCCGTGCCGGAGAAGAAAGAGCGGGCCCCATAGGTGTAACCCTTGTTCACCCGCAGCTCATTATTGAGATCGGAGGTGAAGGTGCCGCCGAGATAATAATTGATCGCCTGCGCCAGTGGATAATCCGCATCAACCGCGCTCAGGGAGGGCCGCTGCGCCCTGATGACCGATTGCTTCGCGCCCGGCACATCATAGAAATATAGAGCCGCCTCGCTCACATCTTGCGGCTGGGCCGGAGCGTCCGTTTCAGGCGCCTCGCCTTTCCAGTCCGCGGCAAGCGGCGCGAAAGCGGCTTTGACGTCTACCAATTTAACATCGCCCACGACCCGCAGAGCCGCACGGCCCGGCTTGTAGGCCGCCGCATGGAAGTCCTTGAGGTCCTCCATCGTGATGGTCTCAAGCTGCGCCTCGGTGCCGTAGCTGTCATAGTGGAAGATGTGATCCTCCCCATAGAAAAGCTCGCGTGACACCCGGCCGGCCAGCGCATTCGGATTGGCCTTGGCAAGGACGAATTGCTGCGCCACCCGGCGCTTGAGAAGATCGAACTCTTCCTCGTCCCAGCGCGGCTCGAGCAGCATTTCCTCAAGCAGAGCAACCGTCTCGTCAAAATTCCGCGCCAACGTCGTCCCGCTGATGAAGGTCGCCGTGCTGCCCGCCGAAATATTGATCTCTGCCCCGAGCAATTGAAGGGCCTCTTCAAGCTCCGCGACGGTTTTGTTCGCCGTCCCGCGCGTGAGGAGATCCGCCGTTAAGGCCGGCACCCCGACCTTCTCGATATCGGCACGGTCCTGCCCGGCATCAATCCGTAGGCTGAATTGCACGACCGGCACTTCGCTCGTCGTGATGCCATAGACGGCAATGCCATTTTTCAGGTTGGCCTTGTAGATTTCAGGTTTCGGTAGATCATAGGGCTCACCGAAGGGCGGCTCCACCGATCGGTCAAAGGCGGACGGAGTCGGTTCGAAAGTGCGGGCCGTCGGATCGAAATCGACCGGCGCGCCTTCCCCCTCAACGATCACCTCTTCCTTGATGTCCGCTTTGCCCGCGCCCTCAAGCACGAGGTCAAGCTGGCCCTGCGGCACGAAGGACAGGGCGACATAGTTGCGGTCCTTAAGATAGGTCTCATAGACCCGCATCACATCATCGGCGGTCACGGCAAGCGTGCGTTCGATATCCGTGCTGACGAAACCGGGATTGCCCGTGAACAGATTATACTGGCTGAGGCTGATCGCCTTGCCGACGACGCTTTGCAGGTTCCCATAGAACTCGACCTCGATACCGGCCTTGATCCGCTTGAGATCGTCTTCGCTGATCCCGTTTTCCTCAAAGCGCCGGAAGCCTTCCTCAATCGCGGGCATCAGCTCATCAAGATCGCCGCCTTCCTGCGCCGTGACGATGAGATAGAGCTCCCCTGCAATCTCCGAGGTCGAATTATACATGGTGACACCGGAGGTGAGTTTCTCCTCATCGATCAGCACCATGTTGAGCGGCGCCTTCTTGCCCTCGGCAAGATAGGTGGTGAGGATATCGAGCGCGTATGCGTCCTTATGGAACTGCTCGACCGACGGCCAGGCCATCGCCAGCCGGGGCGCGCGCGCGAACTGGTCCTCGTGATAGAGCGAGACGGTGTCTTCGAGCTCCGCGGCTCTTGGCGGCAGGGGCGCGATATCTTCCCCGCGCGGAATATCACCGAAGTATTTCTCGACCCAGATCTTCGCCTGTGCGGGATCAATATCTCCGGCAATCGTCAGCGTCACATTATTCGGTACATACCAGCGCTTATAGAAGGCAACGACATCTTCGAGGGCTGCGGCATCAAGGTCTTCAAGCGATCCGATGACCGGCCAACTATAGGGGTGATCCTCCGGGTAGAGAAGTTCGGAGAAAAGCGGATACATATAGCCGTAAGGCTGGTTGTCATAACTTTGCCGCTTCTCGTTCTTCACCACCTGCTTTTCATTGGCGAGGACATCGGCGCTGACAGTCTTGATGAAAAAGCCGAGCTTCTCGGCCTCGGCCCAGATGATCTTCTCGAGCCCGTCGGCCGGGGCATCCTGGTAATACTGGGTCATGTCAGAGGTCGTAAAACCGTTGACCGTCGTCCCGCCGATGCGGGTGTTCATCTCATCGAGCCCGCCATAGCCGAGATTCTCGGAGTCCATGAAAAGGAGGTGCTCGAACAGATGCGCAAAGCCGGTGCGGCCCGGCAGTTCGCGGGAGGAGCCGACATGGGCGGCGATATTGATGGCGACGACAGGATCGGAGCTGTCCTGATGCAGGATCACTTGCAGTCCGTTATCGAGGACGAATTTCTCATAGGAGACATTGAGGACAGGCGCCGCCGCGCTCGACTGGGCGGCGTCTGCACTCCGCGCGCCTCCCTCGTCTGAAGCACAGGCCGCAAGCGCCATAACGAGCGCGAGACCGCCCGCACTAATCATCCATTTTGACATCTGCCCGATCCTCTATCGCCGAAAAAATTATTGCTATACGATAAAGCGTAGCCTGTCATCCGGCCCTGAGCGGAGCCGTTTAGTCCCCTCAATACCAGGGACCGTGTCCCCCATCCTGCTCACGGCCCGGCACAGGCGCGGCCAGCATCAGGATCAGGCTCGCATAGATGGCGATGACAAACCCCTGAACGAGGTTTGAGGAGAGGAATATCCCGGCGAACAGCCGTCCCGGCCCTTCCCCCGCCCCAATCGTCGATGTTGTTCCGGCCACGACGCTTTGGGTCAGCTCGTCGACGAAATCATCCATGGTCGAGACCGCCAAGATGATGTTCGAGAAACTCGCATCCAGTGTCACGCCGCAATGGTTCCGGCGCAGGGCCTGCTCTTTCTTGCGGCGATCCGCGCCCGTCCCGAAAAGCCAGTCAATCGGCCCCTTGATCTCTTTTGCCTCCAGCGCCGCCATCTCGTCTTCAAGATCAGGACAGACCGCGTCATTCCGCACATCATCGGCATCGCGGATGACATCGACGAGCGCGAAAGCGGATGGCCGCTCGACCGGCGAGATTGCTTGTGCGGCAAAGGCGCCGACGGAAAAGAGGAGGCAATAAAGCCAGATGAAGCGGAACATCGACCAGCGATAGCCGAGCCCTTGGGTGAACCGGTTGACCAGCATCCCTGAGACAACCGCCAGAAAGAGGACGATCAGAAAGACGTAAAGCGTGCTCATCCGTTCCATCTCTAGATCGGCGACGGTCAGCCCGACGACTTTGAGCTGCGGCTCGCTGAGGAAAGCCGGGAAGGTGAAAAGCGCCGCCGCGCCAACAGCCAGCGCCCGCGCGATCCCGCTGCCGATAGCGAGCGTCCAGGCCGCCATCGCCCCCAGCTCGAACGCGTCATCGCCATAGAAAAAGGGCCGCTCGATCCGAAGGCGCTTGAGGTCCATCGGCAGGGAAAGGATCAGCGTGATCAGCGCCGTTGCCGCCGCAAATCCGCGGACGGGGGCATTGAAGGCAAGCGCCACAATGCCTGCGCTGATCAGCAGAAATACGAATATCGCGCGCATGGCCCATGTCCCCTCGGGCCGATCATGCTGCCTTGGCCGGAATGAAGTCAATCTGGCGCAATGCCCCCTTTCGAATCGCGCTGGCCTTCGCCACATTGGGGGCATGCAAGCCTATCTCGATCTTCTCGCCCGCGCGCTTCACGACGGGGTGGAACGCGGCGACCGCACCGGCACGGGGACGCGCGGCGTCTTCGGCCATCAGATGCGCTTTGACCTCTCAGAGGGGTTCCCGCTGGTCACCACCAAGAAGTGCCATATCCGATCCATCGTGCACGAACTTTTATGGTTCCTGAAGGGCGATACGAATATCGGCTATCTCACCGAGAACAAGGTCTCGATCTGGGATGAGTGGGCGGATGAGAATGGCGATCTCGGGCCTGTCTACGGACAGCAATGGCGGTCATGGCCAAAGCCGGATGGCGGCACGGTCGATCAGATCGCGTGGGTGCAGAATGAAATCCGCACCAATCCCAATTCGCGGCGGCTAGTTGTCTCCGCATGGAACCCCGGACAGCTGGACCAGATGGCACTCGCCCCCTGCCACTGCCTCTTTCAGTTCTATGTCGCGGACGGCAAGCTTTCTTGCCAGCTTTATCAGCGGTCGGCGGATATCTTCCTCGGCGTGCCGTTCAATATCGCGTCCTACGCGCTTCTCACCCATATGATGGCGCAATCCTGCGGGCTGGAGCCCGGCGATTTCGTCCATTCCTTTGGGGATGCGCATCTCTATCTCAATCATATCGAGCAGGCGAAAGAGCAGCTCTCACGCACCCCGCGCGCACTGCCGCAGCTCGAGCTGAACCCGGAGATCACCGACATTTTCGGCTGGACCTATGACGACATCAAGGTCACGGGATATGATCCGCACCCGGCCATCAAGGCCCCGGTGGCCGTGTGATCCCGGCCATTTCTCCAGAGCCGATCCTCAGCCTCGTCGTGGCAATTGCCCGCAATGGTGTCATCGGGCGCGAAGGCGATCTTCCCTGGCGGATGCGGGACGATCTTAAATGGTTCAAGGAAATTACGACCGGCAAACCCATCATCATGGGACGGACGACCTGGGACAGCCTTGGGCGGCCTTTGCCCGGTCGGCTCAATATCGTGATCTCGCGCGGCAGGCCCGACCTGCCCGAAGGCGTGCTGCTCGCAAACAGCCTCGATGAAGCAATCCTGCTCGCCGGCGCGGCGGAAGAAATCTGCGTCATCGGGGGGGCTGCCATCTACGCCCTCGCCCTCCCCCGCGCCGAGCGGCTTTATGTGACGCAGATCGAGGCCGATATCGATGGTGACACTATGTTTGAGCTGCCTTCTCGGGATGAGTGGACGGTCAAACAGATCCGTCGCATCGACGCTTCGGACCGGAACGATTACCCTGCGGTGATCGAACAATGGGACCGCGAGGCAGAAGCAGAACATGACGCAGCAATTCACGATTGAGACGGACGGCCCGGTCGCCACGCTCACGCTTGACCGCGCCGAGAAGCGCAACGCCCTCGCCCTTCCCTTCTGGGAGGATTTCCCTGCCGCGATCGAGGAGCTTGATAAGTCCGGCGACATCCGCGCCATCGTGATTGCCGCCAACGGTCCGCTCTTTTGTGCCGGGATCGACCTTTCCGCCTTTGCCGGGGTCGCAGGCGACCGCTCGAAACTGGGCGCTGCCGCCCCGCTCGACTTCATCGAGAAAGTCGGCCGTATGCAGAGGACGTTCACCGTCCTCGAAGAAGCGCGCGTGCCGGTGATTGCTGCCATTCACGGCAAATGCCTTGGCGCCGGGGTCGACATGATCACGGCCTGCGACATCCGGCTGGCCACGAAGGATGCAGCCTTCTCTGTCTATGAGATCCATATCGGCATGACGGCCGATGTCGGCACCTTCCCGCGCCTTCTCAACCATCTGCCCGAAGGGCTGGTGCGCGAGCTTGCCTATACGGGCCGCGAGATGGGCGCCGAGGAAGCCTTGCGCTACGGCCTCGTCAATCATGTCCATGAGACACACGAGGATGTGATCAGCGCCGCACAAGACATGGCCCGGGATATCGCGACCAAAGCCCCGATGGCCGTTCATGGCTGCAAACGGGCGATCACCTATTCCCGCGACCACAAGACGAAGGAAGCGCTCGATTATATCGGGCTGTGGAATGCCTCCATGCTGAACCCGTCAGAGCTGATGACCGCAGCCGCCGCAAAACAGAGCGGGCAGCCCGGACAGTTTGCGAAGCTGCCACAAAAAACCCGCCTCGATGAGGCGGGTTCGTAATTCCTGTCAGGTTGGATGCGCCTAAAGCTTAGATCACATCCGGCCAGTAGCGCCGCTTGATCAGGATACCGATCACCACGACCAGCAGGATCGGGCCGCTGACGAAACCGATGACCAGCAGCGAGCCGAGAGCAACCCCAAGGGCGCCCATCGCCGTTGCCACAATGGTGGCGACCAGCGCGACAACTGCGCCAAGGCCTGCTGCACCAACGCTTGCCAGCGCACCCAGCACGCCAAGAGCGGCACCGCCGGTGACTTCTACGAAATTCATCTCGCTGATCGTGCGATCGCCGATATAGACGATGCCTTCACCGAAACGGTACGCGGCAACAGCTGCCGCGGTGACCACAAGTGCGAAAGCAGCGGTAACTGGACCAATCAGGCTCCATGCCTGTCCTTTAGAAGACGCTGTCTTCCCTGAAGGAACGTCGTCTGATCCTGTGTCTTGTGACATTATCTTTTCCCCATCATCTGCCGATGCATATCACTTTGTCGCAGGGTATAGCTCTTTCAAGCGCAAGAGCTGTTGTAATTGGGCAACTACATCCGTAATCGTCACGAGTCGAGGCTGAAACAAGGCAACCGCCTGATCCCTCAGCCAAATTCGCCAGTGTCTAGAATGTGAGAAATATAGGCCGGCAGGGCAAATGCCCCCTGATGGGCCGCCGCAGAGTAATATCTGAAAGGATGAATGTTTGCGGATTTTACACGTTCGCTGAGGGTCTCAAGGTCCGGATTTTCCCCTCCGGCCCGCGCAAAACCGAGCGTCATGATTCCCCCCGAATAGGCCGGGACCGCAATCGAGTAGAATGTAGGGGCCTCAAAACTGGCCTTCTGGTTCAGATAAGCGGTGCGCAGCTCATTCGGCTGCAAGAAGGGCAGACCGCATTGCGTAATCATGATGCCCTCCTCTGTGAGGCAGGGGCGGCAGTCGCGATAGAACTCTTCGGTGAAGAGGACTTTGCCGGGGCCAACAGGGTCGGTTGAATCGACAAGGATGACGTCGAACTTCTGGTCCGTGTCCTTCACGAATTTCGCGCCGTCCGCGATCACGAGGTTGAGGCGCGGATCATCGAACGCCCCGTCCGAAATCGTCGGGAACCATTCTTTGGAGAAATCGACAACCGAGCCTTCGATCTCGACCATGGTGCAATGCTCGACCGTCTGATGACGGAAGACTTCGCGGATCGCGCCGCCATCACCGCCGCCAATGACGAGCACGCGTTTCGCGTTGCCATGGGCGAACAGCGGCACATGGACGAGCATCTCGTGATAGATGAACTCATCGCGCGTTGAGACCTGAATGAAGCCCTCAAGCGCGAAAAGCCGTCCGAAGACTTCATTTTCAAAAACGATCAGGTGCTGGTGATCGACTTCCCCTTCGAAAAGGATGTTGTCGATACGAAGCGAGTGACCGATCTCATCGGTCACCTGCTCCTTGAACCATTTCTGCCCGTCGATTTCGAAAATGAAGCGGCTCACAGGGACGCCGCCTCATCGCTGAGCATTTCTTCAATGCGGTCACCGCGCAGATGCGTTCCCACACTGACATTCTCGGCTTTGAAGGCATTCTGCAGAATGCCGATTGCCCGCTCAGGCTTGGCATCGCCGCACATGAAGACGTCAAAGGCCGCGTAATTGGCTTCCGGCCAGGTGTGGACCGAGATGTGGCTCTCCGCGAGGACAGCCACGCCCGACAGCCCGCCCGACGGCAGGAAGGTGTGAAGATGCATGTGCAGAAGCGTTGCGCCGCATTCTTCAACGCATTGCTTGAACGCCTTTTCCATCCGCGCCTTGTCGGTCAGCCCTTCGGCGCCATAGAGGTCGATGGTCAGATGCGTGCCCGCATATTTCTTACCGTCCCGCTCGATGAAATGATCAAGCGGCTGGCCAAGTTCATCATTGGCGACTTCGGTTGGGAATTGCAGAACCTGGCTCATTGGGAGACCTCCACCCGGCTCTCCGTATCGGCCGGCAGAAAGATGGTACCAAAAGGATCGTCCGTACATGTCACTTCGATGTACGATCCGTATCCGTTAAAATGACCGGCCATTGTGCGCCCATAGGCGCCCAGCATGCCAATCTCGATAAAGTCGCCGGGGCTGGTTTCAGCCGGCAGGAAGAACGGGCCCGGCATGTGGTCCGCGTCATCACAGGTCGGACCATAAAACCGGAAAGGCGCAGCCATGCCGTCGCGGCCCAGCGTTTTTGCCGGGAACCGCCAGCCAAGGTGGCCGGCATCATAAAGCGTGCCGTAGACCCCATCATTGATATAGAGGTCAAAGTCGCGCTGGCTTTCCACACGGACGATCAGGCTGGTCGCTTCTGCGACCAGTGCCCGGCCCGGCTCGCACCACAGCTCGGTCGTGTCCGTCGAAAGGAAAGTCTCGAAGCGGGCTTCGATCTCTTCAACGAAGCGCGACATGGCTTCGGGTTCCATATCCGGATAGCGCGCAGGGAAGCCGCCGCCGACATCGACGACATCAACGAGCACGCCTGACTGGATCACGACCTGCTCGACCATATCGAGCGCCCGGACATAAGCTGTCGGATCGAGCGTCTGGCTGCCCACATGGAAGCAGAGCCCAAGCTTGTGCGCGAGCAGACGGGTATGGCGCAGCAGCTCCGGCGCCGCATGACCGCGCGCACCGAATTTCCGGCCGAGCGAGACTTTGGCGTTAGAGTTGTCGACACCCAGCCGGACGCAAAGAGTCAGGTCGCGGGCATTGTCGGTCGCTGCCATGATCTTGGTCAGCTCACTCTCGCAGTCGAGCGAATAGATCCGCACGCCATGCTCGAAATAAGCCTCCCGGATCGCCTCGGACGATTTGACCGGGTTCATGAAAGCAAGCGTCGCATCCGGGAACTGCGCGCGGACCGCACGCACCTCAACGAGGCTGGCAACGTCGAAATGCTCGACACCGCCGGCGCGGATAGCGTTCAGCATCACCCGGTCAGGGTTGGCTTTTACGGCATAGAAAGTCTTGCCCGGGAAATTGTCCACGAACCACCGGGCCGCGCGCGTGGCGGCATGGGGGCGTTGACACAGAACCGGGTTCGACGGCGCAAGCGCACGAACTACGTGTTGGGAACTATGAAATTGGTCCACCTCATGGGGCCTCCTTTTGGACAGTGGCTACTGCGCGAGGGCACCCTGACCACCATTCAACAAAAAGCGCCGTCCCCCTGAGGGGCGTCCTCCGGACGTTAATCGGGTCGCGGCGAAGCGGCCAGATATAGATGACGACAGCCCATGTAAAGAGATCGCCGAAAAGATTTCCATTCCGCACCGCATAGAGGGCTGTCCCGATGCCCCTTTTGTTGCCAAACCGACACAAAGGGCTGCTTAAAAGAAGGCAGTTTCGGGAGGACGGTTTCATGCGGATTTCACGGCGTCAGGCCCTGATGGGCACATTGGCAGGCGGGCTCTCTGCCTGCGCCAGTACGGGCGGCAAAATGTTCACGGGGCTCGCCCCGGCGACCAGCGCAGCCTTCCGGCATGGGGTCGCCTCAGGCGATCCGGCGCGGGAGAGTGTCGTTCTCTGGACCCGCGTGACGACCGAGGATCAGGGCACGCTTCCCGTCACCGTCGAGATCGCCGCCGATCCCGCCTTCGGCCAGATCATCAGGACCATCGCGACAGAGGCCTCCCCTGCCCGCGACCATACGGTGAAAGTCGTCCCCGACGCGCTTGAGCCCGGCCGCACCTATTTCTACCGCTTCCTTGCCGCCGGCGAGACTTCCCCGACAGGCCGCACACGGACATTGCCGGAGAATGCCGAGGCGGTGAAATTCGCGGTCATGTCCTGCTCGAACTACCCGTTCGGCTATTTCAATGCTTACGACCACATGGCCCGCCGCGACGACATCGATGCGATGATCCATCTGGGCGACTATATCTATGAATATAGCTCCGATGCTTACGGCGGCGACACGGGCCGCGAGCTTGGGCGTGACCACTCCCCCCTGCATGAGATCGTCACGCTCGACGATTACCGCAAACGCCATGCTCAGTATAAAGCCGACCCCGGCTCTCGCGCAGCCCATGCCATGCATCCGATCATTCCGATCTGGGATGACCATGAGACGTCGAACAATTCCTGGGAAGGCGGCGCCCAGAACCACCAGCCTGACAGTGAAGGCACTTGGGATGACCGCCGGACCGCGGCGCTGATTGCCTATTATGAATGGATGCCGGTCCGCGAGCCCGAGCCCGGCAAGAGCCGCGAAGCCCTGTTCCGCGATTTTGACTGGGGCGGCTTCCTCTCGCTGTCCGCAATCGAGACGCGCCTTTTTGCGCGCGGCCAGCAGCTTGAATATTCCGAAATTGTCCCCGGCCTGAAAACGCCTGAGGACATCGAGCGTTTCAAACGCGAAGTGCTCAATAATCCCTCCCGCGAAATGATGGGCCGGGTGCAGCTCGATTATTTCGAGAAGGTCTTCAAACGCTCCGTTGCGGCCGGCCAGACATGGCGGGTCGTCGCCAACCAGATCATTATGGCGCGGGTCTTTGCCCCGAACCTCAAAGACCGGGTCAGCGAAGAGAAAATCGTCGAGCTGGAGAAAGAATGGGATCAGGTCCGCGCTTTCATCGAATTCTCGACCCTTGGCCTGCCCTATAATCTTGATGCGTGGGATGGATACCCTGCCGCTCGCGAGCGCTTCTATAATGTCGCCCGCTCAGCAGGCGCCCGCGACCTGATCGTCCTGACGGGCGACACGCATGAAGCCTGGGGCAATGACCTCTACGCTGATGATGACACGCGGATGGGTGTTGAGCTCGGCACCACGTCGGTCACCTCGCCGGGCGGCTCGAAATATCTCGGCACGGCGGCTTTTGACTATTCTCTCCTTCTCAGAAAGGAGAACCGCGACGTCCGTTTCCATGATCCGCTTCACCATGGATATTTCACGCTCGAGCTTAACGGGGATGAAGGACGTGTCGACTATGTCGGCCTTTCAACGATCCTGTCGCCCCAGTATGAAGCCACCACAGTTGCCTCGCTTGATCTCATTCGGCGCGGCGGTTCGGTCGAATTCGGGGCCAAACGGGGTCTTGGGTTTAAGGAGCGCGTTGTATTCGCTGCACATTAACCGGCACGACATTTGCGTTCCGGAGATTGCGCGGCCATAGACTTTCGGGGGCAGACTGGATGCAGCTCCTTCGCATCCACTTCGCACACGCGAGACTGGCAAGTTATTGCTACGCCGCCTCTTTTTTGACTGAACCCGATCGGCTAGCATGCTGATCGGTGGGGAGAGTGAGCGGACATGAGTGAAGAACGTCCTATGATGACGGATACAACGCCTGCGGCTGTGACGCCGACAAATGGCGCCGAGAGTGATGACCTGCGCGGCATCGAATCTCTTCCCGGTGATGAAAAGCCCAGCCGGAAGCTTGAAAAGCAGATGCGGCGCTATTTCTGGACGGTCTTTGGCTTTTCAGTGATCACGAACCTCCTGTTCCTGATCAGCCCGATGTACATGCTGCAGGTCTATGACCGCGTGATGTCGTCAGGCTCTTATGAGACGCTGATCGTCCTCAGTATTATCGCTGTCTTCCTGCTCCTCATTTACATTGCTGCCGATGGCGGCCGCCGCCGGACCCTGACACGGGCTGGCCAGTATATGGGTCAAGCGCTTGATGGCCTGACCCTGCGCCGCGGTCTTGCCTCTGCGAGCACGACCTCGACAGAGACGGTGAACGCCGTCGGTAACCTGTCCCGTCTTCAGACACTGATGATGCAAGGTGCCCTCGCCCCACTGTTCGACATTCCCTTTGTTGTTTTCTTCCTTGGCATTCTCTGGTTGATCCACCCTGTCCTCGGCGCCTTCGGTACAATCGGCGCTGGGATGCTTCTCGTGCTGGCTGTTGTCACCGACAAGATGAGCCGTGAGTCCGTTCAGGAAGCTGGCAAGCGCGATCAACGCGCGCAGAACCACCTTTCGCACCTTGTTCGTCAGCGTGCTGCCATCGTCTCGATGGGCATGAGCGACCGGGCGGTTGGCCACTGGCAAAAACTTCGCCGCGATGCGGCTGACGGCAATGTCGAGTCGATGGCCAAGTCGACCTACATGTCAGCCTCAACCCGCTCGCTGCGTCAGATCCTTCAGGTCGGCATTCTCGGCACCGGTGCCGCACTCGCAGTTTCCGGTCAGGTGACGCCGGGCACGATCATCGCGGGCTCGATCATCATGGGTCGCGGCCTTGCGCCGATCGACCAGACGGTTGCCATCTGGCGCCAAGTCATCATGGCCGGTCGCAGCTGGAAAGAGCTCAAGGAGTGGATCGACTCTTCTGCAGAAGGCTCCGTCCCGCTTGAGCACGATACCGTGACCGCCATGCCGCGGCCGGAACCTGTCCTCAAATTTGAGGAGTTCTCGGTCGGCGTTCCGGGGGCGGACAAACCTCTCCTGCCGCAGATGAGCCTCGACTTTGAGCCGGGCACCATCGTCGCCCTTCTCGGGCCGTCAGGCTCAGGTAAGACCTCCTTCCTGCAATCCTGCGCAGGCGCTTGGCCAGCTCATCACGGCTCCGCCCGCCTCGGCGGCCGCGACATCGCGACCTGGGATGCGCGCGACCGGGGCCGTTATGTCGGCTACCTGCCGCAGCATGTGGAACTGCTCACCGGCACTGTCTTTGAGAACATCTCACGCTTTACCGATCCGGACCCGGAAGAAGTCTTCACGGCCGCCCGTAGGATCGGTGCGCATGACATGATCCTGACCCTGCCCAAAGGCTATGACACGCCAATCGGCGAAGGCGGGGTCCACCTCTCCGCAGGTCAACGCCAGATTGTCGGACTCGCCCGGGCGATGTTTGCAGAACCCGCCCTGCTCCTGCTCGATGAGCCGACGGCTCACCTTGATGCCAATCTTGCCGCTGAGCTGATGAAGTTCTTCGGTGACCTTGCACGAGCGCCGCAGAGTGACCGTCCGTTGACGGCCATTATCGCGACACACGACCTTCGCCTGATCAATGCGGCCGACAAGGTCATGATCATCAAGGATCGCAAAATCGCTGTCTCCAACCGCGAAGATTATCTGCGCAAGGTCTCTGATCTCCGGCGCGGACAGCCCGGCGCCCAGCCGGCCCAAAAGCCGCGTCCTGCGGCCGGTCAGGTCGGCCAGATCACGCTTGATCGCGGCGTCACGGAGGACAAGTCATGAATACGGCTACCGCATTCTCGGATCGCTCGATCCGGCTCTCCGTTCTCGCCATCATCATCGGCTTCGGCGGCTTCGTTATCTGGGGCACATTTGCCAAGCTCGACGAGGGCGTCACTGCCTCCGGCCAGATTGTGGTTCAGGATAACCGCAAGGAAATCCAGCACCTTGAAGGCGGCATGATCAGCGCTGTCCACGTCAAGGAAGGTCAGATGGTCAAAGAGGGCGATGTCCTCATGGAACTGGCGCCCCTTCAATCTGAATCCGCTCGCGACGAACTCGCACAGGAATTTGCGGTCAGCTCGGCGAACATGATCCGCCTCACCGCTCTTCGCTCCGAAGAGAAGACGGTCGATTTCGCTCCGCTGAACGATATTCCGATCGATGACATTACTCGTGTCGATATCATTGAGCGCCAGCAGTCTCTCTTCAATCAGCAATGGGCTGCCCTGAATGCGGAGCTTTCCGTTCTGGAAAGCCGCCGGACAGCGTTGCGTACACGTCGCAATGACGTTGCCGGTGAGATCGACGCCACCGAACGGGCCCTGACAACCGCCCGCGAAGATCTCGCTTTGCGCCGCGAGCTGCTTGAGGAAAAACTCGAGACCATCGGCAATGTCAGCCGTCTCGAGCGTGAAGTTTCAAACCTTGAGGCCCAGCTTTCGGGGCTGAAAGGCGAGCGCAACCAGGCGATCCGGAATAGTGAGGAAGTCACCAACCAGATCCGCGAAGCCAAAGCCCGCTTTCAGGAGCGTGTCGGCCGGGAACTGCTTGAAGCTCAGGCCACGTCACTTGCCTCCCGCGAACGGCTGCTCGCAATGGATGACCGCCTTGCCCGTACCGTCCTTCGTGCACCACAAAGCGGCACTGTGCTCAATCTTGCGGCGACCACCATTGGTGGGGTCGTCAGCCCGGGCCAGACCGTCATGGAAATCGTGCCGGACACGGATGACCTGATCGTCATCGTTAGGCTCTCCCCGACGGACCGTGACGCGGTTCAGCCCGGTCAGGACGTTGAAGCCCAGTTCACCGCCTATAAGTCATTTCAGGTGCAACGGCTGGACGGTAAGGTCCTGGGTGTGAGCGCCGACCTTATTCAGGACGAAGTCTCTGGCGCCTTCTTCTACGAGACTCGCGTACAGCTCGATGCGTCTTCACTTGATCCGAACGGCCGAATCCAGATTATTCCGGGCATGCCGGTCGATACATTTATCGCCTCGGGGAGCAAACGTAGCTTTTTCGATTACGTCTTTGAGCCGATCCGTTCGACCATGCAGCGCGGCACGCGGATGAGCTGACAGGAACTAAGGCCGAACATGAGACATCGTTACCAAGCCGGCACCGCGATTCTTGCGGCTCTTACGATCGGCTCACAGGGCATTGCGCAAGAGGTCGGTGGGGAATTGCCGCCGATCAACACGCGCGAGACCTCAGAGATCTTCACCGGCGATGGCTGCCTGACCATGGCAGCAGCGGTCGAAGAGGCACTGAACTTTGACCCAAGGATCGATGGCGCCCGCGCCCGGCGGGATGCCGCTGGTGCTGATGTCATCGCGACTTACTCAAGGAACCTGCCGCAAGTCTCCCTCTTCGGGCAGACCGGTTTTGGCGATACGCCGCCTCTCGACCGGCGCCGTGATGACCAGATCGGCATTGAGCTGCGTCAGGAGCTCTACTCCTTCGGCCAGCGCAAATACGCAAAACAGGCTTCCCAGCACAGCTTTCAGGCGGCCAATTACGGCATCGACGAACAGCAGAACGGCATCGCCGAAGCTGTGGCCCTCGCCTATCTCGAATATGCCCGTGCCAGCAGCGTGCTTGAGCTGGCGACCGAGCAGGCGGCCGCTTTCCGGCAGGAGGCTGAATCCGCTGAGAAGCGCCTTGAGCGTCGGGTCATCACACTGACCGATGCCAGCCAGCTGCGCTCTCGCGCGGCCAGCACCCGCGCCCAGCTTGCCAGTGCTCGCGAGGCCGAAGCTATCGCCCGCACCCGGCTCGAAGTCCTGACAGACACAGTCGGCCTTGAATGCCTTGATGAGCAATCGATCCGCGGCTTCGTTGCACCCGAAGCGCCGCGTATCCTCGCCCTCAGCCCGGAACAGGCTGTCGAAGAGGCCATGTCCAATTCTCCGCGCCTCCGCCGGGCCCGCTCGCAATCCGCGGCCGCCCGCGCCCGCGCCAACGAAGCCTCGCGCAGCAATCTGCCGACGCTGAACCTGACGGCGTTTTATCAGCACTTTCAGGAAGTCGAGACCGATATCGCCGGCGACGTTATCTCTCGTACTGAGGATGAAGACGCCCGCGTCGGCCTGTCTCTCAATCAGGAGCTCTGGAATGGCGGCCGCACCAAGGCCCGCAAGGCGCAAGCCGTTGCCCAGCTGAGATCCGCCCGCGCAGAAGAAGACCTTCAGCGCCTTGCGATCGACGATCAGATCCGCGGCGCCATGGCGCGCGCCTCATCGCGCAAGACTGCTGGCGAGGAATTCTACGAGGCCCGCGCGCATGCCCGCGTGCAGTTTGAGTCGACCCAGAAGGAATATCTGCGCGGCACAAAGACCCTGACCGATCTGGTTCTGGCGAGTGATGAGTACTTCACCACAGCGTCGCAGGAGATCGATGCCCGCTACGGTTTCTACTCCTCCCTGATCCAGCTTTATTCGGCGATGGGGCTCCTGTCAGAAGACGGCCTTCGTTAACCTTTTGCGTTAACCATTCCGCCTGCGGCAGATAACTGAAAAAGCCCGAAACCGGGACGTGACATAGGTGCAGAAACGCCCCTATGATTCGAAAAGTGTTAACAGTCCGCAGGAAATAGCGATGCAGCTCGGCCTCCCGTTAAAGGCAGGGATCAGGCGTTTTCAAACGCTCACCGCACCGAATCTCGGTCGGCTGACATCTCTTACCCTCCTTTTGACCGGTGCCTGCATTGGCATGCTTGGCTATGCGGCGGTCGAGGATCAGCAGCGTCTGACGCGCGAGGCGGCGCTCGATTTATCCGTACGCACCTTAACAACGGCGGATCGTCTGTCGCCTGCAACACCCGTTGCCTTCGGACCTTCCACTCCCCTACCGCAGGCTGTGCGCAATCTCCTGACCGCTGGCGCAGGCGATGATGGCGGCACCTATCTGCTCGATCTGCCCAAGGGATCATATGTCGCCCCAGCGCCTGCGCCGAATGCGTCGTTCGATTACGAGATGCTGCGCGCCGTGCCGGCCACCGGTGAAGCCCGGCGGCTGAAGGATACGCGCGGCAGAACATGGATCGCGGCTGCCCGCCCCTTGCGCGGTGACCAGCGCATCGTCAGCCTGTCGCCTTACAAGAAAAATGTATTCCGTGCCCTGATGCCTTATCTTGTGGCGTCGGTGTCGATCCTCACTCTCGCCGGGCTGTTCCTTGCCATGGCGGCGCGCGCACGGCGCCTTCAGGCCCAAACCGAAGGCAACCGCCAGCAATTGCTTGATCGCCTTCTCGGCCCGGAACGTGCCGGTTGCGGCACCTGGCTCGCGGACGCCAAAGGCGTCATCTTCCCCGCCGCAACCCTCGCCGCACTAGGTTATCCGCGTTCTGATGAACCGGCTGATTATGCTGAGCTGCGGGAGATTACGCACCCCGATGATCTCTCTGCCCTCCTCGGCCTGTTTTTAGGCAATGGCACCCGGACTGAAGGTGTCGTTCGCTTCATGAAGGCGGACGGCGACTGGCAAATGGTGTGGATCACTTCCTTCCCGCCGACCGATTGCCGTGAAGGGATCATGATCCCGGTCTCCAATGAGGGGATGGAAAGCCGCCGGACGGATGAGCTTGTCATGCGCCTCCGCGAGACGCTCGAAGCGCTGCCGCAATGTTTTCTTCTGTGGGATTCTGTTGGCCGGCTCGTCGCGTGGAACGATACCTTCGTTCAGATGTTCGAGGCCCATCCTGACGACATCTCAGAGGGCATGACGGTGCGGGAATTGGCGCGCGTTATCGGCATCGAACCGCATTTTCTCTACGACTATTTCGCGCCGCCGAGCGACGGCATGGTCGAGCCCGAGACAGAGATGGTCTTCCCTGGTGACCGCATCCTGAAACTCATCCGTCAGCGTACGATTGGTGAAGGCTGGGTCTCGATCGGTCACGACATCACCGATATGCGGGTCGAGGAAGAGCGCCGCGCGCGCAATGAGCGCGAGTTGCAGATGACAGTCGATATTCTCGAGCGCTCCCGCAAGGACCTGCGCCAGGCCATGCGGTCTTATGAGAATGAAAAGCTCCGTGCCGAGAATGCCAACCGCGCCAAATCGGAATTCCTCGCCAATATGAGCCATGAGCTGCGCACGCCGCTCAATGCCATTATCGGCTTCTCCGAGCTGATGCGCGAAGAACTCTACGGCCCGCTCGGCCACGAGAAATATGACGAATATATCCGCGACATCAATTCGAGCGGCAGCCATCTCCTGACTCTGATTGATGACATTCTCGACCTTTCCAAGATCGAGGCCGGCAAGCTCGAACTCAAGCTTGGCCAGACGGATCTTGAACGGTCCCTGAAAGAAGGCCTGCGCTTCATCGAGCCGCAGCTTCGGGAATCCGGCCTCAACCTGACCGCCATGATCGATCACGTGCCGAGCGTCTGGGCCGATGCCCGCGCGATCAAGCAGGTCTTCATCAATCTTCTGTCGAATGCGGAGAAATTCACGCCGCGCGGCGGCTCGATCTCGGTGACGACCCTTGTCGATCTGACGAGCGTGACAATCCTTGTGGCCGATACCGGCATCGGGATGACCGAGGAACAGCTCCACCGTCTGGGGGCGCCGTTTGAGATGATCGAGGATCATTTCGCGCGGACCAAACGCGGCACGGGGCTCGGCATCGCTCTTTCGAAATCCCTGATGGAAGCGCAGAACGGCATTCTCGCTATCGCCAGCGAAATCCGCCGCGGCACGGTCGCAGCGATCACCCTGCCTCGCCGGGCCGGTGTCGATGTCATGCTGCCCTCCATGCTGCGGGATCGCGCGCGCATACTGACGAAATCGGACAAGCCGTCCCGTCTGACCGCGCCGCAGGAAGGTGATCTGCCGCTTCAGATTTCGGCGGAATAAGGCCCGACCAGCTCATCGAACAACGCCTTCACCGCGCGCCTGTGTGTGGTCAGCTGTTCATCGAGCGGGCTGTCATCCCACAGATCGGAGAGCTTGCGCAGGCGTGAATGCGCGCCGGAAAGAAGGCTCTCAGGCGGCGCGCCGCCCTCTGTCGCCCGTAGGTAATGGATCGTGCATTCAACCAGCTCATGGGCATCGAGCAGTATCTCCGCCTGCTCTTCGGTCAGTATACCGTGCTGGCAGAAGGTATTGATCGCATCGCGCGGATGACGCGGAAGGAGCCCCAGATGCTCTGCATGGATCAGCGAAAGATATTGCGTGATGAAATCGATATCGGTCAGCCCGCCCGGCAGTCGTTTGACATCATAAAGCGTGCGCGGCGCTTTCTCGGCCAGAAGGCGCGCCCTCATATCAATGACGTCTTTTGCGATCTCGGCCGGATCCCGCGGGCGCGTCAGAACCTGCTTCTGGACGGCCTCGATGCGCTGTGAAATCCCTTCATCACCATAGACGACACGCGCCTTGGTGAAGGCCATCATCTCCCACGTCCATGCGGTCTCGGTGTAGTATTGTTCATAGGCGGAGAAAGAGACCGCCGTTGGCCCGGCCCCGCCGGAGGGCCGCAACTGCATATCAATCTTGAAGAGCTCGCCCTGCTGAGTTGGCACCGACAGGGCACTGACGATCCGCCGGACCAGCCGGGCGAAAAGCTGTTCGCCCTCATGGGATTTTTCTTCGAGATCATAGATGAAGACGAGATCGAGATCGGACAGGGTCGTCAACGCCTCAATCCCCAGCCGCCCGAATCCAAGCACGGCCAGCTCACCGAGCGGTGCTTTACCTGCCGCCTCTGCTTCCTGCCGCACGGCGGCAGTGAGGTCTTCAATCGCCCCATCCGCCGCATCACTCAACGCTCGAGCGGTGGCGATCGGACTTGTCTGCCCAAGGACGAGCCCGGCGGAGGTCCTGATCCGGTGCTCATTGATCACCCGGCGGACAGCATCAAGCCGCTCCTCCATATCTGCATCTTCCGGCGCATAGGGAGGATCTGGCGGGGTGATATCGACGCCTTCGAGCAGCCCTTCGATCAGCGCCGGGCGCTCCCCGAATTTGCGTGTGAATTCAGGCGACGCCTGACAGAGGACGAGAACGTCATCGAGAATTTCAGGCTCAGCCGTGAAGAGAGAGAAGACCTGAAACCCGGCCGGCAGGCGGGTGAGAAGCGAATCAAGCGCAAGGAACCCCTGATCGGGAGAGGCAAGCTCCCCCAGCTGCATCAGGATGCGCGGCACAAGCCCCGTCAAAAGCTCCCGCGCCCGCGCCGATTTGGTCGCACGCAAGGCGCCCATATGCCAACGGCGGATCTTGTCGGTGACGACCTCCGGCGCTTCGAACCCGATATTGCGAAGCGTCTGAAGGGTACGCGGATCATCCTCGACGCCGGTGAAAACGAGGCTGCCGGGCACCGGCTCATGCGGCTCTGGTGTGTCAAAGAGATCCGCATAGGCATCATGCACAAGCCGCATATGCGCCTCGGTCTCGTTGACGAACTCGTCCCGGCCGGGCGCATTCATCAGGGCGGCGATCCGCGACAGCCCTTCCTCATCCTCTGGCAATTCCTGCGTCTGGGCGTCTTCGCGCATCTGCAGGCGGTGCTCTGTTGCCCGCAAATGCTGATAGGCTTTGCAGAGATCCTCCGCCGTCGCCTCGTCAATATGGCCGTCTTTTGCGAGGGCAAAGAGCGCTTCCTCCGTGCGGGGACTGCGCAAGGATTTGTCACGACCGCCGAGGAGCAATTGCTGGGTCTGGGCAAAGAATTCGATCTCGCGGATACCGCCGGGGCCGAGCTTGACGTCCGCGCCGGGGACCTCAAGGTCAGGCCGACCCTTTTCCGCATGGATCTGTTTCTTGACCGCGTGGATGTCGGCCACCGCGCCGAAATCAAGCGTCCGCCGCCAGACAAAAGGCCGGATCAGGCGCATGAACGTCTCGCCCGTTTTCTGATCCCCGGCACAGGCGCGCGCCTTGATAAAGGCCGCCCGCTCCCAATTCTGTCCGTATTCTTCGTAATAGCGTTCTGCCGCCGACAGGCTGACGGCGACATTGGTCGCGCCTGGATTGGGCCGGAGCCGCAAATCGGTTCTGAAAACAAAGCCTTCGACGGTCTGCTGGTTCAGGATATCGACCATGATCTGCACGGTCTTGATCGCAACCGCCTTGGCATCGAGCCGGCTGTCCGGGGACAGCCCAGCGCGGCTGGGATCATAGATCGCGACAAGATCAATATCGCTTGAATAATTGAGCTCGCGTGCGCCGAGCTTGCCCATGGCAATGATCGACAGCCCGTGATGGAGGGTCGGCTCTTCTTCGAACTCGACACCGCGCAACTCTGATGCCGCTCGCGCGCCGCCCTCTAGCGCCAGCGCGATGGCTTTGTCGCCCAGGACCGTCAGGCATTCGGTCACCTCACTGAGCGTCAGCACACCGCAGAGATCGCCCAGCGCCACGGCAAGGGCGATGTCATTCCTGGCATTGCGAAGATAGGATTTGAGCTCCTCGAGCGGTAGCTCACCAGAAGCCGGATCCGGCATCAGGGCCGGGAACTCCCCCTCAGGTGTCGCATCCAACACCCGCTCCAGCCGGGCGGGACTTCGCCGCATGATCCGGCCAAGGAAGGGGCATAAATGCCCGACGCCATCAAGGAAACGGTCAAGCGGGGTCTCCCCCTCTTCCGCATAGGCCAGAATAGATTTGGCCGCGCCCTCATCAAGGGACGCGGCCAAAAGATCTCGCAATGGCGCGGTCATATCGCGCCCTTCCGTGTCAGGATTACTTCGTGCCGGCAGCGGTCTTCAGATTGGCCGCAGGGCGGAAGCGCAGCGACTTCGATGCCTTGATCTTGATCTCTTCGCCGGTCCGCGGGTTGCGGCCTTTGCGAGCAGGACGCTTGGTGATCGTGAAGGTGCCGAGCGTGCCGATCGTGTATTTGCCTTCTTTCTTGGCTTTCTTGAGACCGGTTTCGATTTCGCCGAAAACCAGTTCCACCACCCGCTTGGCTTCCGCGTTCGTCATGTTGCCGGACGCCGCCACGTTGGCGATGAATTCTGCTTTGCTCATTATTTATCTCCATGAACGAGACCCCGCGCCACGTGCGGGATTGGGCGTCATAGAGAGCTGATTTTTTCTGGGGTTCAAGCAATATCTTCGCAAATAACAAGGCTCAGCCTGCATTTTGTGAAATCGTGGCCGCATTTTTCTCCGCCGCCGCCGCCAGAGGCGTCTTGGTCTCGCGCGGAGGTGGCGGGAAGGCGATTCGGACCCCAAGGCCATAATCGCTATTGGTCGTCAGTGCACGCCCGCCCGGATGCTGCGGCAAGCCGCGACCAATGGACAATTGCGCGCTGTGCCGCCGGGCAATGGCCGAGACAAGCGAGAGCCCAAGCCCGTTCCCCATGGTCGACCGGCTGCGTTCCAGACGGACAAAGCGCTGAAGAATCCGCTCCTGATCTTCTTCGGAAACGCCAGGCCCATTATCCATGACCGAGAGAAGCGCGCCGCCACCGGGACGGGGCGCAACCGTCAGCTCGATCGTCGGCTCGATATCCACATCGTCCGGGTGGCGTGCATATTTAAAGGCATTGTCCAGAAGGTTGGCGATCGCCTGACTGATCAACTCGCGCGAGCCAAGAACCTCAGGGGCAGGCACGATATTGCTGATGAGCGTAAAGCCTGCATCATCCGCTGCCGGTTCATAGAGCTCGAGCATCTCTTCTGCGACCTCGGCGATATCGACCGACACGCGAGAGCCGCCGCCCTCCCCTGATTCAATCCGCGTGATCGATAGGAGCGCGTTGAAGGTCGCAAGAAGTCGTTCGACATCGAGATTTGTCCGGTCGAGGATGTCCTCTAGATTGGCCTCAGGGTCATTCAGTGCACTGTCGAGCCTTGCCTTGATCCTTGTCAGGGGCGAACGCAAATCATGCGCGATGTTATCAGAGACCTGCCGCATGCCCGTCATCAGCCGCTCGATCTGGTCGAGCATGGCGTTGATATTATCAGACAGCGTATCGAATTCATCGCGCGTGCCGGTCAGGGCAATACGCTTTGTCAGATCCCCGTCGCGGATGGCCTTCACCGTCTGGCCAATCCGGTCCACCCGACGAAGGAAGGTCGAGGAGAATAAAAGTCCGAGGATGAGCGCAAGGAACGGCGCAAAGATCATCACCCGGATGGCAATGGCGCTGGCCGCATCGGTCACACGGCTGATCTCGCTTGTGTCCCGTGCCGTCAGAATGATGGCCGGCACCTTTTCTTCGCCTTCAGCACCGGCATAAAGGAAGGTTGCAACCCGACCGACCGCGGGGCGGGTTTCGGTTTCGATTTGCCCCGTCTCATAATTGAGTACCCGCGCAGGGTATTCGAAGCGGAACATGTTGGGGTTATTGATCGCCTTGGGCGGCAAAATCCCGATATCACTCGTCAGCTGACGGAGCTTAGGCCCAACATAAACCGCGTAAAGTGAGTCGCGCTCAATCACTTTGAGGCGCGCCACTTCGCTGGCCACCGCCGTCAGGCCCGCCCATCCATCCGGCCCCTGGCTTATATTCACCTGCGCGAAATAGGCGAGGTCCGCTTCAAGCTCGAGATCGAGCCGCTTCATCGTTGCATTCAGGGTCGAGGCAAAAACGATCAGCCCGATGCCCGCAAACGAGACGATAAAGACAATGAAATAGGCAAGCGTGTAGCGAAAGGCACTTGTACGGATGGCCCGGGGCAGAAACCGCGAATGGCCAAGCCGTCGCCTGATTTCGGCGGTCGCACCCATGCCCCTGTTGCCCTCCATTTCGGACGCGGGGTCCAATGGAATCCCGCCTGTCCTAATCTTCGTCTGTCAGCGTATAGCCGGCACCGCGAACGGTTTTCAGCAAGGGTTTATCAAAATCCTTGTCGATCTTCGAGCGCAGCCGCGAAATATGCACATCGATCACATTGGTCTGCGGATCAAAGTGATATTCCCAGACATTTTCGAGCAGCATGGTACGCGTCACGACCTGGCCCGAATGGCGGATAAGATATTCGAGCAGCCGGAATTCGCGCGGCTGCAGGTCAATCTTCTTGCCTGCGCGGCGAACGGCCCGCGTCAGGACATCCATTTCAAGATCGCCAACGGTAAAGGTCGTCTGGATATTCGTCGGCCCACGGCGACGGCCCAGCGCCTCAACCCGCGCAATCAGCTCCGAGAAGGCATAGGGTTTGACGAGATAGTCATCGCCGCCCGCTTTCAGGCCCGCAACACGGTCATCGACTTCGCCGAGGGCAGAGAGAAACAGTGCCGGGGTTTCATCCCCATCATTGCGCCGGGTTTCGAGCATGGTCAGCCCGTCAATGCCGGGCAGCATCCGGTCGATGACGTAAGCATCATATCCGCCGCCTTCGGCCATGTGTTTGCCGGTATTGCCATCAAGGGCGTGATCCACGGCGTGGCCCGCTTCGCGCAAGCCCTTTACGAGGAAGGTGGCGGCATCGGCGTCATCTTCGACCACAAGAATTTTCATTTTATCCTCCTCGCCGTTCACCGGCGATGGTGAGCTTGGTTCCGGTTCGTCCCCGGTATCGCTGTCAGCGTGCGGGATCCATGCCGAATCCCGCAGCCTTTCCAAAACTTAGCCTTTATCGGCTGCTTCGACTGGCATGGCGAGGAAGAATGCCCCTTGCTGGCCAGTCTGCACGCGGACCAGAACCGCCTCCTTGCCGCGCTTTTCCGCAGCCTGAAGCGCTTTTTCCAGATCCTTGACTGATTTGACCGGCATATTGTCCGCACGGGTCAGAACCATGCCGCGCCGGAAACCGGCTTCGGCAGCTTCAGACCCAAGCTCGACATCCGAGACGAGGACGCCCTCGACATCATCATCGAGACCAAGACGGCGGCGAGACTGGTCACTGAGGCTGGACAGGGTAAGGCCAGCGGACATTTCACGATCTTCGCTTGCGGCCGGCGCTTCAGATTCCTCATTTTCATCCGAAGCCTGACGAGCTTCGAGAGGATCACGCTTGGCGAGCGTCACGGTCAGGTTTTTCTCCTCACCATTGCGCAGGACTTTCGCCTTGACCTTTTTACCCGGCGGCAGCGCGCCGACGATGCGGGTCAGGGACGTTGCATCGGCAACTGGCGTGCGGTCGAATTCGAGGACGACGTCCCCTTCTTCAAAGCCGGCTTTCTCCGCAGGCGATCCTTCGGTCACGGATTGAACGAGCGCGCCTTCGGTTGAGTCAGTGCCAACAGCGGCGGCAAGACGATCATTCAGGCTGCCGATGCCAACACCGAGCCAGCCCCGCGTCACTGCGCCTTCATCAATCAATTGCTGGACGATATCTGTTGCCACATTCGCCGGAACGGCAAGGCCTATCCCGACATTCCCGCCGGTTGGCGAGATAATGGCCGTGTTCACCCCAACGACATTGCCGCGCAGGTCAAAGGTCGGCCCACCAGAGTTGCCTCTGTTGATCGAAGCGTCGATCTGAATGAAATTGGCGTAGGCGGAATTACTCTCGCGGTTCATCGCCGAGACGATGCCGGAGGTCACCGAGCCACCAAGGCCAAACGGGTTGCCGACGGCGAGAACGTAATCACCAACCCGCAGGTCAGTTTCTTCAGAGAACTGAACATAGCGCTGCTCTGAGGACGGCTCGACCTTGAGGACAGCCAGATCCGTTGCCGGGTCCGTGCCGACCAGCTCCGCCGTCAGCTCATCGCCATTATTCAGGACGACCGTGATTTCGTCTGCGCCATCAATGACGTGACTGTTCGTAACGATATGGCCCTGATCATTGATGAAGAAGCCAGAGCCCTGACCGAGCGGCCGACGGACTGAACGACCATCGGGGTCTTCTTCTTCCTGCTGTTGTTGCTCAAGCTCATCGCGAAGCTCGGGCGGCAGCATGCGCTCGATACCTGGCGGCAGCTGCATGCGGTCACGGACAGCGACATCCGCTTCGGTACGGATCGACACGACGGCCGGGCTGACCTCTTCGACAAGGTCGGCGAATGAGAGCTGCTGGATGAAGCTCGGATTGGGGGCCATCAGCTGGGGCTTGGCTGCCTGCGGACGATTGTTTTCCTGCGCCATGAGCGACCCGACAGTCGCGCCGCCGAGGACGAATGCCGCCGTAGAGACGACAAGCAGTTTTCTGAGTTGGGCAGATTTCAGCATGGATTTCCCTTGGATCATTGAACTCGTTCCCACCTATTTAGGAGCTTCCTTTGCGCTCCGGGAACTAACGGATCGATGAAGGCGGACTTAAACTTGTGTAACGGCACGGGTTTGAGCGCCATTATTACCAAAATATCAGCCACTTAAGCGGTATCCGACCGGAGCTTGGCGCGAGGGTCTTCGCCCCCTCCCGGCCAGCTTTCGACGAAGGATTTGAGGTCAGTGTCCGGCTTTTCGGGCAGCATGATGCGCGTTTTCGCATAAAGATCGCCATATTCGCCGGTCTTCGGATTCTTCAGCCCCTTGCCGCGAAGGCGAAATGAAACGCCTGAACTGGTGTTCGGCGGCAGCTTGATCGTCAGCGGCCCGGTCAGGGTCGGCACCGTGACCTTGGCGCCGTTCACGGCCTCCTTGAGGGTGATCGGCAGATCGAGCGTCAGGTCATCTCCATTGAGCTGATAAACCGGGTGCGAACGCACCGTCACCTCGACCAGGACATCACCGGAAGGCCCGCCTGCCACCCCCTGCCCGCCGCGACCGCGCAAGCGAAGGGTCTGGCCATCGCGCAAGCCTTCGGGGATCGTTACATCGACCGTTCGGCCATCTTGTAGCGTCACGCGCTTTGCCGCGCCTCTAGCGGCTTCAAGGAAATCGACCGTCAGGCGATAGCGGATATCCTGCCCGCGCTGGGGCTGGGGACGGCGGGGCCCACCAGCGCCCCGGCCAAAGAATTCAGAGAAAATGTCGCCGATATCATCAAAGCCGCCCTGCTGGCCGCCGCGAGGCCGGTAGCCACCGCCACCGGCGGCTCCGCCATAGGGACCGCGCCGGAACGCTGCCTGCTCATTGCCGTCCGCGTCGATCTCCCCGCGGTCGAACTTCCCCTTCTTTTCCTCGTCGCCGAGAATGTCGAAGGCGGCACTGATCTGCTTGAAGCGGTCCTCGGCCTTTTTGTCCCCCGGATTGTGGTCCGGGTGAAACTGCTTGGCGAGCTTGCGGTAGGCTTTGCGGATTTCATCCGCAGAGGCCGACCGGCTGACACCGAGCACTTGATAAGGATCCTGAGCCAAAAACGTCTCCGAAAGGGGCAAGATGGCGGTTATCTGCCCGTCCGGGAGCGGATTTCAAGTCTTGGCAGCGAAACGGGCCTTCTGAACCGTCAGGCAGCGAGCAGCGTGAGGCTGCCAATCAGGCGAACCGCCCGCCCCGACGCATTGACGTTCTTATGCACGCGCAGGCGGATAGTCCGGTAAGTTCCATCCCCGGCGCGAAGCCGAAAGTCCATGTCATGAGTGGCGTCCGTCTTCAGATGGTCCTGGATGAATACCTTGAAATTGGCTCTGTCATCCTTATGCAGAAGGTTTTCGATCTCGGCGAGATCTTCTGGCGCCTCTGCCGGGCTGAAGCCCAACATGTTGCCGATACTTTCAGACAGGACCATGTTGCCCGTCTCTATATCCCAGTCCCAGAAGCCTTCCCGGCTGCCAGAGAATGCGCGGTGATAGCGCTCCAGCTTTTCAGCCGTTTCGAGCCGGCGCGCCACACGTTCACGGAAGAATTCGAAGATCGATGTGTGAATTTTCACATCCGCAATCTCATGTTTTGAAACGCCAACAATAATACCGATCGGGTGACCGCTTTCAGAAAAGAGTGCAATGCCCACGTAACCGCGGATCTGCATATCAATCAGCATCTGGTCGCGCGGGAACAACTCGCAGACATTGTCCGGATACACACAGACATTGCTTTCCATCGCTCGAGCGCAGGGCGTATCTGCAAGACTATAGATGATATTCTCATTCATCTGACCCTCATGATAAAGGGACAGCGTACGGATCATATTCGTGTACTGATTCAGCCGTCCAATCAGAACAAGATCGAAATCCAGCTCCTCAGAGAGTGCGATGGTCAGCGCATCGATGAAATCTTCATCCGGCACATTTGCAAGCCGCATGGCGAGGCGATTGAGACTGGCGGGCGGCTCCGTTGCTCCTGAAAAATCCACATTCAGGATTTTCTCATCGGCGTCGATATCTGCATTCTCGGTTCTGTTCGCCCCGATAGCCACTCGCAATTCTCCTTTAAGAATAGAATTAGCTTCGACTATCAACGAATTAACTTCAGAATTCGTTTAAGAGATTCACTCAAATGTGAGTGATCAGGCAATATCGACAGACGCTGCCCGACCGGCCCCGAAACTCGCCGATATCTGCCTGACTTCAACGCGGGCAACACCGCTTGCCGCAATGGTCAGCGAAGGCGTGGTCACCTCCTCTTCGTGAAGGATCGTGTCGTCCTCCGCGCGTGCGCGCACCAGATAGCGCTCTGACGACTCCCCGAGCGGGATATCGCCCGCAGACCATCCATCGCCGCCGATCCGAGAGCGACGAACCCAGCTGATCATCAGATCATCGCCGGAGGGCGTGGCGGTCACATGCGCCGGGGCAAATGGACGGGCGCCACTGCCGGTGAGGCGGACAGTCTGTTCGCGATAGGGAAAGGCGCCGGGCGGCTTTCCCGCCGGTCCCGCTTGCCAGATGCCTTCGGTCCCCCAGAGCGAGGGATCAAGCGGCTCGGCCTCAAGCCCCGTACCCAGCATGACGACGCGCGCGCCGTACGCCGCCCCGGCAAGGGCTTCTTCTTCTGTGCCCCGCTGACCGCGCAAGAGGTGACGCAGCGTGTAGGATCCATCCTCTTCGAGCACCGCATCGCGGAAGCTGAGAATTTCCCACTCACCGGTCGTGGATCTGACGGCAAGTTGACCCGCCCCGCTCAAGGCCGCCTCTTCTGTGAGAGACGCAAGGTGGCCAGAGACCATCCTGACCCGGAGCACATTCCCTTCATCCCAGCGCGAGACCGGGCCGGGGCTGAGCGCCGCGACGAGCCGCCCGAGGCTGGCTGGATGGCTGACGCCGCCAATGAGGGCCGCTTCCGTTCCGCTGCCCCGATAGACATTCACCCGGCCGGGCCAGGGCGCCGCATAGGCAGCGGCCCTGAGGAAGGCGCCATCCTGCCCCGCAGGGAGCAGCGGAATGTCCAGAATTTCAAAGGCGGCGGGCCCGGCAATCCGGGGCAGCTCGCCCGGCCGTGTGCTCAGCCCTGTGTATCGCGGGGTAAAAAGCCCGCGATCGGTCCGTACCGCTTCAATGGCGCGATAGGGACCATCCGTAATTGATGTAATCCTGCAATCGTGAAGCTCGCCGGATAAGGCCTCAACCGTCAGCACATCGCTCAGCTCAATCGTCATATCGCCGGAAGGCAGCGCAAAGCTCAGCGATGTCCGCAAGGCGCGCGCCTCCACCAGCAGGGTTTCCGCCCGCCCCTCCGCTTCCCCGGCTTCGAGCACGACTGCCGTGTCGATGCGGGCCGCACTGACCCCATGCGCCCCGGGCGCCGTGACGGTCGCGACCCCCGGCTGATAATCGGATAATCCATCCGTATAGGTAACAATAAGCTGAGCTGGCAGGTCTGATTCTTGCGCCCGCGCGATGGTCAGCGGCGGATTTTCATCCGTGATGACCATGTCGTCCTCAGTGATACTGACAGAGGATATGCCCGTTCGCGGCTTGACGATCAGCACCCCGGCCCGCTCGACGGCATCAAGCTGGTAGAGCTCGAACAACGGCTCCAGCGCGGCGCGGCCCGTCATGGGCTGGCCCAGCATATAGCCCGTGACGAGCGCTTCGCAGGCCGACGCATCAACCTGCGTAAGCCCTGCATCCGCCGCGATATGCTGGATGAGAGCGGAGAGCGGCACCCGACCGGCCCGGCCATTCAGCCAGTGCCCCGTGACCCAGTTCCGCCAATCCGCCCAGATATCGCCGCGCGCCGGAAAGTCAGGGAACGGACGGGCATCCCATGCATAAAGATAGAGCCTGTCAGAGGACAGCATCGGCCCCGCGTAAAGGGAAGAGACAGGATTGTTCTCCTCCTCCGGCCAGTAAGAAAGCTGTGCCTCCAGAAACCGGCGGGCCGCAAGATCATCGCGCTCGCCGCTGGAATAATAGGGCACGGCGCTTTCGGCCGATTTGGGGTCGAGAAAAACATTGGGCTGGTTCGCGCCCTTGTCGATTGCCGCGCAGCCGATCTCCGTGAAGCGGATCGGCTTTGATTCCGGCACCCATGCGGTGGGGGTCGCCGCCCGTACACCATCGGGCCGCGGATAATGTGCCTCGCCCCACCAGCCCGTTAGGTCCTTTGACCGGAAGATCCAATCCTCCCCATGCGCCGTATCGCTAATCGGGGTTCTTGTCTGCGCATCGCGCGCTGTCAGGTCCGCATAGTACCAGTCATAATTCTCACCGCCCGCGATGCGCGCCTGAAGATAGTCGCGATCATAGGGGCTGTCCCAGTCTTCGGCATCGAGATGCCCGCCCCCGTCGCGCCAGTCCGTCAGCGGCATATAATTGTCGATGCCGATAAAATCGACGTCTTCATCTGCCCAGAGATCATCAAGCGGGAAGAGCACATCTCCGCTGCCATCACCGGGTTGGTAGGCGCCATATTCGGACCAGTCCGCACCGTAGGATATCTTCGTGCCCGCCCCCAGAATAGCGCGCACTTCGCTCGCCAGCGTCACAAGCTCATCAACGGCAGGAAAAGTGCCCGTCTCATCGCGCAGGCGTGTGAGCCCTCTCAATTCAGAACCAATGAGGAAGCTCTCTACGCCCCCTGCTTCGGCACAAAGCGCCGCATAATGAAGGATCATCGGCCGGTAGGTGGCGAAAAAGCTCGAAACCTGCGTGCGGGCGGCGGCTGTCTTGTCTACGCTTGCCAGTGGATGAGCGGTGATCCGTCCCCGCCATGGATAAGCGCCCTGCTCGCCCCCGCCATAAGGGTCAGCCAGACCGTTCCCGGCCGGAATATCCATCAGGATGAAGGGGTGGAACATCACCTCGAGCCCCCGGTCATGAAGGGCGGCGATCATTTCAGTGACCCCCTGATCGGAAGTCGTGCCGCCATAGGCGGGTGCGCCATCGATCCGGCTGACCTCCGTTGCCGCCTCCCGATCCACACCGGCCACGGACCATTCATCCGGCACCAGCACGCGGGTGCTGTCCTCGATTCGGGGCTCAATCACACAGTCCCCGGCCCGCAGATCACTGCCGAACCAGGAGACGACCAGCGAGACGGCTTCCAGATGGGGGAAAGTGCTGACCAGATGGTCAATCGAGACGGCGGCATCCGTCTCGCCCGGACTGTTATGAACATTGTCCGGCTGCGTTACACCTTCCTCTGCCTCAAGGAATAGAGGCGTCGTTGAATAGACGCTTTCCCCCGACCCCGGAATTAGGGTCACCGCCGTCACCAGATTTTCAAGCGCCTCTGGATGATCGGTAAGAAGCTGCCGTTCCACCTCGAAATTAAATTGCGGTACGCGATTGCCGAAATCGTCGAGCGGCAGATTCTCGATCACGAGATAGGCAAGCCCGCGATAGGCAGGGGCGGCCCCCACCCCCTCGACCGCTTCGATCAGCGGGTCCGGCAACTGGTCTTCCGTGCCCTTATAAATCCGGACATTCCAGTCCTTCATCGACACAGGGCGGCCATCGGCCCAGACCCGCGCGAGGCGAGAAATTTCCCCCTCGCAAAGCCCGATGGCGATCGACACGGTATAACGGTAAACCGTATGCTGCGTTTCGACGCTGCGGGTGATCCCCTTGCCGCCGCTCGATTGTTTGATGACTTCTGTGACTTCCTGAAAGTCAGTGATCCACAAGGTCTGCCCGCCAATCCGCTGGCGTCCATAGACGCGGGGGATCCCTGCCCCTTCGGCGGCATTGTGGAAGCGGATCTCCTCACGGCGTGGCCCTTCATGCCGGCGGACCACCGGACCGAAGATGAGATTCTGGGCCGCCGTCAGCGCTTGCGACGCGGCATAATTTGCCGCCGCATTGGCGATATAGGGTGCGGCCGCATTCGCGGCACTGACGACGAACTGGCTGGCAGCAGCGGCGGCTACGGTCATGCGCTTTTATCCTCTGCTAACGGATAATCAAAAATGCCGGCAAGGCGATCGGCCCACCAAGGTGAATAACGGGTCGTACTGACCGCCCGGCCATCATAGGCATGAAGGAAGAGATCAGGACCCAGCGCGATCCCGCAATGTTTGGCGGGCCCCTCCTTTTTCATGCGAAAGACGAGAACCTGCCCAGTTTGCGGGGCGGCGTTCTCAGCTTCGATCAGAAAGCTGCGCGCGGCCTGAAGGAGGTGCTCCGTCCCTGCCTCATCCCATCTGGGCGTATAGGGCGGCAAAGCGGCAGGCTCCGGCCCGCATAATTCACGCCACACTCCCCGGATGAGGCCGAGGCAGTCCGTGCCCGCGCCTTTCGCGCTTGCCTGATGCCGGTAGGGCGTGCCAATCCAGCCGCGCGCGAGTTCTGCCGCCGCCTGCCTGTTCAAGACCCATCCCCCGGACGGGCCGTTGCCATCAGGACATCATTGCCCGGAATATGTGGGAACCCCCTGAAATTCAGTTGGTTGGAAAATTTCGAAGCGCATGTACCAAACTGCTTGTCGCACCCCGCGATCAGCCGGACAGAGGTGCCGGGGCTGAGCTCCTGCGGCAGCGCTTCCCAGAGAAGGATGCTCTCATCCTCGCCCGCATCGCCATGTTCCCGGATAGCGCGGATGACGCCTGCCAGCGGGCCATCATCGATAATGACCGCGCCGCCTGTATAAAATCCGGCGGTGCGTTTTGTGCCGACCGTGACCTCCAGCCGCCTTGAATCACCGCCCGAGATCACCCCATCCATATGATAGGATGTATCCTGAAGATCGACGCCGCAGCGCGTATCGCCCAGCGCCGCATCGCAAGTGCGGCCATAGATCCGGCCCGCCACTTGCCCGAGCTGCGCCTTGAGAGAGCGGAATTCCGCGCGGAACCCTTCGCCTGTCCGCTCGACCTCCCCCAGCCGCCCGGTCCGCAGAAGCAGCCGCGCATCAGGATCCGCCCAGTCAACGCGCCAGACCTGGATATCCGCTTCATCAAAAAAGCCGGCCTCCAGCGCATCCGCACCAAGAAGGTCGGGGTCAAGAACACCGATAATATCTGCATTATCCGGGCTCAGCGACGCCGTTGCCTCAAGGGAGCTGCCCATAGCGCCGCCCGCCGAGCGGAAGAGCGTGCCCGTAAAACTGATATCCCGGTCATGGTCAGTCAGCCCGATTTCGGCGTCGTCCTGACGGATGATCCGCCAACAGGTGCAGAGCGACGGCGCCTCTTCGTCAAACCGGTCTTTTGTATAGGGATCTTCTGGCCGCATCAGCGCCTCACCTCGATCAACGGGATATCCGGTGCGTCTCCGCCACCCGTCCGCGCCTCGATGATCAATTGATCCGTGTCGAACCGAACCGGCGTATCGAAAACAAAGCCTGCGGTCAGAACGACGCCTGCGCCCGGCGCTGCGGTGAACGTTACTTCACCGGTGAGCGCGTTGAGCGTGAAGTCCTCGCCCTCGGTCAGCTCACTGTTATCCGCCGCGACACGCACCGTTCCAGCCACCGGCAGGGTGATTACGCGGGCCGCATCTATCGCGCCACTCGAATAGGTTTTCGTCAGTTGAAAGACGGTCTCAGTGCCATCGCCCGTCCCTAACGGCTGGTCGCCGGGGGCCGGTGCCGATCCGCTGACGCCGGAGACATGGTCGAAAGGATCGCGGAACCGGAAAGCATAGCGGCGGCCTTCGCGCACTTCGAAAAACGCGATCAGGGCGTCGATATCGGCCCGGCAGCGCACACCATATCCCGCATCATAGCGGCGGCGGCTTTGCGCCCAGCGCGCAAGACGGCGCTCCTGCCCCGAGGCGAGCGTGACAATTTCCGTGCGGCGGATGGGTCCGCCACGGGAGCCGAGGGCAATATCGACAGGGAACAGAACATCATGAAAGGCTTCAGCCATTGCGCATCGCCTTTCTCAGCCCCCGGAGCACGGCGCCCGAAAGCTGACCTTCCGACCGACCAAGGGGATCCCCCGGCGAGCTCGATGGCATGGAGATATTGACGGTCACCGGCCCGGCCCCTTGCGGGACAACATTGCCAGCGCCTGCGGGCACAAACAGCTCCGGCCCCTGTTCCCCAACGAGATAGGGCACGCCGCGCGCCACCCCGCCGCCGCCCGCTCTTGCGCCGCCAAAGACGGAGCCTAAGATTTCTTCAAGAGGCGCCCGGACGAATTGGTCCGCGGCAAGCCGCGACAGATCGGCGAGCACGTCATTGACGAGCCCCTTAACCGAAAGGCGTCCTCTCGCTGCTGCGTCTTCAAGATTGTCCCCAATCGACTGGCCAAGCGAGGAGAAGGTCTCTTCGACACTGGCGGCCAGCGGATTGAGGTCGTCTTCGACCAGCGTCTCGATCTCCCGGCGAAGGGCGTCGAGGCCTTCCCGGAAATCATCCGTTGCCAGCGTAAGGGTGAGTGTTTCGCTCATATTATTGTCCGTTCCGTTCCAGGAGCTTTTCAAGCGCCCCGCGGTCAAAAGGCTCGTCTTGCGATTGCTGCCACGCCTCAAGGCAGAGGACGAAATCCCTTGCCTCCAATTGCCAGAAGACGGCTGGCGTCACGCCAAAGCGGGCGAGCCAGAAAGTCAGCCAGGCGCCCCATCGGGCCCGGGCGGCTTCGGCTTTCCCGGCACCTCCCCAGCCATCAGATCCCGGAAGAGATGCGCCATGACGCGCATCGCCTCCCCCAGATGAACCGTCCCCTCACTGATACGCGGGACGGCCGCTGTGCCGCCCGCCGCCCGGATCAGAACCGGCAGAATAAGGAGGATCTGCCTGACCGATGGATTGGCGAGCATCCGCGCAAGATCGCTGAGCGTATCGGCGCCGAGCGCATCCTCGATCTCGGCAAGCGCGCCAAGTGTCAGTCGAACCGGCACCGGTTCGCCGTCAATCGTCAGGGCGGGAGGGGCGGCCGCGCTCATGATACTGCCGCCGTGAAGGTTACCTCGCCTGCCGAGGCGAGGGTCAAAGAGAAGCTCGCCTCCCCCCGGAACTCACCGGCATAATCGAGATTGGTGATCTGAAACGCGCCCACAAGGTCGCCAAATCCGGGGATCTGGAGTTGCCATGTTTCATGCTCGCCAGAGAAAAACAGGGATCTGGCACGCTCCGCCGCATCATCATCAATGAATAATCCGTTGCCGGATACATTCGCCTGGCGGATGCCGCCGCAGGGGAGCAGTTCGCGCCAGCCGGGGCTGTCCGCATGGGTGATATCCACCGTGCCGGAGGCGAGCGAGAATGTTTTCGTTCGCAAGCCCCCGATCGTGTCATATCCGCCTTCGCCGTCGGCAAGCCGAAGCAGCATGTCCTTGCCGCTGGTCACTGTCATTGGTTTTCTCCTTATTCGGCGGTTCTGTCGGTGACGATGCGATATCGCATCACCGCCTGATAGGTGTCGCTTTCGGGTTGCCGGAACATGTCGGCAAAAACAAAACGGGTACTGATGACGTCAAAGCCATCGACCGTGAAATCCGCATCATGAAGTGCGTCATGAACCGCATCCGCGATCTCGCGCAGCTCCTTGTGCCCGCCCCAGCGTGACCAGGCATTGAGCCGGATATCGTGCTCCATGGCTTGATCACGGCCATCGAGCGGGCGGATGCGGGACTCCCCAATCGTCAGCAGGGGAAAGATGGCGTCCTCCGGCACCCGGTCATAAATCCGTGGCGGGGAGCCAAGGTGGGTGGCAAGCGCGGCGCTGGCGCCAAGATGGCTGCGCAAGCCCACCTGCAGGGCCCAGGCGGCAGGCAGGGTCATGGCCGAAGCTCCTCTGCCGTCACGGTATGGAACCGGCGCTGCTCATCTTCCTGGATATCGGTGATCTGGTAGGTCGTATCCTGATGGGTCAGCCGCATTTCAAAGATAAGATCATCCCTGTACCGAAGGACAAATCTTCGCCGCCTGACGGGGATGTCGCGATCAGCAAGGGGTCTCCTTGCGCCTGAGAGGGAAGTGCCGCGCGCCGCAACGGTGGCTTTCGGAGTATAGCTGACCTCATAGCCGCCGCCTGCATCCGCAGTGCGGACCGGCGACAGGAGGGTCAGGCGATCACGCAGACTACTGATCACAGCCGCACCTCCTTATAGGCTTCGATGAGCGCTTCGACACCGAGGGGGACCGGCACATATCGCCGCTCCCGGAAGAGCTCGCGTTCCTCATAATAATGCGCGGTCAAGAGATAGAGCGCGCGAAGGAGGTCAGCAGGAATATCATCCGTGTCCGCTGCGCCCGATGAGTAGACGACATCGATATGAGATGTGCTGGACGGTAATGGCGTCAGGAACTGGATGCTCTCAGGCTTTGAGCCGCATAAGCGCCAGTCATCACTGGAGAGAGCGGTTGTTGCGCCATCCTCATCGGTGATGGTGACGGAGGTGACCGCCGTGACCGCGCCGGGACGGAGCGGCACAGGCCCATCGGGCGCGCCCTCCACCCTCGCCTGCCAGCTCTGATCCAGAAAGGCATGGTCGAGGCGGCGCTCAAGGAATGTTCTTGCCGTCGCGATCATGCCCGCCAGCGCCGTATCGTCATCATCATGATCGATCCGCAGGGCGGTCTTCACATCGCTCAGAGACAAAGGTTCCGAGGCCGGTGGGGTCAGCAGCGTATACATGAGTAGCTCTGTCCTGGTAAAGATGAAAGGGATGGCGGGCCGGAAAGCCCGCCACCAGTTGGCTGCCAGCCGTCAGGCCGACATGGAGAGAAGTTTGATGGCCGAGAAATCCTGAACGCCGCCGCCGACACGTTTGGTCGTGTAGAAGAGGACGTAAGGCTTGGCCGAGTACGGATCACGCAGGACCTGAATGCCGGCACGGTCGACGATGAGATAGCCGCGGGCAAAATCACCGAAAGCCACTGGCGTCGTGGACGTACCAACATCCGGCATGTCTTCGGATTCCGTCACCGGGAAGCCGAGCAGTGTCGAGGGTTGCCCGGCGGCAAGGCCCGGCGACCAGATATAGTTGCCCTCAAGATCCTTCAGCTTGCGGATGGAGGACGCGACCGTCCGGTTCATGATGAAACGGCCATTCTGGCGATAGGATTGCGGCAGGGTGTAGACCAGATCGATCAGGTCATCGGCAATGATCGCGGCGCCATCCGATGCCACCGTGCCGATTTCGTCCGCATCCCGGCTCGCATCAGCCGCCTGATCATAGGAGAGGAAGCCTTTGGGTTTGCTGGAGGAATTGCCGGCCACGAAAGCCGCGCTTTCCTGAACCGCAAATTCCGTCTGCACCTCATCGGCGATCCACTGGCCGATATCGACGACCGAATCGTCAAGCAGGGCCTGGGTCGCCGCCGGCATGGCGTAAAGCTCCATGGCCGGGAAATCGAGCGCCATCAGGGTCGGCGTCGTCGTCTCGTCCCGGTCGCCGGTCTCACCGACCCAGGCGGCCCCAAAATCCGTGGTCGGATAAGGCTTGCGGTATGAGTTCCCGCTGATCTGGCGCACCGTCGCAATCTGGCGGATCGGCGAGATGTCCTTCAGCCGCGCATCGATCAGGCTGGCGGTTTCATCCGGCGCGATAATCCCGCCGCTCGAATCCCCGGCAGCAATGGATTTGAGCTCCGGTGCGGTCATCGCGCCCGTCCGCATATAGGTGTCAAACGCGCTTTTCGCCTCGCTGCCGGTATCGGCCGCCGTATCAAGGGCCGGCCGGGCCGAGCGGGCCGCCAGACGGTCGAGCACGGCCTGCTGGCGGGAAAGCTCCTCGCCGATACGGTCGACCTTTTCGGCCATCAGCGGATCGGCGCTGCGCTTTTCAAGCCCGTTGAGGCGTTCGTCATTCGCCTGTTTGAACTGTTCGAAAGTGTACAGAATATCCTGCATGGTTGCGGCATCGCCGCCGTCATGAGCCTTGGTTTCGAGTTCCATCATTGTCCTCTATCTGTCGTATGGAGAAGGTTTCGGGGTTTCCTGGAGGCGGAGCCGATTTCTGTCAGGCGGGCTCCGGGCGCCATGGGGAAGGTCACAATCGAAATCTCCCAGAGGTCGATATCGAAGAGCTCCCGCCGGCCATCCCGACCCCGCCGGGCACGGCGCGGCCGGAAACCGATAGACAGACCATTGACCGCTCGCCCTGACAGGAGCTGGACGAGGTCACGTCCGTCCCGCGTATCGGCAAAAAGATGTCCCCTGACGAACAGGCCATGACTGTCTTCCTTCAATTCATCCCAACGCCCGACCGGACGGTCAGCCGCATGCTGATAAAGCATCATCACACGGGATGAGGCGGCGGGGATAAGTTTCCGCATTTTTTTGATCGATTGCTGAAAAGCGCCCGGACGGATAATGTCGCCGGTCAGGTCCGGCTGGCCGAAGACAGCCGCATAGCCAGCCACAGCAACGGTTTCAGGAGAGATGGGCTGCGCCATTATTGCTCTCCTCCGCGTTCATCGATCTTGCGTTCGATCCGCTCCAGCGATTCAAGAATGTGGTTCGATTGCGTCTCAAGCCGCGCGGTTCGCTCAGACAAAAGGTGCGCGCGCGCAATCTCTGTTTCGAGATAATCAAGCCGAGCGGCTGCCCCGCCAGCCCAGACAAGGCCGGTGAGCGTTTGCGCCAGGAGTACCCCGATCATGGCGAGCACCAGCCGCCGGTCACGCGCGGAAATCATCAGCTTACCTCCGGATCGGCTGGAAAGCCGAGCAGGATCCGCTTTTCACTATCGGTGATGACATCCGCATCAAGGAGCAGCCGCAACCGCTCGATCCGGCCCTGCTGCAAGGCATCAATGGCGTCGGTATCAAAGCCGATCGAGACGCCCTCCCCTGCCAGCGCAAGGGAGAAGCTGTCCGCCACCTTGGTGATCAGCGGCAGGATCGTGTGCCGCCAGAAGGCAAGATGCGCCTGGGCATAATTCGAATAGGTGTTGTCGCCGGGAATGCCGAGCAACATGGGCGGCACGCCGAAAGCGAGCGCGATCTCTCGCGCCGCCCCATTCTTCAGCTCACGGAAATCCATTTCCGCCGGGCTGAGGCTCATCGGCTTCCAGTCGAGCCCGCCATCAAGCACCATGGGGCGCCCCGCCTGGCGCTGTCCCTGATAGGTGTCGGCAAGCTCACTCTTCAGGCGGTCGAACTGTTCGCCAGTGAGGCTGGAGGCCCCTTCCGGGCCCCGATAGATCAGCGCCCCGGACGGACGCGCCGCATTGTCGAGGAGAGACTTGTTCCAGGCCGTCGCTGCATTGTGCAGATCAATCGCATTGCCCGCGACGCATAGTGGCGACTGCCCCTCGCGGTCATCGAGCGGATTGAAAAGCCGTATATGGATCAGGCCGGGCTGACCGTCCGTATCCCGCGGAAGACGGCGAGTCTTGCCGCCGACCTTGTGCAGATAGGCGCGCGGCCAGCCATCTGGGCCAGTCTCCGCCGTCACCTGATCGGGCCTGAGAAGATAAAGCGCGGCCGGAACGGACAGACCCTCAATCACTTCCGCATAGGCATTCCCACTGATCTGCAGATGGCCATAAAGGTGTTCAAGGAAGGACTGGCCCGGCTGATCCGGGTTCGGCTTTCGCAAGAGCGCGGTCAGGGGGTGCGCCTCCAGCCGCTCCCGCCCCTGCTGGGCGAAAAGCGGTACGGAGGATGCCGCCTCGGCAATCATCTGCACACAGCGATAGACGACCGGATTCTTTGCATATCCGGTCCGAGCGAGCGAGACATTGCTGCGCGAGGACCAGCTCGCCCCCATGCCGCCATGCAGCGCGATGAGGTCCCCCAGAACGCTGCCTTTTTCTTCGCGCGCCAACTGGCGCGGCTTGGTTTTAAACCCGAACATATCTGGCAGTCCTTTCAGAGATAGCGGATGGCGGGGGCGGATGGCGCCGGCCCCAGCAAAAGGTCGGTTACCGCCCAGACGAGGGCGTCGAGCCGGTCGGGGCTCGCCTCGCCCCCAAGGCCGGTAAAGGAGGTGAGCTGATCTTCGAGATCAGGGAACGCGCCCGCGTGTTTGACGCGGCCTTGCTCATAAAGCGCGGCAACGGGTTCTGCGCGGACGGTCTTGCCGCGCGTGGCCCGAACGGCGCGGAAGGGCAGGTTCGGATCATGAAGGCGCAGGACTTCCTCAACGAGGTCGCCGCCCTGATTGACCTCCGCCACGACCCGGTCCGCGGCGTAGGAATAGGCAATCTCCACCACCCGCGCCGCCCAGCCGGAAGGCGATAATCCGCCAACGGAGGCATCTTTGAGGATAAAGGCGGTGGCTGCCCTGCCCTCGCCCGCAATGCCCGCAACGATGATGCCGCATTCATCGGCATCGGGGCCGGTGCTGACAGGTGGGTCGACCGCGACGATGATGCGCGAAAGGGGCGGCGTGTCTTTGACGCGGGCCCTCTCGATCATCGCCCGGCTCCACAAGGCCCCGCCATGATCTTCGATGATCTCGCCGTCGATTTCCTGACGGCCAAGCGCCGTTCCCTCATAGGTGCGGATGATCTCGGTCAGAAAGGCATCGGCCAGCTCAGCCTTGTTATCCCTTGTCGTCGCGCGGGAGAGATGCGTCGTCTCCGCATCCATCAGTTGCCGGAGGAGCTTGATCGGGCGTGGCGTTGTGGTCACCACCTGTTGCGGGCGCTGCCCCAGCCGCAGGCCGAGCTGCAGATTGCTCCATGCCTCTTCCGGGTACCGCCATTTGCAAAGCTCATCGGCCCAGGCAGCCTCAAACTGATGCCCGCGCAGGCCGTCGGGATCATCAGCGGAGAAAATATGCGCCTCGGCCCCGTTCGGCCATGAGAGCCGGTGCCGCGAGGGTTCATAACTCGGCCGGGACGGCGCATCACCGATGTGAAGCAGGCCCGATTGTCCGTCGATCATCACTTCGCGTGCGTCCTCATAGGTTTCCCCGACCAGCGCGAGACGACGGGCGCCATTCGCGACGGCGCGGCGGATCCACTCCGCCCCAGCACGGGTTTTCCCCGCGCCGCGCCCGCCCAGAATGAGCCAGGTCGTCCAGTCATTATCCGGATGGAATTGATCCCTGCGGGCGGAAAATTTCCACTCGCTCAGTGCCCGCATCAGCTCGATCAAGCTCAAGTCGTCGAGCCAGTTCTTCTTCCCCGAGGCGATCTGCGTAGCGAACGAGCTTATCGTAAAGTAGACCTCGGAGTCGTTCCGCTTCGGCTTCATCGGCTGCAGTGGTGTCGTCACGATGTTGAGTATCTTCTGTCATAGCAATGCATTTCTCGATGTTTCGTCCATAGGCTGACAGGACACGCATGAGCCTGTCCGCATGCTGCACTTCTTCGGGAGACGACCAGTCAGTGCCCAAAAGCCTGTCCTGCAGCTCCATGGTGAGCATGCCGAGGCTGTTCCTGAACGCGATGTGGTCAAACGACATTCGACGCATAGTCCTCCCGATAAGGAGCACTATAGGTCGGCCCTGAGGGGCGGGGATAAGTTTGCCGTGGGGGAAGCACTCGAGCGGATTGCCCGCGCCGCAGATATAAGGAGATTAGTCTGTCAGCTCGAACCCATAGGTGCCAAGCCGCTTGCCGCTGACAAACCCTGGATTGGTCGAGGACGGATCAAAGCGGTAGCGAACGCCTCGGGCGTCGTCTTCGGTTTCGAGGAAAACCTCATATCCATTGCCCTGCGGCCGCCAAGCACTGACGATGAAGGGACCGAACCGGTCGAAAATTCCCTGCTCAAGCTCTACAAAGCCGCGATAATCCTCGATATCCCCCGCTGCCATTTCGGCGGGGTCGAGTCCGAACATGGCCGTCATTGCAAGGAAGGCTTCTTCCCGGTCACCGCTCTGCATCGCCTCGATGAAGGGGAAAGTGACCGCGTTCATTTCGTATTCGGGGATTTCCCGAAGCGATGAAATCGCCATCCAGCCTTCAGCCTCCGTCGGCTGGTATCGCTCGCGGTTCTCCGGCAACGCAACCCCCGCCAGCCGCGCGGCCTCCAGCACAGGCGTCATGAAGGCGCGGGGGTTCTCCCCAACCCTATTGTTGAGGCTGATCATGACGACATGAGGCTGCCGCGAGAGAACCCAGCCGTTTGCAAATCCGGGGACATGGCCAGTGAATGTGACATAGGCAGGATCATCCGCGCCCGCGCGCCCGCACTGAGTGAAAAACTCGTCTCGTCCGCTGACGGATAGAAAATCATCGCCAAGCACAATGGCGCTGAGCCGCTCGAGATCTTGCAGGGAGCCGAACATCCCACCCGAGCTATACCGTGCAGAAACGCTATCCAGAACGGCCTCGACGATGTCGCCTTCGGGGTTCGTCTCATAGCCTTTGAGGTGCACTTCGCCATCGAGCTGATCGGCACCAAATCCTGTATTCTTCAGCCCAGCGGGGCGAATGACAAGCTCCTCAATCGCTTGCGCATATGTCCCGCCTGCATGGGCCTCAAGGACTGCACCGAGGTAGAAATATCCAAGGTTCGAATATTGCGTTCTCGTGCCCGGTTCAAAATCCAGCTGGCCAATCTCAAGCGAGATCAGGAACGACGCCGCCATCCCATTTTCGTCAAAAACGACCCCTTCGCCTTCTTCTGTATCAGGAACTTCTGAAGGCAGGCCGGATGAGAAATTCAGAAGCTGCCGGATTGTTACCTGCCGGGACCAATCTGCTTCCATGCCGGGCAGCGCATCGGCGAGGGTTTGATCGAGACCAAGCTCACCTTCATCGACCAGCCGAAGTATGGCGAGCTGCGTGAAAACCTTTGTCAGGGAGGCGAGCCTGAAAGCCGATGCCTCTGACACATCTAGCGAGAGGTGCCGGGTCACGATCTGTCCGTCGACGGTCAGGGACGCAGCGCCATGCAGCACGCCGTCATCAAAGCTTTTCTCGATCAGGCGCGCGGCTTTGTCTTCTCCTGATCCACAGGAAAGAATGCTCAACATGGCCAGGAGAAGCAGTAAGGTACCGGTAAAGGACTGCCGCATGGATCATCAGCTCCTGTCGGGCGTGAGGCAAAAGCCCACGATGAGCGGCACCCTGCCAAACGGGTCTCTCAGGGCTCAAGACGTTTCAGCCGCGCAAAGGAAATGATCAGGTTTCTTCGTCGCGCTTGCCGGTCACATAGCGCCACAGATGGCGGGCACGGACCTTTCGCTCATTGGTCAGGTTCTCACGGACGGCGATCCCGGCCTCAACGACGCTTTCGGGACGGCCCGAAATCAAAGGATGCCAGTCAGCGAGCCCCCGCCCCTCGGCCAGCCGGCGATAGGCGCAGCTTTGCGGCATCCATTCGAGCGCGCCTGCATTCTCCGGCGTCACCTGCACGCAATCCGGTACCAGCGTCTTTCGCTCCTCATACCGGGTGCAGCGCCGGGTTTTGGGATCGAACAGCCAGCAGCAGAGCGAGGTTTCGGCAAAGCCGCCCTCTTCCTCGTCTTCAAGCAGGACGAGACAGCATTTCCCGCAGCCATCGCAGAGCGATTCCCACTCCTCGGCCGACATCTCTGCGAGGGATTTTTCCTGCCAAAACGGCGCGTCGGCGGTTTTCTCCACGGTCATCTGCCTTAGTTAGGACATAAGCCCCGGCCAAATCGAGTGCCCGCAAATGCCGGTGGCACGTGGGCCACTATGGGGCTAAGCGCCTTTGCGCAGGGTATGATGGAGCGAAGCGCCGGGAATGTCGCGCTACTTTCAACGCATGATCACGAGCGCCACGAAGGATTTCCTTTCGGGGCTCGTCGCCATGAGCGTTGGCGCGTGGAAGGGGCTCAAATCCGTTGCCCGGATGCTTGGCGACAAGACGGTCGAGTTTAAATCCCAGCTCTCTGGCGGGGATGACGAGATCGCCGTGCCGCCAAGGCCGAAGAAGCGGTCGGATGACCCAAGCCTGCCAAGCGATGAAGAACATGAGGCTTATCTCTCCGAGATTGAAGCCGAACTGGAGGCGGATGCCGCCACAAGTGATGGACCGCCCGTGAAGAAGAAACCGTCAAAACGCGTCACCAAGAAACGCTGGCATTTCCTGTCCGCCGCCGGGAGTGCGGGCTTCGCCCTCCTGATGGCGGGGCTCATCGTCAATCTGCGGTTTGCGGCCACCGTCCTGCCGGATGATGAGGTCGATCTCTGGACGATCAACCGGCCGACCAGCCTGACCTTTCTTGACCGCAACGGCGAGTTCCTCGGCCAGCGGGGCATCCGTTATGCCGACCCTGTGCCGCTCGAAGAGATGCCGCCCTACCTCAGGGATGCGTTCCTCGCGACGGAAGACCGCCGGTTCTATGGCCACCGCGGATATGATCTGCGCGGCCTGATGCGCGCCGGGATCGCCAATCTGCGCGCCGGCGGTGTCGTTGAAGGCGGCTCGACGATTACCCAGCAGCTTGCCAAGAACCTCTTTCTTGAGCCTGACCGTACACTGAAGAGAAAGCTGGAGGAGCTGCAGTTCGCTCTCTGGCTCGAAGCGCGCCTGTCGAAAGACGAGATCCTGTCGCTTTATCTCAACCGGACCTATCTGGGGGCCGGCACCTATGGGGTTGAAGCAGCGTCGCAGGCGTATTTCTCGAAATCCGCCCGTGATCTGACGATTGGCGAGGCTGCGCTTCTCGCTGGCCTGCCCAAAGCGCCCTCGACGCTCGCCCCGACGATCAATCCCGACGGCGCCGTCGCCCGCTCTCGCGAAGTCATCGACAATCTGATCGAGACGAGGCGGATCGATGAGGTCGAGGGCCGGATGGCAAAGGAAGTCCCGCCCGACCTCAACCTTGCCCAGCGTGAGACCGCCTACGGCTATTTCCTCGATTATGTTGCCCAGCGGATCGAGCAGCGCCTCGGCTCGCTCGACCGCGATCTTGTCGTGACGACCTCGCTCGACAAACAGCTTCAGATCCATGCCGAAGATGCGGTTGTCTTCGGGATCGATGATGCGGCCCGCGCGCGCGGCGCCGAACAGGCAGCCCTCATCGCCTTTGACCGCGAAGGCGGCATCGTCGCCATGGCGGGCGGGCTTGATTACGAGGAAAGCCAGTTCAACCGCGCTTCACAGGCCCGGCGCCAGCCCGGCTCTGCCTTCAAGCCCTTTGTCTTCCTTGCGGCGCTTGAAGCAGGGATGCAGCCCGGCTCGATCGTCATTGACCGGCCGATCAAGGTCGGCGATTGGGCGCCTACGAACTATAATGAGAAACATATCGGCCCCTTGCGGCTTGCGGATGCGGCGGCGCGGTCAACCAACTCGGTCGCCGTGCAAATCACCGAAGGCATTGGCCGTGACCGGGTGATTGATGCAGCCCAGCGGGCAGGCATCACGACCGCGCTCGATCCTGTCGCCTCCCTCGCGCTTGGCTCTGTCGGCGTGCCCCTGCTCGAGTTGACCGCCGCCTATATGCCCTTCGCTCATCACGGCGCGGAGACGCCGGCACATGCCGTCATGGAAATCCGGACACGGAGCGGTGAGGTCCTTTACGAGTATGAGCCCATTCCCGGCTTTAACGTCATCGAACCGGCCAAGGCCGATGACACGGCTCGCCTGCTGATCGGGGTCATGGATCACGGCACCGGCGCGCGCGGCAAGTTCGGCAGCCACCCCGTCGGCGGCAAGACGGGCACGACCAATAACTGGCGCGATGCGTGGTTCATCGGGTTTACCCATTATTACACCGCCGGGGTCTGGGTCGGGAACGACGAGGCGCGCGGCATGGACAAAGTGTCGGGCGCGACCATCCCGCTGACGATCTGGAAGGATTTCATGGAGCGGGCACATGAGGACCTCTCGCCTGTGCCGCTTCTCGATGACCCCAATCTCGAAAGCGGCAATATCCGGGACGTTGCAGGGCTTTATGCGAGCCTGAGAAGCGACCTGATCAACACCGCCTATCCGATCCCGCAAGTTGACTGGGCTGTGATCGAAGAACCTGCCCCGCGTCGGCGGCGCGGCTTTTTCGGGCTCGGTTCTCGGCCCGATCCCGAGCCGCAAGGCCCGGTCCAGCCGCAAAGCCCAGGTGTCGTCGGCAATGCAGCGCCAGGACTGGAAACTGAGCCTGAAAACGACGGGCAGTAACGCCCCGTTTCGGCCAATCTTCAGGGTTTTGAAACCGTATTTCGCGATACTGGCGGTTGCAGAAGTCCGTCTAGCCGGGGGAGATCCATGAGCACGGGCCCATTAGAACGGCTGATCGCTCTCGATCCCAAGACCTCAAGCGAAGAACGCCGCGAGGTTTTGCGGGAAGTGACAGACAGCTTCATCGTCGCGCCCGACCGTTATGGCCGGCGTCACATGGCCCTGTTCGACCTTCTGCTCTCGCGCACCGCAAATGCGATGGATCTGAGGCTCAAAAAGCTCATCGTCCTGACCCTCATCCGTGCGGGTGCGCGCGACGAGCATGTCAAACTCGCCCTCCTCAAAGTGCCGTCCGCGAATGAGCGCCTGCTTCGCCGCAGCGTGTTGCAAACGGTGAAGGACATCCAGACCTTCCTTGAGGAAAATGCCGATGTCGCAGAGAACGAACTGCCAGAGAGCTTGAGCCTTGATGACGGCAATTCCGTGCAATTGCCTTCCGCAATTCTCACCTGGATGTTTCATTACCAGCTCACCGTCTATCGCGATGCGTTGACGCCCAAGATCGGTGTCGACCGTGTCGGCCTGATGGAGCGCACGGCGAAAAGGTTCCGCGAGCAGATCATCAAGCATGCAAGCGAGTCAGGCCGTGACGAGTTGGTCGTGGCAAGACGGACCATAGCTGACTGGACACGGCGGCAATCGATGACCGAGCAGGTCCTGACCGAGCTGCTCGAAGCGCGTGCGATGACCGAGTTCGTCCTTGCCGCCTCCGCGATGTTCGATATCGACCCCGCAACGATGATCCGCACGGTGAATGATACGAGCTTTCAGAGCCTTGCGATCCTGATGAAGTCGAACAATATCCGTCGGGCGACCTTTGCCAAGGTCATCTCCGGTTTTCAGGACCGCCGGACGGACCATGATGTGTCCGAAACCGTGCTGCCGCTTTATGACCGGCTGATGCCGGAATCAGCAGAGCGGGCGATCCGTTTCCTGCGCGTCCGGGTCAGCGACCTTGCTGGCGGGCATGAAGACCCGGCGCTTGCCGAAGCCAGCTAAGCGGGCATTTTCATCCCATTACTGATCGAAGAAGTCGCCGGGCAGCGCGTCGCGAGAGATGTCGCCATCAAGCTCGACAACCCATAGATCGGGATCGAACTTCTTCTCTTTTTCAAGCATCGTATCGGCGGCCTCTTCGGTGACATCCGCAGCGCGGAGGCGCCAGCCCCTTGAACCGCCCTCGCCTGAACTTTCCGACCAGACCGACACCGAGCCTCCCTTGCGCCAGACAAGATGGATCATCCCGGCTTCGTCATGGCCATGTTTTAGGATGGTGCAGAATGCGCCATGCGCTTTTGCCGCCTGCCGGATCGCCGATACCTGAAAATCGCTTCTGAGGCGCGTGGTCACGCCCGCGCTGCCGCCAGCGGCACGACATTATCCGTATGCCGGATATTCTTGACTGCCGGTTTTTCCTCGACCGGCAGGTAAGGCAGCCGCAGGACCGCTGTTGTGCCAGCGCCTGCCGCGCTTTGCAGGATCAGCTCCCCGCCATGGACACGGGCCAGCGCTTTCGAAAGTGCAAGACCGATGCCCGAGCCGCGCGTGCCGCGCACGCCTTCTTTACGGGCCTGACGGAAGCGCGTGCCAACAATCGCCAGATCATCCGGGGACATCCCGACGCCTGAATCCATCACCGAGATTTCGAGCATGTCGCCATCGAGTGCGGCCGTCACGATGATGCCGCCCTCTTCGGTGAATTTGAGCGCATTGGAGAGAAGGTTGAGAAGGATCTGCCGGACGATCTTGGCATCCAGCATGGCCTTGTCGATGCCCGGCGCAACGGAGATCTCGACCGACAGCCCGGCTTCATCCGCGCGCAGGTGGATAAGATCCGTACAGAACCGAACAAGCCGCTCGACTGATTCTTCGCTCATCATGGCGGCGGTTTCATTCGCCTCGGCCTTGTTGAGATCGAGAATGTCGGAGATCAGAGAGAGAAGGTGCTCGCCGCTTTCATGGATGATGCGGGCATAGTCCCGGTAGCGGTCTGAGCCGAGCGGCCCGAACTGCTCGCCATGAATGGCGCCCGCAAACCCGATCACCGCATTGAGCGGGGTACGGAGTTCATGGCTGAAATTCGCAAGCTGCTCATTATGGCGCACCGCGACATCCATCGTGTCGCGCGCTTCCTTACGGACCTGCGCCTCGCGGGCCAGCCGGTGCTCGATATTGCGGGTGACGCTGCGGAAGCCGCCCGGAATGCGCGACAGCACCATTTCGAGAGCCGGGCCACGCTGGCATTCACGAGAGAGGCGGAACTCGAACCGCGCCCAGCCGGGGCCGTCCGGATCCGCAACTTCCGCCATCGCAGAGAGAAGAGAGGGCTGGAACTCAGGCGCGACGATTTCCATCAGCCGCCGCCCGGACATCTCTTCGGGTTTGAGCCCGAAGGTCGTCAGCGAGCCGCCCGAAACCTTGCAGAAACGCCCGTCCGGGCCATGCGTCGCAATGACGTCATCGCCCAGTCCTTCCCAGACCTCAGGGCCCGGTTCGCGGGATTTGAAACGAGATCGAAAGGCTTCCAGCATCACTAGTTAACAATATATCCGGGACTGTTAACGGAAGCTGAATGTTCTTACCGCCAGACTGCTCCTCGATTGCGGGACGTCAGGGAGACCGGCCACCATGGTTAAATTTTCCTCCATCCGGTGCGGAAGGCTCCGCTTCTCGAATGAATGTGTTACACCGTTCACCGGGCGGCGGGCATGCGCTCCATCGGGCAGATTAGCGGAGGACAGAATGGGTAAGTCAGCAGCTCTCGTTGCGATCGTCGCAACGATGTGGGGAGGCGTTTCGGCCGCAGACCCGGCAACCACACCGGAAGCAGCGCCAGCTACTCCCCTGCTTGAGCAGACAGCGACCCCCTTCGTGCATATGCGGTCGGATTTCGATTTTGCCGACAATGCGGCCCTCAGCAACGCCAAGGTCACCCGGACCGTCCACGAAACCATCAGCTCCCATGATCCCGCCCGGATCAGCTCCGGCCAGATGGCCTATGCCGCCCTTGTCGCTGCCGATACGCCGGCCTTTGCCGCCGCGATCGAGCGCCGGGCGAACAAACCCAAAAAGCGCGAGCAGTTCCTCGCCGATCTACGCAACAACCCGGCCATGGTCCGGGAACTCGAAGGCTCGAACGAAGCCATTGAAGCCATCCGTCAGGTCGCGGCCCGCGATGCTGCCCGCATCGGTCAGGCCGGTGAGCGCTATATCGCTGATGCCTATCGCCTTCAGGAAACCGGCTGGGCGCGCGCAAAACTGCCCGCCAACGGCACCCAGCGGGTGAACCAGGCCAAGGCCTTTGCGATGAAGCGCGACTGGCCCGCGATCGGCAATCCGCCGCGGATCGTCTCTGATGCCGGGAACCGCCAGCCCAATCTCAATGGTGCTGCCAACTGGTCGACCCAATGGTCCGCCATCACCCCGCCCCGGCCGATCGACCTCGACACCAAACGCCAGATCTATCTGACAAAGACCCTCGTTCTGGCCGTACGCTACACGCTCGATGACCTCAATGAAGGTCACGTCTCAGCCTTCGGGACCGATAAGGAGAGCCAGCGCTGCTATAATTACGCCCAGATGAACCTTGCCCAATGCGTCTCCGCCAGCCGGACGGCCGTTGAGGAAGCCTTCTGTCTCGGCACGCATGGCCTCAACGACATGTCGCGCTGCGTCGGCTGGATTGCCGGGGGGGGCACGCCGAAGGGCTGATCCCTAGCTCTCGATTTCTGTGATTGTGAAAAGCCGGGGCCTTGGTCCCGGCTTTCTTCTTTGGCCAATCCTTCCTACATGCCGGGCATGAGTTCTGCCCTGCCCGATTTCGACACCATTGCCGGTGATTTTGCCTTCCTTGACGACTGGGATGAGCGCTACCGCTATCTCATTGATCTGGGCGGACAGCTGCCCGCCTTCCCTGAGAATGAGCGCGGCGAAGACACCCGCATCCGGGGCTGCGCTAGTCAGGTCTGGCTTTATTTCACGCAAAATGGCGACCGGCTCGACATTGTCGGGGACAGCGATGCCGCCATCGTCCGGGGACTGATTGCGCTTCTGCTGTCGCTTTATTCGGGCAAGACCAAATCCGAGATCCTCGCCATCTCCGCCGAGGAGGAACTCGCAAAGCTCGACCTGAAAGATCACATCACGCCGCAACGCTCGAACGGGGTGACGAGCATGATCGCAAAGATCAGGGCTGTGGCATCCCAAGACGGTTAAAATACGCAGTCACCGTGGGTCGGTAGGCATCGGCAAAGGCGATCGTAGAATGATCCCTGCCCGTCATTTCCGCATAGACGACATCATGTCCCTGATGGCCGAGCGCATCCGCCATGTCGCGGACCAGCCGGGCGGGCACGATGACATCTTCCTCACCGCCAATGGTGAGGATCGGCCTGTCGAAATTCTCAAGCAGCTGCGGAATGTTATAGGGATCGACCGCGTCCGGCGTCCTGATCCTGAATAAGGGCCGCATCATGCGCGGCACCCAGGCATTGGCAACGGATTCAGCATCCTTGCCGCTCGCCTCGATCACAAGGCCATCGGCACGGGCGGCACGCGCCGCCATGCCCGCGCAGATATAGCCGCCGAGCGAGTGACCATAAAAGATCAGTGGGCGTCCTTCTGCCTCCTCCACGGCATAGGCCGCCATTTGCGTGACAGCCTCATCAAGGTCGTCGATCGTCGCCTTGCCAGTGCTGATCCCGTGGCCCGGCATGTCGAACTGGATGACATCGCCATAGGGCAGAAGTTTGAGGGCATGCTGGACGCCATTATTATAAAGGCTCTGCCCGATCCCGGCGCAGTGAAGAAAAACCGGCGCCTCCGGATCACTTTCCTGACGGTCGACACGTAAGACTGCCAGCTCCCCGCCGTCATAAGGGACCGTGTCCCGGCTGATCTCTACCGGGATGAAATCCTCAGGCCGCAGGCGGAACTCGACCTTGGTCGTCCAGTAACCGCGCGCCGTCAGGTCACGCTCCATCGGCTCAAGCAGCGCCCGGCCCATGAAAAGCCCCGTCCCCGCCTCCTCCGTCTCGACGAAATCGACATCCTTTGGCACCCAGAAGAGGAAATCCTCCTCAAGATCCACCGTGCAGGCAGAGAGGGCCATCATGCTCAGCAGCAGGAGCAACCGGCGGGAGGGGCGACATGATATTTCCATGTCTCCAGACTTACCGCAGGAAGAAAGTGAGCGAAATCAGCCGCGCTGCTTTTCTATTTGCTGCCGGGCGCTGCGCCGCCGCCGGCCGCCGCGAGCCGCTTTTCGGCAACTTCATTGCGGTAGAAGGTATAAGACAGTGTGATCTCACGGACCTCATCGAGGCTCCGATCATCCGCCATGGCCGGGTCGATGAAATAGGTCACCGGCATCTGCACCTTTTCGCCAGGCGCCAGCAATTGCTCGGTAAAGCAGAAGCATTCGACCTTCATGAAATACTGCCCCGCCTTGGCCGGCTGGACGTTATAGCTCGCGGTGCCGATGACGGGATAATCGGCGCGGTTCTCCGCCTCATAAAAGGCAAGCCCACTTTCACCGATATGGAGGGTCTGGCTGACCTGCGCGGGGTGGAAACTCCAGGGCAGATTGTCCGCCATGCTCGCATCGAACCGGATCGTCACCTTGCGCTCAAGGACTTCCGTGGACGCTGCATCCGCCTTGCGCGTCGTGCCGTCAAAGCCCGTGATCTGACAGAAAGTGCGATAGAGCGCCGGCGCATTGATCACGAGCACGGTCATGAACGTGATCATGCCAAGAACGCCCAGAACTGTTTTCGTGTTCCGGTCCATCGCCGCCTACCCTGCTGCGTTGTTCGCCGCGTAGCGGAAGATCGTCGTCAGATAGACGATGGCAATGAAAGCCGCGATGCCAAGCGCGATGGCAATGCTCCGCTTGCGGCGGGCTTTGACTTCTTCGTCGCTCAAAGGTGCCGGGGCATCCTCGATGGGATCACGATAGTCGTCATCAGCCATGCAGGCCTCCCCAGTGTTCAATGATGAGGGCCAGAAAGAGACCGAACAGGTAGAAAATCGAGATGGCAAAAAGTCGCCATGCCTGTTTGTCCGTGCCCTGCCGCCAGACACCGAATGCGGCGTGAAGGAAGGCAAGGCCGCCAATGGCTGCAACGGCGAGATAGAGCCAGCTCGCAAAATCGAAAAAGAAGGGCGAGATCGCCACCGGGATCAGGATCAGCGAATAGATCCAGATCTGAAGGCGCGTGTGCTCGGCGCCTTTCACATTCGGCATCATCGGAATGCCCGCCGCGTCGTAATCGGCGGATTTAACGAGTGCCAACGCCCAGAAATGCGGCGGTGTCCAGATGAAGATGATCGCGAACAAAAGCCACGCTTCATAAGGCGCAGAGCCCGTCACCGCAGCCCAGCCGACGACAGGCGGGAGCGCCCCTGCCGCGCCGCCGATGACGATATTCTGCGGCGTCGAGCGTTTCAGCCCCATCGAATAGATGATGACATAAAAAAGGATCGTCGCGGCCAGAAGCCCGGCTGCCAGATAGTTCGAGGTCAGCGCGAGAAGCCAGACAGAAAGAAGCGCGAGAAGACCGCCAAAGACGAGGGCCTCAGGGCGCGGCACCTTGCCTGCCGGGATCGGCCGGTTTTTCGTCCGTGTCATGAGCGCATCGATATCGGCGTCATACCACATATTGAGAGCGCCCGAGGCACCTGCGCCGAGCGCGATCGCGAGCAGCGAGAAGAGCGCGAGCGGCCAGCTGGTGATCGGCCCCGGGGCGGCGACCATGCCGGCGAGCGCGGTAAAGATCGAGAGACTCATCACCCGCGGCTTGAGCAGCGCAAGGTAATCACGCGGGCTCGCGAGCGAGGTGCGGGCAGCGGCACCATCATGCGAAAGGGGCGCCGCAGCGCCCCTCCCCTTTTCCATGTCCGAAGCGCCGGCGGTCACTTGATGACCGGCAGTTCGTTGAACTGGTGATAAGGCGGCGGGCTCGGCAGCGTCCATTCAAGGGTCGTTGCCCCTTCGCCCCACGGATTGTCGCGAGCCACCCGCTTGTGCCGCATCAGGAAGGCTTCGATCTCGACCACGACCCAGATCAGCATACCGATCAGCGTAATCAGATAGCCGATCGAAGAGATCTGGTTCCAGTAAGCAAAGCCTTCCGGGTAGTCGATGTAACGGCGCGGCATGCCCTGCATCCCGAGGAAGTGCTGCGGGAAGAAGATCAGGTTCACCCCGATGAACATCACCCAGAAGTGCAGGCCCGCAAGGAAGCCATTATACGGCACACCGAACATTTTCTCGTGCCAGTAATACCAGCCCGCGAAGATGCCGAAGACAGCGCCGAGCGAGAGCACATAGTGGAAGTGCGCCACGACATAATAGGTGTCGTGCATGATGATATCGATCCCGGCATTGGCGAGCAGAACGCCCGTGACCCCGCCGACCGTGAACAGGAAGATAAAGCCGATGGCCCAGATCATCGGGACTTTGAACTCGATCGAGCCGCCCCACATCGTCGCGATCCAAGAGAAGATCTTGATGCCTGTCGGCACCGCGATGACCATGGTTGCGGCCACGAAATAGGCCTTCATGTCGACCGACAGACCCACCGTATACATATGGTGTGCCCAGACGATGAAGCCGACGAAGCCGATTGCAACCATCGCATAGGCCATGCCGAGATAGCCGAAGATCGGCTTTTTCGAGAAGGTCGAGACAATGTGGCTGATGATCCCGAAGGCCGGCAGAATGAGGATGTAGACCTCAGGGTGACCGAAGAACCAGAAAAGGTGCTGGTAGAGGATCGGATCGCCGCCGCGAGCAGCATCAAAGAACGCCGTATCGAACATGCGGTCGGTGAGCAGCATGGTGATCGCGCCTGCCAGAACCGGCAGCGAGAGAACCAGCAGGAACGCTGTGACCAGAACGGACCAGGCAAAGAGCGGCATTTTGTGCAGCGTCATGCCAGGCGCGCGCATGTTGAAGATCGTCGTGATGAAGTTGATCGCCCCGAGGATCGAGCTGGCGCCCGCAAGGTGGAGAGAGACGATCAGCAAGTCCATGGCCGGCCCGCTCGTCGAGGTCGAGAGCGGCGGATAAAGCACCCAGCCCCCGCCATAGCCGAGCTCTGCGCCATAGGACGGCGCAAACAGCGACAGCATGAGCAGCGTGCCGGACGCGCCATAAAGCCAGAATGAGATGTTGTTCATCCGCGGGAACGCCATATCGGGCGCCCCGATCATGATGGGCACGAACCAGTTCCCGAAGCCCCCGATCAGCGCTGGCATCACGAGGAAGAAGATCATGATCAGCCCGTGATAGGTGATCAGGACGTTATAGAAGTTCTTGGCTGAGGTTTCGCGTTCAGAAGCGGTTCGTAGAACCTTACACTGATCACCCTCGACTTCGCCTTGGACGCACGCCCCGTCGACCTGATCGACGAGCTTATATTCGTCCGTGTAATTGATGAGGACGCCGCCACCATCGGTACTTGCGCCGGCCATGCCTTCGATTGAGATGCCCGGCTCTGCAAGCTCGGCCCGGATGAGGCCCGACATCGCGCCGCCGATGATCCCCGCGCCGATGGCGAAGATCAGATAAAGCGTGCCGATATCCTTGTGGTTGGTCGAAAACAGCCAGCGTACAAAGAAGGGCGGCTTGTGGTCGTGATCGTCATGTGCGGCGTGGCCGTCAGCGGTGTGGGTCGCAGTGGTCATCATCTTGCCCCTTAGTTCACGTCTGCCGGCACTTCGGCCGCGGCAAGTTGGTCTGTCGTATCAAAGAACGGCTCAAGGCCGTTAAGATCGGCCTGTTCATTCACCCAGGCCTCGAATTCCTCGCGGGAGACGACTTTCACCGAAATCGGCATGAAAGCGTGGTCGATGCCGCAGATTTCCGAGCACTGACCGTAATAGGTGCCCTCGTTTTCAGTGTAGAACCATGTCTCGTTGAGACGGCCGGGAACGGCATCAATCTTGGTGCCGAAGGCCGGCATGGCCCAAGCGTGAATGACATCACGGCCCGTGGTCACGATACGGACCGTCTCGCCAGCTGGCACGACAACGTCATTCGTCGTTGCAAGCCGGAACAGCTCGGAAGACACGGTTTCCTTGGGCGCGATCAGCGAATCGAATTCGAAATCACCGAAATCGGGATAGGAATAGGTCCATCCCCACTGGAAGCCGGTTGCCTTGATGGTGATCGACGGCGCCGGGATAATCTTGGACGTGTTGTCTTCACCGACACGCATGCCCAGCTTGTGGAGCAGCGGACGGCGACCGACGCGGCTGCGCCCACCAAGAACCTTGAGGTGAGAGCCAGCCGGGACCGCTTCATTCAGCGTGATGATCAGCTCTTCGTCCCCATAACCCTGCACATCGAAATCATCGACGCCGAGGGTCATCTCGTCGCCCGTCGCTTGGTCAACAATCGACAGCTCGAGATGGGAATCATTGCTGATCCGGCGGCTTTTAGCGAAATCGTTCGGGACAGCGACCTTGGTCACGCCGCTTTCATATTCATAGGTCTGCGCGTCCGGCATCTTGTCCTCCATATAAAGGAGGTCAAACGAGAACAGCGCGATGAAGACGAGGATCAGCACCGGGATCAGCGTCCAGACCACTTCCACCATGGTGTTGTGGCTGAACTTGCTCGGGACCGGATTGGACTTCGAGTTGTAACGAATGATGACCCAGATCAGCAGGGCCAGAATCAACACGCTGATGATCACCATGATCGGCAGGATAATGAGATTGTGGAACTGATCGATCTCTTCCGCCATCGGTGAGGCAGCCTCACGCAGGAAGATGGAGCCATCGACAGGAACATCCTGTGACACGGCCGCTTGGCTTTGCGAGTTGTCCTGAGCCGAGGCGGCTCCGGTCGTCAGAATAGTCGAGAACAAGGCCATGAAGGCCAGTGAAAGAAGGCGCATTTCGAGTCCGCTGATGGTCGGCTTCCAGAATTTCACGCGCTTATGCGCGCTTCCACCCAGCTCATCAAGCGTCCGGAGTGCCGCAGATACACCTTATTTAATTTACCTCATTCAGGAAGTTTCTTGTCAGAAGGGATCAGGGCTTTGGCGTTGACCGCTCGACGTTGAGGTGAAGGCCACCTAGATGAGGGGATATGAGCTTTTCTTTCTTCGACCGTACCGAACTCGATGCCGCCCGCTCCCAGCGCATTGTCGATGACGCCCTGTCGGGCTGCGACGATGGCGAGCTTTATCTCGAATATGCGCAATCAGAGGCCTTTGTCTTTGACGACGGCCGGCTGAAAACCGCCAGCTATGACGTGAGCCAGGGCCTCGGCCTTCGCGCAGTGCTTGGAGAAACAAGCGCTTACGCGCATGCGTCCGAGCTTTCCGAGGAATCGCTCAAACGCGCGGCCAGCTCGGTGGCGGCCGTCCGGACAGGTGCCTCCGGCACACTAGGTGAAGGCCCGCCCCGCACCAATCGCACTTTATATACGGATGCCAATCCGCTCGAAGCGGTCCCCTTCGACGTCAAAACCAAGCTGCTCGAAGAGATCAACGCCTATGCCCGCGCGAAAGACCCGCGCGTCCGGCAGGTCTCAGCTTCCCTCTCCGGCGAATGGGCTGTTGTGGAAATCATGCGCCCCGGCGGGCTGATCGTACGCGATGTCCGCCCTTTGGTGCGTCTCAATGTCTCGGTCACAGCCGGCGAAGGCGATAAGCAGGAATCAGGTTCGACCGGTGCCGGTGGGCGCGAGACTTATGACCGCCTCCTCGCCCCTGATTTCTGGCAGGCGCAAGTCGATGAGGCCCTGCGCATGGCCCTGGTCAATCTCGAAGCCGTCCCTGCCCCTGCAGGCGAAATGGAAGTCGTGCTCGGGCCGGGCTGGACGGGCGTCCTTCTTCATGAGGCGGTCGGGCACGGCCTTGAAGGCGATTTCAACCGCAAGAAAACCTCGGCCTTTGCCGGTCTTTTGAATGAGCAGGTCGCCGCCAAAGGCGTGACCGTCATTGATGACGGCACTCTCGAAGGGCGCCGCGGCTCTCTCACCGTCGATGATGAAGGCACGCCGACCTCGAAAACCGTTCTGATCGAAGACGGTATCCTCAAGGGCTTCATGCAGGACCGGCTCAATGCCCGCCTGATGGGCGTTGCCCCCACCGGTAATGGCCGCCGCGAAAGCTTTGAGCATTCGCCCATGCCGCGCATGACCAATACCTACATGCTGGGCGGTGACCATTCGCAGGCGGAGCTGATCGAGAGCGTCAAGGACGGCATTTTCGCCGTCAACTTCTCCGGCGGTCAGGTCGACATCACCTCCGGCAAATTCGTCTTCAACTGCACTGAAGCCTACCGCATTGAAGGCGGCAAGATCGGCGCGCCCCTTAAAAATGTCGCATTGATCGGGGATGGTCCGACCGTGATGAAACGCGTCTCCATGATCGGCAATGACTTCTCGCTCGATCCGGGCATCGGCGTCTGCGGCAAGGCAGGACAGGGTGTGCCTGTCGGCGTCGGCCAGCCGAGCCTCAAGATTGACCGGCTGACCGTCGGCGGCGCTGGCGCCTGACCTTTGGGGGCATCTGCCTGATGCCCCTCTTTTGATCCGAACACGAATGTACCGTTAAGAGTTATCTATGATGTTCCGTCGCCACCCGATCAAACTGGGAATTCTGTTCCTTCTCCTGTTGGCTGCTGGCTGGTTCCTGCTGGCCATCACTTCCCTGCCCGGCGCGCTTAAGCCGGACAGTAACGCCCCCCGCGCCGTCCTGATCGAGAATGTCCGCGTCATCTCCATGATGCCGGGCGCGCCCGATGCCATCCCGGATCAGTCCGTCCTCGTCGTTGATGGCCAGATCGTGGAAGTCGGCGATGTCGCCGCCGTTCGCACGGCAGCCGACCGGCTGGGCACGGAAGTTCAGCTTGTCAAAGGCGATGATCGCACCCTCCTTCCCGGCCTGATCGACGCGCATGTGCATGTCTGGGATGAGGCGGAGCTTGCCGGGTATCTGGGTTATGGCGTGACCAGTGTGCGGAACATGTCGGGCATGCCCTTCCACCTGCCGCTGTCGCGCCGCATCGAGGATGGCGGGCTGATCGGGCCAGACCTTCTGACGACCGGGCCGATCCTCAACTCGCCGGGAGCAAACCAGCAGGACAATCACGTTCTAGTGGCCACGGATGAAGAAGCCCGCGCGGCTGTCCGCAAACAGGCGGATGCCGGCTATGAGCACCTCAAGGTCTATTCGAACCTCTACCCTGAGCCCTATGCGGCGATCCTCGATGAAGCCGAAAAGCTGGGCCTCTCCGTCAGCGGACATACGCCTGAGGGGCACCGCACCGAGGGTATGCCCTATGAGAAGCCTTTCGAAATGAGTTTCGAGGACATTCTCGATGACGGTTTCCGGACCATCGAGCACACAGAATCGATCGTCTGGCATGGCCTGCGGGACCAGCTTGATGAAGCGGCAATGGACGCACTCGCCGAAAAGATCGCGGCAGCCGATGTCGTCGTCACCCCGACGCTTGTCGCCCACGCCAATCTGATCCGGGTGGCGGAAAGCAAAGGCGCCTATCTGAACCGTCCGGGCACGGAGACGATCAATCCCGTTCTCAAGGCCTTTGATGCCGGCACCTATGAATATTGGAGCCAGATGGACCCTGCCCCTCGCGAAGCGCCGCGCGCCGAGTTCTACAAGCTCGCAACGAAGAAGATGGCCGATGCGGGCGTGCCGCTGATTGCCGGGACCGATGCGGGGATCTTCACCAACACACCCGGCGAAACCCTGCATGACGAATTCGACCTGCTGATCGATGCGGGCCTGACGCCCCGTCAGGTGCTCGAATCCGCAACCGTCACTTCCGCTGATGCGCTGGGGCTGTCATGGCGCGGTCAGGTCCGCAAAGATTATGTCGCGAACCTGATCCTCGTCGATGGTGATCCGCTATCGGATATTACGCTTTTGCGGGATCTCGACGGCATGATGATCCATGGGGTCTGGTTTGACCGGCAAGGGCTGGCCGAGCTTCGCGAGGGTGCAACAGAGGTCAACCGTCTGCGGACAGCCCGGCACCTCATCACCATGCTGATGTCCCAGTAAGATCAGGCGGCGCGTTCAGCTTTGCGCTGGCGGATCACCTGATCATAGGCCGCATTGATCCGCTGGCTCACCCGGCGGGCCGCCTGCACGATCTCGGGGTCGAGATTGAGTGACGCCAGCCGGTCGGGGTGGCAGCTTTTCACCCGCGCCATCCATGCCGAGCGCACTTCCGCATCGCTCGCCGTCGGCTCAACCCGCAGCATCTCATAAGGGTCGGTCACGCCGCTTTCGTCATGAGTTTCATGGATCCGCACTTCGGCAATCTGCGCTTTTGAGATGACGACCGTATCGTGGCCTGTTTCAACCGGCAGGAAGGCTCGGTCATCATTGAGAAGGTCCGAGACGCGTTCCTGCTTGGCGAGGAACAGGAAGCCCTCGATCGTGTCCCCATTGGACAGCCGAATGCTGGCTTCGATCTTTTCCCGCGTGCGGCGCAGCTGAGTTGTCTCGAACATGGACGCGACCTTCCCTAAGTCTTTCGCATGTCGATGAGTGCAAACGCCCTGCCAATTCGCCCCAATAAGTTGCCGGGAGAGGTAATTTTTCGCCCCGGTTGGCAGATTTTCTTTGATTTATGGGCGGTTGGGCGCCCTGAAAAAGTCGGAGCCGCCCTGCGATGAGCTTTATCACCCGCTTTGCGCCCTCCCCAACGGGGCATTTGCACCTTGGCCATGCCTATTCGGCGATCCTGACATGGCAGGCCGCAGTTGAGGCTGGCGGATCGATCCTCCTGCGCATCGAGGATATCGATAAGGGTCGTTGCCGGTTCGAATATGAAGTTGCCATCGTCGAAGATCTCGGCTGGCTCGGCCTGACCTTCGATCCGCCGATCTGGCGGCAATCCGAACGGCTCGCCGACTATGAGGCGCGCCTTGAGACGCTGATTAAGCGCGGGCTCGTCTATCGCTGTTTTAAGACCCGCAAGGAGCTTGAGGAAATGAGTTCCGCCCCGCACGGGCCGCTCGGCGCGGCCTATTCACCGGGGCCGATGCCGCCCTCGGAGGAAGAGGCACTGCTCGCAAAAGAAACGCCCTTCGCCTGGCGGCTCGATATGAAGGCCGTGCGCGAGGAGATTGGCGCGCCCTTCGATGAACTGACCTTCCTTCTCGACGAGGATGGCACCATCAACGACGTCCTCGCCTCGGCGGCAAGGTTTGGCGATGTCGTCCTTGGCCGGAAGGATGTCGGCACCAGCTATCACCTCGCCTCGGTCCATGATGATATCGAAAGCGGCATCACCCATATCATCCGGGGGGAGGATCTGGCCGAAGCGGCCGGACTTCACCGGCTGCTCTATGCCCTGTTTGAGGCGCCGCCGCCGATCTACCGCCATCACCCTCTGATCACGGATGAAGACGGCAAGCGGCTCGCCAAGCGGGACAAGGCCGCGACCCTCGCCGATATACGGGCGCGAGGCGCCTCGCCGCTTGAGGTCTATGCCCGTCTCGGGCTCACCCCGCCGGACAGCATTCAAGGATGATGGCCAGACGACCGCAACGGTCGATCCTGCGCCCTTCGCGCAAACGGTCGAGCCGCGTCAGCTGCGCTTCGAGCCGCTCCATGCGCGCATCAAGCTCTGCATCATCCCGCGCGTCCTCAACAACGGCGCAGGCATAGGCAACAGTCGTCCGTTCACGGTCGAAGGCTTCCGCCACCTCATTATACGACATCTGATAGACGACATGGGCGAGATACATCGCCACCTGCCGGGCGAACGCAATCTCCGCCCTGGCGCGCGTTGGCGCCATTAATTCCTCTACTGACACTCCGAACTCGCCTGCCACCACGCGACGAGCCGTCAGAGCGTGCCAGTCCACGGCTTTCCCGTGGCTGTGCCCTTTCGACATTCTTCAGCCCTCTTACTCAAACCTTAAACCGGACTCCCTTCCGGCTGTAGGATGATAGGGCATACAACCACAGCGGGGATAAGTTTTACCGGATCATCCCGCGCGCATTTGATTTAAATTGTAGCTATATCGAAAAACCGGGAGGCTGATGCGCTCCCGGTATTTTCTACCTTACACTGAAGACAGCGATCAGCGCGATGCCAAGAACAATCGCAGTGAAGAGGGCCGTGTACCCCACCGACCAGGTCCGGGCCATGCGCCCCTCTGGCCCATGGGAGTGATAAAGCCCGCTGACCGCGCCGCCGATGAGTCCCTTGGTGACGCCCCAGACGGCCCGCCATAGGGCGACCACTCCGCCAACGATACCGAGCAGCGCAACCCGCCCCGGCACGCGGTAGAACCAGTCCGTATCCAGATTGGTCGACCGTAGCTCCGGCGGATAGAGGCCGGTTTTCTGGAGCACAGCGAATGCCAGACCTGAGAAGAACAGGATCTGCATCTGGGTGAGGACGTGCGGCGCCGTATAGGAGATATAGGGCGAGTAGGATTTCTCGATCACCACCTCGAACGGCATCAGCGCATAGAGCGGATCGCCTTCAGGCCCGGTGAATATCTGCGCCACACCGATACCGACGCAGAGCGCCGCTGTGATCCCCATGGCAATCAGCATGGAGAGCGGTGCTTCGTCAGGACGTTTGCCTGAATCATGAGCGAAGAAGGCAAAGTACGGAATCTTGATCCCCGAATGGTGGAACACACCAGCGGCTGCGAACAACAGCGTCATCCAGACCCAGAAATAATGTCCTTCCGCCGCGCCGCTGATGATCAGGCCCTTGGTGATGAAGCCTGAGAACAGAGGGAATGCCGAGATCGACGCTGCTCCAATGATGCAGAAAAATGCGGTGAGCGGCATGGTCTTATAAAGCCCGCCTAGCTCAGAGCCCTTGATCGTGCCGGTCCGGTAAAGCACCGCCCCCATGGCCATGAACAATAGGCCCTCGAAGAGGATGTTACAGAAGGCGTAGCCCGCCGCGCCGTTCAAGGCCATCGGCGTGCCGATGCCAATGCCGACGATCATGAAGCCGACCTGGTTGTTCAGCGAATAGGTCAGAACCCGGCGCAAATCGTTCTCGATCACCGCGAAGAAAATCGGGAACGCCGTCATGACCGCGCCGATATAAACCAGTGCTTCCACCCCGGCGAAGCCGCGCGCAATCGACGCAACCGCCATCTTGGTCGTGAAGACAGACAAGATGATTGTGCCGGTCACCGTACTTTCGGGATAGGCGTCCTGCACCCAGTTATGGAGCAGCGGGAACGCTGACTTGATCCCAAAGGCGATGAAGATGCACAGCACGGCCGGATCGGTCAGTGACATGCCGCCATCGATGAAGTTCTCGAACGCGAACGATCCTGTCGAGCGGTAGAAAAGGGCAATACCGGCAAGCAGCAGAACGCCAGACCCGATCTGCCAGACAAGGTAGCGCATCCCTGCGCCAAAGGAGCGCTCGTTATTTCCGGCCCAGATGAGGAACACGGACGTAATCGCGGCCAGCTCCCAGAAGACAAACAGCGTCACAAGATCGCCTGCCAGCACCCCGCCGAGCGCCGCACCGGGATAGGCCAGCGATACGGCCTGCTGCCCTGCGTCACGCAACCACCAGCCATAGACCGTGTTGAGCGCCATCGCGATCAGGAAGATCACCGCGAAAATGCGGGCAAGGCCATCAATGCGGGTGAGCGTCAGGGTTTCGCCGAAAAGCGAATATTGTCCGTATTCACCGAGACCGAGTGCATGGAGCTGATATCCCGCAAGCGCGATGACGGCGAGTGAGAAAATGTTGCGCGGCCAACCGCCGGGGAAGAACACCGTCAGTGCCGAGCCGATAATGACGATCAGAGCGGGAGAGAGTTCACCGATCATTGCTGACCCTTCCCGTCTTCATCGCTTTTGCGCTCGTAATAATCCTCGTCACGCATAAGCACTTTGCGCAGCTGGGCCGCGGCAAGCACGAGGAAGACGCAACCGATGAAGCCGTAAAAGCCATAAAAGTTCACCCACTCCTCAATCGGAAAATGCGGATGCTTCTCCACGAAGAAATCGGCGACAAACAGCAGAAAACAGGCGCCAGCCAGCGCGTACCAGATCAGGTCGACATTCTTCGGATTGTCGAGCCAGTATTTCTTCTCGCCGGGGCGCGGCCCGTGACCATGCTCCTCGTGAGGATTGTTCTGGGGATCGCTCATGGGAGCTGTCCTTTCAGCACGCTGTTCATCCCGCACCGCCAATCAGTGGCAAGAGGAAATTAAAGAGCGGGTCCGAATAGAAGAAGAGGATGATCGTCCCTGCGGCAGTAAGAAGCGGCGGTACAAGACAGAAGATCGGCGCCTCCTGAAGCGTCTTCCACCCAATCGGTGCGGGCTGTGCCTCGCCTGCCGGCTTGCCAAAGAACGCCTTCACAGGGATCGACAAGAGATAGACCACATTGAGCAGCGACGAGATGATCAGCACCGCAATGATCGCCAGCTGTCCCGCATCAACGGCGCCCAGCATCAGGAAAAATTTCGGCCATGACCCTGCCATGGGCGGCAGGCCAACAATCGACATCGCCCCGATGAAGAATGCGCCAAAGGTGAAAGGCATCAACCGGCCAAGACCGCGCATCTCGGACACCAGCGTCTTGTGGTGGGCGACATAGATCGCGCCTGCGCACATGAAGAGAGTCATCTTGCCGAGCGCGTGCGCTGCAATCTGCATCGCGCCGCCCATGACACCGAGATTTGTCGCGATCATCGCGCCAAGCGTGACATAGGAAAGCTGGCTGACCGTCGAATAGGCAAGCCGCGCCTTGAGGTTGTCCTGCGTCATGGCGATAGCGGAAGCCAGCAGGATCGAGCCTGCCGCAATCCACATGAAAATCTCGCTGATATTGGTTTCACGCAAGGTGTCGATGCCAAACGTATAAACCGCAATTTTCAGCACACCGAAGACGCCTGCCTTCACGACCGCAACGGCGTGGAGGAAAGCGGAAACAGGTGTCGGCGCGACCATGGCATTGGGCAGCCATGGATGGATCGGCATCAGCGCCGCCTTGCCAATACCGAAGAGGTAAAGCCCGAGGAGGACGACCGGAACCCAGCTGCGGAAATCGGCCGCATCGCCCAGAATACCGCCGGCCACGAAATCCGTCGTCCCTGTCATTACCCAGGTCCAGATGATCGCAGGCAGAAGAAGCCCGATCGATGTCCCCATCAGGATGCCAAGATAGACCCGGCCTCCGGCCCGCGCCTTGGCATCGCCCTTATGCGTCACCAGCGGGAAGGTGGAGAGGGTCAGGATCTCATAGAAGGTGAAGAAGGTGAGCAGGTTGCCGGCAAAGGCGATCCCCAGCGCGGCGGAAATGGCGATCGCGAAACAGACATAGAACCGCGTCTGATTCTTCTCATTCGTGCCGCGCATATAGCCGATCGAATAGAGCGAATTGACGATATAGAGCCCACTCGCAATCACCGCGAACATCGCGCCAAGCGGCTCGAGCTTGAAGCTGATCGAGAGGCCGGGCATCACCTCGAACAGGGTGACATCGGCAAGGTCTCCAGCAGCCGTTGCGCGCGCCACCATCAGCACAAAGAAGAAGGTGGCAACGGCCATGACGAGGATCAGGCTCTCGCGGACATTCGGGTGCTTGCCTGTCAGCATGATGCCGAAGGCCCCGATGACGGGCAGGAAGAGCGCAATGAGAAGGGCGTCGTTCGGGGTCATTATTCAGCCATCCCCACACCAAGCAGGATATCCGCTGCACGGCGGGCGTATGTCGTCAGCCCCTCCGCATCGAGCCCTGCATAGACATTCGCCGCCGTCATGAACCCAAGCGGGATCAGCATGCCCAGCGGCACGCGATCGACCTTCACCCCTTCGACAGGCTCGGCAAGATACATCTCATAAACGACCCGGCCGATATAGGCGACGGCGAGCAGCGATGAGGCGACAATCATCAGCACGATGACGAGCGAAGGCACATCGAGCACTGCCGAGAAGGCGCCATCGATGAGCAGGTATTTAGAGACAAAGCCGCCAGTGAACGGCACGCCGACGAGGGAGAGGCCCGCAACGACGAAACAGGCCGCCGTGAACGGCATCGTCTTGCCCAGCCCGCGGAAGGCCGAGATCCGGTGCGAACCAATGGCATAGAAGACAGCGCCGACGGCCATGAAGAGCGCGGCCTTCATCAGCGCGTGGTTGAAGACGTGCACGAGCGCCGCCGAGACCCCTTCGACGGTCGCAAAGGAGATGCCGACCAGCATGTAGCCGATCTGTGCCACTGATGAATAAGCGAGCATCTGCTTCACATCATCCCGGAAGACCGCGACCAGCGAGGCGATGAACATGCCCGCAAGGCCGAGGATGATGAAGAAGGTCAGCGCGACATCGAGGAAGACGAAGGAGAAGCCGAACACCGTGAAGACGAAGCGCAGCATCACATAGACAGCCACCTTGGTCGCTGTTGCGGCCAGGAAGCTCGTCACGGCTGAAGGCGCGAATGTGTAGGCGTCGGGCAGCCAGCGATGCAGCGGGAACATCGCAAGCTTCAGACCGAAGCCCGTGATGATGAAAGCAAACCCTGCACGGACGACCTTGTTGTCCATACCGACCAACCGCTCATGCAGGTCGATCATGTTGAGCGTACCGGTGGCCGCATAAAGAAGGCCGAGCCCGATCACAAAGAAGGTCGCCCCGATCGTCCCGAGCACGAGATAGGTAAAGGCTGCGGTTAAAGCCCGGCGGTCCTGCCGCGCGCCCATCGCGACCAGCGTATAGGTCGAGAGCGAGGAAATCTCGAGGAAGACAAAGACGTTGAACGCATCCCCCGTTGCGACGACGCCAAGGAGGCCCGCAAAGGTGATCAGCATCATGCCATAGAAGAAAGACGTTTGCTGATGAGCGATCTCTCTCGCGACGCTCTGCTTGGCGTAAGGGAAAACCGTGGCGGCGATACCGGATACAAGCGTGATGATCAGCGCTGAGACCATGTCGATCCGGTAGATGATCCCGTATGGCGACGGCCAGTTGCCGAGTTGGTACTCAATAACTCCGACCGCATGAACTTCGCGCAGAAGCATCAGCGACAGGATAAAGGTCAGCACCGAAATAAAGGTTGCAAACGCCCAGGGCAGATTGCCCTTCGGCAGCAGCACACAGATGGGAGCTGCCACCAGCGGAAGGACAACCGGCAGCACGGGAAGCTGTTCGATAATATTCACGCCTTGCCGCCCTCCCCGGTGGGAGACCCGGTCGCGGCCTCATTGTCCATGCGCTCCAGCGCATCTTCCTCGATCGTGCCATAGGCTTCGCGGATGCGCACCGCGAGGGCGAGCCCCACTGCGGTCGTTGCAACGCCGACGACAATCGCTGTCAGGATCAGCACATGCGGCAGCGGGTTTGAATAAACGACCTCTGCTGCATGGGTCATCGCTTCATGCCCGGCATCGAGCGCGGCCTGAGGATCGGCCGCCGTTTCATGCCCGCCCGGCGTGATGGTGATGCCGGGGTCGACAGGTGCCGGCTCATGTGTGTCCGGCATTTGCGGGGTCAGCGAGTTCGAGGCGTCAATTTCGGAGAAATCATGAAGGCTCTCGGCGGGTACATCACTCTGGCCTGAGACATCGCCTGCCGCATTCGGCTCCAGCGAATTCGACATCTGCCCCGAGAGGACTTCGAGCGCCTCTTCCTCAGTAAGCGGTGTGCCGTGCTGGACATCCGCATGGACCGGGGCCTCATGGCTAGAGGCCGCCTGATGCGGGTCAGCGGCATGGTCCTCACCGTGCCCACCAGTGTCATGACCGTCTGCACCATGACCATCGCCATGATCGCCGCCCGCCGCGCCGCGTGCGCTGGGCCCACCATGGCCTGCGCTATGCGCGCCCAGCAGGATTGGCGCCGTACCGCCGACGACTTTCCCCAGCGTGATGTAGAAAATGAAAACAGAGGTCTGGAAGACGTTCAGCCCGATAACCGTCTTCACGAGATTGCCTCGCGAATAAACGATATAGAGCCCCGTCAGCATCAGGATGATGACGATCCAATAGTTATATCTGGCAAGGATAAAATCGATCATCGGTCTACCAGGCGTCATCCGCGGGTTCGGGGTCGCGCCCTGTGAAAACGTAAAAAATCTGCAGCATGGTCGAGGCAACGGCGAGCCCGACGCCGAATTCAACGAACAGGATCCCCATATGCTGGCCCGCGTTGTGGTGGCTGTCCGGTGCAAGAATATCGTATTCGAGGAAGTTCGCCCCCAGAAGAAGCGTCAGCACGCCGGTCCCTGCATAGAAGAGGACACCGAGTGCCATGCCCCAGGGCAGGATATTCGGTGAAATGACTTTCTTGGTCGCCTCGATACCGAAGCCGAGCGCATGGAGAACGAAAGCAACCGCGAGAACCACGCCAGCCTGAAAGCCGCCGCCTGGACCGTAATCGCCATGGAACTGCACATAGAGCGCAAAAAGGATGATCGGCGCGAACAATAGCTTGATCGTCACGCGGAGGATGACGTGGCCCATCATGTGCGCTCCTCCCCCGCTTCTGGGTGGTCGGCCCGCGCCTTCATTTCCTGCTCAAAGGTGTGTTGGGCTTCGATTAGCGGAGTCGGTGGCGCCTGATCGGAAACGCGGCGCCCGCCCCTGATCGAGCCAGCGCCGAGCAGCATCAGACAGGCAAGGCCTGCGGTGAAGACGACCAGCACCTCGCCCATCGTGTCATAGCCGCGATAGCTGGCGAGAACGCCGGTGACGATGTTCGGCACAGTGATGTCGGTGGGTGAGACATCGATATACGCCATGCCGACATAAGAGTTTGCAGGGCTGTTCGGATCTCCCAATGCGGGCAGATCGAATGATGCGTAGATCAGCGCTGCCCCAACAATCGCAACGACCAGCAGAGGCAGGATCTTACGCTGTTTGGACACCGGCGCTTCCCGCCGGGAGGCAAGCGCCATCCCTGAAAGGACCAGGACGGTCGAGACGCCCGCGCCCACCGCAGCTTCTGTGAATGCCACATCGACAGCATCCATCAGCACAAAGAAGAGAGCGGAGACGAAGCTGTAAACGCCCGACAGCATGGCAACGGCAAAAAGACGCCGCTGGGTGACCATGGCAAAGGCGCAAGCGACCAGCATGGCGAGCAACGAAAGGTCGAGCAGGAAAGTCGGAGAGACATGCGCTTCGTAAGCAACTGTCGTCGCGTCCACAGGGCTCATGCGCCGCCTCCCGTCTCTCCGCGCGCTTCCGCTGCGGTCTTCGCGGTGTGCAGGTCAGACCCAAGCTTCGGCTTCAACCCACCGACCAAAGCTGCGTGCGCGACAGCATGGGTCGAAACAGGGCTCGTGAGCACAAGGAAGATGAAAATGAAGAGCAGCTTGACCACGATCAGGAAATTATCCGCCTGCAGCGCAAGTGCCAGAAGAACGAGGTCCGCCCCGAATGTGTCCGTCACGCCTGCGGCATGCAGACGGGTATAGAAATCCGGGAACCGCCAGACACCGATCGCGCCAATGACGACAAGCCCGCCGCCAGCGACAAACAGGATCCAGGAGAGAATATCGAGAATGCCGCTCATGACTCGGTCGGCCCTCCCATATCCGTGCCGGGATTTTCGGCAAGTGCGCCGCCTTCCATGACAGGAGAAAGCGCTTCGTAACGGAAGAATTTCAGGATCGCGATGGTCGCCACGAAATTGAGCAGCGCATAGAGCAGCGCGACATCGAGAAATTCCGGCCGCCCCGCCATGAAGAAGACAACGGCGAGGAGAAGGACTGTCTTGGTACCGAAGGAGTTGACCGCGAGCACACGGTCATAAAGCGTCGGCCCGGCAATGGCGCGGGCAAGGACGATGACCATCCCGACTACAATGGCAGCGGCGGCAGCAACAAACATCAGGATGCGCCCTCCCCGCCATTCTTGCGATTGCGGGCCCAATCCCGGCCCTCTTCGCCATCAAAGGCGCAAACCTTTTCGCCCATCGAGATGATCCCCTCGACATCAGCGAGGTCTTCGGTCAGCGCGTGAACGAGAATACTGTCGTCATGCAGATCGATCGTCACCGTGCCCGGCGTCAGCGTGATCGAGTTGCCAAAAATGGTTTTGCCCAGATCGCTCGCCTGTCGGGCGGGAATGTGGATCATCTTCGGCGAGAGTTTCAGCTTCGGGCGGAGGACCTCGCGGGCAACGGCGATATTCGCCTTGCCGATCTCGAATGTCAGCCAGAGCATGTAAGTGACGATACCGGGGAAGACGCGGGTCGGCACACCTTCGCCATCCATGACGCCCGCACGGTCAGAGAGCCAGACTGTGAGCATCACGCTCGCCACGCCAAAGCAAAGCAGCGTCGCATGGGTGAAATATCCCGACAGCAGCAGCCAGAGCGCAAACAGGCTCAGGCCCAATGCCAGCGGACGTCCGGCCTGTCTGACAAGGTTTCTGAGCATAATTCCCTAGCGAGAGAGGCTGCGGGATTACCGCAGCGACGGCGTTAAGATCGACGCCACCCGTGGCCGGAGAGCGTGGCGCGCAAAATCGCAAGATTTTCGCCGAAAGCAACACCCGGAGACGGGAATTTAGAGAGTTTTCTCAGCCGAGAGGGGTAGAAAGGGCTAATCGCCGAGCGGATCGAGCTGAATTCCGCGCCGCCAATCCCAATATCTGAGCGCCGTGCGCGAGTAGTCGCGGGCCATCATGTCGAAAATCCCGAGAAGATATTCACAATCCTGCTCGGAGACCTCCGGCCCCCGGCTTTCCGGGTCCCGAATCAGCCGTGCCCGCACCAGAAGGTCGGAGAAATCACTCCGCGACATCCCGGCCGACTTGCACATGACCGCGAAAGGCTCGCCGCCGCGATCAAAGAGAATCCGCTTTGCCGTCTCGGAGGAGACGCCTGCCATGAAGCCGACCGCCATGCAGAGCTCTGGCGTAGGATTGGCAAAGGCGTTGGTGAAGGTTTTCTGGACGACCTCGAGCGAGACCGTCTCACCATTTGGGCCCCTCGCCCGGTGGCGGCGGTCACAAAGCTTGAGAACGCCTTTTGTCACGGGATCGGGTTCTGGATCCGGGAAGACCTCGCAATAGAGGTTCTTCAGCGCGTCCTGCAGCACCGAACGGTCCATTGCGAAACGCGAAAGCACTTTGCGCCGCGCCGGCCGGTCGAGCCACCAGAACATCGTGAAGCCGTGGCGCGGCGTCAGCTCTCGACGGGTCAGGAGCGGCTCGCGCAGGACGTAATTCTCCTCGGTCATCGCAACCAGCTCATCAAGGCGGCGCTCGCCGATACGGACATCCGGGCGCTGCAGCAGGTGCAGCACAACTTCGATATCCGGATAGCTGAGCAGGCTATCAATGACGGCCTCATTCAGCTTCAGGCGGCGGGCGATCACCTGACGGTGCGCAACGCTGACGCCAGCAACTTCTATCAGCTGGACATCCGTGATTTCCTTGAGTTCTTTGAGGAGCGGGGTCGCAACCTCGATCTGCTCGAGCAGCATCCGGCGCAGGAGGAGCGCTGGCGGGGCAAGAACCCGGGACAGCCGCGTGCTGATGTCGATCTTCACCTTGAGAGGCACGTGATCGAACAGCTGGTCGAGAATGTCCGCGGTGAAGGCGCGTTCATTCTCGTTCATCTGCCCGGCAGGCAGAGACAGGACATCGACGAGCCGACTGGCAAGCTCAGCCCGCTGGATTTCAGGGGCTCTGCCTTTCTTTTCCTCCGAATTATCGGGGTCCTGGGCCACAGCGTTCATCATGATCGCCGTTATCTAGGGCACCAGCCTTAATACGCGGTTTCCGCTGGCCAGCCCCGCAGGCGCCAGCTAGACATGGTGAAGACGGGAATACTGACCGGAGTGATGCCATGGACCGCCGCCTTCTGATTGCCCTTTCTGCCGCTCTTGGCGTGGCCGCCTGCGCATCTCCGCAAGTGGGCGATGACGGGGCTTACTACCCGGCGGGCTATTCGGATGGCTGCCGTACGGCAGAGGCGATCCAGTCGAGCTTTGGCGTCAAACGGCACCGCGACGAGCATCTCTTCAAGACCGAACCGAGCTATCAGGCCGGCTGGCGCGCAGGCTACACCCAGTGCCGCCGCATGGACGATCTCGACAACCGCCCCGGCGATCTGGGCGAGTGGGAAACCTACTGATCCGAGATTTCAGCTTTTCGGGAAAATTTTGACCGTGTGGCCCATCTTACGGCCCGCGCGGGCTTCTGACTTGCCGTAAAGCGTGATCGCGAGCGCCGGATCCTCGGCAAGCATTGCCCATTCTTCCGCATCCATGCCGATCAGATTCGCCATCACCGCATCGGAATGACGTACCGGATCGCCCAGCGGCCAGCCTGCGACCGCGCGGATATGCTGCTCGAACTGCGAGACCGCGCAGGCCTCATGCGTCCAGTGCCCTGAATTGTGCACGCGGGGCGCGATCTCATTGGCGATCAGGCCACGCGATTTCGACCAGAAGAACTCGACCGTCATGACGCCGACATAATCGAGCGCCTCAAGAAGATGGCACACGGAGGACTTAGCCTCCTCCGCCTCGATCGGCAGGTTCGCCGGCACCGTCGAAATCCGAAGGATGCCGCCTGAATGATCATTATGCGGCATGTCAAAGAAACGGATGTCACCACTGACACTGCGCGCGGCGATCAGCGAGACCTCTGCATCGAACTCAACCAGTCCCTCATAGATCGAGGGGGCGTTCAGCTCCGCAAAGGCGGCGCCAAGATCCATGCCGGGCCGGATTCGGACCTGCCCCTTGCCGTCATAGCCAAAGCGGCGGGTTTTCAGGATGCCCTCGGGGCCGATCTCGGCAACAGCTTTCTCAAGGTCTTCTGCTGTCTGAATATCGGCGAAGGGCGCGGTCGCAAAGCCATGCTCACGCAGGAATTTCTTCTCCGGCACCCGGTCCTGACAGACCGCCAGAATGCGCTCGTCGGGCCGAACCGGCACGCCTTCTTCGATCAGGGTCCGGACGGTTTCGGGCGGGATGTTCTCAAATTCGAATGTCGCCGCATCAATCCGGTGGGCAAAGGCCCGCAGGCTCTCAATATCGGTATAGTCCGCCGCATGGTGCTCATTCGCAAGCTGCGCCGCAGGCGGAGAGATTTCAGGCCCGTAGGTCTCAACGCGGAAGCCGAGCTTTGCGGCCGCGGCCGCCAGCATCCGGCCAAGCTGGCCAGTGCCAAGAATGCCGATGGTCGATCCCGGCTCCAGCATCTGATTTAATCCGTCATCGGCTGGCTGGGCGGGCATTCAACGACCCCATCGGTCTGGGCCTGCCGCCAGGCATCGAGCCGGGCTGCCAGATCCTGATCGCTGATCGACAGGATCGAAGCCGCAAGAAGCCCCGCATTCGCCGCCCCCGCCGTGCCGATGGCGAGCGTGCCGACCGGCACGCCTTTCGGCATCTGTACGATGGAAAGAAGGCTATCGAGACCGGACAGGGTTTTTGACTGAACCGGCACGCCCAAGACCGGCAGGGAGGTCATGGATGCAACCATGCCCGGCAGGTGAGCCGCGCCGCCGGCGCCCGCGATGATGACCTTCACCCCGCGCGCCCGTGCGCCCTTGGCAAATTCATAAAGCCGGTCAGGTGTCCGGTGGGCCGAGACGATCAGATCCTCATGGCTGACGGCAAGCACGTCGAGAGCGTCGGCGGCTTCTTTCATGGTCGGCCAGTCGGAGGTCGATCCCATCACGATGGCCACTTGGGGCTGGTCCGTCATTTTCACCTGATCCCGCGAAAAAGCGACGCCAATACTACGAATAGGGGTCCAAGGGAAACCCCAAATGCGCCGCCTCGTCTTCACCTTCCCTTTACGACAGTGGTCTCGTTTCGAAACGCGGTTTCAACAGGTTTCGCGGATACTTTCTCCCAAAAGCATTGAGTGGGAGGCCCCGATGAGTGCGACGAAACGCAAAACACTCCGGCTGCCGCAGGCAGAAACGACAGGTTCAGCACCTGAGGCCAGCCCTGTTCTGGACGCCGAGACGGCGCTTGAAGACATCGCGTCCCTCCGGGCACGGCTTGATGCAGCATTGGAAGAAATCGATGCCCTGAAGAAACGGGCGTCGAGCCAGAAACCCTCCCCCATTCTCTCGCGCGGCAAGTTCGTGGCGAGCCTTGCCCGCCGGCTTGGCCCCGGCGTGACCATTCATGGCTGTGTGGCCCGCATCTCGATCGGCAATTTCGATGCGGTCCGCGAGGGCTTCGGTGACGAGGCGGCAGAAGAGCTTTGCGTCAGCGTCGGCAGCTGGCTTGGCGGCCATGTCCGCCAGACCGATCTTGTCGGCCGGGTCGGCAGCGGGACTTTCGCGATCTTCTTCGGCTTTGCCGACAAAAAGAATGTGCGCGAGAAAATGGAGCGCCTGACCAAACGGATCGAGCACGCGCCCGTGACGTTCAAGGACGAAACCCTGTTCCCGAAACTCTCCATCGAATTCGAAGATGTCGATGCCGACGGAGAGAAGGTGGCAGAAGAGGCTAGCTGCGCCGCAGCCGGTTGATCCGCGCGATCAGGCCCGATGTCGAGCTGTCATGCTTCACATCGGCCCAACCCTTCAGCTCAGGCAGGATCGCTTTGGCGAGCACTTTGCCAAGCTCCACGCCCCACTGATCGAATGCGTTGATATCCCAGATCACCGACTGGCAGAAAATCCGGTGCTCATAGAGCGCGATCAGTGAACCGAGCGTTCTGGGCTCCAGCCGCTCCATCAGGATCGAGACGGTCGGCCGGTTCCCGGTAAAGACCTTGTGCGGCACCAGCGCCTCAATCTCGGCGTCCGCCATGCCGCTGCCTTTGAGGTCTTCGCGCACTTCATCGGGCGTCTTGCCCATGGCGAGCGCCTCGGGTTGGGCAAGGAAATTCGCGAGCAGTTTCTCGTGATGATCCCCGAGCGGATTATGGCTCTCGGCTGCCGCGATGAAATCGCACGGAATGATGTCCGTTCCCTGATGGATGAGCTGGTAGAAGGCGTGCTGGCCATTGGTGCCCGCCTCCCCGAAAAGGACCGGTCCCGTGCCATAGGTCACGTGCGCACCCGCCATGGTCACCGACTTGCCATTTGATTCCATGTCCGCCTGCTGAAGATAGGCGGGCAGGCGATGCAGATACTGGTCATAAGGGAGGACCGCATTGGCCTGCATCCCAAGGAAGCTGCGGTGCCAGACACCGATCAGCGCGAGGAGGACCGGCAGGTTCTCCTTCATCGGTGCGGTCTCGAAATGCCGGTCCATGGCGGCAGCTCCATCGAGAAGCGCCCGGTAATTCTTCCACCCGACCGACAGCGCAATCGGCAGGCCGATAGCCGACCACAGCGAGTAGCGCCCGCCGACCCACTCCCAGAAAGGGAACATGTTCTCGGCATTAATCCCGAATTCGGTGACCGCCGCTTCATTGGTCGAGAGCGCGATGAAATGATCCGCTACCGCACTTTCAGGCGCGCCGGAGGCAAGGAACCATTCGCGCGCGCTGGCCGCATTGGTCATCGTCTCTTGCGTCGTGAAGGTCTTCGACGCGATCACGAAAAGTGTGCGCTCGGGGTCAATCCGTTTAAGGACTTCCGCCAGATGCGTGCCGTCGACATTGGAGACGAAATGCGTTGCCCGGCCCTCAAGCGCATAAGGCTTCAGGGCCTCTGTCACCATCACAGGGCCAAGGTCCGAGCCGCCAATCCCGATGTTCACAACCGTGTCGAGCGGCTTGCCGGTATGGCCCATCCGCGCGCCGGAATGAACGCTGTCGCAATAGGCTTCCATCTGGGAGAGAACAGACTGGATATCGTCCATGACATCCGCTCCGTCCACGAAATATTTGCCCTTCGCCGTATCACGCAAGGCGACATGGAGGACAGCCCGCCCCTCGGTCGCGTTGATCTTCTCGCCCCGGAACATGTCCGTGCGGCGGTCCTCGAGTCGTGTGGCCCGCGCCAGATCCAGAAGCCCGTCAAGGACATCGCTTGTGATGCGCGTCTTGGAGTAATCGACAAAGAGTCCCGCGGCTTCCGCCGAGAAGCGCTCGAACCGGCCTTCATCCTCGGCAAACAGATCCCTTAAATGGCGGGCCCCGTCCGTTGCCGCCAGCGCCTCCAGCGCCTGCCATTCTGAAAGGTCAGTACGGGACATATCCAGTCTCCTCGTCATGAAAAACCGGCCCCCAAGGGAGGCCGGTGTCCATTAAGTTATTTGCCCGCCCCGGTCGAGGCAGCAATTCAGGATGCGTATTTCACCGCGCAGCCATAGGGCTGGCTCTGCTTGGTGACGACGGCCTGCCCGTTCTGGAGCGAGCGGAACGCGGCCATCACGAAATTCTCCGCCCGCGCAATATCGTTCACATTCGCGGTCGGGATGGAATCAATCGCGCCCGCATATTGCAGGGTCTGATCCTCATCGATCAGGAACATGTGCGGCGTGGTCTTTGCCGCATAAAGCCGGCCGATCTCCCCTTCGGGGTCGAGAACGACATAGGTGGGGGCCGCTTTGCGGGAGTGGGTCAGATCATCGGCCTCGGCGGCGTTGACATAGCCCTGCTCGCCCGGCGCGGAGGAAATGATCGTGATCCAGACGACGCCTTCGGCGGTCGTGCGTTTCTGCACCGACTGCATATTGCCCGAATTATAGTGCTTCTGGACGTAAGGGCAGCCGTGATTGGACCATTCGAGAATGACCTTCTGGTTCTCGAACTGGCTGAGCGAGATGGTCTCGCCTGTCGTGGTCGTGCCTGTGAAATCGGGCGCGGTCGAGCCGACAATCGGGGCGGCGGTCGAGCTGACACCCAAGAACGCGAGTGCGGCGATAAGCATATTCATGATGGTCTCTCCTCTAAGATCCCTCAATAACGCCGATCACGCCCTTTGTGCTCAATAATTGGGGCAGGATGATGGGGGCCTCGGCATTCGGAGCATAATATAGATAAACCGGCACGCCCGCGCGACCCAGCGCTTCTAAAGCCGCTGTGATTTCATCATCCCGGTTCGTCCAGTCGGCGACCATGTAGACGACGTTATTCTCGATGAAGGCCTGTTTGACGCGAGAAGTGTTGAGCACAGTCTGCTTGTTGACCTGACAGGTGATGCACCAGGCGGCCGTGAAATCAACAAAGACGGGCGTTCCAGCAGCGCGATATTCGGCCAGCGTAGCTTCTGACCAGACGGCGGTCTCGACCACGCCCAGCGAGGAGAGCGAGGATGTCCCCGCCTCTGCTGTCGTGATCCGCGAGAGTGGGATGACGGCAAGAATGAGCATGGCGGCCGCGGCGATGCGGCCGACCAAGCCTGACTGCCCGCGCTGTACCCGGCCAAAGATCCACGCGCCGAAACTTGCCGCCAGCATGGCGAGCCCGAGTTTCAGGATACCGCTCGGCCCTGCCTGCATAGAGAGAACCCAGACGAGCCAGATGACGGTCGCGAACATCGCGAAAGCAAAAAGCTGGCGCAGGGTGACCATCCACGGGCCCGGACGCGGCAGGATGGAGGCCGCCGCCGGGATCAGGCTCAGGAGCAGATAGGGGAAAGCGAGCCCCAGCCCGATGGCAAGGAAGATAAGAAGTCCCGTCAGGGCCGACTGGCTGAGCGCAAGCCCGACCGCACCGCCCAGCAGCGGGCCGATGCAGGGCGCCGCCACCGCGACGGCGAGAAGCCCGGTGAAGAAGGCGCCAACCGCCCCGCCCTTGGACGCAAGACTATTCCCGACGCCCTGTACGGAGGATCCGACCTCGAAGAGGCCAAAAAGATTGAGCCCGATCAGGAAGAGCACAATGGCAAAGACCGCAATCGCAATGGGGGATTGCAGATGGAAGCCCCAGCCGAGCTGCTCCCCGCCGGCGCGCAATCCGATCAGGAGCCCGGCGAGCCCGGCAAAGGCGACCAAGATGCCTGCCGTATAAAGAATACCGTGAAGGCGGATGACCTGCCGGTCTTCCTTTGCCACTGCCGCAAAGCCTGCCGCCTTCAAAAAGACGATGGGAAAGACGCATGGCATGACATTGAGGATGATGCCGCCGAGAAACGCGAGAAGGAGCGTCGGCAGGAGAAGCGGCGATCCTGAGTCCGCCTCCAGTGGCAGGCCTGGCCCCTCCGCCCCCGGCATCTCCGGCTGGGCATTGGTGTTGATGGGAGTCAGATCAAGCGCGCCGGCGGGCTGGTCAATCTTGGGCGCAAAGACCTCATAGCCGCGGCGGGAGTTTGCCGTCTCAACTGTCAGGACACCTGCCAGCGACTCTGGCTGGCGCGCCCGGTAAGCAAAACCGGCCTGCATCCCCAGATAGATATCCTCACCATCCTGCCGCTCGACCGTGGCGCCCGAAGGCTCAACCAGTGACGGGGCATACGGATAAAATTCAAGCTTGCCTTCAGGCGCGCCGGTCAGGCGCAAGGCAGGGCCCCGATCGGTATGGTAATAGACCGCCTCGAAATCCGCCTTTCGCGGCTGACTGCGGCGGGCCCGGTCGATCTCGACCGAATAGCGGCCATTGCCCGCCCCCCGCGCCGCTGCAATCGGCAGCGTCAAGGTCAGGCGCGCGTCTTCGGGCACACAGACATCGGCACAGATCAGCCAGCTTGCATCGACGGCCAGTTCCGCGACATCTCCGGGCACGGCGCTTTCAGGCACGGCAATATCGATCAGGAAGATCGGCTCGCCCTCATGCCCGTAATTGACCAGTGGGCCGAGCGGCAGGCGGTGCGGCAACGGATAAAGCGGCGCTACGGCCTCAAACCCCTCCGGCAGCGTCCAGTTCAGCGTCAGGGGCAGGCCTGAATCCCCGGGGTTCTGCCAATAGACATGCCAGCCCTCGCGCAAGGTCTGCATCAGGGCGACGGTGACAATCTGCCCCGGCACGGCCGCCTCATCCTCGGCGACCAGCCGGCTTTCGGCATTCCCGGTCGTCACCGGCGCGCCGATCTGGGCGTGCGCAAAGCTGAACAGGAACAGGAAGCTCAGGAAAACCGGCAGCAGTCGGGATTTCATGTCAGTGCGCACTCTCGCATTGGCTCGGAGATCTCGTAGCGGAAAGGCGGGGCCTTGGCACCCCGCTAGACCCATGGCTTGAGGAGCATCCAGATGCCCATCGCCATCATAACGAGGTTCTCGGTCAGGCTGACAAAACCGAGGGGCACATTGGAATTCCCGCCAACACAGGCGCATTTGAGCTCCCGCTTATCAAGGTAGACGGCTTTGAAGACGCTGGCCGCGCCGACAGTTCCGGCAAAAAGAGCGATAGGTGCGCCAATAAGTCCGAATACCCCGCCTGCGACCATCAGGACGCCCGCCGCAGCCTCAGCGAACGGATAGGCGTAAGCATAGGGCACCCATCTTTTTGCCAACTGGTCGTAATTCAGGAAGGAGCTGCTGAAACTTTCAATGTCCCGCAGTTTCTGAACGGCGAGGACGCACATCGAGAAAGCAGCGAACCACTCGATACCGCGCCACGAAAAGACTGTTCCGTAAGCGGCGAAAGACATAGCGACAGCCATCAACGCGCAAATCCCGAAAATGACGAGGACTGGCGTATAGGTCGGCTTATTCGGATCGACCTTATGCCCCGTCAGCCATTCATTTAGCTGGTCGAAGCCGCCAATGCGCTCACCACCGATAAAGGTCTGCGGTGTCGTTTTAACGTCATGCTCGGCCTTGAAGCTGTCCGTTTCCTCGCGGGTCGTCAGCCAGTGGTCATCAACCTGATAACCATGCCGCTCCAGTAGCCATTTGGATTTGAGCCCATACGGACAGACATGTTTCTCCATGACCATCCGGTAGAGATGGGCGACCTTGACGGCCGCCCCTTTTTGTTCCGGCATATCCATTTCAGGATCTCCAGTGATTAGATAAAACGCGGCGCGATGAAGGCAAAGAACGCCCCCGTCGCAAAGAGCCCTATCGAGAGATAGAGCACGACACCGCCGATCGTCCGCATCCGCGCACAGGCTTTTGCCTGCGCCGGGTCGGCCGGACAGGGATCGTTCCGGCTGCGCCAACGCATCCACCAGGCAAAGGCCAGCATCGCGCCCGCGCCGGTGAAGACATAGGCCTTATACTGACTGAGCCAGACGAGTTGCGGCACTGCCGTCACCAGCCCTGCAAAGGTCGCGCCCATGCCCAGCGTGATGAACAGCGCCGGCAGGGCACAGCAGACCAGCGTCCCCGTGCTCGCAAAAAGCGAGAGCACGGGTGCCAGTGCCTGCCGCTGGAAGAGGCCCGCCATTAAGCGCGCTCGATGGCGGCGAGATTATAGCCGGCATTCTTGACGGCCTTTTCGATCTCCTCATCGGACATCGCCGAGCCTTCTTTAAGAAGGATCGTCACGGTCTTGTCCTCAAGGCTGATGGCGACGTCTTCGACGGCGTCCTTTTTCTTGAGCACCTTTGTCAGGGACCGGGCGCAGAAATCGCAGACCATGCCGTTGACCTTGACCGTCACAGTACGGCCTTCGGCAGCTTCGATTTCAGATGAGGCCATCTCATCGGACGCCATATCCTCGTGATGCCCGTCGCCATGATCATGAGATTCGTGCTCATGCTTTTCGCCATGGTCGCCGTGATCCTGATGATCCTGCGCAAAGGCAGGGGAGGCGAGAAGAACGATAGAGGCGGTCAGTGTAGAGATCAGTTTCATGATTTTTTCCTTTTAGAATCGATAGGTGAAGTTGAAGAGCGGCTCATCATTCGAGCTGTAGCCAATCTCCATGAGAGCCGGTCCCTTGAAGAACCGCAGGAGCGGCGTGACCGTCAGCTCCTCTGCGCCCAAGGTCTCATCCACCTCAGGGCGATGGTCGACCTGCACCATGACCCAGGTGTGAAGCGCGCCGAACTCCGCCGCATAGGGAGCAACGCCGATACGGGCGGACTGCTCCGTCATCATTGCGCCCTCGACGGCATAGGTGCCGGCGGCGGCTGAGAAGAACACATGACGGTTCTCCCAGTCAGCGGCGATTTGCGCAAAACCTGCGGCCTTGCTCTCCGTGTCGCCTGTGTTGAAGTCGCCAGCCGCCACCCCTGCCCCAAGCTTGAGGTAAAGATTGGCTTGGCTATCCGGCGCGTTCCAGCGTTTGAGGAGCCGGTTATGCTGACCGCCGTAAAAGACGTGGTCGTCATAGCCCCGGTCCTCGATCCGCAAGCCGTAAGCGGCCTTCGGCGTCGTTGTGTAATGTATGAGCAGCGCGTTGCGTTCGGCTTCGTTAAAGGTCTGCACGGTCCACGCCTCGGGATATGAGACGGGCCGGGCTTCACTTATCGTGAGGCTGAAACCGGCGGCTGCCCCAAGAGCGCAAAGCGCCCTCACCAGCCTTGATGACATGAGTTCTCCTTGTCTGAATGATGGAATTCCCCATGCGGATGCATGAGGTCGTCAGCATTCAGACAAGTCGGGGGGGCGGGCTTTCGATGCTTTGAGGACCGGGATCAGCCCCCTGCTCCAGAATCGCAAATTTCGCATTGAGCGGCGCCGCAACAGCCGCTTCGAGAATGGCAGGCTCGATCACCGCAGGCGCAGGCGCGGCACCGCAAAGGCACAGGCCATCGCAGCAGCTTTCATCGCAATCGCCGCCCCCGGCATCTGTGTCCGTTTGATGGGACATCATTGTGGCGTGATCATGCGTCATGGAAGAGGAGGCCATGTCATGGCCCTGATGACCGCCGCTGCGCATCGACATCTGGCGCGAGGCGTCATGCTCAGCCGCGCTCGCCGACAGGGTCGAGGCAACAAGCCATGCCAGAATGGCGACGAGGCGGAACACGATCATGAGGGGAAGATAGGTGAGACGCGCGCCCGCGCCAAGCCCTACCGCTCGCGGCGGAGGCTCACTGGCTATCCGCGACAGCAAAAGCCCCTATTGCCGAACCATATGCTTCCGCCATCCCCCTCCTCCTGTGTGAGCGATTTTCCTCACCCCAACTCCGGTCTGCTTCTATTGCGAATCCATAGGCCAGCCGGGCATATTCGCGTGCTCGCGCAATATCCCCCCGCTCTGTGTATTGTCGCGAGAGATCGCCATAGGCGGTGGAAAAAGCGGTCCAGATGTTGCCGCCATGCCCCCACCAGGCCGCGTAATTCGGGTCCTCATCCAGCTGACATTCGAGCCAACCGAGTAGCCAGCGTTCAGCCTCCTCCAGCTCCCCCTCTTTCACAAGACGGTTAAATGCCGTCACCCGCGCGCGCGGCACACAGCTCTTAGATGAGACTTCCTTGATGAGCCGATCCGTAGACGCATAATCTCCGGCACCTGCATAAATTGATGCCACGTCGCCGAGTAAATAGAGAATGAAATTCTCCGCTCCGTCCAATTCCAACTTCAATTCCCGCACCAAGCGTTCTTCATCTTGAGCAACATCGAGCACGCAATCATCCATACCAAGATCTTCGCAAATCCACGCCTCGGGATATGCTCTATCAAACACATCCCGCTCATATAAATCATTCATGGCTCGCCCGAAATGGACCAGCATTCTTCCATACTCTGGCGAAAATGTAGAAAATTCTGATGCTTTAAAATAGTAAGTAATCTGATGACTTGATATCGATTGTTGTTCATAGGCCAATTCAAGCCGAAGCAGGTTCCATTCAGCCCCAAAGTTCTCTTGCATGTTGGCTTTAGCCTCGATCATCGCCACGAGAAGATCGGTCTCGGTAATACCAATTTCGTCCCTCTCCTCGTCCGTCGTGTTGCGAACTTTTTGAAAGAGAGAAGAAGCGAGTTCTCCCGCTTCATCAAAATCGCCTGCCGCCTTCAGAATGGAAAGCACGATGATGTCTAATTCATCTTTAGAAGGAGGTTTTTCGAATTTAGCTTGAGAGACGAGATTGCGCGCAAGCGCGACATCGCCATACTGCGCCGCCTCTAGATAGAGCTCACGCCAGATACCTTCATCATTGAGAGGAATGATGACATCATAGTTTCGCTCAACCCAGACCTCGTCCGGGCTTTTATCGACTGCCAGTTGACGACGAACCTCATGCGACTTCCATGCCGTCGTCAGATCACCCAGCCGGAAGGCTTCCTGACCAAGCCGTCCCATCACAAAAAAGCGTAATCCTTCTTTGGCCGGAACAAAGTTCGCCGCTTCAAACGCGCGCTGATGAAGTTGACGGCGAAGTGCTGACTCCTCTGTCAGCCTCGCCCCTGACATGACGGCAATTGCATAAACATCACGGCGATTATCCCCGGCGCTGACGAGATCTGAATATTCCTGTTCGTCTGCGGCCAGCACCGCATCGAAAGACAGCTCTTCCTCTGTCATGGAACACAGAACGAGCTGAGGGCCTATCTCACATGGGGCGTACCCGGACTTGCTCGTCCGTCCGGTCTCAGCGGTCGAGGTGCAGGAGACGACAAGAAGACCAAGGAGAAAAGGCCAGAGATTCTTCATCACGCCGCTTTCCTCTGGTTTGCTCTCCTACCGTTCGCGGCGGATGTCCCGTTCGGAAGGTCCGCGGCGAAGATCGCTCGGGTTCCACGGTCCATAAGAGAAGCTGCGTGATCCGGGGCCGGGCTCAAAGCCGACAAAGGGCGTGCGGTCCATTTGCGGGGCCGGCGGCGGGGCCATCGGGGCCTCTTTCTTCTTGCCGAAGAACGGCAGGCGCACGGCGGGCGCGGTATAGCTGACCGAGCGGCCAGAGGCCCGATCAGGGAACAGCGCCATCAGCCCGTTGATCTCCGCTGGCATCTGGTTGTTGACGTTCAGCCCCATGCCGGCGGCCTCTTCGGCCTCAATCGGATAATCATGCGTCCAGCGGCCAGACGACATCTGCTCGGCGACAGCGCGGGCGGCATTCTCCGAGACTGTCCCGGCGAGCAGCTCCTCAGCGGCGCGTTCAAGCTGCGCCTGCGCTTTGCGCGCCACATCGGCGAGAACGAGCGTGTAATCATCGATCGCGTCAGGCTTTTTCTGCTGGGTCACGGCGGCGATCGAGGCCGCGGGCAGCCCGGCGATCTGTGGGTCAATCGGCCCCAGCACGGCATGCGGGTTGAGCACGATCTCATCGGCGGCAAGCGCGATCAGCGTGCCGCCCGACATCGCATAATGCGGCACGAAAACGCGGGTCGGCGCGGGGTGCGCCTTGATTGCGCGCGCAATCTGCAGCGCCGGCAGGACGAGGCCACCCGGCGTGTGCAGGATGAATTCGAGCGGCATGTTCTTAGGCGTCGAACGGATGGCATTCAGCACATCCTCGGCGTCATTGAGATCGATATAGCGAAGCTGCGCCAGCCCCAGCAGGCCCATCGATTCCTGCCGGTGAACGATCGCAATGATGCGGCTTTTGCGCTTTTTCTGGACGCGGGTGAACTCAGCTTCAACAGCTGCCGCATGCCGCCGCCGGGTCATGGCCGGCAGGACGAACAGCATGAAGAAAAACAATACCCAAAGGATCAGCGATTCCATCCGGCCCCATACCCCACATACTCGCGGGGGCTACCTTCCCTCAGAATTGCCTCGAGGGCTAGCCCCTGCGGGGCACCCTTTTCGAGGGCGCAAGACACGCCTATGGGGCGGCCATGACCAACATCCATATCTCCGCCCCGCACGATTCCGGTAATATCGAGGTTCTCGATGCCTCGAACGCCGCCAAGATCCGCCTCAATATCCGTGAGGACGGCAAGGCAAAGTTCCATCAATGGTTCTATTTCCGGGTGACGGGCGCGGGCGGGCAGAACGCCAGCTACGCAATCGAGAATGCCGGGAGCTCGTCCTATGTCGATGGCTGGAAGGACTATCAGGTCTGCGCGTCTTACGATCTTGAGGACTGGTTCCGGATCGAGACGAGCTATGAGGACGGGCATCTGAAATTTCAGCACACGGCGGAACGGGACAGCGTCTATTACGCGTACTTCGCCCCCTACCCGACCGAGCGCTACCGGCAATTCATTGCCGAACTCGTCGATCTTGATGAGGCCGTCTACGAACCATTGGGCGCAACGCTCGATGGCGAGCCTCTCGACCTCTTCCGCTTTGGGGAGCCCGCCGACAGTAAGCTCAATCTATGGGTCATTGCCCGGCAGCATCCGGGCGAGACCATGGGCAGCTGGTGGATGGAGGGCTTCCTGCCCCGCCTTCTTGATGAAGGCGATGCGGTCGCTATGGCGCTGCGCGAGAAGGCAGTGATTTATGTCGTGCCGCTGGTGAATATAGACGGCGCGCGGCGCGGGCATCTTCGCACCAATGCGGCCGGTGCCGATCTCAACCGCGAATGGGCAGAACCCACGCCGGAGCGTAGCCCCGAGGTCTTCGCCATCCGCAACCGGATGGATGAAACGGGATGCGACTTCTTCCTTGATGTCCATGGCGATGAAGCGATTGCGAACAATTTCATCGCCGGCAGCGAAGGCGTCCCCTGCTGGACGGAGACTCACCAGAAACGGCTCGACCATTTCAAGGATACCCTGATGGCGCTTTCACCTGCCTTCCAGAAGGCCGAAGGCTATCCTGTCAATGCGCCGGGCACGGCCAATCTCAAGATTGCCGCCAATCAGATTGGGGAACGCTTCGATTGCCTCTCCATGACGCTGGAGATGCCGTTCAAGGAAGCCAATATCCTGCCTGACCCGCGCGTTGGCTGGTCACCAGAACGCTGCCGCGATCTTGGCCGCACCTGCCTTGATGCCATCTGGGCAGCCCTGCCGGGATTGCGCTAGCATCCCGGCAGGGCCCACTGCCACTAACACAGGCAACAATCGTGATAGACCTCGATATAGGCCTCCCCGTCGAGGATTCCTGATTTATCGAGACGGCGAAGCGTCGACCGATCAAGCGGAATGATTTCGGTACGGTGGCATCGCCGGCAGATCCGGAACGCAACAGGCTGGTCATGCAGCTCGGCAGGCAGGGCGATATAGGCATTCAGGCTCTCAATCCGCCTGATATGGCCAAGCTCCGTCAGCCGATCGAGCGCCCGGTAAACCGTCATCGGCGCCGAGACCCCCTTGTCGCGTAACCGCTCCAGAAGATTATAGGCTTTACACGGCTCATCGGCCTCAACCAGCGCCTCGAGGACCAGCCGGGCATTGAGCGGAAGGGATAACTTTTCATCCGGCGGCGAGTCGTCATGCGCGGCGTGCTCGTGCACCCCTTGAAGACTTAAGGTCATGTCCTGTTCTCTCTGATTAATCTTTCTACTGAGACAAATGGATGTTCAGTTGTTCAGGAGAGGATCAGAGGCGGTCCGCGTGAGGATCGGGTGAGGTCGTGTTTCTCGACACGGATCACCGCTGTAAGGTCGGGCAGATCCGATGACAGAACCACGGGCGCGGCAAGGCTTGCGAGTACGGGCGGCGCGCTGAGGGTCTTCCCCCCGACGCTGAGATGGCAGGCCGCGCATTCGGGATGCGCTTCATGGTCATCATGATCGTGCTGCGCGGCGCTGACGGTTGCGAAGACGAGGCAAAAGACGGCCAGCATGTGCAAGCCCAGGGCCTGCCAGCGGTGGGCGGCCCGTCTCTCTTGAAGATCCCTCATCATCAGCAGGAACGTTATCACATTTCCGGCCCTCGCCCTACCTCAATCGGTAAGGAGCGCTCGGATGCATCCCCAAGCTGTGTGATCGTATAACATCCGCTGGCAGGCTACACTGGATGCCAGCGACGTCAGAACAAACGGAATGTCAGATGATTCAGGTTCTTATGGCTGCAGGCATGACCGCCGCCCTCAGCGGCTTCATGTCCACCTCACACGAGCATGACCACGATCACGGCAAGGCCAATATGGTCATCGTGCTTGAAGAAGAGGCGCTGAGCGTCACCTTCGAAGCCCATCAGGCTGATCTCGCCGGTTTTGAGACCGCCCCCCGGTCAGCCGAGGAAATCCATATTCTGGAGGAACTGCCGGCCCGGCTTTCCGCGGCTGAGAAGCTCTTCGCTCTCACGGCTTCCGCCAGTTGCGAATTTTCCGGCATGGAGGTCTCCGGTCTTCCCGGCGCCGATGGTCATGAAGAGCCGCATGATAAGGGAGAGGACCATGAGGACGACCATCATGAGGCGCATCTGGTCATCTCCGCGACCTATCATTGGTCATGCCGCTCCCCGCGAAAGCTCAAAGAGGTGGAGACCCTGCTTTTTGAGGAATTCCCGGCGATCGCGCGGATCAATGCAATTGCCTTTTTGAATGGCCAGCAGACAGCTGATATCCTGCTTCCACAACGTCCACGGATAAAGTTCAAATGACGCCATCGGCCAGACCGCGCCTGATCTCCCTTCTTTTCATTGCGGCATGTCTGATCTCTTCCTGTAACCGATCCGATGCCGGCGCGGAGAACAGCCCCCCTGCGGATAGCGCCGTCCTGACGCTCGACTGGGATGATCTTCTTCCTGAAGGAGAGGAAGAAGTGCTCGATGAGCTTTATACGGAGTTCTATATCGATCTTGACCGGCGGATCGCTCAACTGCCTCAGCAGACACTGTCTGAGGCTGCGCGGAACGGCGATATGGGTATAATTTCCGAGGGCTCCGACCTAGATGAGATGCCGCAGCTCGGAACCTATAATGTCGTCGAAGACCTTGATGGCGAACATGTTCGCCTCCCCGGTTTCATTGTCCCGCTCGAATATGATGCCCGTGAGAAATTGCGGACCTTCCTGTTGGTCCCCTATTTCGGCGCCTGCATCCACACCCCGCCGCCACCGCCGAACCAGCTCGTCTTTGTCACGACGGATGAGCCGATCAAGGTCAAGGATATATGGGATGCGTTCTGGGTGGAGGGGATCATCACGACGGGCCGGTTCGAGAATGACCTTGGGAACTCGGCCTATTCGCTCAAGCTGATTTCTCTCAAGCCCTTTGAGTGAGAAGCGGCTAAGGTGGCGGTCAAAACAATATCCGGGAGCCCGTCATGACCCTTCTCGCCCGTATCGCTGCCACCCTGATCGGCCTTCTTCATCTTGGATTTCTCTATCTGGAGATGGTCCTCTGGACGACACCGACGGGGCAGGAGATTTTCGGCACGACGGCGGATTTTGCCGAAGAGAGCGCGGCGCTGGCGCTCAATCAGGGGCTTTATAATGGCTTTCTCGCCGCAGGCCTTTTATGGGCGGCCGTCACCAGCCGCCGGGATGTGGCGATCTTCTTTCTCCTCTGCGTGATTGTGGCGGGCGCGGTCGGCGCCTGGTCGGTCAGTCTTTCTATCCTCTGGATACAGGCCGTCCCGGGTGCAGCGGCCCTCCTCCTCGCCCTCCTCTCAGGCCGTTGGGCAAAAGCGTAAGGCGAGTTGCTCCCCCCCTGCGCTGCTCTGTCCGCTTGGCGGCAGGCCGTCCGTTGCGCACACTCTGCCCCGCGATCATCTAACAGGGAGCGCCTTATGACCGTGCACGGCCAGTTTCACTGGAATGAGCTGATGACCCGCAATGCAGGCAAGGCGAAGGATTTCTACGCGGACACGATCGGCTGGACCTTTGAAGAGATGAATATGGGCGAAGGCCCGTCCTATTTCGTCGCGCACGCCGCGGGCGGGCCGGTCGCTGGCATCTTCACCATGCAGGGCCCCGAATTCGACGGCACGGCAGAAGGCTGGATGGCCTATCTGCATGTCGATGATCTCGATGAGGCGCTGGAGAAAGCCAGGATGAAGGGCGCCATCATCCTGCGCGCGCCCTTTGACGTCCCGGATGTCGGCCGCATCGCCATGCTCAAGGAGCCCGGCGGCGCCGTCATCGGCTGGATGACCCCTGCCGCGCAATCATAAAAAAGGCGCATAAAAAAGGACGCCACATCCTGCCGGATGAGCGTCCCTATACGGAGGGTATTGCCCTCGAATTCCGCGCTTATTTGCGCGAGCAGGTCGTCACCAGATTGTCGCCTTCGCTGACAAAGACCAGCGAGGTCTTGGTCAGCACATCAATCCGGTCCTGCGTCTCGCCAGCCATGTCCTCAACAAGACCCACACTGACTTCCTGCTCGATCAGCTTGGCAGCTTCCGCATCGCCGAGCACTTCAGCGAGGGTCTGACCGTTCATCAGGAACTTCTTGAGCTGCACGCCCGTGTTGATCATCGACAGCGTGTCGCCAGAGATCGACCAATCATAGCCAGCCAGCATGTTCATCACACCGGTCGTGTCGGGGTCGAGCTGCATCGTCGCCACGATATCAAAGTCCGCCGTGTAGTCGGATTTGAAATCGGTTTGGAGCACCATTTCGACCTGCCCATCATCCGCTTCGCAATGCCATTTGCCGACAAGCTCTGAATCGCTGGGGGACGCCGTAAGGGCTGTGAGAAGAAGAAGGATCGCGCCGGTCATCTGGTACTCCGAATAAATGCCGCAAAGTCGTGGCTCGTGTTGGCATACAAGGCAAGGCATCCGCCAGTCATCATTACGCAAGCATGAAGGAGCGGCCCCTGTTCACTGCGCCCCAAAGCGCCTAAGTCTCCGCGATGGATAATGATATGATGGAAGCGCCGAGCCGGTCCCGCCTGATCCCCACCTATGGGGAAGAAGGTTTTCAAGGCATGCGCGCAGCCGGCAAACTGGCCGCCAGCTGCCTCGACATGATCGCAGGCGAGGTGAAACCTGGCGTCGATACGGCCGATCTCGACAAGCTCGCCTATGAGTTCATCTGCGATCATGGCGCCCTGCCCGCAACCGTGGGCTATCGCGGCTACCGCCATTCGCTGTGCATCTCGCCGAACCACGTTATCTGCCACGGCATTCCGGGGCTCAAGCCTATCAACGGCAAGCCGATGCGCGATGGCGACATTGCCAATATCGATGTCACCGTCATCGTCGATGGTTGGCATGGTGATACGAGCCGGATGTATTTCGTCGGCGAGCCGAATGTGAAGGCTCGCCGCCTTGTCGACACGACCTTCGAGGCGATGTGGAAGGGGATTGAGGTTGTCCGCCCCGGCGCCACTTTGCGCGATATTGGCCGCGCCATTCAGACCCATGCGGAGGCCGAAGGCTTCTCCATCGTCCGTGATTTCTGCGGGCATGGGCTTGGGCGCCAATTCCATATCTCCCCCAGCGTCGTTCACTATGCGGAGTATAAGGACCGCCTCGGCAACAAGCATATGGCCCCGAACACGGAACTCGTCGAAGGCATGTTCTTCACCATCGAGCCGATGATCAATGCCGGCAAGCCCGATGTCCGCATGCTGAAAGATGGCTGGACGGCCGTGACACGCGACAGGTCCCTGACCGCCCAGTTCGAGCATTCGATCGGGGTGACAGCGGACGGCTATGAGATCTTCACCGGCTCCCCCGCCGGTTTGGATCGCCCGCCTTACGCCATCGGCTGACGCGTATCTTCGGGGGACGGCATGACAAAGGATGTCATTGATGCCAGCTCTCCTGCCGGTCACCGCGCGCGCCTGCGGGAACGGTTTCGCCGTGCTGGTGCGGACGGGCTTCAGGATTATGAGATCCTTGAACTGATCCTTTTCAACGGCATTCCCCGGCGAGACGTCAAACCGCTGGCGAAAGCCCTGCTCCAGACATTCGGCACGGTCGCGGATGTCCTCTCCGCCCCGCGCGAGCGCCTGCTTGAGATCAAAGTGAAGCTCGCCGACGGCAAGACGCTTGGCATGGGTGAGCGAGCAGCGGATGAATTCGCGCTCGTGCGCGCCGCCTCGCTCCAGCTCTCGCAGGCCAATGTGCTCAACCGCCCGGTCCTCTCCTCATGGCAGGCGCTGCTTGATTACTGTCAGGCGGCTGTTGCCTATGAGCCGATCGAGCAGTTCCGCATTCTCTTTCTCAATCACAAGAATGCGCTCATCGCCGATGAGAAGCAGCAGACCGGCACGGTCAATCACACGCCGGTCTATCCGCGTGAGGTCGTCAAGCGCGCGCTCGAGCTTCACGCCAGCGCGATTATCCTTGTCCATAACCACCCCTCAGGTGATCCCACCCCCTCGCAGGCCGATATTCAGATGACGGACCAGATTGTCGAGGCCGCAAAGGCCGTCGGCGTCTCGGTTCATGACCATCTCGTCATCGGGCGCGGCAGCCATGTCAGCTTCAGGACATTGGGATTTCTCTGAGCTTTTGTGCTAGGGCCCGCCTTGTAATTCCGCGTTCCCCCGCCCTCGCCGGGCGGGGCTGTCAGAGAGTAGACCGATGTCCGAGAAACCGTCCGATGCCCGCATCCGCATCGCCCTTGCCCAGTTCTGTATCGCGCAGGCGATCGAAGTCGATGAGTTGCTGGCCGCGCTCGGCATCGAGATGGGCAATGTCGATGACGGCGCCCTTGCCCACCTTGCAGGCGTCCTCGACGGCATGAATGTCGCCTCTTCGCGGATCCGCCAGCATGGGGTTGATAATTGGGCGCGGGACATCTGATCAAACGCAGCGTGACGCTGCAGGGGCACCGCACCAGCGTGTCACTTGAGGCCGAGTTCTGGACGCTGCTGGATGAAGAAGCGGCCCGTCAGTCCGTGCCGTGCTCTCGCCTTGTCGCGGAGATCGACCGCAAGCGCGGCAGCCAACCCTTGGCCTCTGCCCTGCGGGTCGCGGCGATCTCAATTGCCCGGAAACCGCCGCCGCCTGTTCTGCCTGCCGGGTAGAAACGCCTGCTCAGCTCTCAAGGCCGGTCAGGAAGGTGTCATAGACACCGAGCAGCGCCTCTTCCTGATATTTCAGGGTACGTATCATCGTCAGCAGGCCTCTTTTGTTCCCAAAGATCGACTGATAGCCGTCCCTGTAGAGCGTCTCATAAATCAGCGACGCATAGCTTGAGACCTGATCGTGATATCGATCCTGATGAGCGTAGAGCGTCCCCAGCTTGCGCACCGTCTCGAATTCCATATGGCTGAAAATGCCGGTCTGGGCCGCGGAGTCCCATGCGGCGGTCGAAAGCGCTGTTGCTGGCTTCATGAACCCATCGCTGAAAGCGCTCATGTCAGGCGGCGCGGCAGTTGTCGGGTCACCTATGGCGACTAAACGGGCCTCATGCGCAGAAATGGCTTCTGCGACCATGTCCCGGTTGAGACGAATTTCCTCATGGATCGCCGCGAGCGCATCACGCGCTTCGGCCCTATCGGCCCGGCCTTCACGCCATTCATTGGCGGCCAGCGCGAGCACCACGCCGAAGACGACGAAGGCGGCTTCGAAAAACGCTTTCTTGATCATGGCTCCCCCCAAAGAAAAACGCCCGGGAAGCGGTCTGCTTCCCGGGCGCTTCATAGCAGTAATCTTGACCAGCTTACGAGCCGACCGTGGTCCGCAGAACAGTGGTCGAGTTGCGGTTCATCGCCCAGGCTTCCGGGGTCGAACGCGGATCGACCGGACGTTCCTTACCGTAGGAAACGACCGTCACGCGGGAATCGTCGATGCCGAGCGCCACAAGATAGGCTTTGGCAGCATTTGCGCGGCGGGCACCAAGGGCGAGGTTATATTCACGCGTGCCCCGCTCGTCGGCATTGCCTTCGAGACGGATACGGGCATTCGGATATTCCTTCAGCCATGCAGCCTGACGGCGGAGAATGCCCTGGGCTTCATTGGTGAGGTTGTACTGGTTGTAGCCGAAGTGAACGCGGGCACCGACATTCTGCTCAAGATCGGCTTGCGATCCCGGTGCGGGGCCTTGCGTTGCTGGCGTCATCGAAGACGAGCGTTCCGGAACGACCGTTTCCGCATCCGCCATCTCATCGGACGTATTGGTGCTCGCACATGCAGCGAGCGTTGCAAGAGCGACAAGGGCCACACCCCGGCCCATCACTTTTTTAAGCATTAGTTCCAAGCTCCATAATTTCTCCTGCCGTTACGCCCAAACTACCCTAACCGTAGCGTGGACCGCCCCCTCGCAGGCAATAAAGAGGCTGGTTGTTCCCCATGGACGGTCGAGCTTTATCTCAAAACCATGTCCATTTTCTGACGAAATCTATGCTGATGCCGTATTCCTTACAATATGACTCCAAGGCTTCAGGATCGGCTCACAAAAATTTTAGTCAAGTAGCGGGGACCAGGCAGGGTCAGATGCTTCGGTGCCTGTGGGCACTTTGCGAAGGTTATGTCCTGTCAGATCAATGGCATAGAGGCCAACCGGACCGCCCGGACGATCTTCGCGGAAGAACATGATGACACGGCCGTTCGGTGACCAGGTTGGCCCTTCATCGAGATAACTTTCGGTAAGGAGGCGTTCTCCGGTGCCATCAGGGCGCACAACACCGATGTAGAACCGGCTTTTATACTGGCGCGTGAAGGCGATGAGGTCGCCTCGAGGGCTCCAGACAGGGGTCCCGTAAATGCCTTCACCAAAGGTGATCCGGCGCTGATTGGTACCGTCGGCATTCATGACATAGATCTGCTGGCTGCCGCCCCGGTCACTGGCGAAGGTAATGAAATCACCATCGGGTGACATGGAGGGCGAGGTATCAATCGCAGGGTTATTGGTCAGCCGCGTGATCCGCCGTGTCGGCAGGCTCATCCGCGCAATATCGGTGTTGCCGTTCTCCTCGATCGATAGGAGCACACCTGAGCCATCCGTCGTGAAGCGCGGCGCGAAGGTCATGCCCCGCCAGGCGCCCAGCGCCTCAAGCTCGGTCGTCGAGATGTCGTAGAGATAGACCTGGCTGGGACGGTCCTCGAAGAGCGCAAGGAAGATGATCTGCTGCTCTGACGGCGAGAAGCGCGGCGTCAGCGCATCGAAATTGACGCCATCGGTCAGGATCGAGGGGTTTGCGCCATCCTGATCCATGATCATCAGGCGCTTGCGGCGGGAATCCCGGGGGCCGGTTTCAGCGACATAGACGACTTTGGTGTCGAAATAGCCGGGCTCACCCGTCAGCTGCTCATAGACGAAGTCGGAAATCTCGTGCGCGGCTTTGCGCAGGTTCGAGCTCGGAGTCTTGAAGGCAATCGTGCCGAGCTGTTTGGAGCCGCCGACATCCCAGAGGCGGGCAGAAACCTGCACCCGGCCATCCTTGTCCTCGGTGACCTCACCGACGAGGAGCACGCGGGCATTGATGATCCGCCAGTCGGCGAATTTCGGCAGCGTGTTCACCGTGTCGAGGCGCTGGATAAAGGCGCGCTTGTCGATCGGCGCAAAGAGCCCTGAGCGCTGGAGGTTGTTCTCGATGACTTCTGACAGGGTCGCGCCGGCCTCTGCCGTCTCCGGCGTCGTGCCGATGAAGGTCGGCAGTGCAATCGGCATCGGATCGGCATTCGAGCCGACAATGTCGATCACCGGATCATCCTGCGCGACAGCGATACCGCCGCATAAAAGGGCGGCGAGCCCAGCAAGAACCATGGCTTTCAGCGAACGAAGCGTAACGGTCATGAACAGATGTTCCTCAAACTAGGGATGCCCAATATCGGTAAGGTTAGCGGGATAACGCGCCGAACAGAAGGACGTTGCCAACTGTTCACGGTCAGTAGTCCTCCGGCCGGAAATTGTAGGTGAAACTCTTCCAGTTGCTGTAGCGCGCTGGATCCAGCCCATCGAGCGGGAAGCAGGAAGAGATGGCGGCGACGGCGTTGCGGGCGGCAGCCTGATAGGCCGCATTCCCTGACCGGGCGATCTCACCCTGATTGAGCACCTCGATTGGACCAGACATGGAGCCATCAATATTGAGCTGCACGCGGACGCGGATGATGAATTGCTCCCAGCCGCGCGCATTCTTGTCGACGCGGTATTTCTGCTCAACGCAGGCCTGCAGCAGCGCCTCTTCGGTGATGGTCAGCTCGCGACCTTCGCCGACACGCTCCTGATCGCGATCGCCAGCGGCTGCCCCCGGATTGACGATATTCGGTCGGTTACGATCCTTGTCAGGATCGAGATCCTTGAGGTCATTGGCGAGGTCACCAAGGAGGTCTTCTTCCTCCTCGACTGGTTCGGGCTCCGGCTTCACAGGCTCGGGTTCCGGCTCGGGCTCTTCTTCTACGACCGCAGGCTCGGGATCGGGCTGCTCCTCAACGGGCGCCTCCTCGACTTCAGGCTCAGGGGCAATCGGCTCGGGTTCAGGCTCCGGCTCCGGCGCAATGGGCTCAGGGTCTGGCTGTGGATCAGGCGCAACGGGTTCCGGTTCGGGCTCTTCTGCTGCGGGCTGCTCTTCGACGGGGTCTTCCGTGCGCGTCATTTCGGGGATCGAGATCCGGTCCGCAAGCTCCGCCTCTGAGATGATGTCCACCGGGATCGGCGGGACATATCTCGTCTCCGGCCCGCGAGCGTTGAACGCTGCGAACACGAAGATCGCCACTGCCCCCAGATGGAGGATCAGCGAAAGAGGAAGCGACAGAAAACGCAAGAAATCGTCCGCCTTTAATCCGTGACCAGACTGATTTGACGGAAGCCCGCTTTCGAGAGCTGCCCGAGAACTTTGGCGACGCGATCCCAGTCGACATCCTTGTCGCCGCGGACATAGATCGCCTGATCGTAGCCGGCCTGCGCAATCGCCGTCAGATGCGGGACGAGATTGTCATATTCAATCTGAGTGTCCTGCACGAAGATATTGCCCTCCGCCGTTACCGACACCGTCAGCGGCTCGGTCTGCTCGGAAAGGTTCTGCGCCTCGGTATCAGGCAGGTTCACCTCGATCCCCACCGTCAGGAGGGGGGCGGCGACCATGAAAATAATCAGCAGAACGAGCATGACATCGACCATGGGTGTGACGTTGATTTCCGCCATAGGCGAGAACTTGCCCCGCCCGCCTTGCTGTTTGAGGCCCATCACCATGGCGTCAGCCCTGCCCGCCGCCGAGACGGCGTGAAAGGATGGTCGTGAACTCCGTCGCAAAGCCCTCAAGGCGCGTCGCGTAGGAATTCAGCATGGCCGCATAGCGGTTATAGCCGATGACCGCCGGGATAGCGGCGACAAGGCCGAGCGCGGTCGCAAAGAGCGCTTCGGCGATCCCGGGCGCCACAACGGCGAGGTTCGCATCACCCGACATGCCGATCCCGCGGAACGCGTTGAGGATCCCCCAAACCGTGCCGAAAAGGCCAATGAAAGGCGCTGCCGACCCGATGGTCGCAAGGACAGAGAGGTTCTTCTGCACGCCTTCAAGCTCACGGTTGACCGCGACATGCGCGACCTTGTCGAGTCGCTCGGAAGCACCGGGGACGAGCCGTCCGCCATCTGCCGGCCGGTCACGGCCAAACTCATCCATGGTGGAAACGAAGACCCGCGCCATTGGATGGTCAGCGCGCTCGCGAAGGCGGCGATAAAGATCATCGAGCGACTTGCCGGACCAGAACTGGTCCTCAAAGCGCTTCGCCTTGCTCTTGATAGAACCAAAGGTCATCGATTTGTCGATCATGATGGCCCAGGACCATACGCTCATGACGACCAGCAGCAGCATGACGCCCTGCACCACGATATCTGCCTGGGCGATCAGCCCCCAGATCGAGAAATCGGTGCCGAGCTCGCCCGTCACCTCAACCGTTTCTTCCATGAAGACCTGCTCCTCGTGCCCAACTCTATCGCGGGGGCGAATCGCCGTCCCGCCCGTTCCGTGCCGCAATAACACGGAATTTGTGACACTGGCGAGGCAAGCGGATCCCAAAAGTTTGGTTAGGTAAGCCCGCGCCGCTCAAAATGCCGCTCCGGCCTAGCGGATCACGAAATTCCCGGGCCGGATTGAGATTTCTTCTTGGCTCTCAAAGATCAGCCGGTGGGTGGGCGATATCACGGCCGTCTGGCGGCCTCCCTCGACTTCCATCTCGCGGATCATGCTCTGGATCGAGAGCTCGTCAGGATCGAAGCCAACAAGGATGATCCGGTCGCGATTGACGTCGAAATCGGAAATAATGTCCGTCCGGCTCATGCCCGGCGCATCAACAATGATATAGCGATCGCTGCCCGGCCCGCTGATCAGCCGGTTATGCCCGCCTGTCGAGATCAGGCAGTCATCCCCCTCGCCCGCATCAAAGAGATCCTTGCCGTCGCCACTGATCATCGCATCATCCCCGGGGCCGGAGAAGAAATAGTCATCGAGCCCGCGCCCGCGGTAAATATCGTTGCCGAGCGAGCCTGCATCGCTGCGCCGCGCGGCAAATTCCTCAAATGACCGGCTTCTTTTGGTGATCTCGAACTTCTCACCATCCAGCGGCGGGCGGGAGATTTCCTTCGGCCCAAAATAAGTCCGCGAAGTCTCCGGCGAATATTCAGGACCGCAAAGCGCAAGATAGTCAGGCGCCGGCGCGCGTTCCTCGGCGACCGGGCGAAAGAGATTGACGCCGATCACTGAAAAGATGCCGAGGGTAATCACGAAGAGGACAAAGGCGCGCAACATGACACTCACCTGTTTATTTGTGACTGGCCAAACAGAAACGCTACCATGGTCAGGATACGGCTGATGAGACGATCCTGCTCCAAGAATTGACGGCAAAAATTAAACGAAAGCTTAGGAAAACTACTGGGTTCGGAGAGATTTTCCCCGCACAATGCCTTGACGCGGCACGCCGCGAACGGCACCTCCGGGCGCTGTTCTTATCCGAAGGAAATATGTGATGGGCCTGAAAGTCGCTGTCGTCGGCGCCACCGGCATGGTGGGGCACGAAGTCCTCAACATTCTCGAGGAACGTCTGTTCCCCGCAGAAGAAGTGATCGCCCTTGCCTCGCGCAATTCGCTCGGCCGTGAAGTTTCCTACGGCGACAAGACACTCAAATGCAAAGACCTCGCGCAATATGATTTTGCCGGCACGGATATCGCGATCTTCGCGGCAGGCGGCGATGTCTCCGCGGAGTATGCACCCAAGGCCGCAAAGGCCGGCTGCATCGTCATCGACAATTCCTCGAAATTCCGTCTCGACCCGGACGTTCCCCTGATCGTGCCGGAAGTGAATGCGGATGCCGTCGAAGGCTTCCGCAAGCGGAACATCATCGCGAACCCGAACTGCTCGACCGCCCAGCTCGTAGTGGCGCTCGCGCCCCTTCACAAGCAGGCCAAGATCAAGCGCGTCGTCGTCTCGACCTATCAGTCGGTGTCCGGCGCCGGCAAAGAAGCCGCAGATGAGCTCTTCACCCAGACGAAAGGCATTTTCGTCAATGACGAGCCGACCCCGGCGAACTTCACCAAGCAGATCGCCTTTAACGTGATCCCGCATATTGATGTCTTCATGGATGATGGCTCGACCAAGGAAGAGTTCAAGATGGTCGCCGAGACCAAAAAGATCCTCGACCCGAAGATCAAGCTGACCGCGACAGCCGTCCGTGTACCGGTCTTTGTCGGGCACTCCGAAGCCGTGAATATCGAATTCGAGGAAGAGATTTCCGATGACGATGCACGCGACATCCTGCGCGAGTCGCCGGGCTGCCTTGTCATCGATAAGCGCGAGGATGGCGGGTATATGACCCCCGTCGAATGCGCAGGCGACTTTGCGACCTTCATCAGCCGCATCCGCGTCGACCCGACGGTCGAGAACGGCCTCAATATCTGGGTCGTCTCCGACAACCTGCGCAAGGGCGCGGCGCTCAACGCCGTTCAGATTGCGGAGCTTCTGGTGAACCGGGGGTTGGTGGGATAGAATTTCTTCCCCCTGTGGGGGAAGTCCCGAGCATCGCGAGGGGATGGGGGCGTACCGTCCCCTGGTCATCTTGGGGCGTCGTGCCCCCTCCGCCCTGCGGGCACCTCCCCCACAGGGGGAGGAAAACCTCTCTAGTTGACCCAGTCCTTCTTCAGGCGTTTGGACGAGATATAAAGCAGGATCGCGGCAATTGCGTAGAACACCGTGCCGCAGAGCAGCGAATAGCGCAGGCTCTCATCCCCATACTGATCTTTGAGCACATCGGACAGCGTGCCGATCACCTGTGTGCCAACCGCAATGCCGATCAGATTGTTGATCAGGAGGAAGATCGCCGAGGCCGTCGCCCGCATATTGGCCGGCACGATATGCTGGAACGCCGCTGTGATCGGCCCCAGCCAGACAAGGCTGAGTGACTGGATGAAGAGGAAGGCGATGAACACAACCAGCAGCGATTTCGACAGGACGCCCGCAAGGAAGAACGGCACCGTCAGCGCAAAGGCGATCGACGGGATCAGCGCATAGGCGCCCTTGTGCTTCTTGCCGAAGGCATCCGCGATCGCGCCGCCCGCCCAGACGCCGATCATGCCGCCGACGAGAAGGATCGCGCCATAAAAGTATGAGGCATAAAGCAGCGGGCTCGGATTATCAGGCACGAGGAAGTCCGGCATCCATGAGAAGAATTCCGGCAATGCATCGCCAAAGCTGCGGTAATAATAGGACGGCAGCCAGTAGATGAGGCCATAGCCCATCATCGAGGAACTCGCCGCCCCGACCGACATGGTCCAGAAGCTCGGCTTTTTCGAGACGTAAGAGAAGACTTCAAAGAAGCCTGCCGCCTTGGTGGCCTGTCCCTGCTTGTCATAGCCGCCGCGCACTGGCTCGCGCACGGTGAGAAGGAAGATCGGCGCAATGACGACCCCCAAAAGACCTACGGTGATAAAGGCTGTCCGCCAACCGACGATATCGAGCAGCACACCGCCCAGAACGATGCCGATGGCGCTGCCGATCGGAATACCAAAGGCATAAATGGCAAGCGCGCGCGCGCGTTTCTCCGGCGGGAAATAATCCGCAATCAGCGAATAGGCAGGGGCGACCCCGCCCGCTTCGCCAGCACCCACCCCCATCCGGGCAAGGAGAAGGCCGACGAAGCTGGTGGCCAGCCCGCAGACCGCCGTCATGCCTGACCAGATGGTCAGGGCGGCGGTCATGATCCATGTCCGGTTGGTGCGGTCGGCAAGCCACGCAATCGGAATGCCTAAAGTCGCATAGAACAGCGCGAACGGCACCCCGCCCATCAGGCCGAGCTGGCTGTCCGTCAGGCCAAGATCTTCCTTGATCGGCTCCTTCAGGATACCGATGATCTGCCGGTCTATGAAGTTGAACGTGTAAACGACGACAAGGATGAAGAGCACATAGGCCCTGTAAGCAGAAGACGGGTGCTGATCCGCTGTCTTTGTCGTCACATTATTTCTCCAGGCCGTGATCTGAGAGGAAGGCGGCGACATCCGCTGCGCTTTTCGCTGTTTCCTCTTCGTGGGTGACATGGCCGACACCCGGATAGGTGATCAGCATTGCATCCGGCAGAACCGCCATCAGGCGTTCGGCATGTTCAGGCGGGATCACCTGATCGGCCTCACCCCAGAGGAGGAGAACCGGCATGGTCAGTTTACGGAGGTCTTCCTCGGGATCCGGTAGGGTGAATTCCTCGAGCGATTTGATCATCGCGTCGCCATTACCCTCGCGACGCATCATGGCGCCGATTTCCTGAATGCGTTCTTCAGGCACGCTTGCAGGATCAGCATAGATCCGCGCAATGGAGGCGCGCAGCGCAATGTCTGGCACGGTTTGAAGATAGATGCTGAGTGCAGGCGGCACGGGTGCAGCCTCATCACCAACCCCATTCATCGGATAGGCGCCGGGGCTGACAAGGATCATTGCATCGACACGCTCAGGCGACATCGATGCAAAGCGCCACGCCGCAAGTCCGCCGAGCGAATTGCCGCCAATGATCGCATGATCGAGCTCGAGGGCATCCATCACTTCACCGACGAATTGCGCGCGTTCTTTGGGCGCATAACGCTCCTGTGGGTCAGGGCCCGTCAGGCCATGGCCGAGCAGGTCATAGCGAATGATCCGGTAGCGGTCCGACAGCTCTTCGGCCCAGCCATCCCAGGTCTCAAGTGAATAGGTAAATCCGTGAAGGAGAAGCAGGACCGGTGCATCGGCAGGCCCCTCCTCGCGGATGCGGATGGTGGCCCCTGCCACGTCGACGAAACGCTCGACGGGTTCTGAGGTGACCGGCTCGGCACTGACCGTCTCGGTTTCCTCGACCGGGCTCGCATCACGAGATTGCCAGTACCACAGCCCTCCCGCGCCGGCGGCGAGAACAATCAGCACACCGAGAACATTGACTAAACGCATGTGACCACCTCCAGAAGGGCACTATGGCCCACAAAGAGAAACGGAGGGGCGCCAGGGACGCACCCCTCCGTCTCGCCCCCCTCAGAGTCGCTTAGTAGCGGAACTCAAGGCTTGCCGTGAAGGTCCGCGGCGCACCGTAGAAGGCGGAATAGGCCCCATCAGCACCGAGCTGCCCGGCACCGTAGAAGTTATAGCCAGCCACGCGATACTTCTGATCGCCGAGGTTCCGGCCATGCAGGCCGAGTTTCCAGCGGTCGTTGTCGCTCGTCCAGTTCACGGACATGTTGTAGAGCGTGTAGGCTTCCGGATCGAGCGGCGGCGTGCCTGCCGGCAGACCAAGGGCACCCGAAGCGCTGCCTTCGTTATCGATATTGAAGAGATTGTACTCGTCACGATATTCAGCAGAACCGTTGATCTGGAGGTTACCGCCCCAGACATCTGCCACCGGCTCATAGATGAAGCCGAACCGGCTTTGGAATTCCGGCGTGTTCTGCGTGACGTACTGATCAGCAACGTTCACCCCGCCAGAGATGATCTCTTCGATCTCAGCGTCGATCAGGCCGATCATCGCCGTCGCCGTGAAGCTGTCGGTCACACGAAGGGCTGATTCAACTTCAAGCCCTTTGTACTCGGACTTACCAGCGTTGAAGACCGTCGAAACAAAGGTGTCGTTGATATTGTCATTATCCGTATCAACGCCGCGCTGAACCGTGATCTGTTGATCAGAGTAGTCAGCGAAGAACGCAGCAACAGCATAGGTCAGCTGGTTCGAGTCGCCGAGCGCCCCTTTGAAACCGACTTCGTAGCTTGTGACAGTTTCAGGTGCGAAACCCTCTTGCGAAGCACCGGTCGGGTCGAGGTCAGCACGGGCACGCGGGTCGAAACCGCCAGCCTTGAAGCCTTCCGAATAGGATGCATAGACATCCAGAGTCGGCGACACTTCGTAGGAAACGGACACGCGCGGAGAGAAATTGTCATCTGTCCGGTTGAGGCCCTGATAGCCCGTCTGCGTTGCGAAGAAGACAGACGTCATGTTCGTCGGATCAAGCGAGCCGGAGCCGAGGCCGAGCCAGACATCGCGCTGAACGTCTGCTGTGGTCTCATCTTCCGTGTACCGCCCGCCGAGCGAGACATCGAGACGATCCGTCACTTCATAGGTGAAGTCACCATAGATCGAGAAGTTCTCTTTCGTCTGGTCACCAGCGGTGTAGATCGTCAGACCTAGCGCGCTGAGGATCGCGTCAAAGGCGCCCGATGCATTACCGTCGAGGTAGTAGATCCCGGCAACACCAGAGAGACGGTCACGGTTGACCAGAACCTGGAATTCCTGGCTGAACTGATCGTCAGCATAGATCGCCGGAACGTCAAAATCGATCTGCGGCAGTGCGTCGAAGTCGATCGGGGTAACCGTTTCGCCTTCGCGGTAAGCCGTGATCGATTTCAGCGTGAGCATGTCATTGAGACCCCACTCGGCCGTCAATGAGACGCCGCGGGTTTCAACCGAGTTCTTGTCGCCAGCACCAGCACGCGTGTCATAGACATTGTCCGTGACCTGGAACGTGCCATCCGTGCTCGGCACGAGGCGGTGGCCGTGCTTGGCGTTTGAATCGTCTTGCGTTTCGTCAACTGAAACTTCGACTTTGAAATTGTCAGCAGGCTGCCAGAGAGCGCTCAGGCGGTAGGCCGTCACGTCTTTGTCGTAGTGATCGACACCGGTGAAGAGGTTCTCACCGAAGCCCTGACGATAGTAATTGGCAACAGCGCCGCCGATGGCGAATGTATCGCCGAGCGGCACAGAGGCAGAGACAACCTGATCGAACTGGCCATAGGTGCCGACGTTCACGCGCGCTTTGAATTCCGGCGCAGCAAGGTTGAGGTCTTTGGTGACGTATTTGATCGCGCCGCCGATGGTGTTGCGACCGTAAAGTGTACCTTGCGGACCACGGAGCACTTCGATGCGCTCAAGGTCGAAGATGTCGAGGACAGCGCCTTGCGGACGGGCCACGAAAACGTCGTCGATATAAACACCAACGCCCGGCTCAAAACCCCAAAGCGGGTCCTGCTGGCCGACGCCGCGGATGAAGGCGATCAGGGTCGAGTTCGAACCACGAGCGACTTCGATGGTCGCGTTCGGCGTGATGCGCTGGACTGACGTGATGTCGACAGCGCCGATATTGTCGAGTTGTTCGGCCGTGGCAGCGGTCACGGCGACCGGCACGTCCTGCAGCGTCTCGTCGCGGCGACGTGCGCTAACGACGATAACGTCTTCATTTTCCTGGGCGCCCTGGGCCGCAAGTGCCTGAGCCGTCACGGCCGGCAGAAGCGCGGTGGCAAGAGCAGAAACAGAAGCACCAGCAATAAGGGTGCGGAGCCGACGAGTGCGGCTGATCGAATTGATAGACATCATTCCCTCCACAAACACGCTTCTCAAGGCGTGAATTCTAAGCCTGATTAGTAAGAGGCAAGGAATCCGGGCGATATGACTGCTTCGCGCAACCGCAGTGAACAATATCGCTCAAAGCCCGTCAGATGAGGCTTCCTCATCCGCTGTGCTTTTTGCGTCACTGACATTTCCATCATCCTGGAAGGTTTTTGGCGTCACGCCGTTCCAGGATTTGAAGGCCCGATTGAAGCTGCGGACATCCGAAAAGCCCAGACGATCCGACAGCGTGGTAATCGACATCCCCTGCAGCAACTGGGATTTTGCTTCCCGGTCGAGGATTTCGCGCCGCAGGTTCCGGAACGTCTCCCCTTCCGCCGTCAGCCGACGCCGTAAGGTCGCCGGGCTCATGCCGAGCGAATCAGAGACGGCTGATTGCTCAATCGTGCCTTGGGAGATCAGCTCCCGAACAAGATCCACAACAGGGCCGGACATATCCCGCAATGTCGTCGGCCCGTCATCGAGCAGCCGACGGATCTGGGAATCAATCGCGTCACTGGTCAGCCGCTCGGGCGGCGGAAAGCGCACGATCCGGTGGGCATGCTCGCTCTTATAGGCAACCTCGTATCGGGCGGCGGCGTACCGGACGGGCACGGACCAGTATTCCAGATGCGGGGCCTCTTCCTTATGCAGGCGCCTCACGGACAGATGCGACAGCCCGCGCGCAGCCTGCCCCGGCGCCACAATGGTCAGCAGCGCGTGCAGGAACAGCAGCGTTGATTCCATCGCGAAATAGACAGGCTCAAGGTCATCTTTGACCGTATAGGGAAAAGTCCGGTCGTCGATACAAAAGACAACCTCCCCCATATGCTCTTCGACTTTGTTGTATTCGCCGCCATGCAGGAGGTTATAAGACCGCGCGACGATACCCATGACATCGGCCAGCGTGCCTTCTGCCGGCAGATGGCTCATCACGAAATCGGTCGATCCGGGCAGGAGCTGGCGCGCCGACATATTGCATGTCTCATCGCGAACCCGCGCAGCGATATAGGATCTTATACGGAAGAAATCGGCCAGCGGCAGACTGCCGCCTGACTGACGGTCGAGTGCATTCTGCGCAAGCCCCAGATCACCGGTGACTTCGGCGGTATCGAGGCCGGAGGCATTGAGAAGGTCGAGCGCGTGCCTGATATGGCAGCGCGTCGGCGGCAGGTCCGCCATCGCGATCGCAGATTTGCTCATTTCCCTCATGTGCCTCTGATCATAGCACGCTCGGCGAGCTGGTGAAAACGCGCCGAGCGGTCAAGGTGCTTTCCCCTCCGGGCAAGAACGCGTCTTGATTGGAAGGAAATGTTGAACGGCCTTTAGAAGAGATCGTCCGATCACCGCTAGCGCTTCATGCGCCTCGGGCCTATCGGGTGCCCATGGGAAGCGAAACACAGCAAAATACGCAAGTAACGGGGCTCCTGTCGGGGCTCCTCTGCTACACGTTCTGGGGGTTCTTCCCCATCTATTTCATTCTGCTGCGCGGTGTCGCGGCGGATGAGGTGCTCGCGGACCGCATCCTTTTTGCCGTGCCCTTCGGCGCGCTGATCATCTGGGGCCGGTCGCAATGGCCCGAAGTGCTGGCGGGCTTACGCTCGCCGCGCGTCATGCTGTGGTTACTGCTTTCGGCAACCGTCATCGCACTCAACTGGCTTGTCTATATCTCCGCCGTTCAGTCGGAAAACACGATGCAGGCCTCGCTTGGCTATTACATCAATCCGCTGATTTATGTGCTGGTCGGGGTTGTCGTCCTCGGTGAAAAGCTGCGCCGTGCGCAGATCGCCGCCGTCGTGCTCGCGACCATTGGAGTCCTTGTGCTGACTTTTTATGGCGGGGTCTTCCCGACCATCGCCTTCACGCTCGCGATCACCTTCACAATCTATGGCTATGCCAGAAAGAAAGTGCAGATCGGCGCCATGCCGGGCCTGTTCATCGAGACCCTGTTGCTCGCGCCTTTCGCGGCGGGCTGGCTGTGGTTTTTGATCGCTACAAAAGACACCGGGATGGAGCAGGGCCTTGCAGGAAATGCGGGACTCGTCGGCCTACTCGCTCTCGCCGGGCCACTGACTGTCATTCCACTGCTGTTCTTTGCGATGGCAGCACGGCGCCTGACGCTTGCGACCTTGGGCTTCCTGCAATTCATCGGCCCGACACTGCAGTTCCTTGTTGCCGTCGTTGACGGCGAGCCCTTCACGCTGGCGCGCCAGATCTGCTTTGGCTTTATCTGGGTCGCGGTCGCGATCTTTGCTTTTGATGCCCTTCGGCACCGTCCGCACCGCAACGAAAAACCCATCATGCAGGTCGCCGCTGCACAGTCCTCTGAATGAATTAAAGGAGAGAGTGCGGGACGCCGTTGAGGGGGGAACGAGGGGGGATTAACGGCGCCCCGCGGGAACGCTCTCGCGTCCTGAGGAAGAGATGGGATGCCATATCCGGCAAAAAAGGGGTATCACGCAGTTACGTGATGACATTTCCGTCAGGGGACGCGCCGTTCCACAGGAATTTCCTTCACCTCATTCGTCCGCATATCGACTATCATGATGCGGTGGGGCATTCCGTCGCGCTCAATCACAGCAATTAGCTGATCATTATCCATGCTCGAAGAGACGATCCTGTCGCCTTCCTCGATCACCAGAGCAAGATCCTCTCTTGGCGCGGTCGAGACCGGCCCTTGCGAGATCTTCCAGGCGACAAGGCCGAGGCCCATCAGGATCAGGACACCAAGCCCCCAGACGATTCCCTTAAGGACCATCAGATTGGGGCCGCTCTCGGGCAGGTCGTGTTGTGTTTCTTCCGTCATGGCGATGGCGTTTGACATAAAGCGCAGGCCCGCGCACCTCCCCTTTCCCATGACAGATGATTTGACCTTCACGGTCGGCCCCGAAGATGCGGGCGCGCGGCTCGACAAATGGATTTCCGACCAGACGGACGCCTTCAGCCGTGCGCGGGTGAAAGCCATGATTGAGGGCGGCGCCCTCTCCCGTGATGGCGAGGTTTTTGCCGATCCCAAATGGAAGTTGCGCGAAGGCGAGGTCTTCACCCTCCTTCCGCCGCCGCCAGAGGATCCAACCCCGAAGCCGCAAGACATCCCGCTCGATGTCCTGTTCGAGGATGGCGACCTGATCGTCATCAACAAGCCGGCGGGCCTTGTCGTCCACCCCGCCGCCGGGAACTGGTCGGGCACGCTGGTCAACGCGCTTCTTTATCATTGCGGCGATACGCTGTCGGGGATTGGCGGAGTGATCCGGCCCGGCATCGTTCACCGGCTCGACAAGGAAACGTCCGGCGTCATGGTCGTCGCCAAGAATGACCGGGCGCATCAGGGCCTGTCCGAGCAATGGCAGACCCACGATATTGAGCGCGCCTATTTGGCAATCGTGCATGGCAGCCCGCGCCCAACCATGGGCACGATCGACTGGCCGCTCGCGCGCTCCTCAGGGGACCGCAAGAAAATGGCTGTCGTCGGTTTTGACCGGCCCGAGGGCAAAGAAGCGACGACCCATTTCAAACGGATCGAGCCCTACGGCATTGGCCGCGCGAAGCTCGAAGGCGATGCGATTGCCAGCCTGATTGAATGCCGGCTCGAGACCGGCCGCACTCACCAGATCCGGGTTCATATGAGCCATATCGGGCATCCGCTGGTCGGCGATCCGCTTTATGGCCGGCCCGGCATTCCGGGGCTGAGGCCCAGCGATGAGGCGGCCGAAAAAGCCCTCGCCGTCGTTGCAAAGTTCAAGCGCCAGGCGCTGCACGCCGCAATCCTAGGCTTTGAGCACCCGCTGACCGGCGAGGAGCTGCGGTTCGAAACCGACCCGCCCAAGGATTTTGAGAAGCTGCGGGACGTACTGCGTCAACTATAAGAAGAGATCGGAATTCCCCGTAGATACTCGAAGAGTAACCCCCGTTTGCGCAGGATCGAATAAACTATTGCGCGCCGCCCTCTTTTCTTGGCGGCAGATAAACACCAAATGACCGGAAATTAGCGGGCATCGCTCTTTTCGCCATGTTAGGCGTGATGCCCGCTCCGAGGGAACGAATACTACCATGGCCAATGCGCTGACTACGTCGACGGGTGCTGCCCTGACCCCGGAAGGGGGCCTTTCGCGCTACCTGTCCGAAATCCGCAAATTCCCGATGCTTGAAAAAGATCAGGAATTCATGCTGGCGAAACGCTTCAAGGAGCATCAGGACCCTGATGCTGCCCAGCAGCTGATCACGTCTCACCTCCGGCTCGTTGCGAAAATCGCCATGGGCTATCGCGGCTATGGACTGCCGACGGGCGAAGTGATCTCCGAGGGCAATGTCGGCCTGATGCAGGCGGTCAAGAAATTCGATCCGGACAAGGGCTTCCGCCTTTCGACCTATGCGATGTGGTGGATCCGCGCCTCGATCCAAGAATATATCCTGCGCAGCTGGAGCCTTGTGAAAATCGGCACGACGGCCGCGCAGAAAAAGCTCTTCTTCAACCTCCGCAAGATCAAGGGCCAGATCGACGCTGTCGATGATGGTGATCTGAAGCCGGAAGAAGTCGAGCATATCGCGACCAAGCTCGGTGTCTCCGAGGGTGACGTTATCTCGATGAACCGGCGTATGTCGGGATCGGACAATTCGCTCAACGCGCCGATGCGTCAGGGCGAAGATGGCGGCAGTGCGGAATGGCAGGACTGGCTTGTCGATGAAGATGCCGTCAATGCCGAGGCCCAGCTGGCCCGCGAAGACGAATTCGACACCCGAATGGACCTGTTGCAACAGGCCATGGGGGAGCTGAACGAACGCGAACGGCATATCTTCACCGAGCGCCGCCTCGCCGAAGAGCCCAAGACGCTCGAAGAGCTGTCCACGGAGTATAATGTCTCCCGCGAACGCATCCGCCAGATCGAGGTGCGCGCTTTCGAGAAAGTCCAGAAGGCCGTCAAACGCCTCGACAAGGAAATGCGGTCAGAAACGCTGCACTAAGCGAGTTTTTCTCCCACCCAAGGCGCCGCTCATCCCCGGCCCGGATCAGGTCCGGGCTGAACTCCAGCGGGGATCTGCTTTTTTGGCGGATCTCTACATTCGTCGCCCCGGGCCTGCCCCCCATGAACTCTGCCCTACGCGCAGGCTGCGATATGTGCCATTCTGCGCGCATGACACGCCAATCGAAATTTGCCGAGAATGACGGCATCCGCATTCATTACAGCGTCGGGGGCGATGGCCCGCTGATTGTTGCCGTACACGGATTTCCTGATTACCATGGCAGCTGGGATGATATCCTCCCCTATCTTGAAGACGGCTATCGCGTCGCGGCGATGGATCTGCGCGGCTATAACCTCTCAGACCAGCCTGATGATGTTGACGCCTATGACATCAGGACGCTGTGCACCGATGTGGCGGCAGTCATCCGCGCCGAGGGGGAGGAGCGCGCGATCATCATGGGGCATGATTTCGGCGGCGCGCTTGCCTGGCAATTGGCGATTTTCTCACCCCAGCTTGTCAGTCACCTGATCGTTTTTTCAACACCGCACCCCGTCCTCTTCCGTCAGGAGATCGGCGCCAACCCTGAGCAGAAAGAGCGCAGCCAGTATGCCCGGAATTTCCAGACCGAAGGGTCGGAAGATCGTTTAAGCGTGGACAAGATCCTCGGCATCATGAAGCTCGAAGATGAGGCGAAAATCGAAAAATACCGCGCCGCCTTCGAGCGCTCCAGCTTTCGCGGCATGATGAACATGTACCGCAAAGCCTTCCCGAAAGGCACGGGGCCTCGCCCCGCGGACCCGGATGCCCTGCCGAAGGTGAAGGCGCCGACCCTCATCATACACGGAACGGATGATGTGGCGCTTGCGACCTCCGGACATGACAATAGCTGGAACTATGCCGAAAATGACCTGACACTGATGACCGTGCCGGGGGCCGGGCACTGGGTCCATCATGAAAAACCCGAACTCGCCGGGAAGACGGTTCGGGCCTGGCTTGATATCCGCGAATGAAAAGGGGCGGCCAATGCCGCCCCTCTCCGATCAATCCTGATGCGCCGTATGCGCGACACCACCGACGGGCCGGACACCGCCGCCGGAGGTCTCCCAGTAATAAGGCGCCCGCTGGCGATCCCCCGTCACGGTCTCATTCATCGTGTCGGCCTCATAAAGGCGGCCATTCTGCATGACGTACGAGATTTTGTCCGTGTTGCTGATATCCTCCAGCGGATCCGCATCAAGGATGACAAGGTCTGCCAGTTTCCCCTCTTCGAGTGAGCCGATATCCGCCCAGAAACCGAGATGCTGGGCTGGTGAAACCGTTGCCGTGCGCAGGACTTCGATGGGGCTCATCCCACCGCGAGCAAAGGACCACATCTCCCAATGGGCGGCGAGCCCCTCTTCCTGACCATGGGCGCCGATTGACACCTTGATCCCGCGATCGGCAAGACGCTTAGCCTGATGCGCGGCATACTGATCGACGAAGTCCTCTTCAGGCGCTTTCGTGCTGCGAACGCTTGAAGGCTGAAGGATATGCGGCGGCACATGGGCCGACAGGATCGGATGCTTCCAGACATCCATCTTGTAGCGCCAATATGGATCACCACCGAGGCCCCCATACGTCACAACCAGCGTCGGGGTATAGGCGACTTCCGTCTGCTCCCAGAAGGAAAGGACATCCTCATAAAGCACCCGCTGCGGGATGTTGTGCTCAACGGAGGTGTTGCCATCCTGGATCAGCGACATGTCCATGGTGAAAAGCGAGCCGCCCTCCGGCACGACGATCAGGTTTTCCTCAATCGCTGCTTTCACCACCTGCTGGCGCTGGTCGCGGCGCGGCTGGTTGTAGTTCTTGATGCCATGCGCCCCTTGGGTTTTCAGGCGATGAACATGCGCTAGCGCATCATCATAGGTCTGAATATCAGCATAGCGGTAAGGCGATTTGGCGCCATAGACGATCTCACCCGTTGTATAGATCCGCGGCGCGAGGATCATCCCGGCCCGCTGCATCTCGGATGCCGCAAAGCTGTCATAGGATGTTGAGGGATCAAAGATCGTCGTCACGCCCAGTGCGAGATGCGCGATGGTCGACCAGTTCTGGTCCGGCACGATCCCGTCATCCGAATATGGGCCGTGCGCGTGAGCATCGACAAAGCCGGGAACAATCGTCTTGCCACTGACATCAACGCGCTTGGCGCCTGATGGCTCGGGCACCTCGCCCGCCTTGCCGATGCCAACAATGCGATTATTCTGAACGACGATGACGCCATCTTCGATGACCCCGCCATCTTCATCCGCCATGGTTACGATCTTCGCGCCGGACAGGATGACCGCGCCATTAGGCTTGTCCGCCCGCACATCGATGCTGAGTGATACACCCGACTCCGGCGGGGTGTAGCCCTCGTCATCTTCACCTTTCGGGGCAGTCGGGACCATTTCATCGAGACCCGCCGAATAAAGCACCGGGCCGAGCGTCCAGTTGAGGGTCTCTCCGTCCTCGGACCAGCTCATGAAGGTGGCCCCACCTTCACTTGCCTTGACGACAGGCACAGCTGAGCCACCTTTGCCGCCGCCGACTTTTTGCGGTCCGGGCAGGAGCGGCATGACGTAAGCGCCGTAATTGTCGCGGAAGGCGACATGCTTGCCTGTCGGGGAAATCTCCCATTCGGGCACCAGCTCACCTGTGGCATGGGTCCGCTGGGCTTCGCCATTCATATCCATGCTGACGAAGGAGAAGCCGTCTCCGCCGCCTGTCGTCACAAACAGGCGGTCATTTGATGCGCCGAATTGCGGATTGAAGCCCGACTGGGAGACCAGCCGTTGCTCACCGCCGCTCGCGGGCACGCTGTAAATGCCGGGATTATCCGACCACAGATCGGACAGGAGATACCCGCCGCTGCCGCGTTCAAATACGATGGTGTTGCCATTGGGCGAGAAAACCGGGTTCGCGTAATGCCCCGGCCGGTTGGTCACGGTGCGCGCACCGCCGCCGGAGGCCGTCACCGTCTTGACCTTGCCAAGCTCCGCATCCGTCCATTCGACATAGACAAGACGCCGGCCATCCCTCGACCATGACGGGGAAAGCTCCCGCACTCCGTCGCCAGACCGGGTCAGGCGCCGCGGTGCCCCGCCGCTCAAGCTCTTCACATAAAGCTTGCCGAGCGACTGGAACACCACACGATTGCCATCCGGGGAGACGGCGGCATAGCGCGGCATCCTCGTTTCAAAACTGTCAGGCGCCACCTCGACCTGCGGGCGCGGCGGATCGATCACGTCCCGCGTATCATTCACCGTAAACGGAATGACTTCTGCATTTCCGCTCATGTCGGCACGCATGATCTTGCCGCCCGCCCAGAAGACGATTTCGCGGCTGTCCGGCATCCAGTCCATGGCGGGGTAAAGGCCGTGCACGCCCCATGTCTCCTGCATGTCCTGATCAAGATCATCATAGATCTTGGTGATAGCGCCCGAGCGAAGATCCTTCACGTAGAGGCCGGAGAGCCCTCGCTCACGCTTTACGAAAGCCAGCTTGCGCCCATCGGGTGAAGGGGTGGGCCGCACCGCACCGCCGGCACCGCCAATGACATCCGAGCGGTCGCCAGTCTCAAGATCATATTTCTCAATGGCAAAGATCTCGCCATTTGAATCGTCCGCATAGACGAATGTATTCCCGCCCGAGGTACTGCGCGTGTAGTAGATCGACCCGCCATCCGGGGAGAACACCGGCTCACCGAGTTCCTTCTGATAGGAGCTGCCCGGTTTTTCAACGAGGGCCACCCCGCCCCCGCCGCCAAGGTGATAGAGCCAGACTTCGCCTGTCCCCAGCGAACGCGCCGTCGTGAAATGCTTACGCGCCGCGATATAGGTGCCGTCCGGGCTCCAGTCCGGTTCGTTCAGGAGACGGAATTTCTCAGACGTGATCGATCGCTTGTCCGAGCCATCGACATTCATCACCCAGATATTATCGCCGCCTTCACGGTCGGAGGTGAAGGCGATCATCTCGCCGTCCGGCGAGAATTTGGGCTGCATTTCCCATGGCATGCCTTCGGCGATCCGCGTCGGCGTGCCCCCGCTGATCGGCATGGTGTAGATGTCCCCGAGCAGGTCGAAGGCGAGCATGCGCCCGTCTGGCGACACATCGACATTCATCCATGTGCCCTCATCGACATTGATGGTGACCTCCCGCATCGGCAGCGGCGGGTTCGCCACATCCCATTTCTCGTCTTTTTTCTCTTCGTTTTCAGTCCCTTGGCCAGCCTCCTGGGCGACGGCCGGCAGCGCGAACAGGGCCGCAAGGGCTGTGGAGAGGAGCAGCTTCTTCATCGGGTCTCACCTTCATTGTTTTCCGATAAGCCCCACACTCCGGCGCTCTCCCTTGCGGGTCAAGCCGCGCCGGTGACGCAAGAAAACCTCCACGCGATGTTGCGATGCAGCATGAAAACGGTTAGGCGGGGCCACCCGACATTCAAAGCAATGGGCTTCCCGACATGCTTCAACCGACCCTCGCCGCTTTTGCGGACCGGATAAGTGTTGCCGCGCGCACTCGCGGCCCGAATCTGAGCCCCGCGCAGGCCAAAACGGAACTCCTCTCCGGGCTGACCGTCGCACTGGCCCTCGTGCCGGAGGCTGTGGCTTTTGCCTTTGTCGCAGGGGTTCACCCGCTGGTTGGTCTGTATGCCGCCTTTCTGGTCGGGCTGATCACTGCGCTGATCGGCGGACGGCCAGGCATGATTTCCGGTGCGACGGGCGCGCTCGCCGTCGTCATGGTCGCGCTCGTCTCGCAGCATGGTGTTGAGTATCTCTTTGCGACTGTCGTTCTGATGGGCCTTCTTCAGATCCTTGCCGGGGTCATGAAATGGGGCAAGTTCATTCGGCTGGTGCCGCACCCCGTGATGCTCGGCTTCGTCAATGGTCTCGCCATCGTGATCTTCATGGCGCAGCTGACCCAGTTCCAAGTACCGGGGACGGCGGAAAGCGCTGGGCACGGCATGGCGGCAGGCGAATGGCTCTCCGGCGCGCCGCTCTTCATCATGCTCGCGCTTGTGGCCCTGACCATGGTGATCATCTGGGGGCTGCCGAAACTGACCTCGATCATCCCCGCCCCGCTGGCCGGGATCGGCATCACCGCCATTCTGGTCATCGCTGTCGGCATCGACACGCCGCGCGTCGGGGATCTGGCGTCCATCAAAGGCGGTTTCCCGGCCTTCCATTTGCCCATGGTACCGCTATCGGTTGAGACCCTGAAGATCATTCTTCCCTATGCGGTGATCCTGGCGCTGATTGGCCTGATCGAGAGCCTGCTGACGCTGAACCTCGTGGGGGAGATCACGAACAAGCGCGGCGGCGCGTCACAGGAATGCGTAGCGCAAGGCGTTGCCAATACGGTTACGGGTTTCTTCGGCGGCATGGGCGGCTGCGCCATGATCGGCCAGTCCATGATCAATGTGAAATCGGGCGGCCGCACGAGGCTGTCGGGGATTTCCGCTGCTCTGTTCCTGCTTGTCTTCATTCTCTTTGCCTCGCCGCTGATCGAGAAGATCCCGCTGGCCGCGCTGGTCGGGGTCATGTTCATGGTCGTGATCGGCACGTTCGCCTGGCATTCCTTCCGTATTCTGCCGAAGATCCCGAGGACAGACGCTGTCGTCATCCTTCTCGTGACAGCCGTCACTGTATGGCAGGACCTTGCCGTCGCCGTGGTCGTCGGGGTCATCGTGTCGGCCCTCGCCTACGCCTGGACCAATGCCCGCCGCATTCACGCGAATATCAAGGATGTCAGCGATGGCCGCGTCTATCAGATCGAGGGCCCGCTCTTTTTCGGCTCGGTTGAGGGGTTCACGGAGCTGTTCCAGCCCGAGACCGACCCGGACAATGTGATCATCGATTTTGCCAATAGCCGGGTGGCGGATGGCTCCGCCCTGCGCGCGATTGAAGATGTCGCCGCGAAATATGAGGCCGCCGGCAAGCGGCTTCAGCTGCGGCATCTCTCGCGGGATTGTCACCGCCTGCTTCACCGTGCCGAACAGTTGATGGTCGATTCAGGGGATGACCCCGATTACGGCATCGCGGTCGATTATACGGTCCGTACAGGCATGGTCGGCGGCGGTCACTGACCCAGCCGGTCAAGCGTTGCGAGGAAATTGCTGACATCGTCCTTGTTCCGCAGCGTGAACGCTTTGTCCGCGACTACCGGATCTTCAAGCAGTCTGAGCGTTTTGGGCCGCCCCCGCCAGCGGTAATCAGCGACCCATTTGATGAAGGCGGGATCAAATTTCTCGACACAGCCCGGCGCCATATCCTGCCGGGTCTTGCCGTAATTCGTCAGGGAACGATGGATCGCCCGGTAAATGCGGCGGCCCGTTGAAACATCGAGGAAGACGATCAGATCCGCCCGAGCCGCACGCTCTGGCCATGTGGCAGAATAATTGCCCTCGATGACCCAGCTCTCATCCTCGATAATGCGCCGGACATTTTCGTTGAAGGTATCGCGGTCAGGCTCCACCCAGCCGGGTTGCCAGAACACCGCATCGAGATGAATGACCGGCAGTGAAAGGCGCTCGCCAATCTGGCGGGCAAGGGTCGATTTCCCTGCCCCCGCCCCGCCGATGATCATGATACGGTGCAGCTCCATATGCGTGCTCCACCCGAGGTGATCTAGATATCGAGTTCGGCTTCCAGCGCGCGTTCCTGAATGAATTCGCGGCGCGGCTCGACAACATCCCCCATCAGGCGGCTGAAGATGTCATCGGCCTCATCGGCCTCTTCAATCTGCACCTGCAGGAGTTGGCGCGCATCCGCATCAAGCGTCGTCTCCCAGAGCTGGTCGGGGTTCATCTCGCCCAGCCCCTTATAACGCTGGACAGTAATGCCCTTGGCCCCGGCCTCGCGCACGGCGTCGAGCAGCGTGCCCGGCCCCCGCACCCATGTCTCGGTTTCCTTCCGGACAAGGAAGGCCGGTTTTGCGAAAATCTCGAGCAGGGGATTGATCGCATTGGCAAGCCGTGTCGCGTCCCCACTTTGCAGGAGATCGGCGCCAATCTCATAGCGCTCCGTCACGCCGCGCAGCGTGCGGCTGAGGACGAGGCCATCTTCACCTTCAAGCTCGACCTGCCAGCCGCGCTCATATTCTTCCGAAATCATGTCGAGCCGGGCCGCAAGCCCTTCCGCCATGTCCGCCGTCAGCTCATCCGCATGAAGAATGCCGGAAAGCGCAAGCTGGACAATGACATCGCGCGGGAAGCGGTCAGGGAATGCCGACACTGCCGCAACGGAGGCGCGTGCCGCACGGACGACTTCGGCCAGATCATTACCGATCATCTCTTCGCCTGAATGGAGGCGAAGCTTCGCGCCTTCCAGACCCTCGGTATACATATAATTCGCCATTGCGTCTTCATCGAGGAGATATTGCTCGGACTTGCCGCGGGCGATTTTATAGAGCGGCGGCTGGGCGATATAGAGATAGCCCCGGCGCACGATCTCCGGCATCTGCCGGTAGAAGAAAGTCAACAGCAGCGTACGAATATGCGCACCGTCGACATCGGCGTCGGTCATGATGACGATCTTGTGATAGCGCAGCTTGTTGATGTCGAAATCATCGCGCCCGATACCGGTGCCAAGCGCCGTGATCAGCGTACCGACTTCCTGGCTCGACAGCATCTTGTCAAACCGCGCCCGTTCGACATTGAGGATTTTCCCCTTGAGCGGCAAAATCGCCTGGTTCTCCCGGTTACGGGCCTGTTTGGCAGAGCCGCCAGCGGAGTCACCCTCGACGAGGAACAGCTCGGCCTTCGCCGGGTCGCGTTCCTGACAGTCGGCAAGCTTGCCTGGCAGGGACGAAATATCGAGCGCGCCCTTGCGGCGGGTCAGCTCGCGCGCCTTGCGGGCAGCTTCCCTTGCAGTCGCGGCCTCGACGACTTTCTGGACGATGCGCTTGGCCTCGGTCGGATGCTCCTCAAACCATTCATTGAGGGCTTCGCCGACAGCCGATTCAACAACCGGGCGAACCTCGGAGCTGACCAGCTTGTCTTTCGTCTGGGAGCTGAATTTCGGATCCGGCACCTTCACCGACAAAACGCAGGTCAGGCCCTCGCGCGCGTCATCCCCGGAAAGCGAGACTTTCTCTTTTTTGAGGAGCCCGGAGGAATTTGCGTAATTGTTGACAATCCGGGTCAGCGCGGCCCGAAAACCGGCAAGGTGCGTACCGCCATCCCGCTGGGGGATGTTGTTCGTAAAGCAGAGCACTCTTTCGTGATAGCTGTCATTCCACCACATCGCGACATCGACCGTGATGCCGTCCTTCTCCGTCGAGAAGGCAATCGGCGTATCGGAGACCGGCGATTTTGCCTGATCGAGATAGCGGACAAACGCCTCAAGCCCGCCCTCATAGAAGAGCTCCTCCTCGACGGGATCGACATGCCGAAGGTCTTTCAGCACGATCTTCACACCCGAATTGAGGAAGGCAAGCTCGCGCAGACGGCGCTCCAGCGTCTCAAAATCAAATTCGGTAATAGCAAAGATTTCAGCAGACGGATGGAACGTCACGAGCGTACCGGTCTCGGATGTCTCGCCGATGACCTTGAGGTCATCGATGGCGTCACCATTCTCAAACCGCATCTCGTGCACCTTGCCGGCGCGATTGATCTTCAGCATCAGCCAGTCGCTGAGCGCGTTGACGACCGAGACGCCGACGCCGTGAAGGCCGCCCGAGACCTTATAGCTGTTCTGGTCGAACTTCCCGCCTGCGTGAAGCTGGGTCATGATGACCTGCGCCGCTGACACGCCCTCTTCTGGGTGGATGTCTGTCGGGATCCCCCGGCCATTATCGCTGACCGTCACAGAGCCATCCGCGTTCAGGATGACGCCGACCGTGTCGCAGTGACCGGCCAGCGCTTCGTCGATTGCGTTATCGACGACCTCATAGACCATGTGGTGCAGGCCCGAGCCATCATCGGTGTCACCGATATACATGCCCGGACGCTTGCGAACCGCGTCCAGACCTTTGAGAACTTTGATGGAATCGGCGCCGTATTCAGCGGGCTGGGCCGAGCCGGCCGCCTCGCCGTTCATAGATTGGTCCATTGATTTTTCACGCATTTTTATTTGCGCTTTTCTAGCGGATTCGCCGCGCGAATGCCAACCCGGACGGGGGGAAATTACCCCCTTTTTGCGAAGTTATTCATTCAATAAATTCAATAACTTAATGCATCATTCGGGATGCGCGCGCCCGCCCTCTCCGATCTCGATCATCAGGGCGCTATTCGACCAGGGCGAAAACGGCTCCCGGTCGGTTCCGGTCATGAAGGCCTGTATACGGAGAGAGGCGAGGATTTCGGCCAGTGCCGCACGCCGTGCGCCATCGAGATGGGCCGAAATTTCATCGAGAAGGAGGATGAGGGGCGCCCCGCTCCGCTGCGCTTCACTGGCCGCATGAGCAAGCACCAGGCCGACGAGGAGTGCTTTCTGCTCGCCTGTCGAGCAGAACTTGGCCGCCTGGTTTTTTTCGCGATGAGTGACCGCCAGATCAGCGCGATGCGGCCCAGCGAGCGCCCGGCCGGCTTCAGTATCCCGCCTACGGCTGCGGGCCAGATCGCCCTTCAGCCACATCTCGATCTCTGCAAGCGATTGGCCTGCGGCGATGGCTTCCTCATAGGGGCCACTGAGCGCCAGTAACGCGCCGGGAAACGCGCCGGTCCGGAGCGAGGCATAGCCCGATGCCAGCTCCTCAAGCGTCCGCTGGCGAGCCGCGACGATCGCCGCGCCATGCTCCGCCATCTGGCTTTCAAGAAGCGAGAGCAGACCCTGATCCCATTTGTCCGAAAGGACGGCCTGACGTTGGCGCATCGCCTTTTCATAGGCGAGCGAGCGCGGGGCATGGGCGGCATCACCGGTCAGGACCATGCGGTCGAGAAACCGGCGCCGATCACCGGGGGCATCAAGAAACAGACGGTCCTGCGCCGGGGTCAGCCACGCAAACCGCAGATGATCGGCAAAGACAGTGCTGGAGGAAACGGACGCCCCATCGATCTGGGCGACTTTGCGCAAGGGCTCGGGGGGCTCTGCGCGCAGCGACAGTGAGAACTCGTCATCCTCATCCCCAAGCCCGATGCCGATGCCCCAACCACCTGCGCCCTTTTGCCGGGCAACCTCCGCGGCGGTCGCACGCCGAAGCCCTCGCCCGGGGCCCATCAGGGATAAGGCTTCGAGAAGGTTGGTCTTGCCCGCGCCATTCGGCCCGTAAAGGACAATGGCCCCCGCATCCGTTCGGATATCGAGAGCCTCATAAGACCTGAAGTCGCGCAGGCTGATGCGCCGCACCCGGCGCATTGGCTCAGACCCTCAGCGGCATCAGCACGTAAAGTGCCTGAACATCATCCGTGTCCGTCACCACCGTCGGCGAGGCGGCATCGGCAAAATGGAGGGTCGCATTATCACCGGTGATCTGATCGGCGATATCGAGGAGATATTTGGCGTTAAAACCAATATCGAGATCTTCCGCGCGGTAATCGACGGAAAGCTCTTCGGTCGCGCTGCCCGTCTCGGGATTGTTGACGAGCAAGGTCAGCTGGTCCTCGCGGAGCGAGAGCTTTACCGAGCGCGTCTTGTCCGCAGAGACAGTGGAGACCCGGTCAACGGCTCGGCGGAAAGCGGCGTTCTCGACTTCGAGCACCCGGTCATTGCCGGTCGGGATGACGCGGGCATAATCCGGGAACGTGCCATCGATCAGCTTTGAGGTCAGGACGATGTCGTCAAAGGCAAAGCGGATGCGCGATTCCGAAATCGTGATCGAGATGTCATCGCCGGCATCATCGAGCAGGCGGCGCAGTTCGAGCACGGCTTTACGCGGCACAATCACGCCCGGCATATCGGCAGCCCCATCGGGGAGCTCCGCATCAAGGCGGGCCAGACGGTGACCGTCCGTTGCGACCGCCCGGAGGACCGATTTGCCATCTTCCTGATGGGCATGAAGATAGATGCCGTTGAGGTAGTAGCGCGTCTCCTCCTGGCTCATCGCAAAACGGGTGCGATCAACAAGGCGGCGCAGATCCGCAGTCGGCATGGTGAAGCTCGCGCCCTCTCCGTCCCCGGCAAGAGAGGGGAAATCCTGATCCGGCAGAACCGCGAGCTGGAACTCAGACTTGCCTGCAGAGACCGTCAGCCGTCCGCCGTCTTCGCCGCTGTCGAGCGCGATCTGCGCGCCCTCAGGCAGCTTCTTGACGATGTCGAAAAGCGTGATCGCCGATGCCGTGATCCCGCCATTGGCGGTGACATCAGCCGGAATCTGCTCAACAATCTCGATATCGAGATCGGTCGCCGTCAAGGACATGGTACCGCCCTCCGCGCGCATCAGCACGTTGGAGAGGATCGGAATAGTGTTCCGCCGTTCCACGACACTCTGGACGTGGTTGAGGGCTTTCAGGAACGTCGCCCGTTCAATCGTAACCTGCATGTAGTTCGCCTGATCCTGGCTAAGGTGGGCTGCGATAAAAGCACAGCCCGACCCATGATGCCAGTGTGATCTTTGGGAGGGAGCGGAAGCGCCTTAGAGCCCGAAATGATCGAAAATCGTATTGATCTTGTGCCCGAATGTCTTGTCGCCGGTCGAGAAGATTTCCGCCTGATCGATGGAATGCATCACTGTTGTGTGATCACGAGCGATCATGCTGCCAATTGCTTTAAGGCTTTCATCCGTCAGCTTACGAGCAGAGAGACAGAAAGCCTGCCGGGCACGAACCAGTTCACGTCGGCGCGACTTGCTGCGCAGATCTGCTGAGGTCACCCCGAAGGTGCTGGCCGTGAAGCTGAAGACGTCTTCAAGAGTTGTCTGCGCTTTCTGGCTTGCCAGTTTCTCGGACAGGATTTCCCGAACCCACTCATCTGTGATCGGGCCGTCATTGTCACGCGCAACGATTGCGATCTCGAAATAACGCAGGATACCGAGGAGTTCGCGAACGGAGACATCGCAGCGCCGGGCGATATAATCGAGATGGCGTTGGGGAATCTCCGTACCCGTTCGTGCCGTGAACTGTTCAGCTGAACGATTGACGATACGCAAGCGCAGGATGGCATCCGGCTTACCGATGCGGATGCTCGCGCCGCCCTTGAGGCGTTCGGTCAGTCGAGGTGAGATACCAGTCTCTGCAAGCTCGCCCGGTGAGAGAGCGCCAGCTACGAGGATTGGCTTACCGAGCGGCTGGAACCGCTCCATCAGGCAAGCGAGTTCTTCTTGCGTCCGTTTCCGGCCACGAAGCAGCTGGACATCATCAAAGACCAGAAGGTCTGTGTCATTGAGGTGTGCGCGCAGATCCTTGATCGAATTCGAAACGACCGCGTCAGATACGTCCGCCACAAGACTTTCATAGGTGATGTACATGATGCGCCGGCCTGGGAAGCGGCGGCTATACTCATTACACGCGGCATTCAGGAGGTGCGATTTGCCGTAGCCATTATTGCCATAGAGGTAGGTCACCGGCGCGCCGGACCCTTCGATCACCTGCTCGGTTGCGAGCCGTGCCATACGATTTGTTTCGTTGACGCAGAAATTGTCGAGGGTCTGCATGGCATTGACCAGTACGTTGAGAGAATTGTCGGAAGGCTGTGTCGTCTCTTCGTCTGATTCAGGCAAGGGGGCAGCAGAAATTTCGCGTGCCGGGCGCGCCATCAGCGCAGCACTGGCCTGTTTTGCAGCATCTTCAGCACGGATCACTGATGACATTTGCACGCCTTCTGCCCCTTCACAGATCTCAATCGTTTCTACCGGCCCGAAATGCTCACACCAGAGCGCGTGAACACCTGTCGCAAAGCGCGTCGAGATACGATCAGCAGCCAGACGGTTCTTGGCAAAGAGCGTTGCGCGGCGGGAGTCATATTCACCTACATCGATAGGATCGAAATAGCTGGTGTAGATGTCGGTGCCGTAGAAGTCTTTCAGGCCATCGCGGAACGCGGCCAGTTTCGTTTCTTGGTTTTCTTGCGTCATGTTGGTTGAGATGCCCCGAAGCAACAGACCCTACCCACCCCGAATGGGCTCGAGGGTACACAGATCAAAAATGAATTACTGAAATTGCCGGCAGGTAAAATTTAGGACCAGTCGACAAGAAGGGGGTTTAAACTACGCGCCCCCAGGGACAGAACTTCGCCCCGTGACAAGAAGAAGGATAGGGAATGCGGCCTCATGAGTGGTTGCTAGAATTTCAGCCTTACTCATTTGCGAGTCCGTCCGCATTTTCTGCCCCTATCTTAATTTGTCAGGGCACCGCCCTAATCGGCACCCGGTTCAAGAACACTAGATATCCTAAGGGCTGTCTGACAAGCCTTCAATTCACCGATTATGTGACTTGACATGCATTATGGTGAATAAATTTTACGCCAGAACTTTGCGAATCAACGGTTTGGAGCCAGCTTCGAACATGCAATTTTTTTTCCGCATATTTACCCACATCAGCGCCGTCAAAAAATTCCAGAAAGTGCTGTTGCAGCATAGGAATTTTAAATTTTAGCAGAACGCACTCTTTGCGCTTAGGACGTAGAGGTCTTAATTGCAGAGTTTCGACTACGCAACAAAAAAGCCCGCCTCTTACGAGACGGGCTTGTTACTTTGTTCAGCACACAGAATTGTGTATGCGATTATGCAGCGACAGCTTTAACCCGGCCCGACAGGCGGGACAGTTTACGTGACGCTGTGTTCTTGTGGATAATTCCGCGGCTAACCGCCCGCTGCAGTTCAGACGTCGCGTCGCGCAGCGCAGTTTGTGCGCCCGATGCATCGCCGGCTGCAATCGCCTCCTCAACGCGGCGCAGGAAAGTGCGCACGCGGCTGCGGCGTGATTTGTTCACGGCGGTCCGGCGTTCGATTTTGCGGACCATTTTCTTGGCCGATGACGTATTCGCCATGGGATATTCTTCTCCGGGTCGGATGAGACAAGGACGCGCCTATAGTCCGCTGAATAAGCTGGGTCAACGCATTTATCGCTGACATGTGCCGCAAAAGAAAGTGGAGCGGCCAGACTGGACGAGGCGTTGTATCGGTGAGGCGCATTTTCGGCATGCCTCCCCTGCCCGGTCATAGACGTCAAAGCGGTGCTGGAAATAGCCCATCGCGCCATCTGCGGCCGCAAAATCCCGCAAAGTGGACCCGCCGGCCTCGACCGCCTCCTGCAGCACGTCCTTGATGGCCCTGACCAGCTTCTCCGCCCGTGCAGGCCCGACGGTACGGGCCATCCGGCGGGGAGAAAGGCCGGCCCGGTAAAGGGCCTCACAGACATAAATATTGCCCAACCCCGCCACGACCCGCTGGTCGAGAAGCGCAGCTTTAAGGGGCGCTGATTTGCCTGCCAGCCGCAACCGCAGCGTGTCGGCGGTCAGCTCATCAGAGAGCGGCTCCGGTCCCATCCGGGCGAAATGCGCAGAACTGGCAAGCTCCCCTGCCGGTACGAGATCCATGAACCCAAACCGCCGGGGATCGGCATAAGTCACGCGGGCGAGGCCTTTCGGCCCTTCCAGCTCAAAGATGACATGGACATGGCGATCTCCCGCGACATCATGATGATAATTGCCCGGCGCGCCCTTCCCTTCGATGCTGAAACGGCCCGTCATTCCCAGATGCATAATGAGATGCTCACCGCTCTCAAGCTCACCGACCAGATATTTGGCCCGTCGCATGAGCCTGATCATCCGCTGGCCTTCGAGGCGGGAGATGAATTTCTCCGGGAAAGGGAAACGCAGGTCGGGCCGGTTGAGGGTGACCGAGGTGATCCTTGCCCCCTCCATCACTGGCGCCAGCCCGGCGCGGACGGTTTCGACCTCCGGCAATTCAGGCATAGTGAAGTGCCCTCATCCGAACCAGCGCCGCACCCTTGCCCGATACTCTTCCCATTCCTGCCCGAAAAGCGCGGCGAGGTGTTGCTCTTCGCGGACAATGGCGAGCCGGGTCACGGCGAAAACGAAGATGATCGCACTGATCAGGAACCAGGCACTGCCGGTGAAGGCAGCCCCTGCCATGATGATCATCACATTGCCGAAATAGACGGGGTTCCGGGAATATTTGAAGGGTCCGTCCGTTACCAGCTTGGTGGCCGGTTTATGCGGCATGATCTCCGTCCGGTATTTGCGAAAGGTCTCGAATACCCATCCATCAATGACAAAAGCCGCCGCCAGCATCCCGAGGCCAAGCTCAACGAAGCGCTGGCCGGTATCGAGCGGAATAACCTTCGCAAGAAGGAGCGGCCCGAGCAGGCAAAAGCCAAGCAGAATTGGCGGCCATGGAATGGTATTCGGCCGTTCGGCGTAATTATGGGGTTCGGTCGGCATCGCTTGCCTTTAGGCGCTTCGGCTTAAAGGCCCAAACTCGTTTTGAGATGCTGGCGCTGGAGGGGCAGCAATTGCGGCAGCGTATCGATGACAGCTGCGACCTCTGTCGAATTGACCCGGCCGACTTGCACATCGCCATCCACCCGGATCTGGCTGTGACTGGCACCAGAAGAGATGTGATAGGTCTCTTCATCCACATCGGCAGCTGCATCTCGCAAATCGGAAAGAATGGCACCCGCCGCAAGGCCGGTAATGATCTCGGGCCGCTCCGCTGTCAGATCAACAGCGACCGCCGTACCCTGATAATCAACGAAGGCGACAAGGAGACGGCCATCCAGCGTGGCACTGAGAAGTTCATAGCTGCGGTCTTCCGCTGCCATGCTCCCCGCGACAGCCATCGTCCCGGCTGTCAGGTTCAGCAAATGCTGTAACATATCAGTCGCTAACCTCCCTCAGGCAGCTACCTATATCCCTCCCGGATTCCGCCAAAACTGCCGGTTCGCATGGCAGTCATGAAGCAGAACATCCCCGCAAGGGACTCAAGTAGAAGTGCGGTGGACGTATTCTGTCCAGAGATCATCGCATGTTCTGACCAAAAATTTATCCGCAATTGGATGATTTTATCACATCACAGTCAGTGGAAAACATCATTTTCTGACATGGTTTCAAAGGGTTAAATGGATAAGATAAACGGCCGGAAATCGGTGGATTCCCAGCCGCTGCCCCCTGTCTCGTTCCAGGATCAGGCCGCTTCTCCCTCTGGGGGAAGTAAGAGCGGTGGCCCGTCACCCTGCGGTCCATCTGAGTCGTCATCATTTCCAGCCATACGCTCGATATCCTGAAAATTGCCCAGAAGGCCCGTGGCTTCAGTCGGGACCACAAAGATCTTGGCCCGACCGGCATTCAGTGTTCGCAGCAAATGCTGACGGATGATCCCGTCAAACATCTGCGCGATGGCGCGTTCATCCGCCTTTGAGGTGATGGTGCCCATCGCCTCACGCGCCCTTGCCAGATCCGCGATCAGGTCCGGCCCCCTGGCGCCTGAGGCACGATAAAGATCAGGCGTCCTCAGGATGACGGTGACGTTGATCAACTGCAGGCCAAGGCCGAGATGATCCTTTGCAGCATCCGGCCCGATCTCCCGAGACAGCGCGGCAAGCGTATTGTCACGGATCGGCAGCAGGTTCTCGATGACATCCCGCTGCGCCCAGCGCCCGACTTCAGCCGACAGGATCTCACGCAGCCGCCGCGGCAGCTCGATTGAGATCTGCTGCAGGATCCCCGCATTCAGGAGCCCTGCGACAAGCACGGAGTCGTCAATCAGCCGGAAGCTGATACTGACATCGCCCAGGACGCGGCCGCCTTCCTTTGTCGGAAATGAAAGCTCCTCGACACAGAGCAGCGTTTCATCCGTGCGCAGATTCCCTCGCGATGACGCAAGGGTCGGCGGCTCAAAGCGAACACCGGGTCTGGGGTCCAGTGCCCCCAGCTGGCGTGCATCGACGCGCCGCGCGAATAAGGGAGCCAAATGATTGGCCCTTTTCGTCAGGAAACCGCGCCTGAGCCATTTGCCGACATAGACACCGAGCTCTGTGCGCTCGATCCTTGTGCCGGCCGGCAGGTTGATGAGGTCACGACTATCCACGACAGCCGCAGCCCCTTGTACTCGTTCAGTTTTTTTCACGTCGACACCCCCATAGCTGTCTCGACGACGCGAATATCGCGGCGAGTACGGACGAAATAAAGGGTAAAGAGTGCGCCTTATGCCGGCTCAATCCTCGCAAAAAAGAGCAAATATTGATGAGCAGGAGGAAACTTGCCGGGTTCGGCAGGTACCGGCTATACAGTGGAGAATTTGGCAAAATTTGAGAAGTTTTCTCGAATTTCAGGGCAATTGTCGCATTTGCCACCCTCTGATTGTGGTGGCAGGGCGGCGCGGGAGGCTGGCGAGATGGTTTCTGATCGCAGGACATTACCGCTGCACATCCTTTCGCGCGTCCACGCGAAGCAGAATCTCGGCTATGGCGGGATCAAGAACCTGGCTCAGAGTGCCGCCGAGCGGGTGGGCCCGGCAGGTGACGTCGACAATGCTTATAAGTTGATCAAGGCGTTCCTTGATTCAGGCACCCCCCTACGCGGGGTGCCCGAACAGGCCCTGATCGAAGAGCTGCGCGAGAATTTTCAGGAGGCGGAGAATGGCGTTCAGCCCTCTCATGCCGCGATCCTCGATGCCGTGATCTCCGAGAATTACGAGCTTGGCCGCGACACGCTGATTAAGTTCTTTGCGCCTTATGAGAAGACTGACCTTGTCGCCAAGAACCTCCGGGGGGAGAGCATTGCCTCGATCCTGGACGGGCCGTCGGCAGATTTTGCCGTCCTCGACAGCGCCAAGCACATCTCCCAGACTTTCGCGCTCGCCGCGCTGATGTTCAACCGAAGCGCCGATGACGTTACGCCCTCCGATCCGCGTTTCTCCGCAAAGAAGCATTTCAGCTTCATCCGGCGCAGTACGGGCAATTTTGACGGGCTGGTCGTGCATGGCCTGAAATTCGAACCGCATGCGGAGCGGTCAGGCTACACCTATTTCTCCGAGAAATATGAGCGCCACGACCATAACGGCCAGTCACTGGGCAGCCGGGAGGCCAATGGCGTCTCCTTTTTCGACCAGTCCCATGTCTTTGGCCTTGCCCGCACGGCGCACCGTCCGGTGTTGAGCTATTTTGTCGGCCATCGTCCGTCAGATGACGATTTTTACTGGTTCGACGGCATGCTGACGACCATCAATTCGACTGGTCGCCGGATCTCGGCCCGCGGCCTTTGCATCTGGCACGAGAATGAAGAGGTCAAGCGCTCACTCACCGGTATGCGCAGCACGGAGGATATAACCGCCGCGCTGACCACCGACCGGCTGCGCTCTGCCTTTGAAGGTTGGCTGAATGATCGCAGCCGTCAGGATATCGTAACGCTCTGAGCCGTCAGCCGAAGACCCGCTTGAGGATCTCGGATGTCCGTTTGGCCGGATTGCTGCGGATCGCCGCCTCTTCCTGCCCGATATAATAGAAGAGACCGTCGAGGCCCTTGCCCACGCCATGCTCGATAAGATCGTTTTTCGCATCGGCACCAAGCTGCGGCGCGAGCGGCACATTGCGCAGGCTTGCCACAAGATTATCGAATGTCTGGATCGCGCCCGCCCGCTGCAGCGCGGATTCCATGACCGGCGTGAACAGCGAGGTCAGCGCCGGCGTCGTGCGCCGTTCGAAATAGTCGGTTGCCGAAGTCGGCCCGCCATTGACGATACCGATCGCATCCGAAATGCTCAGAGAACGGATCGCATCGAGGAAGATCGATTTAGCCTGCGGCGCAGCCGCCTCCGCCCCGCGGTTGATCTGGAGCTCAAGATCATCAAGCAGGCCGGAGAGCCCGAGCGGGCGAAGCTGGGACTGAATGCTGGCCAGACGGCTGGGCAGCGGAATATGGATACGCCCATCGCGGAAATAACCGTCATTGCGTCCAACCTGCGCAATCGCGGAGAGGATGCCCTGCTCAAGCGCTGCGCGAATGCCTTGCGCCGCTTCGGCGGAGGTCACGCCGCTGGTGCCGCCCGTGGTGCCAGTGCCGGAAAGAACGGCGCCAAGGATTGCCTCCTGCTCGGCCGTCGTACAGGCGGCCAGTAACCCGGCGGGCAAGAGGCCGAGAAGATGGCGGCGGGTCGGTTTCATGGTCATGCGGCGTCCCCTTTATCTGTGACACCGTTTTGCCCGTTCGGCGCAGCGCTGTCGAGCAGCCAGCTGCAGGCACCCTGACCTGCCCGGCGGCCCGTCGCGAAGCACGCCGTCAGCAGATAACCGCCCGTCGGCGCATCCCAACCAAGCATTTCGCCTGCGCAGAATGTGCCGGGCCGATCTTCCAGCATCAATTCTTCTGTCAACGCCGCGAAAGGCACCCCGCCCGTCGTCGAGATGGCCTCGTCAAGCGGCACCATTCCAGTGATCCGTAAAGGGAGCGATTTGATTGCCTTCGCTAGAGCGGCCGCATCTTCCAGCACCTCTTTAGGAGTGAATTCATAGAGCAGCGCCTTTTTCACGCCGGTCAGGCGCGCCGCCTTTCGCAAGTGATTGCTCATCGACTGGCGACCGCGCGGTCGGGACAGCCTTTCGGTCAGCGCCTCTTCTGAAACATCCGGCAACAGATCAATATTGAGGAGAGCCTCACCTGCCGCAAGCGCCTCTCGAAGCGGGGCGGAGACCATGTAAATACCGCCGCTTTCGACCCCGCGTTCGGTGATCACGAATTCCGCCCGCGTTGAGACATCCCCCGCGGTCAAGCGGATATTCTTGACCGGCGCGCCGGCATAGGTCTCATTCATATGCGCCGACCAGTCAACGAGAAAGCCGCTATTGGACGGCATGAAGGGGGTGACGGGGATATCTTCTTTCGCAAAATGCTCTGCCCACGCCCCATCTGAGCCGAGCCGAGACCAGCTTGCGCCCCCCAGCGCGAAGATGACCACCTCCGCCGTCACGGCTTTTGGCCCGTCCGGCGTCTCGAACAAAAGCGCGCCGTCTTCGTCCCAGCCGGTCCAGCGATGCCTAGTATGAAGTGTCGCGCCGCCGTCTTCCAAGCGCCGCAACCAGGCGCGCAAAAGCGGTGAGGCCTTCATCATGCTGGGGAAGACCCGGCCGGTCGGCCCGGTTTGGGCTTCAATCCCTAACTCTTCCATCCAGCGGATGATCATATGCGGAGTGAAATCAGCTACGATCTCCGCCAAGCGGCCCTCATCCTCGCTATACCGGGCAAGGAACATCTCAAGCCCCTCCGTATGCGTGATGTTCAGCCCCGACTTGCCCGCCATCAGGAATTTGCGCGCAGGCGACGGCATGGCGTCATAAATATCGACGGCGATGCCGTGATCGGTGAGCATCTCCGCGGCCATCAGGCCAGCGGGACCGGCCCCGATGATCACGGCGCGTGCAATTTCATGAGAAGGTGAGGTCATCGCGCGCCTCTAGCCGGACTTTCGCCCAAGGCAAAGTGGCTGCCTAAAGATCCGCTGCCCTTCGAACTTAGCGCCGTCATCCCGCGGCTTGACGGGTGGAGAGCCGGCGCCTCAGAGGCGGATCCCCGCCGGTGCGGGGATGAGCGGAGGAAAATGAAGCTCAGCCAAAGAGGCTGTTGAACAGATCAACCCAGTCGGGATTTGTCTCTTCAATCAGGCGCATTTTCCACGCCCGGTTCCATTTTTTGATCTGTCGCTCACGAGTGAAGGCATCTTCGCGTGCCTCGTGGATTTCATACCAGACGAGACGAGAGCAATTATATTTCGACGCGAAGCCTTTGCGGATTTGTTCGCGGTGCTCCCATGTCCGGTTCTCGATATCTTCCGTATGCCCTGTATAAATCACCCCGCCGGGCCGATTGGTCACCATGTAGACATAGAACGCCATGGCGTGGGGTTAGCATATTTCTCTTTCCCTCTCACCCCGCTCATGCCCGCGAAGGCGGGCATCTGATCTTGAGGGATGAGGGTTGGGCTCTGTCTTCCCACTCACCGAGAATGAGAGATCGGTGCCTCAGAGGCAGATCCCCGCCTTCGCGGGGATGAGCGGATGGTGGGGTGAGTTCTGGGAATGCTGGGGTTCGCTCTTGGCCGAAACACCGTAGGCGGATGGCTACGTAATCCGTCCTGCTAGCTCTCTCACCCCGCTCATGCCCGCGCAGGCGGGCATCTGGTCTTGTGTGATGCGGGTTGGGCTCTGTCTTCCCACTCATCGAGAACGAGAGACCGGCGCCGCAGAGGCGGATCCCCGCCTGCGCGGGGATGAGCGGATGGTGGGGTAGGTTCTGAAAATGCCGGGGTTCACCTAGACGAAACACCGCAGGCGGATGGCTACGTAATCCGTCCTGCTAGCTCTCTCACCCCGCTCATGCCCGCGCAGGCGGGCATCTGGTCTTAAGGGATGAGGGTTGGGACCTGTCTTTCCACTCTCCAAAAATGAGAGATCAGCGCATCAGAGGCGGATCCCCGCCTGCGCGGGGATGAGCGGATGGTTGGGTGGGTTCTGGGAATGCCGAGGTCCGCACTTGGACGAAACATCGCATGCGGATGGTTATGCAATCTAATTGCCTGCTATACTGAGGCACCACTAATCATCAGTATTGCTTTGCCAGCAAACCAAGTTCCTGGCAGGAAGCATACATATGACAATGCCCCTGATATCACACCTACAAAAAAGGAGCGCCCTATCAATTTTGACGATCCTTCTGACTTTTCCTTATACCACTCAAGCGTTTCGTCTCGATAGCTTTTTAATCGATGATACGTATCAATATCATAATATTCTTTGATCAGCAGCAGGTCTCTTCCACGCTCATACTGAACTTTATGCGAATGCCACTGAAAATTCAAATAACCACAAAGCACGGCAAAACTAGCGAAAATTATACCCGATATATAAAAACCAGCCGCCCAAAGAATATCTTTTGCCGGAATAAATGCACCACTCTCTTGCACAGCAGCAAGAAAAGCCGGAAAAATCACTAGAGCCCCACCATTCAAGATATAAGCATTCTTTACTGCAATTGTCCCGTATTGGTGGGACGCAGCTTCATATGCGATCAATCGTGGATTAGTTCGCTCCCAGACACCTTGCGTCTCCGCAACATGCTCTAAGTGTATTTAGCGCTTTTCTTCTCCTGAGGGCAATAATCGCTACCTCTCACCCCATCACTGACACGCCAGACACTCGTCATAATCCGTCTTCTCCGGCAGGAGCATCGGGGAGACATTTTCCTCGCGTCCCTTGCCGCCGGCAAAGGCCGTACGCTGAACGGATTTGGAGCGGCAGTAGTAGAGCGACTTCACGCCCTTCTCCCACGCGGTCCAGTGCAGCATGTGCAGATCCCATTTGTCGACATCACCGGGGATGAAGACATTGATCGACTGGGACTGGCAGATGAAGGGTGCGCGGTCGGCGGCAAGGTCGATGACCCAACGCTGGTCGATTTCGAACGCCGTCTTGAACGTGTCCTTTTCGTCCTGAGACAGACAATCAAGATGCTGGACCGAGCCTTCATGCTCGAGGATCGAGGCCCAGGTGTCATCATCGTTCAGGCCCTTGTCTTCAAGGAGCTGCTCAAGCGCGCGGTTCTTGACCGTGAAGGAGCCCGACAGGGTCTTGTGCGTATAGACATTGGCCGGGATCGGCTCGATGCAAGGGGACGCGCCGCCGCAGATGATCGAGATCGACGCCGTCGGCGCAATCGCCATTTTGTGGCTGAAGCGCTGTTTGATGCCGCGTTCTTCCGCATCCAGACATGGCCCACGTTCCTCGGCGAGTTTCACCGATGCGGCGTCCGCGCCCATCCGGATATGTTTGAAGAGACGGATGTTCCACGATTTGGCCATCGCGCTTTCGAACGGCACGCCCATTTCCTGCAGGAAGGAGTGGAAGCCCATGAGGCCGAGACCGACCGAGCGCTCGCGCTGTGCTGAGTAAACGGCCTTCGCCATTTCCGTCGGCGCTTCCTGGATGAAGCTTTCAAGCACGTTGTCGAGGAAGCGCATGACGTCTTCGACGAAGCGCGGCTCGTCCTTCCACTCGAAATATTTCTCGGCATTGATCGAGGAGAGGCAGCAAACGGCCGTCCGCTCATTGCCTAGATGGTCCTTGCCGGTGTGCAGCATGATCTCGGCACAGAGGTTCGAGGTCGAGACCTTCAGCCCCAGATCGCGCTGGTGCTTGGCCATGGCGCGGTTCACCGTGTCCGAGAAGATGAGATAGGGCTCACCCGTCTGCAGGCGGATCTCAAGGATCTTCTGCCACAGCTTGCGGGCGCTCACGGTACGGATGACCTCATTGGTCTTGGGCGAGCGCAGGCCGAATTCCTCATCCGCCGCGACCGCTTCCATGAACTCATCGGTGATGTTGAGGCCGTGATGCAGGTTCAGCGATTTACGGTTGAAGTCGCCGGAGGGTTTGCGGATTTCGAGGAACTCCTCGATTTCCGGGTGGTGGATGTCGAGATAGCAGGCGGCCGAGCCGCGGCGCAGCGAGCCCTGGCTGATCGCAAGGGTCAGCGAATCCATCACGCGGATGAAAGGAATGATGCCAGACGTTTTGCCCTGGCCCTTCACCGTCTCGCCGATCGAGCGGACCTGGCCCCAATAGGTGCCGATGCCGCCGCCATTGGACGCAAGCCACACATTCTCGTTCCATGTCCCGACAATGCCGTCGAGCGAATCACCCACCGCATTGAGGAAGCAGGAGATCGGCAGGCCGCGTTTCGCGCCGCCATTCGAGAGGACGGGGGTCGCCGGCATGAACCAGAGCTTCGAGATATAGTCATAGATGCGCTGGGCGTGGTCAGCGTCATCGCCATAGGCGGTCGCGACCCGGGCAAACATGTCCTGATAGCTTTCGCCCTCGAGCAGATAGCGGTCATCCATGGTCTTTTTGCCGAAATCCGTCAGCAGGGCATCGCGCGACCGGTCGACCTGAACCTCGCGGACGACTTTGAGGACCGGACGAGCGTCGGATTTGGGTTCGGCGGCGGGCTGGGCCGGTGCCGTCACCGTTTCCTCAACTGTTTTCCGGGCCGTTTCGGTCATGGAAAGGTCGCGCATTTTTGTTCCTCTCTTGTTCCCCAAACCGTCCTTGCTGGGCACCACATCTAGAGGTGCATAACGCTTCACGGTCAAGATATGGTTTTACACAGGAGTAACCACGTCGCGCTTTTCGGGTTAACAAGCCTTTAATTGCGAGCCCGTCAGGGCTAGGGGAGACCCGAAAAAAATCGAAATTCATCATTCCCCGATTCCAGATGGAGACATCGCTATGACCAGAAAATTTTTCGGCGCCGCCATCGCGGCCTCCGCTCTTCTTGCTGCCTGCGGCGGTGACAAGGGCGATGCCGACAAGCCCGACACTCCGGAAATCGATCCGATGGAGCCGACCGGCGAAGTCTCGATCCCCGATGCGCCGGAGATCGACTATGCCGCCATCAATAAGAAGAAGAGCGATGAATTCCTCGCCGCCGAGCGCGCCAAGGACAGTGTGCGGGAAATCGATGGCGGGCTGCTGATCGAAACCATGACCGAAGGCAACGGCGAGAAGCTGGCCGAAGGGGACATGGTCCGCTTTCATTTCACCGGCACGACGATTGACGGCAATATCCTTCAGGACACCCGCTCTGACGGCGGCGGGCCGCTGGTGATCCCCTCCCCGATTGTCCCTGATCTTGAGAGCTGGTCGGCGATCCCGATCCCCGGCGTGCCGCAGGGCCTGGCCGCAATGAGCGAAGGTGAGCGCGCGCGCCTGATCGTTCCCTTCAATGTTGTCGACGCCCACTATGAAGAGCTTGGCGGACACAGCATCTTCCCGCCCTACACAGATCTTGTCTTCGACCTTGAGCTGGTCGAGCGCGTCGGCGCCGATGAGGATGACCGCCGCGCCGAAATTCTTGCCGAGCAGGAGCAGATCATCGCCGATGCGGAAGCCGAGCAGGAAGCTGCAGAGGCCGCCCAGCGCGAAGCCTATGAGGCCATGCTGGCTGAGAACCGCGCCGCCTCCACCGCTTTCCTCGAAGAAGTGAAAGCCAAAGACGGCATCATGTCGACCGAATCGGGCATCCTTTATGAAGTGCTCGAGGATGGCGGCGAAGGTGCCTCCCCTGCCCCGACCGATCAGGTCACGGTGCATTACCGCGGCACGCTGCCCGACGGGACCGTCTTTGATGAGTCCTATGAGGGCGAAGAGCCGGCAGACAGCGACAAGCCGATCAGCTTCCTTCTCAACCGGGTCATTCCGGGGTGGACGGAAGGTGTTGGCCTGATGAATGCGGGCGACAAATACCGCTTTTATATCCCCTCCGAGCTCGCCTATGGCGAGATGGGCACGCCGGGCGGCCCGATCGGCCCGGAGCAGGCACTGGTCTTTGATGTCGAACTCCTCGCCATCGAGAAACCGGCCGATCAGGGCGGTCAGTAACAGGAGCATTGCGGGGCGGTGAAGACTGCACTGATCGTCATCACCGTCCTTTGCGGCCTGGCTCTTCTCCTGCCGGTGCCGCGCAATCACTCACATCAGAGTGGGCCTGCGGAAATCGAGCGGGCCCATGCCTATCTGGCCGAGAACCCCGTGCCGATGCCGCCAGGCTGGCAATGGGCGAGCTACCCTTATGAGGGCGGGCAGATGCGCTGGGGCGAAGCGCGCGCGGCAGAGGATCGCGGTACGCTGATCTTCGTGCCCGGCTTCTCCAACTATATCGAAGCCTATGGCGATTTCCTGACCGCGTGGCACGAGGCGGGCTTTACCGTCATCGCCGTCGATCTGCCCGGACAGGGCGGCTCAACGCGGCGGGCCGATTTCCCCGAGCGGCCCATCTCCGGCAATTTTGCATGGTATGCGGACGTCCTAGGCGGCTTTATGGCTGAGCGGCAGTCAGCCGCCACCTCACCCGTGACGCTGGTCGGGGAGAGCTTCGGCGCACATGTCACCTTACGCGGTGCAGCGGACGGCATGATTGAGGCGGACCGCATCGCGCTAATCGTCCCGGGTCTCGCGCTCCAGACCCCGGGCATGCCGACGGGCGTGATCAACGGGATCATGGGGGGACTGACGGATCTGGGCTATGGTCACCGCTATGCGCCGACACAAGGTCAGTGGACGCCCAAATGGGATCTCTCCCTTGAGGGCTATGGCTGTGCGACCCGGCCCGACCGGATCTATAACAAGGATGCGATCTTCGCCCTGCACCCTGAATTCCGCATTGGCGGGATCACCATGGAATGGGCGACGGGGTTTGACCGGTCCGGCCGCTATCTTGCCGAGACGGATGTTTTGAAAGGCGTTGACGCGGACATCCTGATGATCACGGCAGAGCGCGACCAGATCCTCGATTATGCGCGGACGATCACCGCCTGCGATGAAAAACTGCCCCACTGCACACGGATCGAATTGCCCGAGGCCGGGCACTGCCTCCTCCTTGAAGAAGACGCAATCTCCGCGCCGATGGTCGCAGCGGTCACCGAATTTGCGGGCAAATCGCGCGAATAGAGTAAGCGCGCACCGGCAAGAATAGATTGATATGCTTGCGGAAAATGCGTCCCCTTTAATTCAGCTTTCGAACCGCCCTATGGTGCCCCGAGAAATTGAGGGGAATATTTGTGCTTCTGCGCCGCGTCATGAAACATGTCCGTACACATAACTGGGCGGCTGTCTTTCTCGACTTCATTATCGTTGTGGCTGGCATTCTGATCGCCTTTCAAATCACGAACTGGAACGAGGCGCGACACGACCGCCGTGACGAGCGGCGTTATCTTGCCGAACTCGCCGTCAATCTTGAGGCGGACCTGTCGCAGGCCCGCGCCGGACAGACGCTGTCGCTACAACGCCTCGCAACCGCCGAAGCCATTCTGGCCGAGGCCGCACCGGAACTTGACCGCCCAACCTTCTTCGCGCCGATTGATCGCGACTTGCCGTCCAATGGCGCGTTTGATGATTACCCTTACGCAAATCTCACGGCTTATTTTTTCATGGTCAGCTCAAACAGCACGTTTGAAGAATTGATCCAGACAGGGAGGATTGGCGTCATTTCAAACCGGTCTCTGGTGAAAGACCTGACCGGCTATTATGACCGCATGGATCGTCAGCGCGGTGACGACAATATCCTGCTGAACCAGGCGGAAGGGATGCTCGACTGGACGCGCGAGAATGGTGTCGGCATGGCCGACCGCGCGAGTCTTAGTGAGACCGTTGATCTGGCGAAGACGGACAAATCATTTCTCGGTTTTGTGAAAATGGCGAGCTTTCTCTCTTACTGGCAGTATGACCGCCTGACCGGCATCGAAAAAGACGCCGAGACCCTCCTCACCGCTGTCCAGGCGGAGATGGAGAAGCGCTGAGGGTCACCTCTCAACGATCAGAAAACTATCCAGCCACTCCAGCACAGGCTCTGCCGCAGCGAGGGAGCGTTTTGGGAACGGTCCGTCATGACGGATGGCGGAGAGGCCGAAATCAGCAGCTGATGCCACCACCAATTCCGAGGGCGCATTCGGATAGGCATCGAGCATGTGCTGCCCCGTCTTCGGCGTCGCGATCGGATCATCCTTATAGATGAAAGAGCGGATCGGCGCGGTCACGTCCTCAAAATGATGAGGGCGGAGCTTTTCCTCCAGCTCCCGGCGGTAATAGCTGGGGTCATGGCACCAGCGTTTCCATGTCTCAAAGACGCCGCGCGGCAACGGGCGACCGGTCCAGCCCCCACCCCGCTTCACATAGCCGTGCTGCGCCAAGGACCAGGCGCCCCAGCCATGCCAGAACCAGAGCGCCGCCGGGCGATACCAGAGAAGGTGATTGCCCCAATACCCCGATCCCACACAGATAAAGGCGTGGGCATCGATGAGAGCATGATTATCCGCAAAGCCGACCATGTGCCCGCCCGCCGAATGTCCGACATGAAGATGCGGGCCGTCCGTGCCGCTGCCCGCGCGCAAAGCTTCGAACATGGCCGGGAAATCAAGCCGTCCCCAGTCTGAATAATCCATCTTCATCGCGGCGAGATCTTCAGGCGCCGAGCCGCCTATGCCGCGCCAGTCAAAAAGGAGGCAGGCAAAGCCCCGCTCCGCCGCAGCCCGCGCAAAGCGCAGATAGAATTCCTTGGGATAGCCCGTACCGGTTGAGACCAGGAGCGCACCTTTCGCCGCCGGCGGGCGCAGCCACAGCGCGGACAAGGAAAAGCCGTCACGCGCGGTCACGCGGACGGCTTCTTCTGTGATCTCATCGGGAAGCGTCACGGGATCAGCCATGACACTCCTCTAGAGGATTATTTAGACACTGGCGAGTTGCTGTTCTGCATAATCCCAATTCGCCAGGTGACTAAGCCAGTGCTCCATATAGTCTGGGCGCTTATTCTGGTAATCGAGATAGTAGGCATGCTCCCATACATCCATCGTAAGGAGCGTCGTTGCGCCATCATCGGTCAGCGGACATTCCGCATTCGGTGTCTTGCGGACCTCGAGCTTGCCGCCCTTGTGCACGAGCCACGCCCAACCCGAGCCGAACTGGGTCGCGCCAGCCTTTTTGAAGGCGTCTGCGAATTCGCCATAAGAGCCAAAGCTGTCCTTGATCGCTGCGGCGACCTTGGAACCGGCTTTTGGCTCACCGCCGCCATTCGGGCTCATCGACAGCCAGTAGACATTGTGGTTCCAGATCTGGGCCGCATTGTTGAAGAGGCCCTGATTGCCGGATTTATGCGCGGCACGGACGATCTCTTCGAGCGAGGCATTGGCAAGGTCCGTGCCTTCGATCATTTCATTGGCGACATCGACATATTTCTGGTGGTGCTTGCCGTGGTGGAAATCGAGGGTCTCTGCCGAGACATGGGGTGCCAAAGCGTCCTTGGCGTAAGGCAGGTCAGGAAGGCTTAAAGCCATAATCGTTCTCCACTTGGGTTGGTGTTGTCCGGGCGGAACGTAAGGACCGGCACACGCCGGTCAATCCGTATCCTCACTCCCCAGGAGAAAAACCGCGTGGGAAATGGATTCGTTCCCCCCGATTGTCATCATATAAAGATTTCTTTATATGATTTTGTGTAGCCACCGGATATCGCCATGACCACGCACGCCCAACGCCAGGACCAGCTCGCTCAAGCCTTCAAGGAGCGCATTCTCGTGCTCGACGGGGCGGCCGGGACCATGATCCAGCGCCAGAAGCCCGATGAGGCAGCCTATCGCGGCAAGCGCTTCCATGACTGGCCCAAGGACGTGGCGGGGAACAATGACCTCCTCAACCTCACCCAGCCGGAGATCATCGCGACTATGCACCGCGAATATCTCGAGGCCGGGGCCGACATTATCGAGACCAATACGTTCAGCGCGACAACCATCGCGCAGGCCGATTACGGCATGGAGGAGATCGCCCGCGAGCTGAATGTCGAGGGCGCGCGCCTTGCCCGCTATGAAGCGGACCGGCTTTCGACCCCGGAGCGCCCGCGCTTTGTTGCCGGCGCGATCGGGCCAACCAATCGCGCGGCCTCGATCAGCCCTGATGTGAATGATCCCGGCGCGCGCAATGTCACCTTCGAGGAGCTACGCGATGCCTATTATGAGGCCGCCGACGGGCTGATCGAAGGGGGCGCCGACATGCTCCTGATCGAGACGATCACCGATACGCTGAATGTCCGTGCCGCGATCTTTGCCATTGAAGAGCTGTTCGACGAAAAGGGCCTGCGGGTGCCGGTGATGATCTCCGTCATGATCCCGGACCAGTCGGGCCGCACCCTGTCAGGCCAGACGGTCGAGGCGTTCTATAATTCGGTGCGCCATGCGAGCCCCTTCTCGGTCGGGGTCAATTGCTCGCTCGGGCCCGATCTGATGCGCCCGCATGTCGCCGAGTTCAGCCGCATTTCGGAATGCTATGTCTCGGCCTATCCCAATGCGGGCCTGCCCAATGCCTTTGGCGAATATGATGAGACGCCCGAAAGCATGGCGAGCCATATCAAAGAATGGGCCGAGGCCGGATTATTGAACATGATCGGCGGCTGCTGCGGGACGACGCCCGATCACATTGCCGCCTTTGCCAAGGCGGTTGAGGGCGTCACGCCCCGTGCGTTGCCGGAGGTGAAGCCCGCGATGCGTCTCTCAGGGCTCGAGCCGCTGATCCTCGCCAATTAGTCGAAATTGAACTGGGACGCCCAGATGCGTCCGCCCTTGTTCCGCTCAAGGAAGAGCTCCTCTGCCCGGTCGACGCGGCGGAGTTTCTCCAGCGCGCGGGCCGCATCCGGGTTGCCGGTCGCAGTGTAAATCGTCGCCAGCGCTGCGCGCAGGATTGAGTAATAGCCCTTGGCATCCGCCATATAGGGCGTCTGGTCAGGATAGTCGCGCCGCGTCAGGCGCTCGGCCTCCGCCCAGCTTGAGACATAGCGCCCGTCATCATCCAGCATCATCATGCGGGCGCCGGCATAAATCGTCACATCGTCGATATTCAGCACTCGGCCTGTAATGTAGCCCGCCAGCCAGTCGAGCACCTCACGCGCGTTTGGTGTCTCCCGGATTGCCTCATGGGCGATGATGATGGCGAGAAAATCGCTCTGCCATGCCGCATAGGAACCAGGGCCGCCGCGCGCATAATTGTCAAACCAGCCTTCGGTCTCGCCCGCCGCATCCATAGTCCCGCCGGTGACATAGCGCTGGTTCAGATAGGCAAGGTTCTCATCGCGAAGGGCAATGAAATATTCCTTCAGCGGATCATCATCGGGCAGGAGCCATGCCGCATTGGCAATTGAGCGCAGGCTCCATGCGCCGGTGCGGATCTGAAGCGCATTGACGACCAGCGGGCCAGGCTCGCGTTTTTTTGGCCAGATCGCGTTGATGCCGAATGCCGCCTCATGGCTGAGCGCGCGCGCATAGAGCGCCTCGCCGGTCGCAAGGTAGGCGGGATAGGCCAGCTCCGGCTTGTGCGCGGTGTCCGGCACCCAGCCGCCGGGGCGGTCTTCTTCCATCAGCCCTTCGGGGAACTGGTCCCGGCCCTTGCCCGCGCCGCGTTCCTCCGCCCAGAAACGGGGACGCTGATCGAGGCGGATCGGCAGGCCGGTCTTGTCCTCTTCGAAATGCCACGGGATCGTCAGGCCGATATCGGCGGTACGGAGCATTTCTTCCCGCGCTTCACTCTCCCCCGCGATTGCCCAAGCCGCCGCCCAATGGGTCATCGGGCCGATATCGAGCCGCCCGCCGGTCGAGGGCATGTAAGGCGTCAGGGCGCCATGCGTGCCGGGCAGATAAGGCGGTGGGCCGATCTCGTCCTCCCGCACCTGCGGGGTCACATCATCCGTATAAGGCGGCACCGCGCCTGAACGGGTGAGCCGCGTCAGCGACGGGATCACTTCTCCCGCTGGCTCTGCGCCGAGGGGCGCCAGCATGGTCCAGCCCGAATGCCGGTAATGCAGCGGCACATCCGTGACGCTGAGGGTCTCATCCCCGCGCGCGAGGGTCACCTTATAGGCAAGATCGCGCGGCAGGGGGCTGAAGGTCTTGTGGTTCTCGAAAGTGAGCCGGAGGCGCGCCGTGCCGTCCTGATACTGACGGCCATCAAGCCGCACGATGAGGAGCGGGCCGAGTGGCGCTGCGGCAGTCTTCTCAACCGCCAGCGGACCCGTAAGCCATGCTTCCCCGCCGGTAAGCGTGTCATTGATGTCGAGCGTTGCCGTCGTGACTTTGCCGCCAAGCTGGCCATCAAGCCGCAGGGTGAGCCCGTCAAACAGGCTCGCATCCCAGCCGAGCGGCGCTGCCGCCTCGGCCTTGCCGGCTCTGTACTGCCCTTCTACCGCGCCGCGTCCCGCGGGCACGCCAAGCGTCAGGACCGCGTGGCGGACACTGCCGTCATCATGGGTCGCTTTCACATCCATCTGGAGGGGCAGCGCGTCGCCCCCTGTCTCAAGCATCAGCCCTGCGCCCGCCGGAACCGCGCCCTTCTCGAAGGCCTCGCCGAAAGTGACGAACCCGCCCTCGCGGTCGGTGCGGCGCAGGCGGAAGGACATGTCATATTCAGGCGCAGGCTGGAGGTGGAAGCTGCCCTCCTCGCCCTCATTCTCACCGATCCGGCGAACTTTCGAGACGGCATTGCCATTGATCGTGGCGGGCAGTTTCTCAGGGTTGCGCAGGATACGCAGATTGGTCTTCTCACTGACGATTGAATTTCCAGAGATCTCCATCGAGCCGCCATGATCGCCGCGCCGGGTGGAGAAATTGACCAGCGTGTTCTGGTCCGCCGAGCGCCGCCGCAGGATGGAATTGCCGCTAAAGACCGTCTTGCCCGCCGCAGGCACATCGAGGACATAGGATGTCCGCCCCTCGCCATCATCAAAGCTGTTCCCCGTCACGGTGATGTCACCGGCAAGGATCTTGAGGTGATGGCCGACCTTCGTGCCGGAGAAGCGGCTCTGGGTCACTTCAAAGACGGCACCGTTCGACTGATAGACACCGTGCGAGAAACCATCACCATGGCCATTGCGGATAAAGGAAGAGCGCCGGATACGGATCGATCCGTCATGATCGCCCGTCGCAAGGATGCCGTCTTCATTTTCAAGAAAGACGCAATCCTCGATCACCAGATCGCTGCCCTCAAAGCGGATGCCCGCGCCATTCTTGTCGGGCGAGACTGCGCCTTCGAACCTCAGCCCCCGGACAGTGAGGTCAACGCCGGTGAGCGACACGAGCAGCCCCTTGGCGACCGGCTGGGGCGAAGAGAGGATCACCTCGCCTTCACCAATGATGGTCAAATCATGCGGGATGCGGATGTCACGGGCGGTATAGCGCCCCTCAGCAAGGTGCAGCTCATCGCCCGCCGCAGAGGATCGGATAGCAGCGGCTAGCCCCTCGCCCGGCGTGACTTCGATGATCTCGAGCGCCATCGCTGCGGAGGACGTGAAAAAGAGGCAAGATAGGAGGGTGAAGGCCCCGAAAGCCCGCCTCACTTTGCGCCGATCTGCCGTTTTTCCCATGAAATCGCTGTCCTCGCCATTTCGTCGAGGTTGTCATGGCTGGGCTGCCAGTCAAGCGTGTCGAAAATACGGCGTGGATCGGCGACCATGACGGGCGCATCGCCGGGGCGGCGCTCGCCGATCTCGATCGGCAGAGGCTCGCCCGTCACCCCCTCCACCGCGCGGATCATTTCGCGCACGGAGGTGCCGCGGCCATAGCCGCAATTCATCACCGACCGGCCGCCGACTCGCTTGGCGTGATCAAGCGCCAGCATATGCGCGGTCGCAAGGTCGGTGACATGGATAAAGTCCCGCTGGCATGTACCGTCCGGGGTCGGATAATCATCGCCGAAAACCGTCAGCCGCTCACGCAGCCCTAGCGCGGTCTGGGTCGCAACCCGCAACAGATGAGTGCTGGAGGGGCCCGACTGGCCCGTCCGACCATCAGGGTCCGCGCCCGCGACATTGAAATAGCGCAGCACCATGGCCCCAAGACCATGCGCATTGCAGATATCGGCGATCATCGCCTCACTCATCAGCTTTGACTGGCCGTAAGGCGAAAGCGGCGCCTTGGGCGCATCTTCGGGCAGGCGCAGCATACCGTCCTGGGGCTGATAAACTGCCGCCGTCGAAGAGAAGAGCAGCGTCTTTGTTCCCGCCTCCACCATTCCGGCGAGAAGCGCCAGCGTCGCGGAGGTGTTCTCGCGGTAATAGGTGATCGGATCGGCAATCGATTCAGGGACCACAACCTTGCCGGCAAAATGCATGACGGCGGTGATCGATGGATCTGAGAGGATTTTCCCGAGCTGCGCCGAATCCCCGACATTGCCTTTGATGAACTCGGCCGTCGGCGGGACATTATCCCGGCAGCCGGTCGAGAGATCATCAAGCACGATGATCTCATGCCCTGCATCCGCGGCCGCCCAGGCGACATGGCTGCCAATATAGCCCGCGCCGCCGGTAATCAGGATTTTCTCTCGTCCCATCAACTACTAACCAATGGTTCCCCCGCGCATTATGCACGATTTCCATATGGTCGCGCAAAAGCGTCAATTTTTGCCGAACAGGTCACGCCGATTGAAAAGGTTCGGCGAACCTGCTTTTGCAGGGGCATAGATCAAAACTTTACACCGGAGAGACGTCACCATGTCGCAGTCCCCTGCCCGTATCACCATTCTGGCCCGTGAATTCTCGGCCGCCGCTCTCGAGTTCCATCGCGGCAAAATGGCCGAGAAAGGGTATGTCATGGAGGGGTCGATCACCCCGCGGCAGTTCCAGATGATCGAGGGTCACGGCGCGCCTGAAGATCTTTTCGAAGGCGAAACGCTATTCGCCGTGACCTTCCGCCACAAGGAAGCCGAATAAGGCATGAAAGAGATCGGCTGGCAGCCCGCAGCAACCCCTGACAAGGCGATCGAGCTTCTTCAGGAGATGTTCGAGCGCAATTGCGGGGCACTGAAATCCGCATTCGAAGCCTATGTCCGGAACGGCACGTTCCCCGACGATCGCGCCTCATGGTGCTATCCGGCCCTGCGGATCGAATATCTGCCCGAAGGGCCCGTGCCGCCGATCTCCGCCGCTTTCGGCAAGATGGCCTCGCCCGGCATCTATCAGAGTGCGATTACGCGCCCGGCCCTCTACGCGGATTACCTCAAAGCTCAGCTCGAGCTGATCACCAAACGCTATGAGGTCGCCCTGTCGGTCGGCCCGTCCGGCGAGGAGATCCCCTATCCTTACGTGCTGGGCGGTCAGGTCGAGATCGATTCAGAAAAAATTCCGCCTGCGGAGCTGGCAACGGTCTTCCCGACGCCGGACCTCGCCGAACTCGATGATGATATCGCCGACGGCAAGCATTCGACGGCGAAATCCCTTTCCGGCAAGCATCGCGGCCTCAAACCGCTCAGCCTGTTTACGGCCTTGCGGACGGATTACTCGCTACAGCGGCTGAAGCACTATACCGGCACCGAAGCGGCGGACTTCCAGGACTTCATTCTGTTCACGAACTATCACCGCTATATGGATGCGTTTGTGGAGATTGCGCTGGGCAAGGTCGCCGAAGGCAAGGAGTATGAATCCTTCGTCGCGCCGGGCGGCATCATGGCCACTGACAACAAGCCTGAAACCATCGCCGCGCTGCAGGGCGGGGAATGGCGCCGTTTTCAGATGCCGGCCTATCATCTGAAAACCAAGGACCGCAAAGGCATTTCCCTGATCAATATCGGGGTCGGGCCTTCCAACGCCAAGACGATTACGGATCATCTCGCGGTTCTTCGTCCGCAATGCTGGATCATGGTCGGCCATTGTGGTGGCTTGCGGCACTCCCAGCGCCTTGGCGATTATGTGCTGGCGCACGCTTATCTGCGGCGCGATCAGGTGCTCGACAGTGTTCTGCCCGCCGACATTCCGGTGCCGCCGATTGCCGAGATCCAGACAACCCTGACTGAAGCGGCCTCCCGCGTGACGGGCGACAGCGGTGCGGATCTCAAGCGCCGCCTGCGGACCGGCACGGTCGTCACCCATGCCGACCGGAACTGGGAGCTACGTTTTGAGGATGAAGGACGGGTGCTCGACCTTGCCCGCGCGGTCGGGATCGACATGGAAAGTGCGACGGTCGCCGCCAATGGCTACCGGTTCCGCGTGCCCTACGGCACGCTGCTCTGCGTCTCGGACAAGCCGCTGCATGGCGAGATCAAGCTGCCGGGTGCGGCCAACCGCTTCTATGAGAAATCGATCGGTGAGCACATCCGTATCGGGATCGAAGCGCTGGAGATGTTCCGCCGCGACGGCTCCGCCGCTCTGCATTCCCGCAAGCTGAGAAGCTTTGACGAGCCGCCCTTCCGGTAAGGGCTATTCGTCCTTTTCGCAGCTTCCATAGGCTTGCGAATAGGGCTTGCCGAAACAGTCGACGAGCCCCTTCACCACATTGAGGTTCATGGGCGCGTCGATGAACCCTTCCGGCATCGTCATATTCGGATTATCGGCCAGCATCTTGCGGCGGGATTCCTTTCGCTCTTCAGGAACCGGTTGGACTGCCAATTCATCCCGCGCGGCGACCAACGCGTCGTAGTCGCCGCGCAGGAAGGCCAGCGTCGCATCAACATAGAGGTTCCATTCAGGACCGGGGAACGCCACACTTTCGACGTCGTCGTAAGTTGCCCTGAAATATGCGATCGCTTTATCCGTACGCTGCTCATATGCATACATCTGACCTGCATGCCAGCGCAGGATCTTTGTGTGTTCCGGACCATATGGGCGCGCAAAGAGCATGTAGGATTCTATCGCGTCCGCTGCAGCCAGACGGCAGCCATCGCGCCCTGCAATTTCGCGCCACCCGCCTTCGAAATCCTGATCGAAGGGCCGCTGCTTCAGCTCCAAAAGCCGCGAGAGCTCGCCCGCATCGACACCGCAGGCCGCAAGCCGCGTCTGCTGCGCCTCAGGCAACAGCTCAAAGACCGGCACGTCCTCGCTCACTGCCGTCAGCGCCAGCGTGCCTGCAAGCCATGGCAAAATGGTCATCTTTGGAACTCCCCGGCTGTTTCCCCGTACGCTCAGAATAGGCTACACCGCCTCCAATAAGAATGAGGAGACCCCATGCGACGGATTCTTTTGACGATTGCGTCATTCTCCCTCGTCGCCTGCGCGACCGTATCCAAATTGACGATCGAAGACCGCCTGCGCGAACTCGGGATGAGTCGCGCGCAGGCCGATTGCGTGGCCGACGAACTCGATGAACGCCTTGATGATGGCCGGTTGCGGGATGTCGCCCGCACGCTGGACGACCTGACCGATGATGCAGGGCCGCGTAATGTGATCGACGCGCTGGGCCGCGTGAATGATGACCGCATTGCGCGCGCGGCAGCACAGGCCGGCGTTTCCTGCCTTTTCGTCCGTTAACCGATGGATATTGTCACCGGAGACTGGCAGCCGCGCTTTAACGGCGTGGCTGATCTCATCGCCTCGCGCATCGAAGACGGCACCGATCTTGGCTGCGGCGTTACGGTGATCGCCGATGGCGAAGTGCTGGCCGATATCCGTGCAGGATATGCCAATCGCAAGAAAGACGCGCCCTTCGGCGATCCGCTGCTCTCGATCTATTCAGCCGGCAAGGCGGTGCTCGCCGCACTGGTCATGAAGGCCGTCGCAGAAGGCGAGCTTGATTACGACCAGCCGGTTGCCGAGCTGTGGCCCGATTTCGGCGCGGCAGGCAAAGACCGGCTGACGCTCTCGCAAGTGATGAGCCATCAGGCGGGCCTGCCGGGCTTTACGGATGAAACAGACCCCGCGATCTGGCTCGACTGGGACGCGACCTGCGCCAAGCTCGCCGCGATGGAGCCGATGTGGGCGCCGGGCACGGCCAATGGCTATCACCCCCAGACCGTCGGCTATATCGCCGGTGAAACCTATCGGCGCGCGACCGGCCGGACGGTCGGCGAGGCGCTCCGCGAGCTGGGACTCGATTGCTATTGCGGTATGACGCCGGAGGAGCAGGCCCGCGCCGGGTTCATGCAGAAACCGCCCGCCCCCGCCGATCTCGGCACGATTGATGAGCCGACCAAGGCCGCCTTCCTCAAACCCTGGTCAGCAGCCGCCAAGGTTTCCCGCGAGGACTGGATGGCAGCGGAAATCCCCGCCTCGAACATGCACGCGACCGCCCGTGGTCTCGCCGAGATCCTGCAGGCATTCGCAACAGGCAGGATCAACGACGCGTCCTTCGTGCCCGATGACGCGCGCGAGGCCGCGATGGCCGAACGTGTCGCCGGGCCGGACAAGGTGCTGCCCTTTGATCTCTCCTGGGGCGCAGGGGTGATGCGGAACCGTGGTGGGCATCTGGGACCCAGCGCCAATGCTGTCGGGCATTTCGGCTTTGGCGGCTCGCTCGGCATGGCCGACCCCGATGCGGGGCTCTCGGTTGCCTATCTGCCGAGCCGGATGCTGGGGGTTCTTGTCGGCGGCGAGCGGACTTCCCATCTTCTGGACGAGATTTACCGGGCGCTCTGACGCCGGAAAAAAGGGGAATTCCCATGCGCCTCAAAGCGATGATCGCCGCGACCCTGCTCGGCTCCTTCACGCCGTCCTATGCCGGCGACAAGCAGCCGATCGATGCGGCCCTCTCCGAAGCCGAGGCCGAAGCGGGCCTGCGCTATTCCTACACGATGAAGTTCGAATGGCCAGGCGAAGCGCCCATCACCGTTCGCTATGACGCGGGCCGCGATCGCTGGTCGACGCTGGACGGCAATCCCGACGCCTTGCCCCGCGAAGCGAAAAAGAAGCTGGGCAATATCAAGAAATCCGAATCCGAACCCGGCGGTCTTCTTTATGCGGACTTCCGGGAGTATCTTGACGACATCACCCTCGTCAATGAAACCGATGATCAATATATCTACCGCTTCATCCCTTCTCAGGTTGATGAAGACGACGTGACCGGCACAGCGGAAGACGTCGTCCGTGCTCGTCTTTATGTCGCAAAGGACGACCAGCGGCTCGCCCGCTATGAGGTGAAGGGCCTCAAACCTTTCAAACCCAATCCGGCGGCCAAGATGGAAGAATTCGAAGTCGTGCAGGAATTCGAACGCCTTGGCGAGAACGGCCCCGCCGTCCTGCGCAAGCTCTATTCCCGTCAGAAGGGCGAGCAGTTCTTCCGCGCGGTCGATACAGAATTCACCGCGACCTTCTCAGATTTCGAACAGGTGGAATGATCCGCAGGCACACACCTTATAGGCGCCGCCTGTTTGATAACATAGATCACCTTGTGACACCGGGCGCCAGCCTGTAGCGTCCCCCTTGTGGGACGAGACGGCATGGGGGCCGAAATGCTGGGAATCATTGACCTTATCAAGCGGATCGCGGCGGGAACGCTCTCCTCTATCATCCTGATCGGGATTGTGGCCGCGCTTGGTTGGTCGGGCACGATCTCTGCCCTGATCGAGAATTTCAGCGCCGCCTCGGCCTTTTTCCTAATCATGCTGGCGGTCGTCCTCGCCGATATCATCGCCAAGGTCATCAGCATTATCAGCACGACCTTCCCCGACCTCATCCCCAAGGTGGACAATGAGAGCGTAAAGCGCGCCTCGCTCCTGCGGCGCCTTCGTCCCGGCCAGACGGTCGCGCTCCTTTCGGGGGCCAATGCAGCCCGGCTCACCCTCTTCCTTGTGATCTTCGCCCTTCTCGGCGCAAGCTATGCCGCCGCCCCGCGCGCAGCGCAGGAAACCCTCTTCGGCAACATGACAACGTGGGAAGCCATCGACATATTCGTGCGCGAAGGGATTGCCGGCTCCTTAGGCTATTTTCTGTTTTTTCTGGGGTCGGACAATCTGAAAGGGATCACCAGCTACATTGCCGAAGACCGGCTGACGGCGTTCACGGAGGATGGCGACGTCTTTCTCTCCGGCATCCGCATTTATGGCCTCGCCTTTGTGCTCGCGATCCTGCGCACCATCGTCATCCCGATCACCTTTGTCCGCGCGCGCCTGCGGGCCCGCCTGCTGGATGCTGAGGACAGCGCCGCCTGATCAGAGGCGATGACATTTGCGCCCATGCGGTCCATGCTCGGATGATGAGTGACACAGAAGACCTGATCCGCTGGCGCCGCCACCTTCACGCCCATCCCGAGACCGCCTTTGAGGAGGTCGAGACGGCAAAGATGGTCGCGGACCTCCTCACCTCTTTCGGTATTGAGGTGACGACCGGCATTGGCGGCACGGGCGTTGTCGGGGTTCTCAAGCGTGGCGATGGCCCCAATGTGGGCTTACGCGCCGATATGGATGCCCTGCCGATCCGCGAGAAGAATGAGTTCAGCCACGCCTCGACCCATGACGGAAAGATGCATGCCTGCGGGCATGACGGGCACACGACCATGCTGCTCGGGGCCGCGCGGGAACTCGCCGCAATGGATGACTGGGCGGGCACGATCACCTTCATCTTTCAGCCAGCGGAGGAAAATGAAGGCGGCGCCATCGCGATGATCGAGGATGGGCTCTTCGAGCGCTTCCCCGTCGATGCGGTCTTTGGCCTGCATAACTGGCCGGGCCTGCCCGCAGGGCAGTTCACCGTGCGGGCAGGGCCGATGATGGCCGCCTATGATATTTTCGAGATTCGCCTCACCGGGCGCGGCGCCCATGCCGCCATGCCGCATCTGGGCACCGATACGCTAGTCGCCGCCGCGCAGCTGGTCACGGAGCTTCAGACCCTCGTCTCGCGCCGGGTCAATCCGCTGCACCCCGCCGTCGTCAGCGTGACCCAGATCCATGGCGGGGATGCCTATAACGTCCTGCCCGCTGAATCCATCATTCGCGGCTGTGTACGGACGTTCCATGATGAGGCGCGCAGCGTCATCCGGGATGTGATGGCTGAAATGGCTGAAGCCGTCGCGACGACCGCCGGGCTGACGGCATCGGTTGATTACGACCAGCGCTATGTCGCAACCGTGAACAGTGAGGCCGAAACCGCGCTGGCCAAACGCGCGGCAGGCGATGCCCTTGGCCCCGATGCGATTGTGGAGGGCGTTGACCCCTCAATGGGGTCAGAGGATTTCGGCGCCATGCTGGAGGCCAAACCCGGCGCCTATGTCTGGCTCGGCAATGACCATCCGGCGGGGGAGAATTTCGGCCTCCACCATGACCGCTATGATTTCAATGACGAGATCCTGGAACCCGGCGTCCGCTACTGGGTGAGCCTTGCACGGCGGTTCCTTGAGGAGCGGGGGTGAGGCAGCCCCCAACTCACCCTTCAGTTGAAGTGAAGTCATCCTCAAGTTAAGCTCCCCATATCGCCATCAACTGGCGAATGGAGGGGGAGACATGCGGCGCAGTATATTGGGCATCACCACACTTCTGTTGAGCTGCATGAGCATTGCTCCTGCATTTGCAGCGGAAGAGAAAACTCCAGAACCCCTACAACAGCCGGCCCCACCACTCGGCATGTATCTTCACTGCGTTGCCCCAGACGCGATACCCGAAGACGGGTACGTCGGTAGCGTCGATGTCGCATACGGATTGACCCGGACGGGGAGGACGATTGATCTGGAAGTTTCCTCCTCGACCGATCCATGCCTTGAGGACTCCGCCACTAAAATGGTGGGGCTTTGGATCTATAACCCGCGATCGATCCCGAAACCGAAACGCGGCGCCCCGCTGCAAATGAACGCCACGTTGAAATACCAGCTTTTCGACGAAAACGAAGCGAACAAGGAAGAATATTTGATCAGGCTTCGTGAGGCCATCATTGTCCGGAGGAAAACAGGCAATGATGCCGTTCCCGAACGCCGGAAACCACCTGCTCTAAACGATTTCAGAGACTGTATCCGAAGCGCCGACTTCAGGCTCGAACGGGTGGTTGTTGCCTTCGATGTTTCCCCAGAGGGAAAACCGGTGAATACGAGAATACTGGGCAGCTCGAGTAAATGCTTCGAAAAGGCTGCAATCCGCTCGGTGGAAAGATGGACTTACGCCCCCCGGATGATTGACGGAAAACCCGCTGCTCATACTGACATCACGTCATCTATCGAATTTCAGATTGGCGAAAGGTAAGCTCCAAGGTTTGTGTGATCTGAACAAGAACGCACGCGGATTTCGCCCTCGCTCAATACCCCCTGCCTGATCGCGTCATCGTCATTACGGATCGGCCGATTAAACTGCGCGTCCCCAAATTTAACCACTGTAAAGACTTGCGTGATACTATCACGCTCACTATCTGAGGCACCATCCAAGGGCGCCGCCCTATCCCTGTTGCGTTGAGTTCCCTATGTCCGAAAACCCTGCCGCCTATCCCTGCTCAGGCCATTCCTCCCGCCTGATCGATCTGGGGGCTGCGGGGCTCTCTGGCCTTTGCATTATGCACTGCCTTGCGCTTCCCATACTCGCAGGGTTCCTGCCGCTCGTCGGGACGATTTCCGACAATCACCTCATCCACCAAATGATGGCGCTGACTGCCGTGCCGCTGTCGCTTTTCGCGGTCCTCCTGCGGCAGAAAACGGGACGCGAGAGAGCATTCTTCCCGCTGATCCTCGCAGGTCTCGGCTTCCTTCTTTTGGGCGCCTTCATCGAGGCGGTTGAGGATTATGAGCGGCTGCTGACCGTGACCGGCGCGCTGCTGATTGCCACGGGGCACGTTCTGCGCCTGAGACGACACAGCTAAGGCAGCCTAATAGCACCTACAGCCCTGCCAGCTTTCTAATCCGTCCGGCATTCAGCCTGATCTTCATCCAGACACGGATGAACTCCCCCCATTGACGGAACATCTGGCCGACCGGGTTGCCGGTCTTCCATTTTTGATATTTCTGCCGCTGGCGAAGGGTATCGAAGTACTTCACCTCCGAGCCGCCGCCATAGGCACGCGCATACCAGTTGAGAAAGAGAACGATGCCGTAACCGCGCATCATCTCCGCCCATTCCAGTTTTGACGCGAGCGCAATCGCTGCCTCGAAATCGGATTTAAGGATCGCCCGCTCGCCCGAGATCGGCCCGAAGAGCCAGCCCCAGAAAGCCTTCACCGCGCCATTGCGTGCCCATCCCGGCCAGTTGGGCGGTACGCCGCGGGAGCTGGTCACCTGCATTCTTGTCCCCTCACGGAACGAATCGATCAGGGTCTGCATATGCCCGGGCTCGAGGCCCACAAGGTCAGCATCACACCACAGGACGATGGCTTCGGGCTCCATCCCCTCAAGATGATGCATGATCGCCTGCCCCACCGGCACTTTTTCCGGCAGGCTGATCACCTTCACCCCGGCGGCTCGGGCGATCTCGGCGGTTGCATCCTCGGAGCAGTCATCGACGACCTGCACCCGGGTGATGCCGTTCACCTGTTTGAGCGTCTCAAGGATCGCGCCGATCGTTTCGGCCTCGTTATAGGCCGTCACACAAGCGATGACGGGCAGATCCTGACGGGCGAGAGCGGGCATGGCACGAACCGTTTACAACAATGACGCCGCCCCTTTTGCAGGCGCCCGGCACGCGCCTCAACCTCTCACGCTTCTCATTGGCACGGGCGGGCGGGCTTTGTTAGGAAGGGGTTCGAACAAGCGGGAGTTCCAGATGACGAAACGGGCCATTGGGATTTGGGCGGCATTGCTGGCCGGGATTTCGGGCGCATCAGCGCAGGAAATCGACCAGGCGAAATACGACGCCTTCATCACCTCGTTCAAGGCAGAAGCCATGGCGAAAGGCATTTCGGCGGAAGTCTATGATCGCGAGATGGCAAGTGCGAAACCGATGCAAATCGTCGTTGATCGTAATAATAATCAGCCCGAATTTGCACAGGCCATCTGGACTTACCTCGACAGCGCCGTGTCCGACCGGCGCATCTCCGACGGGCTGAACAACACTGCTGCGCGCGCCGCGATCCTCGATAAGGTCGAGGCCAAATATGGCGTCGACAAGGAAATCATCGGCGCGATCTGGGGGCTGGAGAGCTCTTATGGCGCGATCCTCGGCAGCCATGACGTGATCTCGGCGCTCTCAACGCTGGCCTATGACGGACGACGGCAGAGTTTCGGCAAGTCCCAGCTGATCGGGGCCCTGACAATTATTCAGGACGGCTACGCGCGTCGTGACCAGCTCAAAGGCTCATGGGCCGGCGCAATGGGTCAGACCCAGTTCATCCCGACCACCTATCTTGCCTTTGCCATTGATGAAAATGGTGATGGCCTAAAAGATCTGTGGGCTGATCATGAAGATGTCTTTGCTTCGACCGCCAACTATCTGGCCAAATCAGGCTATAAGGCTGATCAGCCATGGGGATTTGAAGTGACCCTGCCGGACGGGTTTGACTACTCACAAGCGAGCCTTCGGACCGAGAAAACTGTCAGCAGCTGGCATCAGCTAGGCGTTGCACTCCCCACCGGCAGCCTTGCTGATAAGGCGGATTTCAACGCTAGCGCTTCTGTCATTGTTCCAGCCGGCGCAAACGGCCCCGCCTTCATGGTGCTCGATAATTTCCGGGCGATCATGAAGTACAACAACTCGACCTCCTACGCGCTGGGCATCGGGCGGCTGTCCGATGCAATCGCCGGACGGGGCCAGCCCCTCTCCGCTGAGTGGCCGCGCGATGACCGGCCGCTGTCGCTCAGTGAGCGGAAGATGCTTCAGGAAGTTTTGACCGCAAAAGGCTACAACCCCGGTCCTGTAGACGGTATTATCGGTGCTGGTACGCAGGCTGCGATCCGCCAGTGGCAAAAGGATCAAGGCGTGGCCGCCGACGGCTATGCCTCGGCCAAAACCCTTGCTGCCATGCAGGCCGGATGAGTCGCCTTCCCCGACCGGACATTTCGCGGGACGGGGAGGCCTTACGCTCGAACCAGTTCGGCGATATTTATTATCAGGAGGCAGACGGCCTCGCTGAGACACGGCACGTCTTCCTTGACGGCAATGATCTACCCGAGCGGTTTGCCCGGCATGCCGGCACTCGCCCGTTTATCATCGGGGAGTTGGGCTTTGGCACGGGGCTCAACCTGCTAGCTGCGGCGCATCTTTTTGAAGAAGTCGCCCCCAGCGAGGCCCGGCTTCATTTCTGGTCTGCTGAAGGCTTTCCGCTGGACCCGGAAGAATTGGGAGGAATCCTCTCCGCCATCACAACGCGCTGGCCGGAACTGGGCGATTGGGCCGAGCGGCTGGCACGCGCCTATCCCCGCCCCCGGCCCGGTCAGGTGCAGATCGATCTGTCGGACCGTGTCCGCCTGACCCTCGGTTTCGGTCCGGCAACGGAAGTTCTGTCGGAAACGGATTTTCACGCCGATGCGTGGTTTCTTGATGGCTTCTCCCCAGCCCAGAACCCGGAAATGTGGTCGGAAGACCTGCTCCATCTTGCCGCCACGCATACAAGGCCGGGCGGCAGCTTTGCGACCTTCACCGTCGCGGGCGCCGTGCGACGGAGCCTGGAAGCGGCAGGCTTCACCCTTGCCCGGCGGCAGGGCTTCGGCCGCAAGCGCGAGATGCTGACCGGCCGGATGCCGGGAGATGAGACTTCTGCGGCACCACAAATCCGGAAGCTGACGATTATCGGCGCCGGGATCGCCGGAGCATGTGCGGCATTCGAGGCGCGGCGTGCCGGGTTGGATGTTGAGATCATTGATCGGGAGAGCCCCGGTGCGGGAGCTTCCGGCAACCCGGCTGGGCTCCTCATGCCGCGGCTTGAGGCGCAGGATAATCCGGCGGCCCGGTTCTATCGCGACGCGTTCCTCTTTGCCCGGCGGTTTTATGGTGATCACTCTCCCGATGCACTTTTGGCTTTTGGAGGGGCGATGCAGGGCGAGACTGAACGCTACCATCGTGTGCTTGAGACTGGATTATGGCCAGACGGCGAGCTGCATCTGGAAGCGGACCGGCTTCTTGCAGGTGCCGCCGCCCTACTTTCCCCACGAGATGCCATCGCTGCACTGATCGAAGGATGTTCCTTCCGTCAGGGGCAGGTAGAGGCCATTGATCAGTCCAGTGAGCATATCACGCTCACCCTCAGAGACGGCACTGTCGAGAGCGATGCAGTGCTAGTCTCTGCAGGGCCTCGCTCAGCTAAACTTGCCGGGTTCGAAGAAGACATGTCCGCGTCTCGTGGGCAGGTCGATATATTTGCGGGACCTGCGCCCCCCCACATCCTGACCGAGGGCACCTATATCGCGCCGCTCGACAGCCTGCTGATTGCCGGGGCTACATATGATCCTGCGCAAGCTGATGACGTACCCGAACCCGATGAAGCAAGCTCCGCTGCTAACCGGGTTGCTGCCGAAGCACTGCTTCATAGACCAGCCGGAAACTGGATCTCGGCGCGCGCATCCTTGCGCGCCACGACGCGAGACCGTCATCCTATTGCGGGAGAGCTTGATGAGAGCGGGCGAGTTTTTGCCCTGACGGGGCTCGGATCTCGCGGGCTTGTCACAGCTCCAATCCTGGCCCGGCACTTGATTGCCCGAATGACAGGAGACGTCTCGCCCCTGTCTCTGCCCATTTCATGCTTCGCTGCCCCCGGACGATTTGCGGAACGTCGCCGCCGGCGCGGACAGAGCTGAGACGCAATTCCCTATAAACTGGCCTCGGACATAAAAAAACACCGGCTCAACTGAACCGGTGTTTTCAAATCTTGGATTGAAGAAAAGCAGATCAGCCAGCGTCGGTGGCTTCTTCATCTGCTGCTTCACCTTCTTCTTCGGTTGCAGCCGCTTCTTCTTCATCGCTAGCAGCGTTCGGATCAAGCGGGCGACCCTGCTCATCCGTCCGAGCGATCAGCGCGCGACATTCAGAGACATCTGATTCGTTCACAGCACCACCGAGGTCGGCCAGATCAACCAGTGAGTCACAACGATCGCGTTCACGTTGCAGACGTTCCTGGCGCTGGATGCGTTCGATTTCCGCCTGCTGACGAAGTGTCCGTTCGTAAGCGTCGATATATGCGATCCAGCCTTGAGCCGAGTTCCGCGAACGCGGGCTGTTCAGCGCACGTTCAAAGGCACGGCGCGCACGGCGGCGGCCATCGGCAGAGTCCGGATCGAGCTGGAAGTAGGCGTTGCCGAGCAACAGGTTGATATCCCCGCGGTCCTGTGCGGACAACCCGCCCCGCTCGAGCGCTTCGTTCAGGGCACGGATGCCTTCTTCGAAGCGTTCACTGGCCATGTAGCTCTGGCCAAGGCGGTAATAGAGCTCACCCGACGGTGAGATCCGTGCCGCAGCAGAAAGGGCTTCAATCGCCTTGTCCTGCTCACGAGACATGGACCAGAGCTGAGAAAGAAGAGTGAGATTATCGAGGTCACGCTTGACGGCACCAGCCGCCATTTCCTCTTCGATCAGCTTGGCCCCGCGATAGGGGTTGTCGAGCGAAGAATAGTACTGCGCGAGGGCGATGATCTTGTCCTCATCCGTGATGAGACCGGCATTATAGGCAGCTTCAAGTGTCGCGAGCGCGTCCTTGCGGCGGCCAGCTGCATCGTAAGAACCTGAAAGCTGGGCCCAGTAGCCTTCCTCATTCGGGAAGCGCTCCACCATCTCTTCGAGGAGACGGCCGCGTTCAGCATTCAGTTGGAGTTCGGAGTAGATCAGGTTGAGAAGATCGTAGCTCTTCTTCTCTTTTTTCTCGTCATATTGCAGCGCGCGCTCCGCAGGACGGCGGGCTTTCTGGTAATTGCCTTGCGAAACATATGCAGCAGCAAGGATGTACCAGGCATTGGTATCTTCGACATTGCCCTCTTCAGCGAGGTAAAGCTCCATAAAGCGGATCGCATCAGCGTAGCGTTCCTGCGTGAAATAGAGCTGAGCAACATAATACCGGATCTGCTTCAGGCGATCGAAAGGCAGCTCATCAAGCTGGAGGATGCGCTCGAAATCGCGAAGAGCAGCGGCATAATTTTCCTGCTGCGCGTAGATACCAGCACGTAGTTCCAGCGAAGTTGATTCGTCAAACTTGCTGAGGCCGTCGCGGCTCAACAGGCGGTTCAGCGAATCCATCGCTTTGGCGTAGTTCGGCGGTTCGGAGTTAATGTCGTTGAAGACTTCCTGCAGGACACGAGCTGTCGAGGTCGACAGGCTGAGCCGTGCCCGGCGGCGTTCTTCCTCCGGCGTCTGATTACTTTGGGCCGTGGCGGCATTAGCTGTCGAAGCAAACGGCGTTGCTCCAGGCAGAGCCCCCATTCCGACCAGGGCCATAATCGCAGCGGCAGACAGATGTTTACGCATGCTGTTCAGTCTCTTCGTCAGACGCGGGTAGGCACCTAAAAATCGGTCACCGTCCGCCAAAATCCCTATTTGTCGCTACCGCCGGATCTCCGCCGGTAACCGGGAGGGGACACGCTCATCGCATCCCTCCCCTTTTTGCTTGCTGGCCAACCAGACGGGCTGGCCAAACCCTTAGCCTTCGCCGCCCACCTGGAATTCGATGGTAGTGCGAACGCCGAACCGCGGCTCCGGACTGCCGTCCACGATTTTCGGGTTATATTTCCAGCGTTGGGCAGAGCGGATAGCAGCCCGCTCGTAACAACGATCCGTGGAGCCGACGACGCGAACGTTGGCCACCTGACCTTCTGGCGTCACGTCAAACTCAAGCACAACCCGCTCGGTCTTCTGTTCGTCGGACCGGATGCAGCGCTGGAAGTCAGACAGCTGCGGCGGGATCCGAACGATCGGCTGGGCGTCGCGGTCCGGGTTGAAACCAGAGCCGATATCGACATTGGCCTCGAAAGTCGGGGCAACAGCCTGAACCCCATCCACCTGCGGCTGGAAGTTCTGTTGGTTGATAGCCGGCGGCGGGGGCGGCGGCTGGTCAAGAGCCGGACGCTCGAACACCTTCTGGTTCCGAACTTCAGAGTCCGTCAGGTTCCGCTGGAAGTTGATGTTGATGTCATCGCTTTCTTCAACTTCCGGCAGCTGGTCCACGCGAACGAGACCATACATCAGCAAGAAGAGGAAGACTGTCACCACGGCGGCGACAGGAAGACCGAGTACACTACGAAAGATCGATGCCATGTCGTGTGCCCCCGTCAGATTTTTTCAGTGGAGACCGCGACATCATCGATGCCCGCGTCCTTCACTTCGTTGAGTACTTCGATGAGCGTTTCAGAACGCGAAGCGACATCGGCCTGCACGACCGCGCTGCCTTTCGGCGTTTCCTTACGCAACTCGCGGATCGCATAGCTCAGCTCACTGAGTTCGACCTGCTCGTTATTGATGAAGATCTCGTCTTCCGCCGAGATGGCAACAAGAATGGAGACTTTCTTCTGTGCTTCCTGAAGTTCCACTTTCGGGCGCTCGGGATCGATCCCCGGTTCCTTGATGAAGGTGGACGTCACGATGAAGAAGATCAGCATGATGAACACGATGTCGAGAAGCGGCGTCACGTTGACGTCATCTTCGTCACCACCGGCCGGCGCTCTAAGCGGTCGTCTAGCCATCGGTCTCTTCCGTCTTTCCTATGGCCGGGAGCCGGCCAAACTTTACTTTCCAAATTGGGGAGCGCCGCATGGTGGGCGCCCGCCCGATCTTAGTTGCCGCTCGCCAGAGTGAGCGTGATCTGCGAATTCCGGACAGTTTCATCCGGGGCCGCCTGGCGTGCCTGGTCGAGCACGGTGATCGTCGTTCCGGTCCGGGCGTCAGGCGTCGCATTGACGATCACGACACCTTTGGGCTCTTTCGCGAGGAACTGTTCGACCACTGAAGTCACTGACCGGGGATCAACCTGACGGATGTCATCCACTCGGATGAAACCATCAGCCTGGACCGTCAGCAGCATGCTGGGCGGTGGATCTTCCGGCTCATCCTGGCTGTCCGGCGGAAGGTTCGGATCGAACCCGTCTTCGTAAACGAAGGTCGCCGTCACGATGAAGAAGATCAGCATGATGAAGACGATATCAAGCAGGGGCGTCACATTGACGTCAGCCGCCTCGTCTCCTGTTCTTCTGCGTCTCGCCATGAACTTATCCGATCACAATGTTGTGGGTGGCATCGCGCACTTCGCGCTGGGCCATGCCCTCAATGATATTGGCCATCACGATACCGGACAGCGAAGCGACGAGGCCCGCCATGGTCGGGATGGTTGCCTTGGTGATCCCGCCCGCCATCAGGCGCGCATTGGATGAACCCGTCGAAGCCATCACATCGAACACCTCGACCATGCCCGTCACTGTGCCCAGAAGGCCCAGCAGCGGCAGGATCGCGATAAGGCCCTTGATCACGCCAAGATTGGACATGGTCGTCTGACCTACTTCCGAAATCGACTTTTCGCGGATCGCAAAAGCATACCAGGACGTCTTGTCCGACCGGGCTTCCCAGGACTTCTCTGCGCGTTTGCGCACAGAAGACCCACCCGTGACGAAGAACAGAACCCGTTCGAGGACCAGCAGCCACATCACGAACGTCACCGCCATGATGACGACCAGAACGTTGCCGCCCGCGGCGAAGAACGCTTGGAGATTATCCAGAGCGTTCGCAGGGTTGAATACGTCCAGCATAGGACAGTCTCCCTTCGCCTAAGCGCTTACGACCGGCTCTCAGCCCGCTCCGCAATCATGCCAGCAGCCTGCTCTTCAAGGGTCTGGACCACCGATTTGGAGAAGCCTGACGCAAAAGCGTGCAGCAGCAGGAGCGGGATAGCTGCGATAAGACCAAGCACCGTGGTAACGAGCGCCTGAGAAATACCGCCGGCCATGATCTTCGGATCGCCTGTACCGAACAGAGTGATCTGCTGGAAGGTGATGATCATGCCGACAACCGTACCCAGAAGGCCGAGCAGCGGTGCGATAGCCGCGAAGACTTTCACGAGGTTCAGACCACGCTCGAGTTTCGGGATTTCGCGAAGAACTGCATCGTCCAGCTTGAGGGCCAGCGTTTCAGCATCCGCATTCGGATTGCTTTCATATGCCATCATGACACGGCCGAGCGGGTTACCACGCGACGGCGACTTGCGGCGTACCTGACCCTTCACGGCCGAATTGGTCATGAACAGGGTGAAGAGCTTGAGAAGACCGATCACAACACCGACTGCGAAGACGATCGCGATGACCTTACCAACAAGACCACCCTGGTTGAAACGCTCCTGAAGGTCAGGGCTGTCAACATAGAGGTCGAGAAGCTGACCGGAGGTCGGGTCAATCGTGCCGGCCGTGTAGCCGTCACCGCTGTAGGATGCGACGCTGCGAGCGTTCGATGTCGCGTCTTTGACATTCGGCTGTTTTTTCAGCTCGGTCAGGCGCGGCACGGCGTTTTCTGCGTCTTTCATGGTGTAGTATTCACCACCGGAGAAGGCGACGAACGGCCCGATACGGGTCACTTCAGCGGTATCGCTCTCACCTTTGGTATTCCAGACAGTCGCGTTGAATTTCGAAACTTTCGACTGGCCGATCATTTCTTCCATATGCGTTTCGTAGATGAAGATAAGCTCATCCACGGAAGGCAGGGTCTTGGCTTCCGCCGTCTTGCGGAGGATTGCCGAACGGCCCGGATACTCAGCCGAGATCACAGAGCCGTCGAGCTGGGCAGCGAGGTCAGCAGCAGCCGAACGAGCAGCACCGAAGAGCTCGCCGAACTCGCCCTGCTGGGCTTCCAGTTCAGTTTGCAGCTCACGGATGCGGTCGTCATTCGCGCGGAACTCAGCTTCGATCCGATCCGATTCAGCTTCGGCTGCATTCACCTGGCCACGAACCTGGTTGAGGCGAGCTTGCTGCTGGTTTCGTTCCGCAAGGAAGCGCTGCTCGCGCTCGCGGTTTTCCTGAGCGGCCTGACGGCGCTCTTCCCGGGCCTGACGAAGAATGTCGTCAAGCGAGATGTCTTGAGCAGAGGCGATACCGCCCGTCGCAGCGATGACGGCTGCAGCTGCAAGAATGCCGGATTTCATGGTCTTGAACATGGTCATTTCTTTCAAACCCTTCTCTCAGCCGCTTACTGGCCCGACGTAGCGTCAACTGGCGCGGACACAGGAATGATCATGAGATCAGGCGGAAGTTGTTCTTTTGCGATACGCATGCCGGTGACGACATCGTCAAGGAAGCCGCGGTCGAGGTCGACGAAGTCGCCGACTGAACGATCGTAAATCCGCAGAACGCTGTCATCAGCTGTCTTGTAGATCAGTGCGAGACGGCCAATGCGCAGATACTCGACTTTGAGCTCTTCGCCATTGTTGTCGACGACGCCTTCATAGGAGTCGAGCGTCCGGCCATATTCGTTCTCGATCTGGAAGGCTTCCATGATCAGATTGTAGCGGGAGGCCGCTGTCTGAGTGGAGTCTGCCATGACGTTCCGCAGGCGGGCGATCCGGGCTGCGCGCTCTTCTTCAAGGAAGGGCATGTCAGCTTCGACGAAAGCCGCAAGGTCTTCCATCATGTCATCGAGAAGCGGCTGCGTTGCACGCTGCAGACCTTCGATGTTTTCCACGTCCTGCTGGAGGCCCTGGATTTCAAGAAGCTGGTTCTCAACCTCACGCTGACGGCTGGCATTAAAGCGCCGCAGCAGGTCACGCTGTTTCTGGGCTGCGCGGAAGTCGCCGAGCAGTTCCGCAGCCTGATCATCGAGTTCCTCGACGCGCTGCTGGGAAGCTGCACCTTCGTCCACCGCAGCGCGGCTTTCATCAAGCGCCGCGCGGAATTGTGCAGAAGCTGGCGAGGTCATCGCCAGCGTCATCAGGGCCGCAGACCCCAGAAAAGCAAGTTTTCTCATCATTTGCTCACCTACCGGATGTTTCCGTTTAACTGGCCAGACCTGGCCGTCCTCTGGTTAAGGGCGGAGGTTCCGCCAGAAAATTCGAAAGGCCCGATTAACTCAGACCTCGACCGAACGCGTCAGATCACGTCCCGTTCCGTCACCCCTCAAAGTGGCCGGGACCCCTCCCCGACCTATTCGCGATGATTGGTTAAAATCCTGCAAAAAGCAATGCCCCGACACGCACACGCGCACGCCGTCGATGCCCGGAGATCACCAACTCACTGATACGATATCACAGGAAAGGCCCAGACCCGTCAACCGATTAAATTGAAACTGTTTGAATCCGCCCTCGGAAGGTCTCTAAATCCTTGCAAAACAATAGAAAATCAATTCTCGATTCGGCTAGAAATCGCCAAAATAAACACACGCATTTTCATTGTTGCAGTGCACACATTCCCCTTCCGCGAGCACAGACAAGACTTGAATAGTCGCAAAAAATTCATGCTTCAGTTGAGAATATTTTGGGAAGGACTGGCTGGGGTGGCAGGATTCGAACCTGCGAATGGCGATACCAAAAACCGCTGCCTTACCACTTGGCCACACCCCATCAGGAGAGCGGGTCTATATCCAAGGCTGATAGGGAGCGCAACAGCCCATTTGACCGATTTTTGACCGTTTTTTGGACCCTCGAGAATTTCGATTGCATGGCTGCTTCCAAGCGGTTATGGCGCGCGCTCGTCGGAGTGTAGCTCAGCCTGGTAGAGCACTGTCTTCGGGAGGCAGGGGTCGTGAGTTCGAATCTCGCCACTCCGACCATTTTCCGGCAGGAACGCGTCAGGAGACGCCCATGCCCTTGATCCCTCTAGCCCCCCAATTCCTCGTCGCGCCCCAGCTGAGTCCAGCCGATTTCGATGCCGCCAAAGAAGACGGCGTCACACATGTCATCTGCAATCGCGTCAAAGGCGAAGCGCCAGGTCAGCCCACCATGGCCGAGATGGCAGAGGCTGCGGCCGAGCGCGGCATAAGTTTTGAGGTGATCTCAGCCTCACAAGGCCTGACGCCCGCACAGATGGAGGCACTCGATCTGGCGATTGCCACCCACTCAAAGATCCTCGCTTATTGCGCCAGCGGCAAACGCTCTGCCCTCCTCTGGGCGGCAACCCGCGTGCAGGCCGGCGATGATCTGGAGAACGTGATGTCGGCAACCGAAGCTGCTGGGTTTGATTTCTCTGGCTTCCGCAGCGGGCTTGCCTCTCTCGCGCCCTCTGGCTGAGCCCCGTCATGGTTCCTTTTATTCGCGCCTTTGATTTCACCCATGGCGAGCCGGACCGATTGTCCCCGCTGATCACAAGGGTGATTGCGAAGAATCCGGGGCCGTTCACGTTTACGGGGTCCGGCACCTATCTGATCGGCGATGAGCGCGGCGTGGCCGTGATTGATCCGGGACCGGAGGATGAGGCACATGCGCAGGCCGTCATTGCGGCAGCACCCGGCCCCATCACTCATATCCTTGTCACCCACACCCATCTCGATCATTGCGGCGGAACTTCGCGCCTCAAAGAGCTGACCGGCGCGGTGGTACTTGGCCATGGCGCTCATGAGGTTGAGAAAGGCGCCGCGCCGCCAGCACTCGATGAGGGCGCGGATTTCAATTTCCGTCCGGATACGGAGATCAAGGACGGACATCTCCTTGAGCTGCCCTCAGCGCGGCTGCGGGCGGTCCACACGCCGGGGCATTGCGCCAATCATCTCTGTTTCTCTCTGGAAGACGAGCGCGCGCTCTTTACCGGCGATCACATCATGGGCTGGGCCACAACGGTGGTCGCACCGCCCGATGGCGACATGGATGACTATTTCTCCAGTCTCGATCTCTTGCTGGCGCGCGATGATGAGGTCTACTACCCCACCCATGGCGCGCCGGTGCCAAACCCGCAGGAATTCGTCCGTGCCGTGAGGGTGCATCGGGAGAAGCGCGATGAGTCGATCCTCGCCGCCGTGACCGCCGCGCCGCAATCGCCGCTAGAGATTGCCCGCATCGTTTACACTGATATCGATCCGGCTATGCATTTTGCTGCAGCGCTCAATGTCGAGGCGCATCTGGAACGGCACGTCAAACGAGGTTCAGTCCGCCGCCATGAGGATGGCGGGTTCTCGGCGGGTTAGTCCGTATCAAGCCGGTATTTAAGAAACCGGCTGCCATCATAGTCAATCTCACCGACCTGCTGCGCGCCCAACCGTTCAAGCCCGCGCAGGCTCCGTCGTGACGGCGCAAGCAGGAAGGTGACGTATGGAATGCGCGCATCAGCCTTGGCGATGCTCAACGCCTTGCGCGCAATGCGGGGGCCGAGCCCGAAACTGTCTGGCCGGAGGACGAGACCAAAATCCCATTCCTCCCCCTCTTTCTGAAACCCGCCCCAGCCGACATAGGCCCCGCCCGAGAGAAATGCCCAGTGCCCGAGACCGTCGCGCTGCCAGCAGGCTTCCTTTGCCTGAATAAAGCCTTCCGTTGACTGATGGGTCCACTCAGCTTTGAGCAGCGGCATGTGCTCGGCCATTCTCGGGTCCGACATATGCGCCGTGATCTCTTCAGGTGAGACTTCCGTCAGGCGGACAAACTCGATCTCAGTGCCGGGGTCTTTCATCTGAATACGGAGATAGCTCTGATCAGTCGCGCAGCGCGACCGGCAGGTCGACATGAAGCGCATCGCGGGTCTCTTCGATGAGGCGACGTGCATCGGGGTCTGCCCGCTCATGACTCGCCGCAACCGCCGACATCATGCCGAGCAGGCCCTTCATCTCTTCGAGCGTCAGATGCTCGCGGATCGGCCGGAGAAGCCGCCCGAGGCTGCCCATGACATCGCCTATCTGTCCGACCGCCATGCGGCCAAAGGAGAAGAGACCTTCGGCCTCTTCCTCATCGCTCCCGAAGTGCTCGGACATCAGGCCCATGATCCGGGACTTCTGCTCGACCGTGACTTGCCCATCGCCATAGGCCGCAACCTGCACCAGAAGGATGGCCGCAGCCTCCTTGGGGTCTGTTAGCATTTCGACGAGGCCGGTCGCCCCGGCAGCAGGCCGAACATTCTGGCGGCGGCGGAATTTCCGCGTCTCATTCACCGCAAGGAGGATGCAGACGAGGCCGACGAGAACAGAAAACGCGATCACTCGATCAGATCTCCCGGCCGTAAATTTCCGTGCGCAGCCGGTCGGTCTTTTGCTGCAGCATGGGCTGGCGCGGATGCCAGTCGAGGGCATCGCGGTAATGCTCATGCGCGCGAGGCTTGTCCCCCAGCATCAGCGCAAGATCACCCAGCCGTTCGAGGGCATAATAATGGCGCGGCTCAAGCGAGACGGCCCGGCGGAAGGCGCGCAGCGCGGTGCCGGTATCGTTCCGGGCCAGCGCAAGGCGGCCCTCAAGGACGAAGCCTTCGGCAAAACTTGGCGCAATGGAAGTGATATGGGCGACGAGGGTCTCAGCGACCGCAAGGCGGTCTTCATCAATCGCCTTGACCGCGCGCTCAACCAGAATCGCCGTGCCCTCTTCGGGCGGCATCAGCCAGCGGCTTTCAATCTCAGCTTCAAGGACAGACGCATCGCCCCGCCCTTCGCGCAGATCGACGAAGAGCTGCGCCAGCGCCGGGTCGAACTGGTCCGCCTTCGCCGGTGAGGCGAGCGCAGACAGAATCGCGATGAATAAAAAGAACCGCATCCGCACAAGAATAGCGCGGCTCGAAAGCCGCGCCAACAAAAAGCCCGGAAAGGTTATCGTCAGGCCGATGGCCGGGCTCAGCCCTGGCGTGCCTTGTAACGGCGCTGCGTCTTGTTGATGACGTAGATACGGCCTTTACGGCGCACGACACGGCAGTCGGCGTGGCGGTTCTTCAGCGATTTAAGCGAGCTGCGGACTTTCATGATGACCTGTCGAGCGTGCTGGGGCGCTTGCGCGCGGTGTGATTTCGAGCCGCCGCGCATAAAGAATGAGCGCGGCGGGGTCAAGCGGAGTCTTTGTTATTCGAGATCGAGCGCGGCCTCAATGTCGCGCCAGTCGACATATTTATAGTTCTGGGTCGACCCTTCCGGCATGTTGAAGCCGTCCTGCACAAGAAAGACGCCCTTGGGGTAGCCCGGCAGCGCCGCGCTTGAGGCCTCGATACCGTCAGTCTCTTCTGCCCCGTCAATGCCGGTCGCTTCATCCGTGCCGATCGAGAAGCGGCCAAGATAGGTGCCGTCTTCGAGTTTATACACCGCATAGGTGTTATTGCCCTGGCTGGAGGCAATGAGATAGCCGCCCGTCTCGCCTTGCCGGTAGATGGCAAGCCCTTCTATATCGGCGACGATGCCGGTGTCCGAGCCAAGGACATCGATCCGGCGCCCGCCTGTAAGCGGCATCTCTGCCGACGGGTTGAGGTCATAGCGGGTGATGCCGGCATTCTCCTCACCGACATAAAGAGCAGCATTGGGTTCATCGAAGACGCAACCTTCAAGCTGGCTTTCCATTTTCACGGTCTGGAGCAGGGTCGCCTGCGCAGGCTCACCGAAACCGTCGAGCCGGAAGAGATCAACCTCGCCATTCTTATGGGTGACCACCATCAGGACGTTCTCGTCCTGATAGCCCATGCAGAAGCCGTAGGGCTCTTTCCGGGCCGCGGGGAAGCGCCCCATCTCCGTCATCTCGCCGCTTCTTATCGTGAACAGTGTGACTGAATTATCGGTGCGGTTCGTCGCCGCCGCGAGATCGCCCAGCCAGCCGCCGACCGTCACGCGCTGGCGCAGATCGACATTGTTAAGCGCGCCCGAGGGAATGAACTGCACAACGTTGCCCGTAAGATCATAAGAATAGAGCCCAGCCTGTTTGTCCGTCCCGAGAACAAGGCTGCGAGAGGCGTCGCGCGGATCGATCCAGATCGCGGGATCGTCCGCTGCGTCACCAGAGCTGTCGACAGAGGCCGTCTCGACCTTTGCCGTCACAGCAGGGACCGACAGATCCGTCTCTGGCATCTCGTCAATCGGTTCGTAGCCAATGGGCATGGAAGCGCAGGCAGTCAGGAGCAAAGCAGGGAGAAGAAGTGTCGGTTTCATCAGGATCTCATGAATAAAAAGCATCGGCGGTTAAGCGGACGGGGCGCACGGCTTTCACCGTACACCCCGCCCATTTGTCAATTAGAGAGCGAGCCAGATCAGAACTTGAACTGGACGCCCATCTGATAGGTGCGGCCATATTCTTCATACTGGCTGAGGAAGCGGCCCGGCACACCTTCATAGCGGTTCGACACCTTCAGCTCAGTATCAAGAACATTCTTGATGTCGGCATAGATGCGGATCTGGTCGGTAATCTTGAACTTACCAGAGAGGTCGAGGAATTCCTGGTCATCAACATAGCGGCCAGCGGAAATGCCGTCGACATCGACATCATCAATATTCTCGCCCTTGAAGGAATAGGCCGCACGAAGATCAAGCGGGCCTTTATCGTAGCCAAGGATGAAGTTGGCGATGTGCTCGGACTGGCCCGGCACTTCGATGGTGTCACCGTCCGGCAGTGTCGCTTCGGAGCTGGCGAAGGTGTAGTTCGCACTGACGATCAGACCGTCCAGCATGCCCGGCAGCATGTCGAGCGCCTGCTGGTAGCCGATTTCCGCACCGAAAATGTGAGCATCTTCGAAGTTCGCGAAGGTCTCGATCTCGACATAGTCGAGGCCGTTATAGGTACCCGGTACATCGCTGGAGACCGGCGAGATCAGGTTTTCGAGATCCTTGTAGAAAAGGCCTGCCTGGAAGATCGACGAGTCGGTTGGATAGACCTCGACGAGGAAGTCAAAGTTATCAGCTTCGGTACGCTCAAGATCGGGGTTACCGGCCTCAAGCTCATTATCGTCATTACGCGAACCGGCCGGCACAAACTGGCCGAAATTCGGGCGAATGATCGAAGCATAGTAAGATGCACGCAGAATGATGTCTTCACGGACTTCCCAGCGCATCGCGATAGAAGGAAGGATATCCGTATACTTATCTTCAATGGTGATCGGCGTGAGGGTCTCTGTGTCTTCGTCGAAGACATTGCCCGTCGCTTCAACATCGGTTTTCTCAACACGAACACCACCGGTCAGGCGGAGATTGTCGATGTCGACCTGAACCATGGCGTAACCAGCAAGGACGTCTTCTTCAGCGTCGAAGCTGGAAACGCCAGCTTCTTCGAGAGAGCCAGCTTCATCCAACTCAAGCTGCGAGGGATCGTTGCGGTTGGCGTTGAAGAAATCCTTCAGCAGGCCAGCATCGGCATGCGGACCGAACGTATCGATCGGATAGTCGAAGGATGCTTCGAACATGTCGAGCGTAACGTCGTCATCGCCTTCGTAATCAAAGGCGCTGAAGTCGAGATCGTAGTTCTTGTCACGCATGCGCGACTTGACGCCGAATTTGAAGAAGCCCGGATTGTCATTGAACGTCACATCGCGTTTCACGTTGAACGCAATCGCGAGTTCTTCGTCTTCGGTAAGGCCGTCGGTCAGTTCGATGGCATCAAGCTCATAGCCAGACGCATCGAGATAGTTCGGGCCGACCATGGCAAGACGCGGCTCGCTGAGGCTGGCGACGTTGATCGTCAGCGTTTCTTCAATGTCCTGATCGAAATTGGTTTCGAGGTTGTCTTCTGCTTCTTCGGCATGGGTGAAGGAGAGCGAGCCGTCGAAGGTCCAAAGGTCCATCGAATGCTCAAAACCAGTGACCGCCGACCAGATCTGCTGCTCTTCGTAGCGGTCCTTGACGTCGCGGTCGATTTCCAGATCGTCGCCAAAGAAGCTGACGAGCTGATTTTCGGCATTCGGGGCAGAGAACGAGATGTCGCCATTGTCGATGGCGTCTTCGACCTTCACTTCAACGCGGTGGCGGTATTCCTGGTCGCCAAACTGGTTATAGAGCGTGTGCAGATAAAGCTTGGTGTTCTCGGACGCCATGTAATCGAAGTTGGCGGCCAGTGAGATACGTTCGCGATCGACATCATAGTTACGGAACTCAAGCTCTTCTTCCGGGAACGGAAGCAGACCGTCTTCGACGTTCCAATCGCCATCGACTTCCTTGTTGTCGTTCTCGATCTGGCGGTTCTGATAGGAACCCGACAGGGCGACACCGAAACGGCCATCCATATAATTGTTGGCGTAGGTGCCAGAGACTTTCTCGCCCCACTCTTCGCTCTTGCCCGTGTAGATGACGCCGGCCTTGAGCTTCAGGAGGCTGTCGGCGCGGTCGAGGCCCGAAATGGTCTCGATATTGATCGCACCACCGATTGCGTCGCCATCCATGTCAGCCGACAGCGTTTTGTTGATGACGATGTTCTTCAGAACGTCAGCGTCGACAACGTCGAGCGCGACGCGGCGGTCACCCGATTCCGGCGACGTCAGGCGCACACCGTTGACCGAGGTCGCGTTAAGCTGAGAGTTGATGCCGCGGATCGTGATGAAGCGGCCTTCCCCCTGGTCGTTGGCGATCGAGACGCCAAGACCACGACGGGCAGCTTCAGCAACGTTCTCGTCCGGCAGCTGAGCGATAGCGTCCGCGGACAGGACCGTAACGACGCCGTCGGCGTTGCGCTGCTGGTTGAGGGCAGAGTTGAGCGAGCCGCGCTGACCGGTCACGACGAGGACATCGCCCTCACCGCCCATGGCGATATCGACGGAGCTGGTCGCGTCGGCGCTCGCAAGGCTGACGCTGGCAGCCGTGTCCGGGGCGCCAAGATAGGTGACCGACAGATTGTAGGTGCCGGCCTCAAGGCCCGTCACGCGGAAGGAACCATCACGGCCAGTCACGACTTTCTGGCCGGTCTCCTCGACCGTCACTTCAGCACCGCGAAGCGGCACCGTGCCGTCGGCGTCAGTGACTTTACCCGTGATGTCGCCCGCCATGGCGGAGGAAAGCGCGGCCACGGATGTTGCGGCCATCAGCATTGTGAACTTTTTCATGATCTGCCCCTGAGAGGATGGAAGGAATCTTCAGGAGGGGCCCATGCGCGCCGAAGACGACGGTTACATCACAGCTTCGTGACGGATACGTGACAGCACGGTCGCAACGGCCAGCCGTTGCTGCGCTGCATCACTCATCAAAGAGATTGGCTTGCGGAGCTTTGGGGGAAGCAGATTTTGGTTTCGCTTTCCGGGACGTATCCGGGCCTTTCCCAAGGGTCGCGGCGCGTTCCCCATCGGCAAACCGGATCGCGACACTGTCGCCATCTTTTGCGCCCCCTGCCCGGCGGACGACTTTGCCGCCTTCATCCATGACGAGGGCAAACCCGCGTTCGAGGACACCCATATAAGAGAGGCTGGAGAGAAGCCGGGAACGTTCAGCGAGACGGGTCTGGGCCGCCTCGATTTTCTCAGACCCGAGACGGCGGAGGGTCTTTGTTCTCACGCTCAATTGCTCGCCATTACGCGCAACATGCTGGAGCAGCGCCCGGCGGGGGAGCCTTGCGGCATCGGCGCGAGCATGAGCTTTCTCGACGGTCCGCGCAGGCGCTGCGCCGAGACGGCCAGACAGGGTTTTGAGCTGCTGGGCTCGAAGCTCCGCCCGGTGACGGACGAGCCCGGGCCCGAACCGTCCGGCAAGCTCACTATACCGGCTTTGCGCCGCATTGAGTCGCGATTGTAGTGCCCGGCGCAGACCGAGAGCCGCATTGTCAAAGCGCTGCTCTGATGGTCCAAGCAACGCCTCGGGCCGGCCAAGGCCGCGTTCGGCAGATTTGAAAGCAAGCTGGCGCCGCTCGAATCCACGCGTGACGATCTGGGCCAGACGACTGCCGCGAACGGCGAGATCATTGAGCAGCTCCGTCCGTACAGGGACCGCCATCTCGGCAGCAGCGGTCGGTGTTGGTGCGCGGACATCAGCTGTAAAATCAATCAGGGTAAAGTCAGGCTCGTGCCCGACGGCGGAGATCAGCGGGATCCGGCTCGCCGCTGCTGCGCGGGCGACACCCTCATCGTTGAACCCCCAGAGGTCTTCGAGACTGCCCCCGCCGCGCGCGACGATAATGACATCGGGTCGCGGGATGGGGCCACCTTCGGGCAGCGCATTGAAGCCCTCGATGCCGGCGATAACCCCCGGCGGGCAGGCCTCTCCCTGCACAGCAGTCGGCCAGACAAGCACATGCGCGGGAAATCGGTCGCGCAGGCGGTGAAGGATATCGCGGATCACCGCCCCGGTCGGTGAGGTCACAACCCCGATGACGGACGGCATTTTCGGCAGCGACCGCTTGCGCTCGCTCGCCGTCAGGCCTTCCGCCTCCAGACGTTTCTTGCGTTCCTCGAACAGCGCCATCAGCGCGCCGGCGCCCGCAGGCTCCATCTGATCGATGACAAGCTGATAGCGGCTCTGCCCCGGGAACGTCGTCAGCCGCCCGGTGGCGATGACCTCCATCCCCTGCTCCGGCTTGACCGCAAGGCGCGACCACGAGCCTTTCCAGATGACAGAAGAGAGAACCGCGCGCTCATCCTTCAAGTCGAGATAGCAATGCCCGCTGCCCGCCCGCGTCACCCGGCCCAGCTCACCACGCACGCGGACATAGCCAAAGGCATCCTCCATCGTGCGCTTGATTGCGCCGGACAGTTCGGTGACGGAATATTCAGGGACGTTATCAGCCATACTTCCTCATGCCCCCGTGCGGATCAGTGCTGAGTCCGCCGCATCATCGCTCAAGGCGCGCATGATCTGGCGGCGAATGACCTCCATCCGGCGGGGATCTTCGATCTTGTACCCCGGATAGTCCCGCAGATAGAAGGTATCAACCGCCCGGTGCCCATAGGTCGCAACGAGCGCGTAGGACGTATCGACCCCGATTTCCGACAGATGGCTGACAAGCAGATAGAGGAGCCCGGGGCGGTCGCGCGCCTCAACCTCGACGACCAGCGCGTCATTGGAGGCATCCTTGTCCATCCGTATACTGGGTTCGACCTCGAAGACATGCCGCCGATCCCGCACGGAAGGCGGCGGCAGGCTGATCTTCGGCGGATGACCTTGCGCGATGGCATCAAAATCCTCCGCAATGCCGAGGCTTTCGATATCGGCCGGATCAAAGGGTTCAGGCGGCGTGCCCGCACGCTGGATCTGCATCATGATGACGCCGCGATGCTGCCCCTGATGCACGAAGGCATAGCCGCGCGCACCGAAGACGCTGCCCCCGCGCATGGCGGCGAGCCCTGCGCATTCGGCGAACAGGGTCAGCCGGTCCTCACTGTAAACGATGATGTTGAGAAAGCCCTCTTCATCCGCATAGACCGCACTGCGGCCGGCCTCCTCCGGGCCGGGCTCCGCCATAAGGGCGGCGAGCCGGGTCGCGGCGGGCACATCGGCGGAGGTCCAGAATGCAGGCCCCGCCGCCTCGACCAGCGCGTCAAACGCGGCCATCCGGCCGGAGCCGACCTTGGCCGCCACCTGATCACGTAAGCCCTGGCTTCTGCCATTGAGAAAGAGCGAGACAGCTGTGCTGCCGCCTGTGATCTGTATATTGAGCAACTGGACGAGTAGCCGGACATCGCGATGGCTGTATTCCTCCCACGACCCAACACCGGCCTCATATTGGCGACAGAGGGTGAAGAGCGAGAGGAAGGCCAGCCGGTCAACCGTGCCGATGGTGGTTGCCACCCCTTCGAGCATTTCGGGCGCCGCGACCTCCCGCCTTGTTGCCGTGCGGACCAGCAGGCTGCGATTGAGGATCGCAAAAGCGATCAGTTTCGCGGCTTCCTTATCATCAAGGATGAAGCCGACCCGCTGGGTAATCCGCCTGCGGATCCTCTGTGCCGAGGGCCGGACCATGGCCGCCGGCATCTCCTGAATGAGAAGCGCGAAAGCCAAGGTTGGCCGGAACTCGCGAGCCCGATCAAGAAACACGGTTCCGCTGAACTCACCGTCATCCGCACAGATCCGATCGAGCACCGAGATCGAGCGCAGGACATGGTCATCAAGCGTGAAGCGCCGGAAGAGGCCATGCTCGGCGCGCCCGACAATACCGCCAAAGGCGGGCAGCATCCGGCCCAGAAAGCCTGTCTCCGCCATCTGCCGCAGGACGGGTTCGAGTTTAGGCGAATCCCTCAGAATATCGGTGAACCTGTCCGTGATCTGACGGGTCTGAAGGCCACGGAAAGTGAACCGCCGCGAGGCGCGCGCCACCGCCGTGAAGGCCTCAAAATGGATTGGCAGACCCAGCAGGCCGCAGGCATGGAAAAGCTCAAGGCAGTTGAGCGCATCGGGGGTCGTGATCTCCTTGGCAAACGCCGCCCGCCCCTTCACCGCGACAATCCCCGGATGGCTATCGACGGATTTCCCCTTGGGCAGCTTGCCATCCCCAAGTGCGCGGCGCTCGAGCCGGCGGATGGCAACACCCGTCAGTCGGCTCGTCTCCTGCGCGGCAAGGAAATAATAGCGCATGAAGCGGTCGACCTTGCTGGCATGGTCGTTCTCATAAAAGCCGAGCCGCGTTGCGATATCGCGCTGCAGGGGGAAGTAGAGCTTATCATCGCCGCGCCCTGCCACCTTGTGCAGATGTACACGGACGGACCAGAAGAATTCCTCGAGCTTGCCGATCCGCCTGATCTCGCGCGGCGCAAGAATGGTGCTGAGCGAGAAATTATCCCGCCCTTCAAGATAGCGGCCCAGCCAGAAAAGGGTCTGAAGGTCACGCACCCCGCCTCGGCCCCGTTTGACATCCGGCTCGATCGCATAGGTCGAGTTGTCGGCATCCTCATGCCGCAGGCGCTGTTCTTCGAGTTTCGCCTGAAAATATTCCGGGATCGTCCGCTTCCTGAGTTCCTCATAGGCCGCATGAAACTCTCTCATCAGAGATTCACTGCCGCAGACGGGCCGGGCATCAAGGAACGAGGTGCGGGTATCAAGCTCTTCTTCCGCTGCAGCAATCGCGCTCTGCACCGTATGGATCGCTTGGGCAGGCACGACACCCATGTCCCATAGTGTGTAGATGAAATCAGGCGCTGCGCCTTCCTGCTCGTCATCTGGCGTCAGGATCAGAAGGTCGATATCGGAGAAAGGCGCAAGCCGTCCCTGCCCATAGCCGCCGACCGCCATGACGGCAAAATCGTCACACGCGCCTTCGCACAGGGCACGGATGATCTCATCCATGAGCTTTGCAAGATGGACCGCAACCTCATCACCGGGCACGCCTGCACCTAGCAGCCTGTCCTGTTCGGAGAGCCAGAACGAGCGAAGGGCACCGGCGCGCTCACGGGCAAACTTACCCTTGAGCAGCCCGGCGACGATGGGGGGGTCACCGCCCGCCGTCACGGCCCCTCAACGCTTTCAACTCGTATAGCGCCTCAAGCGCGGCGCGCGGCGTCAATTCATCCGGGTTCAGCCCATCAAGCGCTTCGCCAAGCTTGTCCTCTGGAGGGTCATAAGAAGCTGGCGGCTCGGCCGCAGCAAAAAGCGGCAGGACAGGCGCATCCGTCCGGTTACCGGCTTCAAGCTCTGCGAGCACCTTGGCTGCGCGGTCGGTCACTTCCTTCGGCAGGCCCGCGAGCTTTGCCACGGCGAGACCGTAGGAGCGATCCGCAGGACCGGGGCGCACCTCATGCAGGAAGACGACATCGCCTTTCCACTCACGCACCGCCATCGAGACATTCCGCAGGCGGGGCAGTTTCTCGGTCAGTGAGGTCAGCTCGTGATAATGGGTGGCAAAAAGCCCGCGGCATCTGATCCGGTCATGAAGATGTTCCAGCGCTGCCCAGGCAATCGACATGCCGTCGAAGGTCGAGGTGCCACGCCCGACCTCGTCAAGGATCACCAGACTGTCCGCACTCGCCTGATTGAGGATGGCGGCCGTCTCCAGCATTTCGACCATGAAGGTTGATTGCCCGCGCGCAAGATTATCGGACGCCCCGACGCGGGAGAAAAGCCGGTCGACAACACCGATATGCGCCGCCTTGGCGGGCACGAAACTGCCCGACTGGGCGAGGATCGCGATTACCGCATTCTGCCTGAGGAAGGTCGATTTACCGGCCATGTTCGGGCCAGTTACGATGGATAGTGACGGCGTCTCGCCTTCCGAAAGTTGACAGTCATTAGGAATGAACTCCGCGCCGCTGCCAGCTTTCAATGCCCGCTCGACCACTGGATGGCGGCCACCTTCGATTTCGAAACGCCGACTGCGATCGATCTGGGGACGGACGTAATCTTCCTCTGCCGCAAGGAGTGCAAGGGCGGAGAAAACATCGAGCGATGCCACGGCTTCGGCCAGAGACATTAGCGCATCATGCTCAGCGAGCACTTTCTCACAAAGCTCGTCAAAAAGCCCGAGTTCGAGCGCCAGCGCGCGTTCAGCTGCCGCCGCAATCCGGCTGTCGAGATCAGCTAGTTCATCCGTACCGAACCGCATGGCATTCGCCATGGTCTGACGGTGCCGGAAGAGGCTGGCCTCCGGCCCGTCGGTCAGCGCCTTTGCGTTGGCCTGCGTCACTTCGATGAAATAGCCGAGCACTTTGGAATGCCGGATTTTCAGTGATTTGACGCCTGTGAGGGTACGATAGCGTTCCTCTAGCTCCGTCATGACACGGCGCGAATTCTGACGGAGGACGCGCGTCTCATCGAGGACGTCGTCATAGCCTTCGGCGATGAACCCGCCATCGCGCGCCAGATAGGGCAGCTCTTCTTTTAAGGCCCGGCCAAGCTCACTTGCGAGCACAGCCACCGGCCCTTCACTGGCCGGCGCAAGAGCCGCAAGTGATCGGGACAGAATAGCGGGCCGCTCAAACGGACCTTCCGTCTCCTGAAGATAACGATAGAGGGCTGCCGCGCCGGTGATCGCGCGCGTGACGAGCGCCAGATCCCGCGGCCCCGTCCGGCCAATTGACAGACGCGAGAGCGCCCGTGTCAGGTCCGGGCTTTCAGCCAGCACCTCGCGCATATCCCCGCGCAGGCGCGAGGCTTCATGAAAATAAGCCACCGCATCGAGCCGCTCATTGATGGCCGCAGGCTCCTGCAGCGGCGCGCCCAGCATCTGGGCCAGCATCCTGCCGCCCGCAGCCGTCCGTGTCCGGTCGATCGCATGAAGGAGTGAGCCCTTGCGGTCCCCTTCTGCAGTCTGGGTCAGCTCAAGGCTGCGCCGCGTCGCCGCATCAATTGCCATCTGCCCTGACGCCTCGCGCCGCCGAGGCGGCCGAAGCGGCGGCAGCCTGCCACATTGGGTCAGCTCAAGATAGCCAACCAGTGCGCCAAGCGCGGCAAGATCCGCGCGCGCGAATGTCCCAAAGCCTTCCAGCGTATCGACACCATAGGTCCGGCAAAGCTGCATCTCACCGCTGCGGCTATCGAATTGATGCGCAGGCAGGGAGGTGAGTGGGAAGTCCGCCTCCTGAAGAATATCCTCAATCGCGGATGGCACAGGATCGGCATGGAGGAGCTCCGCCGGTGACAACGCTGCGACCGCATCGCGGATCGCCGTGGGTGCCAGCGACTGGACCTCGATCTCGCCTGTCGAGAGGTCTGCAGCAGCAAGCGCTGCACCCTCCCCCAGCACCGCGACACTGACAAGGTAGTTCGCCGACCGGGGGCTGAGCAATTCCTCCTCGGTGATTGTCCCGGGCGTGACGACCCGGACGATATCGCGGGCGACGACGGATTTTGCGCCCCGCTTCTTTGCTTCTGCCGGGTCCTCGGTCTGGTCGCAGATCGCGACCGAGAAACCTTTGCGTATAAGTCTCGCCAAATATGTTTCGGCTGCGTGGAAAGGCACCCCGCACATCGGGATGTCCTCACCCTCCTTCTTGCCGCGCCGGGTCAGGGTGATGTCGAGCGCCTCTGCCGCGACCACGGCATCATCAAAGAACAGCTCGTAGAAATCGCCCATGCGGTAGAACAGCAGTGCGCCCTCCGCGCGCTGCTTGATCGCGTGGTACTGCGCCATCATCGGCGTCATCTTCGCAGCTTTCGCATCCGGAAAATCGGCTGACCCGTCCATGACGTCTCCTTTCCGGCATGAGGCTATCGGGAGTCCCCCCAAGGCAAGTGCGAAAGCGTCATCTTGCGGGGGATAAATATCCACAAAGATAGGGCGAATATATGCTAAGCTAATGGGGAGAGAGGGGCCTTCGCAAGGGAATTCATCTTGCCAAGCCAGATGACAAAACGCGCTGTACATACCGTCGAAGCGGGATCGATCGATCTGGGCGGCCGGTCTTTGCCGGTGACCGTGCGCGTTGATCGCCGCGCCAAACGGCTGATCATGCGGGTCGACCCCTCGGGCCGCGTGCGCATTACCTGTCCTCACAAAAGAGATATCGGCGCCGCGCTAGCCATGGCGGAGAACCGCCGGGACTGGATCGGCTCCCGCCTTGACGAAATGCCGCCACCCCTGCCTTTTATGCCGGGGGTTCGCATTCCGGTATTGGGCAGGGATCGGCTGATTATCCATTGCCCCAAGCAGGTGACCCCAAAGCTTGAAGACAATACACTCGTCATCGGTGGGCCAGCAGGCAAGGATCCCACAGCTTCTATCATCCGGCTTCTCAAACGTGAGGTTCAGGCCGTCTGCCGCAGCCGCGCCGAGATGAAAGCCACGATGATCGGTGTCGAAATTGGCCGGGTACGCGTGCGCGACATGAAATCGCGCTGGGGCTCCTGCTCCTCAAAAGGCGATCTGACCTTCAACTGGCGGCTCGCCCATGCACCGACCGCCGTTCTGAATTATGTCGTTGCCCATGAGGTCGCGCATCGGCGGCATATGGATCACTCTTCCGCATTCTGGAATCTGGTAGATCTCATGTGCCCGGAATATCGGGACCATGAATGCTGGCTTCGGGACGAAGGACGCATCCTGTTCCGTTATGGCGCGGAGCCGGTCGAGACAGCCTCATTCGAAATAGCCTGAAGCGTCTGGCCCCGCCTCACCTGAAATAATATCCTCGATATTGGCTGGCGGCGGCCCTTGCCGCTCACGTGGCGCACGTACACCGAGGATCGCTGCAAGATGGGAGAGGAGCTTGTCCGAGCGCGGCTCCGGTGCGTAAGGCGTCGGCTCGCGCGCCGGAACACCGTCAAGTGATGCTGTCATCACCGATGACCACCATTCAGCCGGTGCATGACTACCCGACATCGCCCGGTGACCGGAGCCCATCGGGCGGTCATCGTCCCGGCCCAGCCAGACCACTCCAACCAGCCCCGAGGCATATCCGGCAAACCAGGCATCCCTGCTCGACTGGCTAGTCCCGGTCTTACCCGCCGCGTAATGGCCGGCAATTTTTGCGCGACGGCCCGACCCGTTCGTCACCACTTCGCGCATCATGTGATCAAACGGCACCAATACGTCCGGAGAGACGGCCAGCCGCGGCGCGCGCTCTATCTCATGATGATAAAGTTCGGTGCCGTCTGCTGCGCTGATCCTTGTAATGATGAAAGGCTCTGCAACTACCCCTCCACCCGACAGCGGCAGGTAAGCGGTTGCCAGCTCCAGCGGGGTCACTTCAACAGTACCAAGGGCAAGGGACGGACCCGGATCATCAATCTTCAGGCCAAGGCGGTTGGCAATCTCCACCACATTCTCGCGGCCCACCTCTTCCTGCAGGCGAATCGCGGCGGCATTCAGCGAACGTGCCATCGCCTCGGATAGCGGCACCATCCCGGCATAGGTATCCTTGTAATTTTTCGGCGCCCAGTCCCCGATCTCGATCCTCTTGTCATTGATCATGTCTTCGGGGCGGAAGCCTTCTTCGAGCGCAGTCAGATAGATGAAGGGCTTGAAGGCAGAACCCGGCTGGCGCTTGGCCTGGACGGCGCGGTTGAAACTGCTCTGGCGGTAATCATTGCCGCCGATCAGGACATGGATAGCGCCATTCTCATCAAGCACAATAGCGGCGGCCTGCACTTCCGGGGTATAAAGATCATCCTTGGCGGCAATCACTTCACGCGCGGTCGCAGAGGAACGAGTTGCGGGCAGATCGATGGTCGTCTCGATTAAGAGATCTTGTTCGACCCCGCCCAAGATGCGGGCAGCTTCTGCAAGGGCGTAATCGGCAGCATAAGCCGCAGCATGGTCGGTCTCGGCAATATCGGCGAGCCGGGTGAAAGAGACAGCTTTTGCTTCGGCATGGGTGATGACACCGGCGTCGACCATCGCAGCAAGGACAACTTTTGCCCGCGAGATCGCTTTGTTTTCATCCGCTGTCGGCGCAAAGCGAGAGGGCGCTTTGAGGAGGCCCGCCAACACCGCTGCCTCACCAACGCTCAGCTCTTCGGGGCGCTTGTCGAAATAGCGGCGCGAGGCGGCCTCGAGCCCGTAGGCGCCATTCCCGAAATAGACGGCGTTGAGGTAGAAGGAGAGGATCTCGTCCTTTGAATACATCGCCTCAATCTTCAGAGCCAGGAGCATTTCCTGCACTTTGCGGTGGAGGCTCTGCTCTGGCGTGAGGAGGAGGTTCTTAACAAGCTGCTGGGTGATAGTCGAACCACCCTGCTCAACATCGCCTGCCTTCACGTTGACCATCAGGGCTCGGATAATCGCGACCGGGTTGACCCCGACATGGTGATAGAAATTGCGGTCCTCTGTTGCGAGGAAAGCGCCGACGACATGGGGCGGGAGGTCGGCCGCATCGATCGGCTGGCCCCGATCCTGGCCGCGAATACCGATGACTTCACCATTCGCCGCGTGGATCTCGACCCGCGGCTCCTTCCGCGCCGAAGCAAGATCCCCAACTGGCGGAAGCCCTCGGCCATAGATCAGGAGCGTCACAAGCCCCGCAGCAAGAAGAAAGAAGGCCGCCGTCGTTGCCCGCAGGAAAAACCTGCCGGTCTGGCGGAATAACGGAAAGCCTGCGCTACCTGCCTTCTTCCGGGCAGCCGTCCGGCGGCGCGCAGGAGAAGAGGTCTTTCGGCGAGCTGACGAAGACGCAGTCGTTTTTTTCGCGCGTGATTTGGTGCTCAATTTCGGGCTTTTTTTACGCGCGGCAGGCGTCCGCCGTCGCGCGGGCTGGCGGCGGCGCGTTGAGCTGGTTTTTCGTGATGACGTGCCGCCCTTGCGGCCGCTGCCGTTGGCCATGAGGCGGATTAGAATGCGGGAGGCTTAAGACCGGCTTAACCAAATCCGGCGGGCAGGCACTTTTCGCGGCCAAAGCCCGTCAGATGGACAAAAAGAAACCGGCGCCCCGAGAGGCGCCGGTCCCAATGCCAGAAGATCTTGCGATCTTAGTAGCTGAAGGTGACTTCCGTACGACGGTTGAGCGGCTCGCGCACACCATCAGCAGTCGGTTTAGCCGGGTTCGATTCGCCCAGAGCTTCGACCGTGATGATCGACGAGTCGATGCCGTTGGAAACCAGAGCATCACGGACAACGCCAGCGCGGCGAGCCGAAAGGGCCTGGTTGTAAGCGGAAGAACCGGAGCTGTCCGTGTTACCTTCGACGTTAACGCCAGCAACATCAGCAGCAATCGCTTCATCAGCGCGTGCAGCAATCAGGGTGCGCGCAGCGTCAGTCAGGTTCGACTTGTCGTAGTCGAAGTAGACAACGAGCGGCTCCATGTTCGCCGTGACGTCAGTCGTCGTTTCGATTTGCGGCGGGCAGTCAGCAGTGACTTCCACGCGGCTGCCATCGAAGCAGGTTTTGTACTGAACAGCCGGCGGCGTATCGACGACAACCGGAGCGCCACCGAAGTTCCAACGGAAACCAGCAGTCACTTCGTGTGCGTCATACTCAGACGAGAAGTCAGCAAAAGCGCTGTTCATGTACCCGCCATAGTCGACTTCAGCCGTTTTGAGGTAACGGTAGCGAAGGTCGAGCATCATGTTGTCGGCGAAGTCATACGTCAGGCCAGCCATACCTTGGGCAGCCGGGACATAATCCCTGTCAGCAACAACGAGACGGTTCGAGAACTGCGGACCGCCAGCATCTGCAGCCGTCGGGCTGGTGATGTTGTTGAAGTCCGGACGGAAGTAAGCCGCACCGATACCTGCGCCGAGGTAAGGCGAAATCTTGCCGTTCATGTCGAACGCGAATTCTTTGTACGCGTTGACCATCAGGGTCGAAACCGTGATGTCGCCAAGATCAGAAGCCGTGGTCGGGAAGCCAGCGAAGCCGAGGCCGTCGCCGTCAATCGAGTCGACATTCTGGGTCCGCGTCGCGAATTCGAGTTCCGTACGCCAGCCATTGCTGAGGTACTTACCAAGCGCGCCGTAAACGGCGACGTTGTCACTGGCGTCGATCGTAGAATCGAAAGCCGGATTAGAGTTGGCGCTTTCGAAATCGACTTCGTTTTCGAAAACATAGCCAGCGCCGAGAGCGCCGTACCAACCTGTGTCTTCTTGCGCGATGGCGCTCGAGAACATTGCAGTTGAGCCCGCCGCAGCCAGCAGAGCGAGTTTAAATTTCATCATCCCCTCCTGAAGGTCCGATCGTTTGGTGCTGGTCAAGGATGGTAGCAATCTCGCGGCCAACACATGACACCCCGTTCACTTCATAGCGATCAAAGTGGCTGAAGGGAACCTTCCATTAAGCCTTTTTTCACGCCGTTTCGCCGCACATGCGGCTTGATCCAAAAACGCATCAATCCGCGATGCGATCCATAATCCAGCAGAAATTTGAGGCGAGCTTGTGTCAAACGCAAGCTATCTTGAGGGCATTCCTTCATGCTGCGGTGCCACAGACCGCTTTTTGCTCCCCCCTGTGCTCCGCCCGACACACCATCCGATAGGCTCCATATGGGTGGTGACAAGCGGGTGTTTTGCGCTTACCGGCCCCGCATCAGCCGGCGACATTCAGAAGACCGGATCACAACTCGCTCTCGGAGGCCCCATGCGCATTGGTGTACCTAAGGAAATCAAAACTCTCGAACATCGTGTGGGGCTCAACCCGGACAGTGTGCTGGAACTCACCCGACTGGGCCATGAGGTCGTCGTCGAGACCAATGCCGGGGTCGGAATCGACTTCACGGACGAGGACTATGTAACTGCGGGCGCCAAAATTGTTCCGACTGCTGCGGATGCTTTCGGGGCCGATCTGGTCATCAAGGTCAAGGAACCGCAACCGCAGGAATGCGAGATGCTGTCCGAGGGGCAGACGCTCTTCACCTATCTTCACCTCGCCGCGGACAAGCGCCAGGCCGAAGGCCTGATGAAATCCAAAGCCTGGGCCATCGCTTATGAAACGGTCACCGCCATCGACGGCGGCCTGCCGCTCCTCAAGCCGATGAGTGAAGTTGCGGGCCGGATGTCCGTCCAAGTCGGCGCACATTGCCTTGAGAAATCGCAAGGCGGCCGCGGCATGCTGCTTGGCGGCGTACCCGGCGTTGCCGCAGCGAAAGTCGTTATCATCGGCGGCGGGGTCTCGGGCTTCAACGCGGCACAGATGGCCGTCGGCATGCAGGCTGATGTCACGATCTTTGACCGTTCTATCAATCGCCTTGAGCAACTCGATGCACTGTTCAAAAATCAGGTCCAGACAGTCTATTCGACCGCTGGCGCGCTCGCCGATGCCGTACAGACCGCCGATCTCGTCATCGGCGCGGTTCTGATTCCCGGCGCCGCAGCGCCCAAACTGGTGACCCGCGATATGCTGGGCACAATGAAAAAAGGCGCGGTCTTGGTCGATATTGCGATCGATCAGGGCGGCTGTTTTGAGACCTCAAAACCGACAACGCACGACAATCCGACCTATATCGTCGACGACATCGTTCATTACTGTGTCGCCAACATGCCAGGCGCCGTGCCGCGCACCTCGACCGTGGCCCTCGCCAACCGCACCCTGCCTTATATCATCGAGCTGGCAGGGAAGGGTCCAAAGGCAGCACTGGCCAGCAATCCGCACCTTCTTGAAGGGCTGAATGTGGCCGAAGGGGACATCACTCATGAAGCGGTCGCTCGTGATCTGGGGCTGTCTTATCGTCCGGCATCAGATTTTGTCTGAGGACACACGCGTTAAGCGAAAATTTTAACGATACTGGTCTAGGCATCATCCTTGTGACGATGCCTAGTTCCAACGTTGCCCCAGCGGCGATCGACCCTGTCTCGGCAAGATTCAAGGATAAAGACCTTGAGCGTGCCTACAGGAAATTTGCGCTTGCGCAGGGCGGACGTCTCGATCAGCTGCTTATGATCTCCGGCGCCTTCATCCATCTGGGCTACGGGATCCTTGACTGGATCGTCCTCGGAGACCTTGCGCCCTTTACCGTCACATTGCGGCTCATCAGCTTTCCGTTCCTGCTGGCCCTATTCGCGCTGACATTCACGCCATGGGGCTATCGCAACATGATGTGGATCACTGTTGCCATCGTCGCCATCGTGTCTGTCTCCTTTGCCGGAATTATCGCGGCCATTGGATCGAACACACCGCCCTATTATGTCGGGCTAATTCAGCTCGCAGTTCAGTTTAGCGCCGTCGCGCGCCTCAATTTCAGGGTCTGTGCGGGCCTTCTGAGCTTCATGACTATTACCCTCGTCATCGCAACTCATGGCTTTGCACCTGGTCCCGATCTGCTCGCCGGTCAGGTCATGGTGGTCAGCATTTTCCTTGGCGCTGCCGCGGGGAACTATTTCCTTGAGCGCAATCGCCGCAAGGAATTCATGACCTATCGCGAGCGCGAGCATTACTTTGCGCAAGTCCTTGAGATGGCTGAGGATGCCGAACGTTCAGTCGACCGGAAGAACGCCCTGCTCAACGTGCTTGGCCATGTCGTCAAAACGCCGCTTCACCAGATTATCGGCTATGCCCAGATCATTGAGCAGACAGATCAGCCTGATGGACCGGGCGATGAAACCCGTAGCTTTGCGTCAGAGATCTACCGCGCCGGCACGAGCCTGAGCCATCAGAGCCAGCGTCTGCTGGATTACAGCCGTGCGGACGCAGGTCTGCTGCCGGCCTCCCCACAGATGACAACACCGACCCGTGTCGTCCGCGAAGCAATTTACCGCCACCAAACCCCAGCAGAAACCAAGCGCATTACGCTCAATCTGGAATGTGGCGAGGAGAACATCTTCGTCGATCCGCGGCATATGACGCGTGCGCTTGATGAGCTGATCGACAACGCCGTTCGTTATTGCCCGCCAGGTAGCACCATCACGATTTCTTCTGAGGTCACGAGCATTGGAGACATCATCTCGATTCGTGACGATGGGCCGGGGATCACGAATTCGAATTTCGATCTTGCTGGCGAAGCACTCCGGCAGGTTGAGGATGTCCGCAAGCTTGGCGGTGACAAGCTGGGTATCGGCGTATCACTCTCCAGAACACTGACGCGAATCGCCGGCGGCAAGCTCTATATCTGTTCGATCCCGGATCATGGATGCTTGGCGCAGATCGTGATTCCGCCCGCCACCGAAGGTGTCGCGGCAGCTCAGCCCAAAACTGCCGCTTAAGCAGGCTTTGTCAGCTTCAGCATGAAATAGGAGCCGCTTTCATCCGCGGTGATCTCCGGATTGCCCGGCAGGCCGTCGGCGATCTCTTCCATCTCTGCCATGTTGCGGAAGAACATGCTCCAATCGACAGCATATTCAGCCGACCAGTACATGCCGTTCGGTGCGTCATTGACGTTCCCGATGAGGACAGTCCCGCCCGGCCGGACAAGGTCATAGAGCTTCGACACCATCGACTTCGTCAGCTTGGTGTTGAGATAATCCGTCAGCCCCGCCGAATAGATGAAATCCTGTGGCGGCAGATGCCGGAAAGTACTCTTTGGCCGGAGCATCTCGGTGAAGGACGTGTTCATCCCCGACACCATGATCGAGGAAACACCGTGTTTCACTGAGGAATAGATATTGCCGATCGCGCATTCGAGCGCCCGCGTCTCCGGATCAACCAGCGTGATCGAGAAGCCGTTATCGATCTTGCCCGCCCGCTCGAAGAAGCGCTTGAACTCCCGCGCAGGGCCTGCGCCGACACTCATCACGTGATGGTGCCGGCGGTCGGATGTCGCAACCATGCGCTCAAGTTCTGCCGTCAGATAATGCATCCTCTTGGCAACCGGCCGACCGGCGATCAGGCCGAGCATATCGACAAGCCGGGTATAGGCGTTCTCGCCGCGCGGCACATTGTCGTAGAACGCATTCATAATCTCGAAGTCGCCCGGATAGCCAAGAGGCTTATAATAGCAGCGGTGCTGGAGTGCGCCCTTGCACATCTCCCCGGTCACGACATTCTCCGTATACCGCTTCATGCGGGTACGCATCTCTACGTCGTGCTTGAAAGGCAGGACCAGGCTGTTCGCCCGCTCAAGGAAGGGCAGCCACTGGTCGGCGACCGCTTCTTCCATCTGCTTGTCGAGTTCGTGACGCTCTTCGGCTGTCAGCTCTTGCTCAAAGGGTGAAATCTCTTCTTCGACCTGACGGCGCAAGGTCGCCATGATGTCGAGCGTATCGGCACAGAAGACCTTGTACTCGGTCGGAATATCCATTGGCGCGATCTTCGGCGCCCTGACCCTTGCCGCTGCGACAGCCGCGGCATTGGCATGGCCGAGCTTTTCAAGCGTGATGGCCCGGTCAAAACAGCGGCAATTGATGACCTGATCATCAATCGGTGTGGGTTTTAGAATTCTAGTCTCGAAGATCTCACGGCCCGACTGTGTAAAAACAGCCGTAAGCGGATCGTCATCCTCGTTGACAACCTCTGGTAGAGGACCCACAAGAGTGAAGCCGAGCGTGCCGATAGACCTCAATTCGTAGGTCACACCATTAATTGAGACGACGGGCACAGCCTTATTGAAGAAGTCTTCCGCGCTATGCATCGGGGGACCGAACTGGATTTTATCGCCCAGTGCGCCGGTCAGCTCAGTGTAGTGTTTTGTCATCATACGCTCCCGCGCCCTTCGCGCGTGATTAAACACCTTCACTCCCCGCTTCTTCCGTAGCTTAATAAAAGGTTAAAAGATACAGGCTTTTGGTTAAGAAACGCAGTTAAATCGTTAATCCTGTTAGGATTCGTTAACAGCACACACACCTGAAACACTGTATTTGACTGGTCTGGGGAGACCATCCTGCACCCTGACTGATCCCCCTCTCTTGCCGCCGCCGCCGTGAGCCCTTACCGGGGGCGAAAACCAGAAGCATTGGCCGGGCCCACCCCGAGCCCGCCGTCCGAAGGAGTTCACCGAACGTGTCCACCCCCTCTCTGATTGTCCGCCCTGCGCGGAAAGAGGACCTGCCCTCACTCTTGAAACTGGCCCAGAATGCCGGTCTCGGCATGACAACTGTTCCGAACACAGAAGAAGCTCTTCTCGAAAGGATTGAAGCTTCAGACAAGGCCTTTGCCGGATCAGGCCGCGCCGAAGCCCGGGATATCTTTTTCTTTGTCCTCGACAATGGGGACCACGCAGTCGGGATGGCATCGATCTTCCCCGACCTTGGTGCCGACCGGCCGTTCTATTCTTACCGCCGCAGCCATATTGCCGCGCAGGCTCCCGAAAGTGGGCTCAAGGCGTCATCCGACATCCTGTTCCTCGTCAATGATTTCCACGGCTATGAGGAGATCGGCACGCTACTCGTTGGGAAAGAAGCACGTGGTCAGGGCGCTGGACGCCTCCTCTCGCTCAGCCGGCTCATGTTCATGGGCACACGAAGGGATCGGTTCGGCGAAAATGTCATGGCCGAGATCCGTGGCTGGTTCAATGAAGACGGCACCTGCCCCTTCTGGGAGCATATCGCGGCAAAATTCTTCCATACGACATTTGACGAAGCCGACCGTCTGTCGGCGAATGATTTCCGCTTCATCTCGCATCTGATGCCGAAATTCCCGATCTATGTCTCGCTCCTGCCAGAAGACGGCCAGGAGGTGATCGGCAAGCCGCACAAGACCAGCGGACAAGCGCTGAAGATGCTGCTGACGGAGAATTTTGCCGTCTCCCGCTGCATCGACATTTTCGATGGTGGGCCCTCCATTCAGTGCCCAATTGACCGTGTACGTACCGTACAGGAACGCACAGATCGCCGCCTGACCGTCAGTGACAATGCCGACCATATCGCAGGCTCCGAGCCGTTCCTTGTCTCGACCCTGGATGGTCAGGACTATGCCTGCGCCATCGGCACCGGCCACCGGCAGGGGCAAACGGTTGTTCTTTCACCTGCCATTGCTGAACAGGGCGGTTTCAAACCGGGCGCGCTCGTGGCAGCAGCTCCCTTGCGGGCAAAGGAGTAAATCATGACGGCAAGCGGCAACCTCTTCATCGGCAATGAATGGCAACAGGGTGGTGGGCAGGAATTCACCTCGACCAATCCCGCCAATGGCGAGACGCTGTGGTCGGGCGCCTATGCGAGCCCCGAGCAGGTCAGCGCCGCCATTGAAGCCGCTGCACGCGCCTTTGAAGGTTGGCAGCGACTGTCCGTTGACGAACGATATGCCTATATCGAGCGCTATTCCGCCATTGCCGCCGAGCGCAAGGACGAGATGGCAAGGCTGATTTCCGCCGAGACCGGCAAGGCGTTGTGGGATGCCGCGACCGAGGCCGGCGCGATTGCGGGTAAGGCCGCCGTCTCGCTCAGCGCCTATCATGAACGCACGCCAACCCGCGATGATGGCGCGACCCGGCTGTCACACCGCGCCCATGGCGTGATGGCGGTGATCGGGCCGTTCAACTTCCCCGGCCATCTGCCGAACGGGCATATCATCCCGGCCCTGATCGCCGGGAACACGATCGTCCTCAAACCTTCCGAGATCACCCCCGCCGTTGCCGAACTGATGGTCAGCTGGTGGGAAGAAGCGGGCCTGCCCGCCGGGGTCGTCAACCTGATCCATGGCGGCGCGGCAGAAGCCAACCAGCTGATCACCGACCCCGTTACAGCGGGCATCGCCTTTACCGGCGGCATCCGGGCAGGCCGCGCGATCCATCAGGCGCTTGGCGGGCATCCTGAGAAAATCCTCGCGCTGGAACTGGGTGGAAACAACCCGCTCGTTGCATGGGACGTCGCCGATGCGGCGGGCGCCGCCACCATTATTGCGCGCTCGGCCTTCATCACCTCCGGCCAGCGCTGCACCTGCACCCGCCGTCTGATCGTCGAGGAAGGCGCGAAGGGGCAAGCCATTATTGACGCGGTCACGGACCTTATCCCAAGGCTGCGCGTCGGCCCGCCCGATGGCGAGCCCGAGCCCTTTATGGGGCCGCTGATCCATGATCGCGCGGCGCAAGCTGTCATCGATGCCCAGCACGATATGGTCTCCCACGGCGCAGAGGAGATCGTCCGCTCAGAGCACCTTAATCACGGACCCGCCTATGTCAGCCCCGGCCTGATCGACACGACCCACTGGACGGCCCGGAAAGATGAGGAAGTATTTGGCCCCCTCCTGCAGGTAATCCGTGTTCCCTCTTTTGAGGAAGCGGTCCGCACCGCCAATGACACCCGCTTTGGCCTTGCTGCGGGACTTCTCTCTGATGACGCTGCCTTGTGGGAGAGCTTTGCCAAGGACATCCGTGCCGGGATCGTCAACTGGAACCGCCAGACGACAGGCGCATCGGGCAAGGCGCCCTTTGGCGGCCCGGGACTTTCAGGCAACCACCGCCCGGCGGGCTATTATTCGGCTGATTACTGTGCCTGGCCGATGGCCAGCATGGTGCAGGAAGGTCCGCTCAAAGACGAGATGGAGACAAAGGGGCTGAACGCATGACGGCTTACGAGGTCAATTTCGACGGACTGGTCGGCCCGACCCATAATTATGGCGGGCTCTCGATGGGCAATGTCGCCTCGATGAGCCATGGCGGCGAAGCCTCGAACCCCAAGGCCGCCGCCTTGCAGGGCCTTCAGAAGATGCGGGCCCTGATGAAACTGGGCCTGAAGCAGGGTGTCCTGCCGCCGCATGAGCGTCCTTTCGTGCCGGCCTTGAGGAAGATGGGTTTTTTCACTGGGACGGATGCGGATGTCATCGCACAGGCCGCAAAAACCGACCTCGCCCTATTGCGCAACATGTCCTCTGCTGCCGCAATGTGGACCGCCAATGCGGCCACCGTTTCCCCGTCCGCGGACACTCCCGATAAGCGCGTTCATTTCACCCCGGCGAACCTGACGGCAATGGCGCACCGCTCTATCGAGCACCCGCTTACAGGCCGTGTCCTGAAGACATATTTCCCCGAAGAGACGGGCGCATTCGCGCATCATGACGCGGTACCCGTGATGGGCGCCATGGGCGATGAAGGCGCAGCCAACCATGGCCGGATGGCCGCGTCGCATGGAGAGCCGGGAGCGGAGCTTTTCGTCTATGGCCGGTCCGCCTTCGAGCGTCTTGGCGGCTGGAACTTCCTGCCCCGTCAGGCAGGCGAAGCGAGCGAAGCCATTGCCCGCCATCACGGCGTCGATGACAAGGCGGTCTATATCCGCCAGTCGCGCGAGGCGATTGAGGCCGGGGCCTTCCACAATGATGTCGTCAGCGTCGCGAATGCCAATGTCCTCCTCTATCACGAGAAAGCCTTCGAGAGCCCTGAATCTGATTTCGACCGTATACGGCGGCGCGGCGATGACCTCGGCTTTGAGCCGATCTTCGTTGAGGTGAGCGAGGCCGAAGTGCCTTTGAGCGATGCCATCCGCTCCTATCTCTTCAACTCCCAGCTGATTACCTTACCCGACGGCCGCATGGCGCTGATCCTGCCCGGCGAAGCGGAGACGACGACCTCCACACGGACATGGGTTGAGCAGGCCATTGCCGGGAACAGCCCCATCGCCGAGGCGCATTATTTCGACCTCAATCAGAGCATGAAGAATGGCGGCGGCCCCGCCTGCCTGCGCCTGCGCGTTGTGCTGACCGATGAGGAGCTTGGAAAGACGCACGCGCCTGCTCTGCTCGATGAGGCAAAAATCTCCGCCCTCGAATCATGGGTCGAGAAACACTATCGCGACCGGATGACGGCAGCGGATCTTGCGGACCCCGCTCTCCTGACCGAGGTGCGCACCGCGCTCGATGAGCTCAGCTCTCTTCTTGATCTGGGGCCGATCTACGATTTTCAAAGGTAGCTTCTTTCCGCTCACGTTCGAATTTCGAAATGGCCCAGATCGCACCGCCTGCCATCAAAGCGAAGAAGGCAGGAAACGCGACCCAACCTGGGACCCATTTATGCAGTGGGGTGAACGCATAAATGAGGAACCATGACAATCCCGGGCACCCACCCAAAGCCAGCAGATATCTCGCGCGCTGCCCCTGAGGGCTGTGCAGGATAGAATAGCGCCTTCTCCTCACGGGCACGGATTCGTATAGCGTTTATGGATGTCGGTGATGCGCTGCATCACTTCCGTGGTCAGTTCGACCTCCAGTGAGTTGAAGATCACATCAAGCTGTTCATCTCCGTTCGCGCCGAAAATGTTCGACGTCACGAAAGGACGTGTCGTGACGAACTGCATGGCAAGCGCTGCCGGATGCACCCCCATATCCCGCGCCACTTCGACGTAAGCCGCAATCGCGGCCTCCGCATTCGGGGTCTTGTACCGGTCAAGCCGCCCGAACATCTCGCCGCGTGACCCTTTGGGCTTCTGCCCGCCGAGATATTTCCCAGACAGCGATCCTTGAGCGATCGGCGAATAGGCGAGCAGCCCGACCTTCTCTTCCATCGCGACCTCGGCGAGCGCCTGCTCGAAGGTCCGGTTGACGAGGCTATAGGCGTTCTGGATCGACACGACACGTGGCAAACCTTCGCGTTCAGCGGCGCGGACAAACTCCATCACGCCCCAGGCGGTCTCGTTCGAAAGGCCGACATAGCGGATCTTCCCCTCACGGACGAGCTCCGCCATGCCGCCGAGCTGTTCGGCGATGGGCACCGCATCAGCATTATCCTGCGCGACAAAGCCATTTGGTTCAGAGCCGAACATCGCCACCCGCCGGTCAGGCCAGTGAATCTGATAAAGATCGATATAATCCGTCTGCAGCCGTTCAAGGCTATCCTCGACCGCCTCACGGATCTGCGCAGGGGTGACCCGTTTTTCCTTTGTCCCGCGAAGCCACTGATTGCCCGAACGGCCCGAAACTTTCGTTGCCAGCACGATCTTGTCACGGCAACCGCGCTCTTTCATCCATTTGCCGACGATGCGTTCAGAATCGCCTTGTGTCTCCGCCTTGGGCGGGATCGTGTAGATTTCAGCCGTGTCAAAAAAATCAATGCCGAAATCGAAACAGCGATCCATCTGACGGAATGCCGCCTCTTCGCCTATCTGGTCGCCAAACATCATGGTCCCAAGGCAAAGGCTAGAAACGCTAACCTCCGTATCCCCCAACGGGCGTCGGTCGAGTCCGGACATGGGCGGCTCCTTAAAGTCTGTTGAGGGGCAGAGATGGCACCTTGCCCGCTTTCGCCCAAGCCCCCATCTTCACATATAAGCCGATGTGGGAATCTCCGATGAAAAAGCGTGACCTTCTGGCCGGGACCGGCGCCATTGCGGCGGCCTTTGCGATCTTTACCGCTGCCGAGCCGCAGACTGCTGCCTCCGCCCCGGCGCTGGAGCGAGAGCAGGTGATTGTCGTCGATCCGGCAGGCACAAGCGTCGTCGCCGAGGAACAGGCCGGCACGCTGGAGGCCGCACCCGCCCACCTCAAATGGGGCATCGCCGCGGCCCTCGGCACGCTGATTGGCGGCGCCATCGCCGCCCTTGGCTTTAATCGCATCCTCAACTGGCTCGCCTCGAGCCGCAAAGCCGCCACAAAGGCTGTCAGCGCTGCCGCCAAGGCCCCTAGACGCGCCGCCCGCGCGACGGTCCGCAAAGTGGCGGAGGTCTTAGAGGCGCCGGGCCGGACGGCTGCAAAAATGTCCGTCCTGACGCTGGGCGCCTTATTTGCCTTTGCGCTGCTTGATGTCTCGTGGAAGGCCAGCGCCGTTGTCGGCGGCGGCGCCCTATTATGGAGCGCCCTTGGCTGGCGGAAGAAAAAGCAGGCTGAAGACAGGGCTGCGGCCTCCGCCTGAGCTTAACCGGCTATTAAGCAAGCTTGAGAAAACTTTGCCGAATGTCACATTCTGCCCAAATTCGCCCAATTTCGGTCTAATTTGTTAGATAGGTAACTGATCAAGGTTTTGACGCTCTCTCCTAAAAGCGCCCTAGCCCCAACCAGAGTAACTTGCACATTCCCATAAGCCCCTGCCGTCCCCCCGGCGGGGGTTTTTGACGAGAGGGCTCTTGGTTGTCAGTGCCCGTGACCCGTCCTAGATCGAGACCATGAGCGCTCCCCTTATTTCCCCGTCGATCCTGTCCGCCGATTTTGCCCAATTGGGTGAAGAGGTCAGACGAATTGATGCGGCAGGCGCCGATTTCATACATGTCGATGTGATGGACGGGCATTTCGTTCCCAATCTCACGATCGGGCCGGGTGTCGTCAAAGCGCTGCGTCCGCATACGAAAAAGCCGTTTGACGTTCATCTGATGATCGCCCCGGCGGATCCCTACATCGCCGCCTTTGCAGAGGCTGGCGCCGATTACCTGACCGTGCACCCAGAAGCTGGACCGCATCTGCACCGTACACTGCAGATGATCAGGGATAAGGGCGTTAAACCCGGCGTTGCCCTCAACCCAGCCACGCCGCTGGAAGCTGTCGAGCCGGTGCTCGACATGATCGATCTGATCCTTGTGATGAGCGTCAATCCGGGTTTTGGTGGACAGGCTTTCCTGCCTGTACAGCTGCCCCGTATCGAGCGGCTGCGGCAGATGATTGCGGCGAAGGGGCGTGATATCCTGATCGAGGTTGATGGCGGGGTCACCCCGGACAATGCCGCCTCGATCCTAAAAGCCGGCGCCGATGCGCTGGTCGCCGGGACGGCCGTTTTCCGTGGTGGTCCCGATGCGTATGCGGAGAACATCGCCGCACTGAAAGCGGCGGGGAGTCTGGCGGTTTAAGGTGAGTAAGCGCCCGCGTGAAAGTGGCCGTGCCCGTTTTTATCATGACGTTCAGCTGCGCGGTCCCATCCCGCAGCGACTGGTCTTCTACCCGGAAGTCTCGGCGGCCCCGTCCGAGGCGCTGATCGAGGCTGCGCGCGCTTGGACGGCCGAGGACGATATGTCTCCAGGCAGTCTCGCCGCAGCCGAATCCTTTCACCGCTTTGACTGGTTGCCGATCCTCGCAGGCGCTGGTGAAGATGGAGCGGAAGCCATCCGTAAGCTGACGGCCTTCTGGCTGGAACAGCATGGCCGGTTCTCGCCCGCCACGTGGCGGGCAACGCTTTGCGCACCGCGCGTGATCCGGATGCTGTGCCATATGGACCTTCTGACCAACGGCATGGACGGCCCGATGCGGGCGATGATCCTTGATTCCACAGCCCGACAGGCAAGGCATCTTTCGCGCTTCCTGCGGCGCGGCAAGGACAAGCAGCGCCTGCCCGTCGTGGTCGCGCGCACTTTGGCAAGTCTCTGCCTGCCCGAAGACAGGCAAATCGGCACAACAGACACGCCCCGACTGGGCCAGTACCTACGGCCGCTCGCCGAAGGCGAGCTGCCAGCCAGCTGGCGGCATGTGAATGTCGCCCTTCAGGAGACGGATGATCTCTTCATCCTGTCCGAAGCCTTTGACATCCGTCGCCTCAGCGCACCGCCCGAACTTGATGAAGCGCTGAAAGTTGCCCGGCTCTATATTGGCGGCTTTCTGACCGGGGAGGGCGGCATGGTGCAGATGCCCGGCAGATATGCGCCCGACAAGGCAGCCCTTCACCGCATAGGCCCCATGATCCGCCCAGAATCAGCAATCCTCCTTGAACGGATGGGTTATGCGAGCCTTCGTGACGGTGACACACTCTTCATGGCTGACCTCGGCAAGGATCAGGACCTGGCTGGCACGGGAGGTATCGCGCTGACCACCGGGCGCACGCCTCTGATCGTCAGTTGCGGCGCGCCTTCACCTGCGGCGATCGGGATTGTGGACCGTATGGCGGCCTGGGCTGATGCACTCAATACGCCTGCTGCTGCCTCGGGATTTGATATCCCCGCCCTCGCCCCGTCGAGCTTTTCGCGCCCCAGCGCTCAGGAAATGGGCCTCTCTTGGTCGAGCCGCCGCGGCACAATCCAACGGAAGTTTGAGCTTTCTGAAAGTGAGCATCAGCTAAGCGTGGAAGAGCAAATCCCCACCGAAAAACTCGACCTAAGGTTGCATATAGGCGCGGGTCAGGCCAAGCTCGATGAGCATGGAGGGGTCGATATTGCTCTAGATCAAGGAGCAGGTGCCAGACTTACAATAGATGGCGCAAAGACACAGATCGAAGAAAGTGTCAGTGCGTGGCCAGACGGGCGCATAGAAAAATTGTATCAAATCGTCATGTCCCCTTGTGGTCCCGCCGTCCGATGGCGGATAAAGTGGGGACAATAGATTGTGTTTCTGCCCGATGGTCATGAGATTGCCATAAGGCTATGTCAGTTGGGACATATTCGGGCCGTATATATAGAAAGATTGTGGCAGCATGGGGTTCAAAGCAGGCTTGCCAGGGTTCAGACGCCGTCGCACTGACCGTGTACGGGCCCGTCTTGCCCCGAGCGATTTGACAGCTCTCGAATTGGACAGCGCCCAACTGCTCGATCGCGCCCCGCGTCATATTGACCTGCGCCAGGCCGAACGCTTCATCACCGGCAAGCGCGTCATGATAACTGGTGCCGGTGGCACGATTGGGTCGGAGCTTTCGCGACAGGTCGCAAATTTTGCCCCCAGCGAGCTCACCCTCGTCGATAATTCGGAATTCAACCTTTACGAGATCGATCTCGAGATCCGGGGCCGTTACCCGGACCTGTCGATGCGCTCGGTTCTCGTCGATGTCTGCCGGGAAGCGCATCTGAAGCGGCTCTTTGAGAAATCTGCTCCCCATGTTGTCCTGCACGCAGCGGCCTTCAAACATGTGCCGATCGTCGAGAACAATCTGGCGCCAGCGGCCCTGACCAATATCCTGGGCGCAAAGAACGTCTTTGATACCGCTATCGAGTTTGGCGCCGAGGCCGTAACCTTCATCTCGACCGACAAGGCCGTGAACCCGACCAGCTTTATGGGCGCAACGAAACGTGTTGCTGAGCTTTATGCGCAGGCGCTTGACATCGCCCAGACTGGCACCCGCTTCACCACGGTTCGCTTTGGCAATGTCCTTGGCTCCACCGGTTCGGTCGCCCCGCTCTTCCAGCGCCAGATCGCGCAAGGCGGGCCCATCACTGTGACGCATAAGGACGTTCAGCGCTTTTTCATGACAACGCGGGAAGCTGTGCAGCTCGTTCTCGAAGCGGCATCCCTCTGCGATGAATCCAACCGGGTCATGACCCATGACGGGCGGATTTTCGTGCTCGATATGGGCGAGCCGGTGCGCATCGTGACCCTTGCCGAACGGATGATTTCTGCTGCCGGCCTGCGCCCGCATGAAGACATCGAAATCGTCTATACTGGCCTGCGGCCCGGCGAAAAGCTGTTCGAGGAAGTCTTCCACGATCTCGAGCGGCTCGTTCGCACCGGGGTCGAAGGCATCCTTCTCGCCTCACCGTCAATGATCGACCTGCCGCTGCTGGAGCCGCGGCTCGAAGAGATTATCGGCTATGCGGTTGATGGCGATGCGGATGCACTGGCCGGGGCCGTCAACCATCTGGTGCCGGAATTCCGGGTGACCCCGAATACCAAGGAACAGATCTCAACGCCTTCGGACCGCGCCCGCCACGCCGACTGACGACCTTCGGGGATGTCATTTCAGACGGGTTTTCAATCAGATCAGAGGCACTCCGTCATCGGACCAAGCTGGACCGAGGGACCGGTTTGCGCACCCGCCTCCTCGCAACCGATAGGCCACGTAAGTCAAGTGATGACAAAGCTGCGGCACCTGCTGCCAAAGCAGCGGAAAATGTCAGGAAGATGAGCCGCGCTGGTCACTTTCGGCAGTTCTTGGCGGAATGCTGATTTTACGCATTGCATCGCTTGCCCTTGTCATCGCAGAGGCCGATAAGCCCCGGCATTCCGCCGCAAAGCCTTATCCGGAGTGCCAAGCCCAGTGACTTCTTCCGACGCCAGACTGCCCCTGAAACGCGCCCTGATTTCCGTCAGTGACAAGGAGGGGCTGATCCCCTTTGCCACGCGCCTTAGCGAGGCCGGGGTTGAGCTTTTGTCGACCGGCGGCACAGCCAAAGCGCTGCGTGAAGCGGGCCTCGATGTGCGGGACGTCTCTGATGTCACCGGTTTCCCCGAAATCATGGACGGCCGCGTGAAGACGCTGCACCCCAAAGTGCATGGCGGCCTCCTCGCTGACCGCTCGAAATCCAGCCATATCGAAGCGATGGAAGAGAACGGGATCGAAGGCATCGACCTCTTGGTCGTCAATCTCTACCCCTTCGAAGCGACGCTCGCGCGTGGCGCGGACTATGACGAAATGGTCGAGAATATCGATATTGGCGGCCCGGCGATGATCCGCGCCGCCGCCAAGAACCACGCCCATGTCGCCATCGTGACGGATACGGAAGATTACACCGTCATCACCGATGCTTTGGCAGAGGGCGGCACCACATTCGACGACCGCAAGAAATTGGCGGCAACCGCCTATGCACGCACCGCGGCCTATGACGCGGCGATCTCCGGCTGGTTCCAGAAAGAACTGGGAGATCTTCTCCCCCGCCGCGTCGTGATTGCCGGTACCCGGCTTGATGAGCTGCGCTATGGCGAGAACCCGCACCAGCCGGCCGCGCTTTATAAGGGCACGGAGGATCGCCCCGGCATTACCGCGACGACCCAGCATCAGGGTAAGGCGCTGAGCTACAACAATATCAATGACGCCGATGCCGCGGTCGAACTCGTTTCAGAATTCTTCCCTCCGGCCGTTGCCATCATCAAGCACGCCAATCCTTGCGGTGTGGCAAGCGGTGACAACCTCCTCGAAGCCTACGAGCGCGCCCTTGCTTGCGATCCCGTCTCCGCCTTTGGCGGCATCGTCGCCGTCAACCGCCCGCTTGATGCAAAGACCGCCGAGGAGATCGTCAAGATCTTCACCGAGATTGTCATAGCGCCTGCCATCGAAGACGGCGTTGCCGAGATCTTTGCCAAGAAGAAAAACCTCCGCCTTCTGACGACATCAGAATTGCCCGACCCACGCATGGGTCATATGCGGGCCCGCCCTGTCGCAGGCGGGTTCCTCTATCAATTCATGGATAACGGACAGGTGTTCCCGGAAGACATGAAAGTTGTAACCAAACGCACGCCATCTGGCGAAGAAAAGGCCGATCTTCTCTTTGCCTTCAAGGTGGCCAAGCACGTGAAATCGAATGCGATTGTTTATGTGAAGGATGGCGCGACCGTCGGCATTGGTGCTGGCCAGATGAGCCGTCTTGATTCAACTCGTATCGCTGTACGCAAGTCACAGGACGCCGCCGAAGCCATGGGGCTTGAGACTCCGCTGGTCAGCGGCTCCGTTGTTGCCTCTGACGCCTTCTTTCCGTTCCCGGATGGCCTGATCTCCGCTGCCGAAGCCGGCGCGACAGCCGTCATCCAGCCGGGCGGATCGATCCGCGATGAGGAGGTGATCGCCGCCGCAGACGAGCGCGGCCTCGCCATGGTATTTACCGGAATGAGACATTTCCGGCACTAGAGCTTGAGAAAGGGCGCGAAAGAACGCCCCGGCGTTTGCCTCGCCGCTAAACCCCTGGAGGAATGGCATGAACCGACCTGTCCATAATCGCGAGCTGACCTTCCGTCAGAGTGTCGACATGATGTTCGACCGTGCCGTGACACATCTCGACATGTCCGACGGCCTGAAACACAAAATCAAGGTCTGCAACTCGGTCTACACTGTGCGTTTCGGCGTGAAGCTGCGCGGCACGATCCACACCTTCACCGGCTATCGCGCCGTTCACTCCGAGCATTACGAGCCGGTCAAGGGCGGTATCCGCTACGCGCTCTCCGTCGATCAGGACGAGGTCGAAGCACTCGCCGCACTGATGACCTATAAATGCGCGCTGGTGCAGGTGCCGTTTGGCGGCTCCAAAGGCGGTCTTGCGATCGATCCCAATGAATGGGATGTCGAAGAGCTTGAGCGCATCACCCGTCGCTTTACCTATGAGCTCGCAAAACGCGACCTCATCCACCCCTCGCAAAACGTGCCTGCCCCGGACATGGGCACAGGCGAACGCGAAATGGCCTGGATGGCGGACGCCTATAAACGTCTGCACCCGACCGATATTGACGCCCTTGCCTGCGTCACCGGCAAGCCGCCCCATGCTGGCGGGATCGCCGGCCGTGTCGAAGCGACCGGCCGTGGTTGTCAGTATGCGCTCCAAGCCTTCTTTGAACACCCCGAAGACGTGACCGCTGCCGGTCTTGAAGGCGGCATCGAAGGCAAGCGCATCATCGTTCAGGGCCTTGGTAATGTGGGCTATCACGCCGCCAAGTTCCTGTCTGAAGAAGACGGCGCGCTGATCACTGGCGTCATCGAACGCGACGGCGCGATCGTTGATGAAAAAGGCATCAACATCGAAGAGCTCAAGCACTTCATCACCAAGAATGGCGGCCTGAAGGGCTTCCCGCATGGGAAATATATCGAAAACGGTACGTCCGTATTCGAGCATGACTGTGACATCCTCGTTCCCGCCGCGATCGAAGGCTCGATCAATGGGGGCAATGCGGAATATGTAAAAGCCCGCGTCATCCTCGAGGCCGCAAACGGCCCGGTTACCGCAAATGCCGACACGATCCTGCGCGAGAAAGGCGTCGTCATCATCCCCGACATGTATGCGAACGCCGGCGGTGTGACGGTTTCCTATTTTGAATGGGTCAAGAACCTGAGCCACATCCGCTTTGGCCGGATGCAGCGCCGTCAGGAAGAAAAACGCGCCATGGAACTGATCCGTGAGCTCGAACGCGCAACCGGTCAGCCGCTGGCGCCGGACTTCATCGAGCGCTTCTCTCATGGCTCGGACGAAATCGACCTTGTCCGCTCAGGCCTCGATGACACGATGCGCAATTCCTATAACCGCATGCGGGCCTTCAAGCTCGACAACAATATCGAAGACCTGCGGACCGCCGCTTACTGCGTGTCACTGACTGACATTGCGAAGAGCTACGAAAGCGCCGGGCTCTGATCGAATGAAGAGAGGGGGCTCAGGCCCCCTCTTTTTCTATCTGGGCCTCTGGATGGCTGGCCCAGTCAATCCATGAGCCATCATAGAGCGTGCCCATCGGCCAGCCCGCTTCAGCAAGCCCCAGCAACACAACGCAGGCCGATATCCCCGATCCACAAGACGCAATGATCGGTTTAGCTGGATCAAGCCCCTTATCCCGAAAGAGCATGTCGAGCTGATCTGGCATCAGAAAGCGGCCGTCTGCGCCTGTCAGGGAGCTGAAGGGTAGATTGAAGGCCCCCGGCATACTGCCCGAAGATAGGCCCGGACGCGGTTCAGGATCGCGGCCCTTGAATCGCCCAGCAGGCCGTGCATCAACGACATCCGCCATCCGTCCCGTCAACGCATGACGAACAATTTCGCGGTCCACGACAGGCCAGGAGAGTTTCTCCGGCAACGGATAGTCCGCCGGCTCATAAGCCGGAACCTCAGAAGTCACATCCCCACCGACCCGGCGCCAAGCCGAAAGCCCGCCATCAAGCACATGCACATTCTCATGGCCGAGCGCCTTGAGGAGATACCAGACGCGCGGGGCGCTAAAGAACCCTGCCTCATCATAGATGACGACACATGCGTCAGGCGTGATACCCACAGCCCCCAGCCAGTTGGCCAGCTTTTTTGGTGAAGGCGCGAGATGCGGATGGTTATCAGAAGGCGTTGCCACTTCATCAATATCGAAAAACACCGCACCCGGAATGTGAAGCCGGTCATATTCCGTCCGCCCCACCCGCTCATCATTCGGCAGGAACCAGCGCGCATCAACAAAGCGGGGCTTCAGGGAACCCGCTTCTTCGGGCGAGACGATATGGGCGAGGGTCATTTACGCCTTGAAGGCCTCTCCGCTTTCATCAAGCTCAAATCGGTACATCGTCCGGCAGAAATCGCAAGAAACTTCGATTGCACCGTCCTCAACCATTTCCTTGATGACGCTTGAATCATACTGGGCCAAGACCCGCGCAATCTTATCCTTACTGCAGGTACAGGCAAAATATGCCGGGACCGGATCAAAGACTCGCACGCCATCTTCGTGGAACAGACGATAGAGGAGCTGTTCAGGCGACACTGTCGGATCGAGCAATTCATCGGCCTGCGTGGTTTCAAGAAGTGTCGCAGCCCGGTTCCAGGCATCTTCGTCTACTTCGGCCAGAAGCGCCGCTTCGCCGCGTTCGCGTTCACCGCCTTCGCCAGGGACAAATTGCGCCATGATGCCGCCAGCACGCCAGCTCGTCCGGCCATCAGCATCTTGAATTCGCCCTACGGCGAGTTTCACGGCGGTCGGGATCTGCTCTGACTGGGCGAAATAATTGACGGTGGCGGTGGCAAGGTCCGGCCCATCAAGCGGGGTCACGCCCTGATACCGCTCCATGTCCGAGCCCTGATCAATTGTCATCACAAGGTGGCCTTTGCGAAGGAGGTAATGAAGCTCTGGCCCTTGCGCCTTGGCGGCAGTCTCCTCTGCGCCTTCTCTGACCATGGCGGTCGCCCGGAGCGCGCCGCCCTTGGTATAATCGGCAACCAGCGTCGAGACCGGCCCGTCGCCTTGCGCCTGGAAAATCAGCTTGCCATCGAATTTGAGTGCCGAGCCGAGCATGGCAACAAGCGCTGCCGCCTCCCCGACCAGTGCCGAGACGGGGTCCGCGAAATCGTGACGCGACAGGATCTCATCAACAGCCTTGCCCAGCCGGACCACCCGTCCGCGCACGGCCGCCTCGCCCACCTTGAATGGCAGGATAAGATCGTCACTTCTTCCTTCGCCCCCGCCGCCGGGCGCTGCATCATCAAACATGTGTCTTACGCTTTCAGTTTATAGCCGCTGCGGAACAGCCGGTAGGTAATGAAAATCAGCCCCACCGTCAGCACGAGCGAGATCAGCGCGCCGCGCATCACCGGTGCGTCACTGACCCCGATAAACCCATATCGGAAGCCATCGATGAGATAAAAGAGGGGGTTGAAGGCCGATACGCCGGGCACCCAATCAGGCAGCCCCTCCTTGTTCACCGAGTAAAACGTGCCCGACAGGAAGGTCAGCGGCGTAATGACGAAGTTCGAGATCAGCGCGAGCTGGTCGAATTTCTCCGCCCACATCCCGGCAATTGCCCCGACCGCGCCGAGGATCAGCGAAGCGGCAATAGAGAAGTACAGGATCGCCGCGAGAGACTGGATCTGGAAGGGGCTGTGCGTGAAGGCCATGAAACCGGCAATCGTCAGCGCCGTGACGAGCCCGACAAGAAGCCCGCGCGTTGCTGCACCTGCGACAAAGGCAACTGTCAGCTCCGCCGCCGACAAAGGCGGCATCAGCACATCGACGACGGTCCCTTGCACCTTGGCAATGATCAGTGAGGAGGAGGAATTCTGGAACGCATTGGACAGGATCGCCATCATGATCAGCCCGGGCGGCAGGAACGCAGCATACGCCACAACCTGCCCCGCCATGACCGGATTGCGGTCACTTCCCGAGAAAGCGACGAGAAAAACGGTCAGATACAGCAGTGTCGTGATGATCGGCGCGAAGACGGTCTGGAAAGCCACCTTCATGAAGCGCCGGACTTCCTTGCGATAGAGCGTCCAGAGGCCGATCCAGTTGACCCGTCCGAAGGGCCGTACGCCGAGGGTGTCGGGGCCGGCCGCTGATTTGGTTAATGCTTCACTCATATTTTCTCCTTGCCCTCGCCAGGCAAATCACCGCAACCGGTTAGCTGTCCCTTAGAGACCCCTGCAATGCCTTGCCACAGGGCATTTTCACGCCAAAAATGTGGATAAATTTCTCTCACAAGATGTGGATAGGGGATAACTACAGCCCTCTTCATATTGTGTTAACCTCCTCAGGAGTGCACTATATCTTGGGGACGAGATAGATGTCCTCAATATATAGTGTCCGGTATTTTCCGGAACAGAGCGGACCTTAGGAGGCTTCAATGGCGTGGACCGAGGAACGGGTTGATCAACTCAAACAGCTCTGGGGCGAAGGACTTTCAGCTAGTCAGATTGCAAATAAGATGGGCGGCGTCACGCGCAATGCGGTGATCGGTAAAGTTCACCGGCTGGGTCTAGCCGGACGGGCCACACCGGCGGCACCGAAACCCAAAACCGTTCAGCGATATGACGAGCCTGAACTCAAGACCCCTATTACTGGACTTGAAAATCTCTATCCGGGCATTGACCGCCCGACCGTCTCTTCAATTGACGGCAATCAGTGCAAATGGCCGATCGGCGATCCGACCTCGGAAGAATTCCACTTCTGCGGCCAGCCGTCGAACCACGGCAAGCCATACTGTGCTTATCATAGCCAAGTGGCGTTCCAGCCGAATACAGGCCGCCGGGAACCGAAACGGATTGCCCCGACTGCCCTGCCGAAAATCAAGGTTGCAGGCTAAGCCTTACTCCTTTGGCGCGGTGAACGGATCATTGGGGATTGAGATCCCCTCATTGAGCAGATCACCGCGCAGGACAATGGCATCGACCAGATATGGATCGAGTGCCAATGCGTCGGACACGTCCCTTGACGCCTCCACATATCTTTCCAGCTCAAATTTTGCGCGCCCCCGCAGGGCGAATGCATCTGATGACAGATCCGCAAAGCGAGCCAGTGCATCAAGGGTGAGGATCACACCCTCCCATTCCTCCGCAGTCGCATAAATCACTGCCGCAGACATGTGGACTTCCGGTGTGTCAGGCGCCTTTTCATAGGCGCCGCGCAATGCACGAAACGCGGCTTCCTTCCTGCCTCCCGACATGAGCGCCTCGGCTGCCTGCAGGTACAATCGTGCGGACACCCCCGGATCGAAAACCTCTTCCTCTGCCAGACGTGCAAGGATGGCACCGGCGCTGGCGGGCTTATCAAGGGCAATCAGCGCGATGGCCGTGCAGTGACGCGCCTGCGCGCCGCCGCCCTCGCCCTGCCAGGCTTCGGCGTAATCAAGCCCGCCTTCGGGATCGAGCTCGATGATCGAGGTACAGGACTCATAGTTCCTTGGCCCCACGGGCGTCAGAACGGACAGGACAGCAGAGACGAGAAGCGAGATTGTCATGCCGCCCTTTAGCATGGTGTCCGTCGATGACGCATTACGGTCACGAATACTAATCTCGCAGTAACCGTCTTCCTTTTCGGCTCCTTCATTCTTTCGTGGATAGAACGCGACTTGGTGGCACTTTAGGGTCTGACATGCCTGGTCTTTTTCTCGTCCTGGCACTCATGGGCAGTGGTGGATTCAGTACGGATATGGGCGGGGCGGTGACGCCATGCGCCGATATCGCGCGCCTTGAGCGTATCGCCATTCATTCACATGAAGCTCGCAATGCTTATGGTGAGCGTCACTTCCGTCTTGAGATGGGAGATATCGAAGAGCTCACCTCTGGCCTCAGCGCAGATTCACTGGTTCCCGGAACAAGCAGCTCTTTCTTGAAGCATCGCGACAGGCTGGCAGATTACATTGCCGGGAACAGGGAAGCGGTCCGCCTTTATAAGGCCGGCGACAAGCAAGCCGCCATCCGTATGCTGCAGAAATCAAATACGCGCAGCGCCTGGCGCGCGCGGAGTGTTCTCACTGATTTCTGGGGGTGCCGTCAGGAAACCGGAGAAACGCAATACCAGGAATGGCGCGATAAACGCCGTCAGACCACACTGGAAGCTGACAAGCAGCCGCGCATTAAAAAGCGGCCTCGGTCGATCCCGGCATGGAAAGTCACCCTGCTGAAAGCCCGCGCCATGGCGAATGATGCCAAGGAAGGGATGATGAGCCAGGTTTCCAAAGCCTTGCCGGAAGAGATGCGCAGTGAAGGCAAGGAATGGATTATTCTGAGTACCGCTGGCCTGATGCTCATCGGGATGTTCTTTTGCTGGAGGATCTTTAAGGCCGGCGAGCGCAGCAATCGCCAGCCCTGCCGCATCTCTGCACGCCTGATCGCCAAGGGTGGGAATTACGACGTCAAGATCGTCGATCTTGGGCGCGGCGGTGCCAAGTTGATGGGCGGGCCGCAGCTCGATCCGAAAACGCCGATGCAGCTGAAAATTGGCAAGCGTGTCCTGAAAGGCAAATCCGCATGGGCCAACCGGCAGTATTCCGGCATCGCCTTTCAGAGAAAGCTGCGGCCAGAGATTCTCTCGGCCATTCTGAAGCAGGATCAGAGCACCGGCAGCGACCTGATGACGGGCAAAAAATCTGGTTCACAGGCGCTCGCGACCTAGACCGCCGATCACAAAAGAGGCCGCTTTACCTAAAATTTTAGCTATTTCTTCTGCCTTCATTGAGAGTCTGGGCGGTAAAATGACCGCCATTTGATCGAGATGAAGGTTATATGGGCCTTTGGATAATCGCTATATTGTCACTGACCGCCAGTGACCCCGCAGCTTCAGGCTCGAGCACAGCAGCCTGCTCGTCCCTGAAGAATTTCGCGTATGTGGCGCAACACGCCCAGACAGCGATGAACAGCGCTGAAGCTAGCGGCTTCAGGCAAGAGATGGCGATCATCTCCGAAGGGCTCAGTGGCGTCTCCCTTTTTGACATGATCCCGCAAACGGAAAGCACGACCTTCCGGTCGGAACGCCGTGAGATGCTGATTTATCTTGCGACCATGCGTGAAGCCGCGAGGGAATTTCAGGCCGGACGGCTGGATTATGCCCGCCAACTTGTCACCACCTCCAATCAGGGAACAGCTTTAAGAAGCAGCCAGACCGTTCTCGATTTCTGGGGATGCGAGAATGATTCCGGTAAAGTGCAGGAAGAAGAAGAGCGTCCCTACCCTGATCTTTACGATGGCGGCGTACCGCTAGCCAGCGCCAAGGATGCCGGACCAGGGAAAGCTGCACCCTTTGGCGTTCAATATGAAACGGACAGCGACTCCCATGACTCGGCCACCAGTGGCGGCGGGGACAGCAGTAGCGGCGGCTTTAGCTCCATGACAGCGGAAGAAGCCAGAAAAACCCGTAACAAGATGCTCATTGGCCTGATCATTTGCGCCATCATTGGCACGATCAGTGTCAGGAGGAGCATGCGAAGCAGAAAAGCGGTTCGCCAGATGTGTTTCATCAACATCAAGATCAAGCACGAGAAAGATTATTACCGAGCTTTGATGCTCGATGTCGGCATTGCCGGCAGCAAGATCTGTCACAAGGCAGAGATGGAGAAGAACGACCGTCTCGACGTGCTCATATGCGGAAAATGGCTTAAGGCCCGAGTCCGCTGGTCGAATGGCGGATACTCTGGGATCAGCTTCCTACATCCTCTCAGCACGCATCAATTGGCTGAGGTTTTGCTTGAATCTGATGAGTTAAAATCACCGCAATCGGATGGATCAGCCGCCTCGGCCGCATAATCTGCTTATTCAGCAGCAGGCATGCTCGACGGCCCGTGATCGCCATCATCGATCACGTCATCTGACTCTATAATATCATCATCTTCTTCAAGACGCAGCGACTGGGTCGGACCGCCAACGGGTATGTGGCAAGTGACCATGGTCCCCGCCCCTTCCTGGCTTGCTAGACGGACAAAGCCGCCATGAAGCTCAACGAATGAGTTGACGAGCGCAAGGCCAAGGCCCGCGCCTGCGCCGGGTCCGGCACTTTCAAACCGGTCAAATACCGTGGCCTGATCTTCGGGGCTCACCCCACGGCCCGTATCCTCGACCCAGATACGCATGACATCGCCGTCGCGGCGGGCGCCAAGCACGACTTCGCCGCCAGGCTCTGTAAAGCTGAAGCCATTGGCGAGCAGGTTGAACATGACCTGTTTCAGGCGACGTTCATCCGCCTTGATCGTGCCGATGGTTTTCGGGCAATCAACTTTCAGATGGATCTGGCTGTCTTCGGCCTTGAGCGCTGCGAAGGTCGCGGCGCTTTCGAGGAGTTCGCGGACATCGACATCTTCCATGTCGAGCCCCAGCCGTCCAGCATCAATCGCTGCAAGATCGATAATGTCATTAATCAGATCAAGCAGATGGTTCGACGCGGTCAGGATAGTTGCCGCATAGTCTTTCTGACGCTCATTCAGTGTCCCGACCATCTCACCTTCGAGCATTTCGGCAAAGCCGATGATCGTGTTGAGCGGGTTCCTGAGCTGGTAGGAAATGTGATCGACAAAGCGCGTCTTGATGCGGTCGGCGTCTTCCAAAATCCGGTTACGGATCTCAAGGTCGTGCTCCCGTTCGCGGCTGTCGGTGACATCAAGGAAAGTGACGAGCGTCGCCCCATCGGGCAGTGGCGAGGTCGCAGACAGAAGGATGCGGCCATCTTTAAGGGTGATTTCTTCCCCGACAAAGGCGACCCGGTCCTCATGCGAAAGAGAGACAATTCGGGACTTGAGATCTTGGAAGGCGTGTCCCGCCTCACGGGCCCGCGCAACCATCCCCTCTTCAAGAGCATCCCAGTGCGGACGGTCCATGAGCTGGTCGCGGCCAAGTGACCACATGCCTTCAAACGACCGGTTATGCAGGGCCAGCCGTCCATCGGCACCAAAGACGGCAACACCTTGGGCGATATTGTTGAGCGTCGCGCGCTGCACGGAAATCTGTGTCGCGTAGCGGCTTTGCAGGCTCAGCGTCTCGGTGATGTCTTCAAAGACGACCGCAACACCGCCGAGCGCATGGCGCTGCTGGCGGACCCGGAAAGTCGCACCAGACGGCAGATCCCAGATTTCGTCCGGCATCGTGCCTTCAGAAGAAGACCGGCTTTCCGCCAATTCTTCTGTATAAAGACGAAGCTGGCCACGCTTCCACGCAGAGAAATCAGCCTGCGTCGGCAGCTTGCTCATATGGCGCAGCATGTCGAGCAGCTCACCATGGGATGGCCGCGCACGGAGGTCCGCATCAGCGAGACGCCAGAGATCGACGAAAGCCTGGTTATAATATTCAAGCTGCTGGCCAGCATTGAAGACAATAACGCCAGCGGAAAGCTGATCGAGCGTCTTCTGATGGGCCGACTGCTGACGTTTCAGTTCGTCCTGCGCGCGTTCCTGACGGGTGATGTCGATCGCCATACCGCCGAAACTGGCGCCACCCGAGCCATGCATCGGCACTTCGATGACGCGCAGCACACGGCGCTGGCCCTTGATCGAGACAGTGACGACACCATCGGTCGCGCGCCGTCCGGGCCGGGAGCTTTCTTCCTTGGCGCGTTCAGCGATGGCGCGGAATTCAGGGTCGATCTCGACCTGATTGTCGACGACTTCGGCAAGATTGATAGCCTCAACCATCTCCAGATAGGCCTGGTTGGCCCATTCGATCCTGAGATCGGGCCCGCGTCGCCAGGCGGCGATCGGTGTGCGATCTAGATGATTGAGCGCACCGTGCAGATCGGCAGAACGGTCACGGGCCTGCCCGACGACCCCGGCCTCTTCGGCGAGACGCACGACAGGGTCTGTCAGCCACAGAGTGACCTGATTGCCGGCGACCCGGCCATCGCATTCAATCGGACGCCCCTCTTCGGTGACAACCGAGCCAGAGAACGCAACGCCATGCGCCCGCAGGGCATGAACCTTCTGACGAAGGGTCGGCGCCGACGATCGGCTCTCATCACCTTCGAGCGGCAGGTTACCGAGCGCGGAGAAAAGGCTTTCGGCCGGGTTCTCGAACGCCATCGCGTCGTCAGGCGCAAAGGCGAGGACCGAGGCCAGCGCCGCCGGTCCGCCTAGGACGCGCGGACGACCCCAGCCGCCGCTTTCAAGGTCGGCTTCGGTGTCATCCCAGACCAGCACGAGCCCGGGATGCGACGACAAAATGCTTTCAGATGTCTCGAATCGCGCTTCCATCTCGGCAAGACGGCGCGACCAATCGACGGTCGAATGACGTGAGGCGGAGGCGACCCGAACGGCCCAGAGGGCAGCGCCAAGGCCAAACATGACCGCGCCGCCAGTGATGACGAGGGTGGGATCAATGGGGGACTTGCTGGCAGCCGTCGTCACGGGCTCTGCCTGGGCGGATAGCCCAGCATAAAGCGAGAGCACCGAAGTAGCCCCCATGCCGACTCTGGCCAAAAGGCGTCTGACGCCTGCTTTCATTGCCCGTCCCGCGGATACCTGCATGAGGGAAAAACTCGCACCTCACGCCGCCATTGCCCAGTGCCCGCCAGTGAATCGGCACACACTCGACCATTCAAAAATGTAACGATCAAGAAATCGTTAACGAAAATTAGCCACGTGTTTACGAATCGTCGTGTTCTGAGAAAACCCTAAATTCCATTAAATCTGGAAATTTTTTGCTCAGGTCACGGACTCTGACACCACATCAAACAGTGCACGGATTCCCATCGCCGCGCCACCCTGCGGATGGCCAGGCCGCGCCGCGGGCACCCAGGCGAAGATGTCGAGATGCGTGTAGGGAATCTCCGTAGGCACAAAACGGTTCAGAAACAGCGCTGCCGTGATCGATCCGGCAAAGCTGGAGGCCGACGCATGGTTTACATCGGCGATCTGGGATTTGAGGAATTCATCGTAACGGCGCCATAAAGGCATGGGCCAGACAGGGTCTGCGATCTCATGGCTTCGCAGTGCAACACGCTCAGCAAAAGAGTCCCTAGTCGAATAAATTGGCGGTAAATCAGGGCCCAGCGCAACGCGAGCGGCCCCTGTCAGGGTCGCCAGCGAGATAATGTGGTCGGGCTTTTCCTCTGCAGCGAGCGCCAGCCCATCGGCGAGGATCAGCCGTCCCTCCGCATCCGTATTGGAAATCTCAACCGTCATCCCCTGACGCGACCGGAAGACATCGCCGGGGCGGAAGGCGTTTCCAGATATCGCATTCTCGACGGCCGGAATGATCAGCCGAAGCCGGATATTCAGCTTTGCCGCCATGATCATCCGGGCCAAGCCCAACGCATTGGCGGCCCCGCCCATATCTTTCTTCATGAGCGACATGCCGGCGCCGCCCTTGATGTTGAGCCCGCCTGAATCAAAGCAGACGCCCTTGCCGACGATCGTCAGTTTCGGCGCGTTCTTTGGTCCCCAGTGAAGATCGATCAGGCGCGGCCCGCGTGTTGCCGCCCGCCCCACTGCATTGACCAGCGGGAAGCCATCAACGAGCGCCTGCCCGGTCGTGACCTCGACATCCGCGCCATGAGCGTCGGCGACTTTTCTGACTTCCGCCTCGATCTCCTCCGGTCCCATTTCCTCAGCCGGGGTGTTGACCATATCCCGCACGAGGGAAGCAGCTTCGGCCTCTCGGATCAGCCGTTCGGTATCGATCTCCTTGCCCAGAAGCAGCGTCGGTACGGGCGCGCCCCCCCGATATGTCGTAAACCGATAGGCGCCAAAGGCCCATGAGAGGGCCGCAAGATAGGCAGCTTCCCCCGGCAGCTGGGTCTTGAGCACATAATGCCCCTCCCCCAGTGCGGCAGCGCCTGCCCCCAGTGCGAATGGGTCATCCCCGCTCCCGGCCCCGATCAGCACGCCTGCGCCCGTTGGCAGAACCTGCCCCAGCTCCCCGCGGAACCCCGCCTGCGCGGCAATTCGGGCTGCAGAAGGCGCAAGTTCCTCGATCACCGCCTCGGCATTTTGCGCCGGGATAAGGTGGATGGGCGTCGCCCCTTTGACGTTGTCATCGGTCTTCGCAGCAATACCGGCGGGCCATTCACTCATTTCTCAACCTCTTCCTGCTGAACAGGATGCATCTGACTGTCATGATTAAGACTTTCTTGGGGCTATTCGGCCAGTCTCTTCCACATCAGATGTGCGGATCCCCGCACGGAAAAATGTTCAAGGATGAACGAGATGGCCCCTTTATCCCTGCGGCGCACCACCTCCGTCATGATCCTGGCTGCGGCCCTGTCGGCCTGCGCCACATCATCAAGCGGATTCATGTCGACGCCCGAAACGGAAGTCGCGGCGCAGCCAACGCCGAGCGGGCTCGATCCGATCGCAACGGCCGCCTTCTGGGGCACGCGCTATGACCGCGATCCGAGCGATACGGGCGTGGCTGTCTCCTTCTCGAAAGCCCTGCGCGATGTCGAGAACAATGAAGAAGCCCTGCGGGTGATGCAGCAGGCTAATTCACGCTCACGTGACGACGCTGATGTGCTGCTCGAGCTTGGCAAGACCCTGATCGCCAATGAGCGGGCCTATGAAGCAGTGCGCCCGATCGAACGCTCGCTTGCCTTAGGGAATTACGAAGACTGGAGTGCGCTGAGCGCCTACGGCGTTGCCCTCGACATGACGGGCCAGCACCGTCAGGCTCGCATCCAGTACGAGCGCGCATTGGCCCTCGCCCCCGACAAATCAAAAGTGCTCAACAATATGGGGCTTTCCTACGCCCTCTCCGGACGGCACGAAAAAGCCGAAGAAGTCCTTCGCGAAGCGACCAATGATGGTCAGGGCACGGCCCGTGTCCGCCAGAACTTTGCGATCGTCCTTGCTATGAGCGGCAAGACCGCCGATGCCGAGCGGCTCGCCCGCTCCGACCTGCCGCCGAGCGTGGCGGACGGTAATGTCGCCTATTTCCGCGAACTGGTCGCCGGCCCTGCCTATTGGGGGGATCTTGCCCAGTCGAATGTCGAGCTGCCTGATTTCGGGGATGATCCTGACACGGTCAGCTATGCGGTCCACCAGTCCGTCGTGCCGGAGCCGAACCCGTCACCGACGCCGGGCCTGATCAAGAAGAACCAGCCGTCTTCCAATGCGCCTGGCGTTGCCCCTTTCACCGCGCCGGAAGTCATTGACGGCAAGCCCGCTCCGGGCGCTGGCGCCAAGGCGACGGATTCCGACGCTGTCGGTGCTTCTGCGAAAGCCGATGAAGACCAGCCGACCATTGTTGCGCAGGCCGCAACGACCGGTCCCGAAGTTCTTCAATATAAAGACGACTGATCCGCCCTCCTCTCCTCAAGAAATGAAAAGGCGGCCTTCTTGGGCCGCCTTTCTTCTTTAAGGGAACGGTCTCTCCGGTTCAGATGGCCGGTGTCCGCTGCCTTGGGGTGAGCAATCTCAACAACCGCCCATCGATCAGGGCAAGGCTGAACCCGATCAGCGCCATGCCGGCAAAGTGCCGGGGGTCGAGCCGTTCGCCCAGAAATAATCCGCCCAAGAGGATCGAGGACAAAGGCACAAGGAAAGTGACCAGCGTCATGTTGGTCGCCCCGGCCCGCGCGAGAAGCTGAAAATAAAGTCCGTAAGCCAGTCCAGTCGAGAGAAGGACCAGACCGCCAAGCGCAGCCCATGTCTGCCACCCTGCTGCGGAGAAATCCGCTCCCTGCCAGTTGAGTGCCGCAATAGGCAGATAAAGGAGCGCCCCGGAGGAAACCTGCCCGGCGCCAGCCACCATGGGCGAGATGCCAAGCTTGGCAAACCGCCGCCCGAAGATTGCCGCCACCGCATAGGACGCCCCCGCCGCAAGGCAGGCAAGCTGTGCCCAAAGCGCATCGCCGAGCCCCGCAAGCAGCGACGGGCCGATCATGACGATGACACCGATGAAACCAACCAGAACGGCTGTTCCTTTCCGCAGGGTGATCTTTTCATCACTGAGGAAGAGGGTCGCGGCCAGTACGGTGAAAAGCGGCGTCGTCGCGTTGAAGATGGCGGCAAGGCCCGAGGCGATCTGGGTCTGTCCCCACGCAAACAGGGTGAAGGGCAGCGCATTATTGAGAAGCCCCATCAGCAGGAACCCTCCCCACAGGGACAATGAGGCTGGCGGTCGGTGACCCGCCACCAGCGCAATCCCCCACAGGATGACGGCGCCGCCCATCAGCCGGATGGCAACGACGATGGGCGGCGGGAGGGCTTCGATGGCGATCTCGACGAAGAAAAAGGATCCGCCCCAGACCGCCCCGAGGAAGAGAAGGATGAACCATTCCGTCCGCCCCATATGAAGGGCCGGCTGAACACCCGTGGACATGAGAACTGCCTCCCTAATAGAGCCCGTCGGCGAGACGGGCCTCGAGATAGTCATCGATGCGCCCGCCCTCTTTCATCACATGGGTGACCCAGGCATCCCGCTCAAAACCGATGACCACCTGCTCCCAGACACACGCATGGAAATGCCGGTCCGTCTGGAGATGGAATTCCTCCGTTCCCGGCAGGGCCATGGCAAGAAAGCTGAGCTGGATATCGCCATGCGCCCACCAGTGAACGAGCAGCCATGTGCCCATCTCACCCTCATGAAGGATCACAAATCCCGCATGATGATCCGCGCCTTCGATAGCGCGCTTCTGAGGCAGGACCTCTTCAGTAAACCGCCTCGCGGCCTCGATCATCTCTTCACTGATGACTGCTCTTTCTTCAGCGGTCATGCAGGTCAGCTTGAGATGCATGTCACCGACACACCAGTTGCCAAGCGCTGTGACCTGGCGCGGCCGGTAAGGTGAGACCTCAACCGGGGCCCCACGCGGGAAGGCATCCTGCGCGGCGATCGCCTTATCAAAAGCCAGAGTGGCCTTCTCGAATTTGTCCCGGCACCCCGGATTACAGAACCCGACGGTCTGACCGCGATACTGCGCGAGGGAGTCTGGCGAGACCGGATCGCCCGACCAGGGGCAGGTTTCATTTACCGCTTTTGTCACGGGGGCTCCCCTTCTCATTGTACTGGCTTGACTATGGGCAGGAAGGCCGGGCACAACCAGTGGCAAGATTGACAAAGAAGTGACTTTTCTTGCCAAGTTCATCACATCCTCGCCGGCACAAGGTGGCAGCGCTTGTCTATGATGAGCTCTGCACCTTCGAATTCGCGATCACGCAGGAAGTCCTGAACCTGACACCCCCGGACGGGGAGAACCGGCTCTATGACTTCCAGACCTTCAGCTCTTCGGGGGAACCGATCCGTGCACATTGCGGGCTTAGCATCCTGCCCGATCATGGCGCCGGGCTCCTGAAGACTGCCGACACGATCATCGTGCCCGGCTGGCCTGTTAATGCGGCGCCTTGCGATCCGAAACTGGCCCGCGCGATGAGAGCGGCAGCACGAAGAGGCGCGCGGATGATCTCGATCTGCACGGGCGCCTTCCTCCTTGCCGAACTCGGCCTGCTTGAAGGCAGACGCGCAACGACACATTGGCTGCATGCGGAGAAGTTTCGCTCGCGGTTTCCGGACGTCGAGTTTGAACCTGCGGCACTTTACGTTGATGAAGGTGACGTCCTGACCTCCGCCGGGGCTGCTGCCGGGATCGACCTCCTGCTCCACATCGTGCGGCAGGACTTCGGCGCGGCAAAGGCGAATGCGGTGGCGCGCCGCCTCGTCCTTCCCGCCCATCGCGAAGGCGGCCAGCAGCAATTCATCGACACCCCAATGCCGCGCCCACGCGATGCGGGATTGTCCAGCCTGATTGATGATATCCGCGCAGCGCCCGGGCTCGACTGGTCACTCGAACAACTCGCCGGCACTGCCGGGATGAGCGAGCGCACTTTCTCGCGTCGCTTCACTGAAGCGACAGGCACCAGCCCCGGTAAATGGCTTCAGTCAGAACGCATCCGCGCCGCTCGCCTGATGCTGGAGGAAAGTGACGCACCGTTGGCGGAGATTGCCGCACATACTGGCTTCGGATCATTTGAGAATTTTGCCCGCCGGTTCAGAGCGAGGGTTGGAGTCAATCCGGCAGCCTATCGACGGACCTTCCGGCAGAAATCAGCCACCTGATCAGTTGCCGCTATTCTGGCCGTCAGTTGCGTTCTGAACGATTGCGCGATCGCCCTCTTCTTCGCCCTTGCCCATGGCAATCAGCGCGCCCGGGCCGAGAATGACGACGAACAGCACCGGCAGGAAGAAGAGAATCATCGGCACGGTGAGTTTTGGCGGCAGCGCAGCAGCTTTTTTCTCCGCTTCCTGCATGCGCAGCTCGCGATTTTCTGCCGCCATCACCCGCAGAGATTGCCCCAGCGGCGTGCCGTATTGTTCGGACTGGATGAGCGCGGTGACAACCGCCTTCACCCCTTCAAGACCAGTCCGCTCGCCAAGATTTGCATAAGCGATCTTCCGGTCCTGCAGATAGGAAAGTTCCGCAGTGGTCAGACCATATTCTTCGGCCAGCTCCGGACAGGTCGTCGCGACCTCTTCGGTGACTTTCTGCATAGCCGCCTCGATCGACATGCCGCTCTCCACACAGATCAGCATGAGGTCGAGTGAGTCCGGGAAAGCCAGCTGGATCTTCTGACGGCGCTTTGTCACCGCATTGGAGACATATAGCTGCGGCAAATAGAAGCCAACGATCAGGGCCCCGAATGAGGCGATCAGTTTCATAAAACTGCTCAGCCCACCGACTTCGAGGACATAGATGTAGAAGATCGCGACCAGCAATGCGATGATCGGCGTGACGACCCGCGCCATCATATAGGTGACAAGCGGACGCTCACCGCGCCAGCCGGCCTGGATCTGCTGCTTGCGCGCGGTATTGGCGTCAAAGACTTCAAGCAGGTTGAACTGCTCCACCATGCGCTGAGCAAAGCCCTTGGCACTCGCGGTACGGAGCGATGTCGATTTTTTCTGGCTCGCCTTGATATCCGCGCGAGACTGCTCGCGCAGCCGTTCTTTATAGTCCGCGACCTTCTTGGCCCGTTTGCCAAGATCACCTGTCGCAAAGAGCGGCGCGACCAGCGTCATCGCCGTTGCGAAAACAGCAAGCCCGGCAAGGATGCCGATCTGGACCTGCCGATTGGTGATAGTCTCGATAATATCCATCATGGCGTCAGACCTTAATCGAGATCATGTTCTTCATGACGAAGATGCCGATCGACATCCACACACCCGCCGCCATCAGCATGAACTGGCCGGTTTGCGTCACTAGAAGTGGTTCGAGATAATCGGGCGCCGACATCGACACCATGCCAGAAACAAAGAACGGCATAGCGGCAAGGATCGCAGCGGATGCCTTGGCTTCCATTGAGAGCGCGGCAATCTTGCCGAGCATCGACTTCCGTGAACGGAGCACCGTTGAGAGGTTTCCTAGCGCATCGGCAAGGTTACCGCCGGTCTGCTGCTGGATGATGAGCACGATGGCGAAGAAGTTCACCTCATTCACCGGCATCCGCGTATACATCCGGTCGAGGGATTGCTCGAGCGAGAGACCGATCCGCTGACCTTCGACGAGGAGGTGGAATTCCTCCTTCACCGGGCTCTGCGCATCGCGTGCGATGATCTTGAGGCATTCATTGACCGGCAGGCCAGACTTCACCCCACGGACGATAACGTCGATGGAGTTTGAGAATTCAGCCACGAATTTCTTCTGGCGCTTTTTCTTGGCGCGGCCAACGAACCAGCGCGGCAGGCCGAACATACCGACAACGCCCATGGCGCCGATGATCATCGGGCTCTGGCCGGAAATAATCCCGATACCGATCATGATGAGTGCAACAATGCCCGACACCATGTAGAAATCACGGATCGTGATATCGAAACCTGCCTGTTCGAGCTGCTGGTCGAGGGACAACTTGCCCTTTTTCTTCAGCTCTTTCTGCTTTTCCTCAATCTTCTTGAGGCTGTCCTGAACGTGCTTGCGGCGGTCTTTTTGCTGTGACTGAGAGTCAGTTTTGGCCTTTGCGACACGCGCATTGCCGCTCAGCGACTTTGCCCGTTTCGCAGCCTTTTCGCCCTTGCCGCCAGTCAGCGCGAAGCCGACACCGAGAACGGCAATGATAACGCCAGCAACAAGTATGAGGGTACGCGGCTCAATGTCCATATGTCCCTCTCCTATTCAGCTTCGTCCAGAGCTTCGGCCAGATCGCCATGACGGCCATAATAACGGGCACGATCCCAGAAGGCCGGCCGGGCGATCCCCGTTGAGCGGTGACGCCCGATAATATTGCCGTCGCCATCTTCATCCGTAATGTCATAGACAAAGAGGTCTTGCGTGATGATCGTATCGCCCTCTGTCCCGAGAACTTCCGTAATATGCGTAATCCGCCGCGAACCATCGCGCAGGCGCGCCGCCTGAATGACGACATCGACGGAGCCGACGATCATCTCACGGATGGTTTTTGAGGGCAGGCCGAGACCGCCCATGGTGATCATGGATTCAAGACGCTGCAGGGCTTCGCGCGGTGAGTTGGCGTGAAGCGTCCCCATCGAGCCATCGTGACCGGTATTCATCGCCTGCAAAAGGTCGAATGCTTCCGAGCCCCGCACCTCGCCCACGATGATCCGTTCAGGACGCATCCGCAGACAGTTCTTGACGAGGTCGCGCATCGTGACCTGGCCCTGTCCCTCGAGGTTTGGCGGGCGGGTCTCAAGTCGGACTACATGCGGCTGTTGCAGCTGGAGTTCGGCGGCGTCTTCGCAAGTGATGACCCGCTCATCGGATTCGATGAACGACGTCATACAGTTGAGAAGCGTCGTTTTGCCCGAACCTGTACCGCCGGAGATCAGCGTGTTGATCCGGCAGGCCCCGATGATCCCGAGCACTTTCGCCCCGGCCTCGGAAATCGAGCCGAACTTCACAAGATCTTCGATCTTGAGCTTGTCCTTCTTGAATTTCCGGATGGTGAGGGCTGGCCCGTCAATAGACAAGGGCGGCGCGATAACGTTCACACGAGAGCCGTCAGGCAGACGCGCGTCACAGATCGGGCTGGCTTCATCGACCCGGCGGCCGACCTGGCTGACGATCCGTTGGCAGATGTTCATGAGCTGCGAATTGTCGCGGAAGCGTACATTCGTCAGCTGGATCTTGCCGCTTACCTCGATAAAGACGCGGGATGAGCCATTGACCATGATGTCGGCGATGTCGTCCCGCGCGAGCAGCGGCTCGAGCGGGCCATAGCCAAGCACATCGTTACAGATGTCCTGAAGCAGACTTTCCTGCTCAGAGATCGACATCGAGAGACCCTTGATCGAGATGATCTCGTTGACGATGTCACGGATTTCTTCTGCTGCCGCCTCAACGTCGAGCTGCGCAAGTTGCGACAGATCAATCGTATCGATCAGTGCATTGAAGATCGTTGTCTTGGTATCGTAATAGCCTTCGGATTTCGCCTCATCGACGACGACCGCTTTCGCCGCTGGCTTAGTTGCGGCTTCGGGCTTGCTGGCAGCCTTCGGCTTGGCAACCTTGGGCGGCGCGTCATCGACCTTGGGCGGCGCTGCCTTGGCCACCGGTGCCGCAGCAGCCGGTTTTTTCGCGGCCGCAGGTTTCGTGGCTACACTGGCTGGGCTCGCAGCTTCATTGGGGCGTTTACCAAACATGGGACGCTTCTATCCCTTCTTGGAAAACAAGCTCTTAAGGCTGAAGCCTTGGGATTGTGTGTGCTCGCGCCCGGTCAGGCGGCTGGCAAGCTGCCGGCAGGCCGCGGATGCTTTGGATTTCGGCGCAGCTTCAAGCAGGGCCTCAGCATTGGTCGCAGCGGTGCCAAACGCAACCGGATCCCACGGGATGCTGACAAGCGGGGCGATGCCGAGTGCTTCTTCGAATTGCTCAGCTGGCACTTCGGGGCGTTTGGGCACCCCAACCTGATTGAGAACCAGGATCGGCTGTGAGTCATTCGTACGCTGTGCTTTGACACTTTCGACCAGATTCTTTGCGTTCCGGAAGGACGCAAGATCCGGGGTTGCGGTAATGACGATTTCATCAGCGCTCTGGATCGTCTGGCGTGCCCAGTCTGACCACAGATGCGGCATATCGATGACGACGGACGGCGCCGTCTTGCGAACCATCTCGATCACCATCTCAAAGCTTTCCGCTGGCAGATCATAATCAAGATCGAGCAGGTTCGGCGCAACGAAGAGCGAAAGCCGGTCTGTGCATTTCTGCAACAGGCGGTCGAGCAGCACATCGTCGAGACGTTCCGGCGCGGAAAGCGCCTCGGCAAGACCCTGGCTCGGATCATGCTCGAAATCGAGGCTAGCCGTCCCGAAAGGAAGGTCGAGATCGAGAAGCACGGTGTCCGACAGGAAATCCTGAGCAAGACCCCAGGCCACATTGTGGCAGACGGTCGAGGAGCCCACCCCACCGCGCGCACCGACAAAGACGTATGTCTTGCCAACCGCCGGCGCATCGGGATCCGCATAAAGCTCACCGATCGAAGAGATAATCTGCAGTGGCGAGCGCGGCAGGACGAGATAATCACTGACGCCGCGATCCATCAGTTCACGGTAGAGCCGGATGTCATTGAGATCGCCAACGCAGATCACGCGTGTCGACGGATCACAGAAATTCGCAAGATGATCGAGGCCGCGAAGGAGCGCCTTTGAGTCCGTGCCGCCTTCGATAATGATCAGGTTCGGGCTGGCCTCATTCGCGTAGATTTCAGCCGCACGCTCGGCGTCACCTGAATGGATCGTGACATGAGCTTTTGCGAGCCGGCGGTCTTGTGACGCCTGTTCGATCAGCGAGGTGATCCGGTCGCTGGAGCAGAAAGCATGAATGTTGATCCGCGGGATCGGTACAAGGCGAAGCTGGGACGGATCGACGTCCTCGACTTCCTCTTCAACCATTTCGACGGTCGCAGGCGGGCTGGCTTCGGGTTCGACGACAGGCGGCGCGAATGAGAGATCCGCAAGATCATCGACCAGTTCGTCCGTATCTTCGTCTTCAGCCTCGATCTCTGCATCGAAATCATCGCTGATATCTGCATCATCGAATTCGGCGGTATCATCCGGATCCGGTGCATCCTCATCAACATCATCGAAAGATGCAGGCGGCGGCGTTTCAACTGGCAGCGCAGTCAGGCCGGTCTCGGTATCGACCGCACCAGTCTCCTCGTCATCGACGAAATCTTCTGCTGCGTCTGTCTCAGGGAGAGCCGCATCTGTCTGAATGGCTGCAGCCTCTGCTGCGGCGGCTTCCTGTTCTTCAATCGCTCGCAATTCAGCTTCGAGCGCAGGATCCTGCTCAAGCAGGCGCTGCAGCTCCTCATCGTCGAGGGCGTCCAGATCATCGAGCTCAAAATCGAGATCAAGCTCTTCGTCTGTCTCTTCTTTGGCGTTTACCGGCGAGCCAGTCATGCCTCTCTCCTCGTCACACTGCCGATCGGCAAAGTATCGTATACGTCCTTAGCGAGCATCGACCGGCTCTCTCCCGATCGTGTCGATAAATCCAGTTTCATTGACCCGGTTCTCAGGCGATTTGGCCGCCGAGACCGGTGAAGCAGCGGATTCGCCATCCATCGGATCGCTTGTCTGCATCCGCGCCAGATCGCGGGGGTCTGCGACCATAGCGGCAAGGTTCTGACGATCCGCGCAGCCGAAATTCGGGTGCGGCATATTCCGCATGCGAGAAACAAACTCACCCTTGTAAACGCCGCAGGCCGATGAGGTTGCGACATACCGGGTGAAAGAGACGATGACCGTTTCCGGCCGTCCGCCTGCCCGATAAGATGAGCCCTGAATATCGCGGTAGTCGATGCCAAAATTGTTGAGCGCCTGACGCACATTTGCGGCAGTTTCAGCCGCATCAAGATCAGACGTCGTACCCGTCGGCGCCGTCACGGTGATCGGGCCATGCCCGCGCGTCCGGTATGCCGTCACAAGAGCATCAATCTCAGCCAGTTGCCCACGGCTCAACCCATGGCTCGTCGGATCAATAGCGACAGACAGAGACATCGTCTGCTGATCAACCGAAATCGGATGACGGTCGGACACCGTCGTTGCCTGGTTCGGGCCGTTATAAAGCGGCGTACCGCAAGCGGTGATGAGGATCGCAGCGGCACAGAGAAGAAGGGACTGTTTCATGTTCGTGCTCCGATCAATCCAGAATGAAACCCATCGGGCCGCCAAGCTTGCTACTGCCACTGCGCGCGCCCTGAACCCCGTAGGACGTCTCAAGCTTGCCCAAGAGAGCTGACTGAAGAACGGTGGGTGGGGCATGACCCTGTGACGGGTCCGTCAGCTTTGCGCCGTCCGTTGCCTGAACAAGATAAGGCGTTGCGATAATCACAAGCTCTGTCTGGTTCGAGCGGAATTCCTGGCTGCGGAAGAGCGCGCCGAGGATCGGCGTTTCCTTGATGCCTGGGACGCCGTCTACGAAGTCAGAAATATTTTCCTGAAGGAGACCGGCGATAGCAATCGACCCACCCGAGGGCAGCTCGACCGTGGTCGACGCATTCCGGGAGGTTACGCCCGGCACGATAAACCCGCCGACCGTCTGAATATTGCCGTTCTCATCGATCACGCGTGAGCCGCCGACGGTCAGACCATTCGCGGCAGAAAGTTCAGACACGGAAGTGCTGAGGTTCAGCTGGATGCGGCCTTTGGAGAAAACCAGCGGCTGGAACTGCAGCTGGACACCGAACGGACGGAAGGTCACCGACGGCGTGCCGTCTGCGCCAGCTTCCGGCACTGGGAATTCACCACCTGCGAGGAAAGAGCCTTCGCGGCCGCTGACCGAGACGATGCTCGGCTCTGCCAGCGTTTTGACGAGACCGTTCTGCTCGAAAACGTCAAAGGCAAAATCAAGATTGCTGATGTCTCCAAAACCCGGCGTGTTCACCGTGCCCGAGATACCGCCAAGAGCTTCACCCGAAAGCGGGAAAGAATTCTGGACCGCAAAGCTGACCGCATTGCTATCGACCTGAGCAACGCCATTAAGATCAATGCCGAGCTGACGGATCAGGCGGCGTTGCATCTCAACGATCCGTACCTTGAGCAAGACTTGCGCAGGCTCACGGACAGACAGCATGTTGACGAGATTTTCAGTGCCGGCAAAGCGTTCGGCAATGCGCTCAGCGCGCTCTGCTTCGCTTGCTGTATCGACCGTGCCATGCAGGATGATACTGCCATTCAGGGTTTCAACTTCGATGCGCGAATCCGGCAGCAGCTTGTCGAGAAGATGCTGGATAGAATCTGAATCCTGCTCGACACGAATTTCGAGATTGAGGATCTGCTGGTTCTGGCGGTCAAAGAAGAACGCATTCGCCTGCCCAGCCTCGCGGCCCATGATATAGACCCGGCGCGGCGTACGGATGACGGCGTCAACGATGCCTGGGTTAGAGACGAGAATGTCAGAGGCTGCGCGCGGCAGATCGATGATCGCGGCCTTGCCCAGCGGCAGGACCAGCTCACGGCTCTGATAACTTTCACCACCCACATCAACGGTCGCTTCCTGCGCAATGGCAGGCATGAACACACCCGTAAAAGCGGCCACACCCAGGGCCGCAAGGAAGTTCCGCATCATTTTATTTCCTAGCCGGATCATAATCACCCCTGCCCGTAGCGGATCACGACAACCTGATCTGGCGATGCCTGATCAATGTCGGTCCCCTTTTGGTCATCCTCGAAAACGCTTCGCAGAATGAGGGTTAAGGATTCACTGCTGCGCGCCTGAAGAAACGGTCGCACCTGAGATGGGGTCACTTCGAGCGTGACAGTCTTGCCCGTAATGGCATTCATCTCACCGTCCTGCTCAAAGATCTGGTCAATCGCCAGCACCCGGACATTCGACAGAACGATGCGGCTATTCGCGAGCTGCTGATTGTTCTGGCCGGACGAGTCATAATTGTTGGCATTCTCGCTTGTCGCATAAACATCGACGCGATCACCCGGCAGCACGAAACCGCCTGAGACATTCTCAACCGGCAAGCGTGCCGTCACGGCGCGCATACCCGGCGTCATAATCGCCGCCATCAAGCCGCGATCACCGTAAGCAACCGTGTTCAGAGGATAAATCGGCTCACCGGCACGGATAAGCTGGCGTGCGCGCATTTCAGGCAGCGCTTCGAGATATTCCTGATGATCCTCGGTGATATAGAATTCGGGTACGTCTTTTGACGGCCAGCTGACCCACGTCATCTGGTCTTCAGTGATCGGCATACCTTGCGGGACATCGACTTCCGCAAAGAGGACTTTCGTCAGCGCAATGTCAGGCTTTGTAGCTGTCTGCATGATCGGCACTACGGGCTCTTCCTCCCCTGACATCGCCAGGAAAAAGGCGCCCCCACCGGCGATAACTGCAACGACCAAAATCAGTATGCGCGAGACATTCATGTGCTCTTACCTTTAAAGGTAAACTCTCTTCCGGTGGGCACAGTGGACGGGAACCTTCAAAACAATGTTAATAACGTGTCCCGAAACGCACCAATCGGCTCAAGAGTTCTTCAAAACGGGAAAAAGGCCGTTGCCGGCCAAGTGTAGATCGCGCCTGCCGCAATCGCGACGCCATACGGAATATCGCGTTTACGTTCGTGAAGCTGGCTGACCCATCCGACCGTTGAGGCCATGACTGGCAAAGGAAAACGCCGGAAAGTCAACAGAACAATCGCAAGGCCAGCGCCAGCCATGACGGTGACGAAGAGGAATGCCGGCAGGACGGCAGGGCCAATCCAGAGCGTTGTAACCGCCAGCAATTTGGCATCTCCGCCGCCAAGCCAGCCAAAAGCGAAAAGGCCAAAACAAAAAAACAGTACACCGCCCGCCAAAAGGACGGACCACATTGCGTCCATCATGCCCATGCCAGCCAGCAGAACCGCGAATGGCCAGGCCGCCGCAATGGCTGCCGTCACCCGGTTGGGGATGAGGAAACTCCTCACATCACAGATGGCCGCGACGATCATCAGCGCCGGGAAAATCAGAAAGACAAGCGAAGACATGTCAGTTAATCCTTTTGCCCGCCCCCTTATGACCCATAAAGATTGACCCGGGGTTTCCGCCCAAAATGAAACCGGCCTCCCGTTTGGGAGGCCGGCTCATTAGGATCTTGTCCGCCGGGAGACCCGCCAAATTACGCATGACGGATACGCAGCGAAGCTGAACCCTGGTCTTGAAGGCGGGCGCTTTCGCGCCCGCTTTTAGACTTAGTCGGAGGACGCGCCTTCGAAGCCTTCGTCTTTGAGGCCTTTGTTCACGTCGCCAAAGGCTTCGGCGAGCTGGTCGCCAAGCGTGCCAACGGCGGTGATGATGGCAACAGCGATGAGTGCAGCGATAAGGCCGTATTCAATCGCGGTGGCGCCGTCTTCATCTTTGATGAAGCGCTGAATGAGATTGGTCATGATCATACTCCTAGTTCCAACCACTGTATCTGGTCTTGCACTTTCCAGACAAAACCCGTCCTACACGCTGGGAGTAAACAAAACGGGCAACGCAGGAACGCCTATCGTAAATAAATCGTAAACGGATTATATAAAAGCGCTCAGTAAGCAGATGCTCTGAGGGCGGCCATGTCTTCAATGACCAAAGAGGGATAATCGCGGCGGACAATCCCCTTATCGATCAAGAGCGCAACAGCCGCCGCTGCATCCCGGTCCGTCACGCCACATTGCTCGGCGAGCTGTGAGTGGCGGGGCATCTCCCGAATGACGCTTTTCTCGCCATTACGCTCTGCAAGGGAGATAAGGTGACGATAAATCCGCAAGTCCCGATGCGCTTCGGTATCCGCCGGGCGGCTCGCAGCCAGCCATTGCTGGGCGGCATATCGCAACAGGCCATCGGCGACTTTCCTGTCGGCCTTGCACGCCTCAAGCAGCAGATCCCCATCAAAGAGTAGGATCTCAAGATCGGTCAGCGCAGTGATGCCGATGCCGCTCGGGCTAGTCTCGCCTGATGCCAGCAATTCGGCGAGGCCGACAACGTCGCCCTCATTGGCTTCCTGGACATCAAAATCACCGGCTTTCACCGCCGGGCGGACGATCCGCGCCGTGCCAGAAATCAATCCATAAAGGAGTGTGCCGTCGAATTGTCCGGTAACGACAACAGTGTCGCCTGCCTCATAGCTGACCTTTTCTTCGGCCAGTACGAGGCCCGCAAGACAGTCCGCGTCAAGAAGTTCGAAGGGACGTAAGCAGGAAAGCTCTGATCCGCTCGCTTGCTCTTTGGCTGCACCTTCTTTGATGATTCTCTTAAGCTCTTCAGAAGCCATGAGGGCGCATTCCTTAACGTCTTAACCCTTACTACCTCCGAGGCCTTGTCTTTCAGTAAAAATCCTGCGCAACAGACTTAAAGCCTTGTTGATGATTAGGTGATCTATTGCGGACCTAGGCCTTTTTGCCGAGGAACCATGATGAAAACGTCCGCTTCCGTCTTTTTCTCTCTCGCAGCGCTATTTGCGTCTGCTGAGGCTGGTGAAATGTGGGTCACCATCGATCACGCCCGGCTGCATCAAACTGATCGCGCCATTGGCAGCATCATTGTCGGCAACCCTTCCGTTGCTGATGTGACCGTCAAATCTTCGACCGAAATCATTCTGTTCGGCATTACGCCGGGCTCAACCAATGTGTCGCTCTTCTCCCCTGAAGGCGAAAAGATTGAGACACTGACGGTTGCTGTCCGTAACCCGACAGCGAACCGGCTGACCCTTCAGGCGGGTGACATGCGCTACAGCTTTGCCTGCACGAATGTCTGTGAGCAGGTGCCGGCTGTCGGCGATGGCTCGAACGACTCTCGGCTTGCTCTGGGGACGATTGATGCGCAGGCAGCCAACCGCCTCGCAGCGGCTCGCAATGCTGCCAACACATCAATTGGCGTACCGACTCAGCCGACCGATCCGTTTATGGATACACAATCGCCAGAAGCTGAAGGCACTGAAGAAGGCCAGCCCGGCAGTTAAGCGGGGCCGCCCTGCTTTTCGATGAAGAAAGAATAGATCCGCGGCCGCTCCGGCGGCCGTAATCTTTTGCGGCAGATCTCGTCGATCGACCAGGCCATACCCTGGTCAGAGGTTGAGCCCTCTTTCAGCGTGATATCCGCGATCAACCGGTCGAGTGCGCCCGGCCGCTGCGAGACACGCACACTGCAGGAGACGACATCCTCATGCTCCTCGATGATTGCCGCAATCGCATTAGGAAAGACGTTGATTGCCCCGATCTGGACCGCACCATCCCGGCGCCCGCCCAGTTCGAACGTATTCTTTTCCTGCCACTCAAGATTATCCATCGGCAGCATGGCATGGCTGAGCCCATTTGACCGCTTACGGATGACCTTGTCCCCTTCCCGGGTCCAGTGCCCGAAAAGGACGAATGGATCGGGTGGGCTGTCGCGCCAGCCGATGACCCCGCTTTCGGTTGATCCGTAGAGCTCGCGCATCGCGCCGATCCCGCGCGAGCGAAGACGCGCGGCAAGGTCCGGCCCGAAACGCTCACCGAAGGTCATCCCCATGACATTGTTGGCAAGGCCGGGCAGCGTATCGGCAAGATAGCGCCACAGCGTCGGCGTCGCGATCACAATATCGCCAAAGCTGACCGTCGAGGAGAGTTCATCCGGCCCCAGATGACGCGCATCGATGACCTCAAAGCCAAGTAGGTTTGGCGCCATGACGGTGGAGACAAGCCCCATCAGCGAATGCGGAGAGACGAGCGAGACGACCCGGCGGCGGCCCTGCATCAGGCTCGCGACAGCCCCTGCGTCCTGGAAAATATCATCCGCATTGTGACGGGTATCGACAAAACCGGCAGGCGTTGCCGGATGGAAGCGGAAATCTGTCAGTTCATCCCGTATCAGCCCGGCAAGCCGTTCCGCGATTGAACCGAACGTATCCTTTGCGGTGACGCCAAGCTCTTCGGCTTCATGGCCGAAAAACTGAGCCATGCGCGCGCCGCAGGCCTCAATCTGCTCTGCCGTTGCCGCTACGCCGCCAGTACCGAGGGCTGTCTCCTCCCCCCATTTCGACAGGGTCAGCGTCTCTGTATAGCGCCCGAAACGGCGCGACAGCTCATCGGCCGTCAGGGCCGCGACGATCCTGACCAGCTGGCCGGGGCGGAACTCGAAATTCTTCATATCCCTTCCTCGCGCCGTTCTGCGAGGCGATAAAGGCTGGCGAGCAGGCCATCATCTTCGTCAATCGCCGGACGCAGGCTCGATGTCCGGTCGTCAAACCAGGCAGGCCGCACACCGAGGAGCGAATTGGTCCGGAAGAGTAGCCGGTCGCGAAGATCTTCAGGCTTTAACGGGCGGACCTCCATAGTGATGCCCGCTTCTGCTGCTTCCTCGAGCAGCACGTCGCGCGTGATGCCGGGCAGGATGCCCGCGGACAAAGGCGGCGTCATGTAACCGATCCCGGTCCGGACGAAAATATTCGCCATCGTCGTGCTGGTCACTTCTCCGCGTTCATTGAAGAAGAGAACATCGGCGGCCTGCTCATCCTTGGCAAAAGCCATGGCCGCCAGATTATCCGTATAGGAAAGGGTTTTGTAGCGGGAACTCACCGCACCAGAGGAACGCACAAAGGGCGCGGCGATCAGCCGGTCCGGCACATCGGGCAAGGCGGCGGGCGCGGCGCCTGCAAAAAACGCGATAAACACGACCGGCGTCTGTTCCGAGACGGGGACCGGGGAGAGCCCTCGCGGCGCGGGACCTCTCGTCACCGTGATCCGCATGGAGCCATCTTTTGCGCCCTCGGCCTCGAGCAGCTCATGCACGCCATTGCGAAGCATGTGCCGGTTGATCTGGAAACCGAGCGACTGGCCGGAGACCTGCAGCCGCGCGAGGTGCTTTGTCAGGAACAGCGCCCGTCCCTTTGAGACTTTGAGTGTCTCAAACAGCCCGTCGCCAAGCAGCAGCCCCCGGTCCTGTGCCCGGACCAGCGGCGCCTCGTCCGGCAGCAATTCGCCATCACACCAGATCATGCAGTCTCCTTGTCCGTCAGGGACAGAAAGTTCCGCATGATAATGCGCCCCGCGGGCGTGAGAAGACTTTCGGGGTGAAACTGCACACCAAAATGCGGCTGCGTCCGGTGCCGGGCCGCCATCAGCGTGCCCTCCTCATCCCATGCCAGCGCGTCGAGCGGGCCGTCTTCGGGCAGTGTGCCAAGCAAAGAGTGGTATTTCCCGGCCGGAAACGGGCTCGGGATATCGGCAAAAAGCCCGCCGCCCTCATGATGGATCTGGCTGGCGCGGCCATGCATCGGGTGCGGCGCCGGTACGGTCGCCCCGCCATAAGCCTGACAGAGGGCCTGATGCCCAAGACAGACCCCGAGGATCGGCGTCTCCGGCAACAGCTCGAACAGCGCCATCGTTTCAGGCGTATCGGAAGGCTGCCCCGGCCCTGGCGACAGGATGATGCCCTGCGGCGCCTCTACCGCGACATCAGCGGCCACGAGATCATCAACGCGCAGTACATGGGTGGCAGCGCCTGACTCGCGGGCATAGCGGGCGAGCGTCTCCACGAAACTGTCGAAATGATCGATCAGCAGGATCATCGCACCATCGCCTCAAAACCGTAGGCCTTGGCCTGTGTTTCCAGATATTCCGCCTGCGGATCGGAAAGCGCCGTAATGCCGCCGCCGGTGCGATAATCCAGCCGGGCGGTCTCTCCCGCAAATGCCAAAGCCGCCGTCCGGATTGCGACAGAGAAAACATTGGCTCCCTGATGCGGCATGAAAAGCACCGTCCCGCAATAAGGCCCGCGCCCTTCACCTTCGAGGCGAGAGATGACCTGCATCGCGCGATGCTTGGGCGCGCCGGTCACAGAGCCGCAAGGGAAAGCCGCCGCCAGCGCCGCAATCGATCCGCATCCCTCACGCAGCTCTCCCTCGATCCGCGAGTAAAGATGATGCACTGCCGGCAGGCTGCGCAACGCGCAGATCGCAGGCTCAGTGATCGAATGATCGCGGCAGACCTTGGCTAGGTCGTTGCGCAAGAGATCCGCGATCATGATATTCTCTGCCCGGTCCTTTTCACTGGCGAGCAGAGCATCCGCATGAGATTTATCCGTAATCGGATCGCCAGATCGCGGGGCTGTCCCCTTGACCGGCTCGGCAGCGATATGGCCATCACTGATTTCAAGGAACAGCTCGGGCGAATTGCTGAGCACCGCGCCACCCGGACAGGGAAGATAGGCTGCATAGGGCGCCGCCCCCCGCGCCATCATCCGCGAGAAAAACCGGGCACCAAGACCCTCAGATGCCGGAAGTGTCGCCGACAAACGCCTCGAGATATTTGCCTGAAAGATCTCCCCGCGCAGCACTTCGTCGATGACCGCCTGCACTTTGGGCACAAAATCCTGCGCATCAGGCGATGTCAGTGAAGTGAGGTCCGGCACATCCGCTGCCGCCGCATCGGGCGCAGGCTCGAACGGCCTCATCTGCCCATAGCGGACAAGATGCACGACCGGCAGGCCGTCAGGGCCTTCGGGCAGTCCCAGCTCCGGCATCAGGCTAGCCGCCGCCTCATACCCAATATAGCCGCCAACCGCCCCGCCTTCGGGGATTTCCGCGCAAAATGCAGCGATATCCTCGAAAAGGCTCGGCCCGACCTCACTGAACGGCACAGTCAGCGTGCCCGTGAGCGCTTGGCCTGCGGCCCAGCCCGCACCTGTAAAGCCGGGGCCGAACAGCGCCCCGCCATGAAGAGCGGCGTCATGAAAAGTGAGGGTGGGCATGGGAGATGAGCGTCTGCACATTGAAGGCCTGCCGCGCAAGGAAAAGCCATGAAACCCCGCGCGCATCTGCCCCCTACCCAAGTCGCTCGGCTTTGTCTATCTCCCCGTGAAACGTTTTCTGTGCCCGACCGGGAAAGGACCTCCCATGCCTGCGAATATCGTCACCGTCTTTGGCGCCTCAGGGTTTGTGGGCCGGCATGTGGTGCGGGAGCTGGCAAGCCGGGGCTGGCGCGTCCGCGCCGCGGTACGCCGTCCGGCGAATGCCAATTACCTTCGCCCGCTGGGCAAGCTGGGCCAGGTCGACATCGTGCAGGCCAATGTCCGCTACCGGCCCTCGATCTCAGCTGCCCTTGATGGCGCGAGCGCCGTCGTCAACCTGACCGGCATCCTTGCCAATCAGGGCCGCAACAAATTCGACGCTGTTCACGCCGCCGGCGCCCGTAATGTCGCCGAGATGGCGACCAAGGCCGGAATCACCCGCATCGTGCATATCTCCGCTATCGGCGCGAATGCGAACAGCGAAAGCGATTATGCCCGCTCGAAAGCCGAAGGCGAGGAAGCCTTCCGCGAATATGCGCCAAACGCCGTGATCCTCCGCCCTTCGATCATTTTTGGTCCGCAGGATGAATTCTTCAACCGCTTTTCCTCTATGGCACAGCTTGCGCCAGCCCTGCCGCTGATCGGTGGCGGCAAGACCCGCTTTCAGCCGGTCTATGTCGATGATGTCGCCGATGCGGTCGCCATCGCGCTTTCAGATGATCAGTATAAAGGCAAAACCTATGAGCTTGGCGGCCCGGAAGTCATGAGCTTCAAGGAGCTGATGCAGCTTATGCTGAAGACCATCGGCCGCAAACGGATCCTTGCGCCCCTGCCCTTTGGCATGGCGGGCCTGATGGCCCAGCTCGCGCGGCCCTCTGGCTGGACGCCTTTCTTTGATGCGCCCATCACGCCTGATCAGGTCAAACTGCTGAAATACGACAATGTCGTTGGCGAAGCGGGCGATGCGGACGGCACGATCGAGGATTTCGGTATCCGCCCGGAAACCATGGAAGCGATCCTGCCGACCTATCTCTACCGCTACCGCAAGGCCGGACAGTTCAGCCCGGAAACGGTCTAACGAGCCTCTCTTCAGCTCCCCTCCTTAAGAGCGGAGAAAATTTCCTGTTGACGGCAGCGCCATTTTTGGCGTTTTCTGTCGAGGCTTAGGAGAAACTCGACCCAATGACCAAAATGGCGTCCTCGATGAAATGGCTTGCGCTTTCCTGCGCCGCCGTCGTCGTACGCCTTATTCAGACGATTTTTGGTCACAAGGCGAGGTTGATCTAGAGCACTTTCCAATACCCGGAGTGAAGATCGACCCCGCCTCAGCCGAGACGGGGTTTTTTGTTATGGAGAACCCTGAAGATGCCGCCCAATGATGAGAGACCCGACGAAGATCCAGGATTAGAGCCTGCCAGTATGGACTGGCGCTACCAGCTCGACTTCTTCCACGTGCACGGCATGGACGGGGTGTCGACCTCGCTCGTCTCGCTCAAAGACCGGGACGGCATGACCGCCCGCGCCAAGGGCGAAGGCCAGACGCCGCTTCACGCGCTGATCAATGCGCTGAGCAAGATCACCGGGCGCCGCTACACGCTGCGCTGCGCGAAGATCTATGCGACGCGCAATGAATTCGGCGCACGGGCGCAGTCCCATATCGTGCTCGTCGATGAGCAGAGCCGCGGCAGCGCCGGTTTCGGCTGGGCGACCAGCGAGCATGACGCCTTCATGATCGCGGCGCTTCGCATCGTGAATGCGCATGAGGCCGAGCAGCAGGCCGAGGCCATTACCGACGCCAAGGGATATACCGATTACGGATGGAGGAAATCGCGGCGGGCCGCCTCACAGCTCGCTGCGTGATGAGTGAAGGCTCACTCCGGGCCTTCACTTCCGGCGAGACGGTGGGAGCATGCCCCTCAGCCCCCTGCCCGCTCTCATCGTCTCGCCCAATACTCCGTTTGGCATAAAGCCCGACTCCGGGGGCTTTATTCCGTAGATTGAGCGATTACGGCGTCCAGCCATCATCTTCTTCAGGGAGCTCGGACGCCGCCGCCTCACTGATCTCTTCGCCGCGGCGTTTGGCCGTCAGATCCATCAATTGATGGAGGAGCGGCTGAACGCCCTGCCCGGTGACGCCGGAAAGAAGGTGCACTTTGCCCGCAACTATCTCGAGGGCGGACTGCTTCTCGGCCATTTCCTCATCATCAATGGCATCGATCTTGTTGAGCGCAACGATTTCGGGCCGCGCGGCAAGATCTTCCGAATACATCTCCAGCTCATGCCGGATCGTCGTATAGGCGCCTGCAACATCACTTTGCGTGCCATCGACGAGGTGCAGAAGCGCGGCGCAGCGTTCGACATGGCCAAGGAAACGGTCACCGATCCCCGCGCCCTCATGCGCGCCTTCGATCAGGCCCGGAATATCTGCCAGCGTGAAGCTGCGGCCTAGGCCGACCCGGACCACCCCAAGCTGGGGATGAAGCGTCGTGAACGGATAATCGGCGATCTTCGGCTTTGCCGCCGAAACAGCCGCAAGGAATGTCGACTTGCCTGCATTGGGCAGGCCGAGAAGCCCGATATCGGCAATCAGCTTGAGCTTGAGCCAGATCGTGCGTTCTTCCGGTAACTGGCCGGGATTGGCTTTGCGGGGCGCCTGGTTCGTCGAGGATTTGAAGCGTGCATTGCCCCAGCCGCCATTACCGCCCTTGGCGAGCAGCACACGTTTTCCGGAGACATCGAGATCGGCAATCACCGTCTCTTCGTCTTCCTCATAGATCACGGTGCCGGTCGGCACAGGGATCGTGATGTCCGCGCCATCCGCGCCGGTCCGGTTGCGGCCCGAGCCATTATGGCCGCGCTCAGCCTTGAAATGCTGCTGATAGCGGTAATCGATCAGTGTATTGAGGTTATCGACAGCCTCGGCGAAGACATGCCCGCCATCGCCGCCATCCCCTCCATCGGGACCGCCAAATTCGACATATTTCTCCCGCCGGAATGACAAACAGCCATTTCCGCCGCCACCTGACTGGATATAAATTTTTGCGCGATCAAGAAATTTCATGGCCGGAACCTCTCACGGATGAGGCGGTAATGATAGAGCGGCGTGTGCCTGCCGTAATGCGCCGACCACCCCATTTCGGCGGGGCCGATCTGCTCAAATCCCAGCTTGCACAGAATACGGGCCGAAGCGGGATTATCGACACTGACCCGTGCACGGATCACCCCGACGCGATACTGCCCGAAGGCAAGTTGGCAAAGGGCGCGCGCGCCTTCGCTGGCAAGCCCCCGGCCTTCACATCCCCGGCTGACATCATAGCCAATCTCGACCGAGCCCGGCTGCCAGTCAAAAAGCACACCAGTTCCAGCCAGCCGCGTGCCTTCGATGAATGCCAGCCACCGCTTCTCGCCTTCGCCCGCCAGCATCGCCTCGCGAATCCGGCGGCAGACTTCGCCTTGCGTGAAAGGATAGGCCCAACTGCCTGTCATGCGGGCAAAATCGGGATGGTTATGGGTCAGCCAGTACTCTTTCGCATCCCGCAGGGTGACAGGACGGATGAGCAACCTTTCCGTTCGTATACTGTGCGGCATGTCAGTTCAGCCTTTCGCGGGTGAGCCTGTATCCCCAACGGGGGAAATTGCCCTGCAATGTGGTTGACCAGCCCGGACCGATATCACCGATCATCTCAAAGCCGGTTTTCTCCAGAACTTTGATCGAGCCCGCATTATCCTTGAAGACATCCGCTTCGATCGTGCCGAAGCGCAGCGTCTTGAACCCGAAGGCGCAGAACGCGCCGACCGCTTCGCTCATCATGCCCTGCCCCCAGCATTCGCGCGCGATGCCATAGCCAAGCGACCAGACATCCCCCGACCGATGGGAGAAACCGAGCGAGCCGACGACCCGCCCCTCAAAAAAAGCGAGAAAGCCAAACTCGTCCTTGCCCTGAACCTTTTGCCAGTGGCGGATGCGGAAGCGCGCATGTTCTTCGGTGACAGGGTACGGCCAGGTCTTGGTCGCGCGCGTCAGGTCGAAATCATTGAACGCCCGCGCAAGCCCCTTCGCATCCCGCAACGTCGCGGGGCGCAGGAGCAGCCTTTGTGTACGGAGGCTATGCGGCATCTTTCAAGAAACCTTCCCGAACCAATTCGAAATTTACAACAGGCACGTTCATCCCGCGTGTCAGGCAGTGTGCCTCTGCCCGTCCCGAGCTCTGTCTGAAGCCACACTTATTCAGAATACGCATCGAGGCCGCATTGTCGTGAAAGACATCTGCCTGAATGGCACGAAGATTGAGAACCTGAAAGCCAAACCGGCAGACTGCCTGAACAGCCTCCGTGCCCAGCCCCCGCCCCCAGAATGCCGGGGTGATGGCGTAAGCGACGTCCCAATCTCCTGATGATCTGCGGCCAAGTCCCAAATGTCCGATCATCTCACTACAGAACATCATCACGAACCCGAATTCAGACTCGCCTTGCCGAGCGATCATGCCGCGCAGTTTTTCGCGCATCTTATCTTCGGTCAGCGGGAAGGGGAGTGTCCCTGTTTGCCGAGTGAGAACCTCATGCCCCAAAGCCGCAGACAATCCCTTCGCGTCCCGCAATATCGCGGGGCGCAAGAGCAGCCTTTCGGTCCGTAATGAGTGAGGCATGTCCGTCTTTTCGACCTCCAAAGAAAAAGGGGCCCGCGAAGGCCCCTCCTCAATTCAAGGTCAGGTCTTTGCGAGAACCCTGTCTTACTCCGCAGCCTCAGCCGGGGCGACCGAAACGACTTTGCGGTCTTCCTTGGTGGTGCGGAAGGTCACGTGACCTTCGACCTTGGCGAACAGCGTGTGGTCCTTGCCCATGCCGACATTGTCGCCAGCGAAGAACTTGGTGCCGCGCTGACGCACGATGATGTTGCCGGGAATGACGAGCTCGCCGCCATATTTCTTGACGCCAAGGCGCCGACCCGCGGAGTCGCGGCCGTTACGTGACGAGCCGCCTGCTTTTTTATGTGCCATGCTTAGTCGTCCTTCTTCGCGGCTGCCTGGTCAACTTTCGCCCGTGGCGGTTTGCCAGCCAGCAATTCTTTAGCCTGTTCCTGCCACTCATCGGATTCAGCGCGGCCTGCGCAGCCGATTTCCTCGAGTTTTGCCTTGGTCTCGTCGGACATCTCCGCCAGCGGCGCAAGAGACGTAATCCCGACAGTCTCAAGTTTTTCTTTCAATTTCGGGCCAACGCCGCCGATCAGCGCGACATCATCGACGATATCGGCCTTCGGGGCTTCTTTGGCTTCGGCCTTGGGGGCCTCTTTTTTCGCAGCCGGTTTGGCCGCAGCCTTCGCGCTCGATTTCGCGCCACCCGTCAGGATTTCGCGGACTTTCAGCACGGTCATCGGCTGGCGATGGCCTTTTTTGCGGCGATAGTTCTGGCGGCGGCGCTTTTTGAAGACGGTGATCTTCTTGTCGCGGCCCTGCTCGAGGATTTCTGCAGAAACAGAGGCGCCATCGACCTTCGGCGCACCGATTTCGGTCGAGCCATTGCCGCCCACCATCAGCACGTCTTCGAGGGTGACGATATCGCCGGCGTCGCCCACCAGCTTCTCGACTTTGATGACATCATCTGCGGAAACGCGGAACTGCTTCCCGCCAGTCTTCACGACTGCGTACATATCTTTGCCTTTCGCTTCGCCGGTGTGCCGGCCATGCCTTTTTCACCCCGGGATCTTGGTGCCCCGGTTTCAAGAAGCGGGCAGCTAGGGGGAAAACCAGGAGAGGTCAAGCGGAATCGGCGGTTGAGGCCACTTTCCCCGGCGCAAGAGACCGTCTAGCCCGCAAGGATGAGCTGGCTTGCGATCCTCTACATTTTTCTGGCCCCTTCAGTCGAGGCATCCCCGCCGCAGCGCATCGTCTCGCTCAATCTCTGCACCGACCAGCTGCTAATCGAATTGGCGGACCGCGAGCGGATCGCCGGTGTCAGCTATTGGGCGGTCGATCCCAGAATGGCCGCCTATGCGGCAGAGGCCAAAGGCCTGCGCACGGTGCGGGGCAGCGCCGAGGAAGTGATCGGGCTTGAGCCTGACCTTGTCCTCGCCGGGACATTCTCGACGCGCGAGACGGTCTCTATCCTCACCCGGCTCGGCTATCAGGTGGTGGACTTCACCCCGGCCAATTCCATTGAGGATATTGCCACAAACCTTCGGACGCTCGGCGCCGCCATCAGCGAGGAAGAAAAGGCAGAAGAGATCATCGCCCGGATGGAAGCCCGGCTTGCCACACCTCCGGAGGCCCCGAATGATGAGAGCCCCCTTTTTGCAACCTATGACGCGAATGGCTGGAGCACCGGCAGCGGCACGCTGACCTCCGACATTGCGGCGCGCGCAGGATACAGAACATTGGGAGATGAGCTGGGATTTTTCGGCAGCCGCCGGGTCAATCTTGAGACCCTCCTGACCGTGCAGCCCGATGTCATTGATCTGGGAGATGCCCGCGCCGATGCCCCGGCCCTCGCCAGCGAAGCTCTTAAACACCCTGCGCTGGGGAATCTTCTGACGCAAGCAAGGGAAGTGAAGATCCCCGGCTATTTGACCGCCTGCGGCACACCGAAGACGGTCGAAGCGGTCGAGCTTCTGATAGAGGCCGCACCGTGAAGCCTCTTCCCTATACGCTGCTCTGCGGCGGTCTTTTCATCTGCATTCTGATTGCTACCTTCGCCTCCCTGATGATTGGGCCTGCGGCCGCTGGGCTGGGGAGCCTTTTCGGCAAGCTGACCGGCGGGGAAGCGGACACGGCGATCCTGATCATGCGGGAGATCCGCCTGCCTAGGATGCTGCTTGCGGTCCTGATCGGCGGCTCGCTCGGGCTCTCTGGCGCGGCGCTTCAAGGGCTTTTGCGCAACCCGCTGGCCGAGCCTGGCATTATCGGTGTCTCGGGCGCCGCCAGCCTCGGCGCCGTGATCGCACTCTATTTCGGCCTGTCAGCAGCCTTCGCGCTGGCCCTGCCACTGCTGGCGATCATCGGCGCGCTGCTCGCCGCCTTGCTCCTGCATGTTCTTGCGGGCCGACAATCGATCCTGACACTGATCCTTGCGGGCGTAGCGCTCACCAGCCTGACTGGCGCGCTGACCGCGCTTGCTCTCAATCTCTCCCCCAATCCCTTTGCCGCCTATGAGATCGTCACCTGGATGCTCGGCTCCCTGACGGATCGCAGCATGGTTCATGTGACGCTCGCCGCACCCTTCATTGTCGCCGGGTGGGTCATGCTGCTCCTTGCCGCGCCTGCACTTGATGCCCTCACCCTCGGCGAGGAAACTGCGCAGAGCATGGGCGCGGACTTACGCCGTACCCGTATCCTGATCATTAGCGGCACGGCCCTCTGCGTCGGCGCCGCGACCGCCGTCAGCGGTGTCATCGGCTTTATCGGCCTGATCGTCCCGCACCTTCTCCGCCCGCTCGTCGGGCACCGGCCTTCGCGCCTCCTGCCTGTCAGTGCGCTGGGCGGGGCGCTTCTCCTTTTACTCGCGGACATCCTCGTGCGGCTGATCACACCCGGCACGGAATTGAAGCTCGGCGTTGTGACCGCACTGATCGGCGCGCCTTTCTTCCTCTGGCTGGTCCTTAAGACGAGGAGCAGCGCCTCATGAGCCTGATTGTCCGAAAGCTGAGCGTCCCGCTTGGTGAATGCCATATCGTCGAGGACGCCTCTCTCACCGTTGAGCCCGGCAACCTCACCGGCCTGATCGGCGCGAATGGAGCCGGTAAATCGACCCTGATGCGCGCGATAGCAGGGCTTCTCCCTGATGCAAAAGGCGAGGTCCGCCTTGACGACATTACGACGGCAAGCCTTACCCCACGCCAGTTAGCCCATCGCCTCGCTTATTTGCCACAAGGCCAGCAAGTCGACTGGTCCCTGACGGTCAGGGATGTTGTCGGGCTTGGTCGCTTTCCCTTTCAAGGTCGGTTCGGCCGTCCGTCTGCAGAAGACCGCGCCATTGTCGAGGATACGATCGGCAGGCTGGGGCTCTCTGCGATTGCCGAACGCGCCGCGACGTCCCTGTCAGGCGGGGAGCGGGCATTGGTCCTGCTGGGCCGGGCGCTCGCCGCCCGCACGCCTTACCTTTTCGCAGATGAGCCAACCGCCGCGCTCGACCCGGCCCGCCAGCTTGAGGTCATAGACCTTCTTTCCGCCGAGGCCAAAAGCGGCAAGGGCATCCTTGTCGTCCTGCATGATCTTAACCTTGCCTCACGCTATCTCGATCAAGTCATCGTAATGCATCGGGGGCGGATCATTGCGGACGGTCCGCCCGCAGAGGTGTTGTGCGAAGACACCCTGCAAACAGCTTACGGCATCACACCGCTGACGGGTGAGAGCGACGGCCAGCGTTGGCTCATCCCCTGGCGGCGAACCTGAGGGAACCTTGCGGCAGGCCATCCGTTTACCCCATCGAGGTCAAACAATCATGCCGACATATATCCAGAAAAGCCAAGCCGAGGGCGAGAATATCCTGCATGAGGCGGATATCGCCTGGCCCTATCATGTCATCTCCTGGCTGGCGCTGATCTTTCTCGGCATCCTCATTATTGGCATCGTCATTTTCGTCCGAATGCAGATCTGGTTGCATACAACAGAGTTCGGCCTGACCGACCGCAAGATCATCTACAAGGTCGGCTTCTTCTCCCGCGAGACCCATGAAATCCCGCTCACCTCGCTTGATGAAGTGACGATCGAACAAGGATTTTGGGGATGGCTCTTCGGCTATGGCCAGTTGCGGCTATGGGGTTCCGGCCGGGGCGAGCTCTGCTCACCGCCGGTCATGAACCCGATCCTCATAAGGCAAAAAATGTCAGACGCCCGCGCAGAAATAATCCGCCCCGAGATGCCGACTGAGCATGGCTCAACGTCAAAGGGTTCACGCCGCCAATACCGGCTGCGTAGCCACATACCTGCGCACATAGCGCAGAATCATTAATTCCCAGACGGATCGTCTGATCAGGGTTTCTTCACCCACTGGCCGGACGCGTCCTGAACACAATGGCCGGACGGCGCGCCATTGATCAGCTTTTCAGCGGTCACCTTGGCAGCGGCAGCCACCGGCACGCCATTGGCGCTGGCCAATTGCTGATAGGCGTCTTTCCGCTTTTGATTGATGTCCCGCACTTCGCGGCGAAGCGTATCACTGGCGGCACTTTCGTCGATAATGCCGAGATAGCCATCAATCCGTTCACCGACGACACAGGCGGCTTTCGCCTCCTCGATGATCGGCGGGGCAGAATGGGCGACGCCGGTAAACAGCGTCAGGGTGAGGGCGGCGGCGAGCGCTTTCAATGTCATGATGCGGCTCCTTGCTCAGAAAATATCCGGGTTGGACGAAATCAGATCCTCGACCTCACGATCAAGTTTCACACGAACTTCCTGTTCGATCTTGACGTTGAGGTTGATCTCAATGGGCTTGTCGGGGGCCTCAACCTTCACGGTTGCGCAAGCCGCCATGGTCAGCGGCGCAAGGGCCAGAAAGGCAAATCGGGTCATGCGGGTCTCCCGTTTGGTGGGCACCAAATCTCTTGCCCCAACATGGCAGGATTGCGGCAGAAAAAAAAGCGCGACACGCCGTTACTCTTCGGGATCATTGCGTTCATTCTCAAGCTGTTCTCGCGCCGCCTCGATCTGGAGCCGCGTATCGCGCGACAGCCGCGCCTGATTGATGAGCGAAATCAACGGCACTTCGACATTGGCGCGGAAAATGATAGGCGCATTCACATTCTCTGCCCCGCCATCTCCATCGAGATCGACCTCGCTCTCACCCTTGAAGGTGAATTTGAAATCAAGATCGCCGTCGAGCCGGCCGTTGATCGTCGCCTCAAGCTCCGAGAAGCGCAGGAATTCGAGCGCATCAAAGGCAAGGCGCGCGCCCTGGTTCGATTGGGCCGCAGCTTCCGCGGTCGGACCGGTGAACTCGATCACCCCCGGTGAGGTTGCCCGCAACACACCATTCTCGATACGGACGGCAAAGCGGTCAAAGACGATGGGCAGTGTACCTTCAACCCGGCCCGCGCCTGTCAGCCCCTTCACTTTGAGGAAGGACAGGATCGCGCCGAGATCAAGATCCTCCGCGCGCAAGGTTGCCACCGAGCCACCATCAAATCCGATCACGGCCTTTTCGGCGATCATCTGCCCGTCAAAAAGCGGGAAGACCGCTTCCTCAACGACCAGCGTGTCATCACCCGGCAGTTCGAAACGGACTTCTCCGTTGGGCAGGGCGATCGAGCCGAAATCGATGGAGCCGACCTCGATGACCTGCATCCCATCCGTCGTCACGGGGAAGAGGTTCGAGAAAGTCAGCACACCCGTCAGCTCGGATGTCCGCTCGACCGTAATACCGGGGCCCGAGAAGCTGAGCTTTGTGGGAGAGATGACCGCGCTCGTCTTGAGTCCGCCATTACCCCAATCCGCGACCGCCGAGCCATGCAGGCTTCCCGTCGCCTTGCTGATGATCCCGATCAGAGGCGGCAGGAGTTTTGAGGGTTGCAGTCCGCCGGCCACGAAACGCAGCTCCCCGCTGTCAAATTCAGCATGCCCCCGGCCCGTTTCCAGCGTGTGCTGACCTTTGACTGTGCCAAGCGGCGTGCCGTTGGGGCCGGCTACAGCCAAATTAAAACCAACCCGCCCGCTTTTCAGCTTCACGGGGCCGCTGACTTTCATGGACGCAACGCGCGGAGCCTCCCGCGCTTCGGTGATGGTCACACCCTTGATGGTAAGCTCGCCTTCGGCATCCCCGCTGAGCACCCGGACCTGTCCGTCGGCAACAATATTCTGGAGGCTGAGCGTATTATTGATCTGCCCATTCCCGCCAGTCAGTGACATGGTCAGGGCAGTGATATTCTCCTGATTATCGAAATCAAGGCTAGCCGCGCCGCGCAGGCTGCTCGCCCGGATTTGCGTTTCTCCGGCTTGCGCCGAAATCCGCGAGAGCCGCACACCGACGCCGCCTTCAAGGCTGTTGGCCTCACCCAAAGCCGCAGACAGGAAGGGGCGGCCTGCTTCTGGGATCAGTTCCGTCGGCCCCAACGTCGCCCTCATACTGCCATTGGTGGAGCGCAGCTTTGCGCCACCAACAACGACTGTAGCGTCTTCCGTTCCCGGAATGCTGAAGAGGCTGGTATTGAAATCGGCCCGCACGGGCAATTGCGCGCGGATCGGCGCATCACTGACGGTCAGCGCGCCCAGCCGGGCCTGCTGCAATCGGCCGGCAAGCTGTGTTTCCAACGTCAGGACACCGCGATCATAGCTGCCCTGTGCGGCCACCTCATCCGCATTGAGCGTCAGCCCAGCAATCTCCCAGCGCGGCAAATGGCCGGCGAGAGCCAACTCCCATGGGCCAGTTCCCTCCTGTTTAGCGAGCAGCACGACATCGCCCGCAAATTGCGGCAGCTCTGTCGAGAGACGTGCGGCAACATCCGCACTGTCTTCACTCAGTACAAGGAGGGGCTCTGCCTCTATTCCTTCAAGGCGGAGGAAGCTGCCTTCACTACTGCGGGCTTCAATAGGCGCATCGCCGATCCGGGCGGTCATCACACCGCCTTCGATCATCGCATCAACAGAGCCCGTCAGGGTGACGAGATCGAGTTCGGTCTGGAAGGGCGGTGCGCCATCAGCAAGGCTTTGCAGCACGGCCGTCGTCTCCGCGCCGATTGAGGCCGAGCTGATATTGAGCGATAGACGCCCGCTGTCCGGCAGCTTGCCCGCAAGCAAAGGTCGCCAGTCTCCCGCCGCGCCATCAAGCTGCAGATCGAGATTACGGGCAATCGTCTGTGCTGTGAGGACATCGCCTCGCAGAGTGGCTTTGCCCGTGGCCGGGCCATCAGATGTAAGATCGATATTGGCGGAGAGGTTGATCGCTTCCGCGGACAGCGTCTCTACCCCGAGCCGGTCGCCGGTCAGCTCCAGCACGATCTCACCGCCCTCTTCAGGATCCACCGCGATGGCGGCGGTCAGCCGCCCCTCGCCTTCCGGCGTCATCAGCGCGACATTCGCCTCCGCCACCGTCAGGGAACGGAAGGGATAGCCGCTTTTCTCCTGCGGCTCGCCATCGCCTTGGGGAAGTGACAGCCCCTCGACACTCACCTCGCCCGTTTCGGTGAGAACAAGCGTGCCTTCGAGCCGCGGCACGACGATGTCCCGCACGCGGCGGTCGCGCCAAAGCTCGCCAAATTCGTAATCGACCGAGGCTTCGCCCGAGAGCTGCGGCGCCTCCAGTGTGAAGGCCGCCTTTTTCATGGTCAGTGTCGTGACGGTGACGTCCGGATCTTCCAGCCCAAGCTTTTCAAGCTGGCCCTCAGCGATCCAGCCGGCCAGCGGCAGGCGCCAGATATAGGCCGCCCCCGCCGCCACGATCAGCAGCAGGACCAGTCCGGCCGATATGCGCCACAACCATTTCAACAGATCAAACCCTTTCGCGGCCACGCCGCTCGCCCCTCATATATAATGTGCACTATGCCCCGGCGTTCCCGCCAAGGCGAGGGCAGGCGCCAGCGAATATGACGCAGTGCGGAATCTGTTGTAAGAAGGTTGCGACTGCGGCCATGGAGCCGGTTGATTCAGAAGGGTTTCATGTCGGCATTTTCAGAAGCAGAACTCGAAAGGCTGCAACACGCAGCTGCGCTCATTCTCGCCGCGGAGGAGCGCCTGCCTGTCTTGCGCACGCTGAGCTGGGACCGCGACCTTGCCGACAAATTCTTTGCCAGCGGCGAGAAAGAGCCCCCAACCCCTGAATATGACATTATCGATCCGAGCCCTTCGCTTGAGCTGCTGCATGATGCAGAGCATCTGGTCGACGGTTCGACCCCGGTTCATGCCTGGCTCGACCGGATGATCGACACGGTCGAGGAGACCGCCGCGCTGCTCACCTGCGTCGGGACCAGCGCCTTTTACGGCCATTCGGTCGCACTTTACGGCTCGCCCACGGCGGCGATTGCCGATGGCAAGGTGACGGCGCTCGACCTTGCCCACCGGCTCGACACTGTCCTCTCCGAATTCGATGAAGGCAGTATGCTGCTGGAACCGCCCGAAGTCCTGACGGCCGAAGACGTCCGTTCCCGGATGGAAAAAGAGCTGCCGGAGCATTTCGGGGACCGGGCACCGCGCCTTGAAGTCACAACGAATGTCTCCGCCAAGGCCGCCGCCGGCAGCGACTATATCAAGCTGCGCGCCGATGCGAGTTTCTCAGATCTCGATGTCGACCAGCTCCTCCATCATGAAGCGCTGATCCACATTGCGACCGGCTATAACGGTCGGTCACAGAACCGCTTCCCCCTGCTCGCCGAAAGCCATCCGGGCAATGCACGCACGCAGGAAGGGCTTGCCGTCTTTGCCGAGTTCATTACCGGATCGCTTGATCCGCGCCGGTTCAAACGGCTCGCCGACCGGGTGATCGGCATTGAGATGTCGACCGAGGGCGCCGACTTTATTGAGCTCTATCAGTTCTTCCGTGAACGGAACCCAAAGGATGCGCCCCTCGAAGCCTTTGAAAGCGCGCGCCGGGTCGTGCGCGGTGGCCTCGTCAATGGCGGCGGCCCTTTCACGAAGGACTCAGTCTATCTAGGCGGCCTGCTTGAGGTGCACAATTTCTTGCGTGCCGCAGTCACGACAGGCGATGCCGACCTGATCCGCGCGCTGTTCGTCGGCAAGATCGACATCAACGACATCGATGCCGTCCGTATGCTGCTTGATGAAGGCTTGATCAGTGAGCCGCAATTCCTGCCCCCTTGGGTGCGGGATCTGCGCTATCTTCTCTCGGCACTTGCCTATTCGACTTTCCTCGCCTCGGTGGATCTCGAAAGCGTCGAGAAACGCTTTGAGACCCTGCTCACCGAGATCAAGGATTAGCGGACCTTGCCGCCCACCACCGTCATCAGGGCGTTGGTGGCATTCCAATCCGTCTCGAACGGATCGCCCGAGAAAACCGAAATGTCCGCATAGAACCCTTCGGCAAGGCGCCCCAGTCGGTCTTCCTTGAAGACGGCATAGGCGGCATTGGTGGTGAACATGGCAATCGCCTGCTCCTCGGTCACCGCCTCTTCGGGGTGCCAGTTTTCGCCTTGCGTGCCGTCGAGGGCCTTTCGTTTGGTGGCAGCAAAAATCTCGATCCGTGGATCACCTTTCTCGACCGGCGCATCAGAACCGCCGACGACATTAGCGCCATTCTCAAAGAACCGGCCCCAGGCATAGGCACCAAGCAGGCGCTGCTCGCCCAGACGGGCTGGCGCAAAGAAGAGATCGCCAATCGCATGGCTCGGCTGCATGGACGGTGTAATGCCGTAAAAGGCGAAACGCGGAATATCGTTCGGTCGGACGATCTGCGCATGTTCAATCCGCCAGCGTGGCGCTTTGCGCTCTGTCGCGTCCAACTCTCCCAGCACGCGTTTATACCAGTCAAGGACGAGGAAATTACCCTTGTCACCAATCGCATGGGTCGTGACCTGGACCTTGTTCTCATAGGCTTTCTGGAAGGCCTCGACCGCATCTTCTTTCTGCATCAATTGCAGGCCGCGCTTGCCGGGCTGGTCGGCATAATCATGAAAGAGCAGCGCCCCGCGCGAGCCAAGTGCGCCATCGACATAGAATTTGATGCCGTTCGTGCACACCATGTCATCATCCGTGCACCCCGTCCCCTGCTCGATCACCTGATCAAGCGCCCCGGGTACGAGATAGTTGAAGACGCGTACCGGCAGCTCGCCCGCCGCTGACATCTCCTTGAGGATCACGACATCTTCCGGATTGACCGACATGTTGTGAACGCCGGTCCAACCGAGCGAGGCCATCTTCTCGGCGCCGACTTTCAACCCCTCGCGGCGGCGATCCTCATCAAGCTTGGGCAGAAGATCATCAACAAGCGGCATAGCCATATCGATCAGAAGGCCTGTCGCCTTGCCCTTCTCGTCGCGTTCAACGCGCCCGCCTTCAGGATCGGCCGTGTCCTTCGTAATCCCGGCTCTCTTCAGCGCCATCGTGTTAACAACCATGGCATGACCGTCCGCCCTCACCAGAATGACGGGGCGGTCTTTGACGACCTTGTCGAGATCTGCAGCCGTCGGCATGCGCCCTTCGGGCCAGCCGGTTTCAATCCAGCCGCGACCATAGAGCGTCTCGCATTTGTCGAGTTCTGCCGCTGCCGATTTGATCCGGGTCTGCAGCTCTGCAATCGAGGTCGTTCCTTCAAGATTGAGGGTCATCTCCCGCAGGCCCACACCGAGAAGGTGGGCGTGACCATCATGCAGGCCGGGCAGCGCAACCGCGCCTTCGGGCAGCGCGACAACACATTCGGCGGGCAGCGCATCGGCCAGTGACGCATCCCCGACAGCCGTCACGCGCTCGCCGGAGATAAGGACCGCTTCGGCGGCTTCGCCCGGCGCGGTGCGGATATCGCCGGTCATCGCCCAGCTCTCGCAAGTATCGCCGGGCGCTGACCCCGCCGACAGAACCGAAGACATCGCCGCCATGGCAACGGAAAGAAGGGAGTACGTCATCGCCTGATCCACCATTCCTCAAAATGCGTCTCGCGGTGCGCCCACTAGCACCCCGGCGCGCGCCGATGAAGGGGGGGCTTCAATCGGAGCCATACGCCGTCATCTAGCCGGTCAGAATGAATTGTGATCTGGTCCACCAATTACTCAAATTGCAAGACGAGTAAGAACTACTATGGCCAGACCTGCCGGAGCATTAGCGTTATGACCCTGACCCTCGAAGATATCGCCTATCTGGCCCAGATCATCGGGGTCGTCGTGGTCGCTGTCACTCTCATCTATTTGACGATTCAAGTAAGGCAGGGGGCACAACAGCTGCGCTCGGAATCTCGACAAGCTCAGCTGACCAATGATCAGACAGGTGTCTATAAGTACCTGGAATTTCCGGAACTCGGACGCATCTTTTCCCAGCCGGAAACACCTACAAAAGAAGAGAAGACCAAGCTGATTTTCTGGATGATCGGGCAGATGCGCGCACGCGAGCACGAATGGCTACAATATAGAAACGGCGCGCTGGACAAGGAAACCTGGGAGAGCTATCGCGGCGTAATTTATTTTGTTCTTGGTACAGAGCGTGGCCGCGAACTTTGGGAGTTGTGCAAAAACTATTTCAATGCCGGATTTGTGGAAATGGTCGCAGGAATGATCGAAAGTGTTCCCCCGATCGATTTTTGGGAAAGGCTGGAAAAAATCAGCTGAATGATTTGTCGTTCATCAAACTTTTTTCACAGCCTCTTGCCAACCGCGCCCTACGACCTCCTGAAGACCGTCCACTGATAAATGTTCTGACAAGCTTCAAGGATATCGACCACGAGGTCCCGGCCCTTATATAAGCGAGTGCAGTATAGAGTCGGGCAAGCGTGTCGCCTGAGCAGCACCAACGATAAGACTCAATTATTCCGCCATCGCGCCCAGAGCATCCCGAAGGATTGCGACCATGGCGCGATAACCGGACTGCTCCATCGACACACCTGCTGCATAAAAATCTATCGCCGGCGAGGCCATGATCTCAACCCCCCAGAACCCGCCATGGGAATAGGCCTGCACGCCATTGATGTCGCGCGGGAAAAGACCGATCCGATAGTTATCCGGAAACGGATGACCGGGCGCCGTCGTCATGAGTTCGAGCGTCTCTGGGTCATCATAAATCTCGCCGTTGAATAACACCTGCATGAATCGGGAAAGATCCGTGGTCGTCGAGATGAGCCCGCCGCCGCCATAAAGATCCATCGAGCCGTTCCAGTCATGCGTATCCTGCTCACCCAGATATTGGTGCCCCCGAGGAAGGGCCGTTGCAGGGGGCATCTCTGTCTGCTCCCACCATGTTGAGGTCAGGCCAATCTCATCGAATTTAAGCTCACGCCGAACTGCAATTCCCAACGCATCACCGGTCAGGCGCTCGATAATATGGCCGAGAAGGACATATCCGGTATCCGAATAGCGAAACTCAGTATTCGGCGGACCAATCGGATCGTGATTGTCGACAAGCAGTTGCAGCTGTTCATCTCGTGTCCATTGCTGCGATGTATCAGCGAGAACCAGATCGATATATGCGCGATCCGCAGCATCCGGCATGCCGGAGACATGCATCAGCAAATGCCTCACCGTGATGATGGAAGTGTCATATCCGTCTCCACTCAGGAGGGTGTCATAACGATCATCGATCAGCTCACGGATCGGCGTGTCGAGATCAACCATACCCTGTTCGTAAAGCCGCAGCACCGTTGCCGCCGTGAAGGTCTTGGCAACGCTTGCAATCCGAATGGGCGTTTCGGCCGTCAGCTGCGTGCCGTCAGGCGCGGCCTGCCCCTTGCTGATCGCCATTGTCCGGTCCTCCTGCCGGACGGTGACGGAGACGCCCTTCAGGTCAGGGCGCTCTTCCAGCAGGCCGCTGATCCGTTCGGCAATGATCTCTTTGGGAGGGCTGATCTCGGCCACTTCCGGCGGGCTGGCCATGAACACAGCGAGTGAGGCGATCAGAAGATGAAGCATGACGAGTCCCTTTCCCTCAGGGGGTCATGCTTAGCATGATCTTATCGAAAGTCGATAACCATCTAACAGTCAGCAGGCAGGCCTTAGAGCCCCTTGCCAACCGCATCCGCGACGTCCTGAAAACCGTCCGCTGACAAACGTTCAGACAGGCCCTCTAGGATATCGATGACGAGATCCGGGCCCTTATAGACGAGCGCGGTATAGAGCTGGACGAGCGAGGCGCCGCCGAGGATTTTCTCATAAGCGTCCTGCGCACCGGAAATCCCGCCCACTCCGATCAGCGGGACGGCTCCGCTAAGGGCGCCTGCGAATTCCTTCAGCCGCGCGGTTGAGAGCGGGAAAAGCGGACGGCCAGAGAGCCCGCCTTTTTGGTCGGGATCATGAGCCAGCCGGTCCCGTTCGCCAATGGTCGTGTTGGAGATCACCAGCGCATCAATCGGCGCGGCCTTGGCCAGTTCGACAAGGTCGGCACGATCCTCATCGCCGAGATCCGGCGCAATCTTGAGGAAGAGCTTGGCATTCCCCGTCATCGCCATACGGACATTCTTGAGAAGCGACATCAGGACATCTTTTTCCTGAAGCGCGCGCAGGCCCGGCGTATTGGGGGAGGAAACATTCACTGTACAGAAAGAGACAAGCGGCGCGAGCCGCGCGGCGCAGGTCACATAATCGCCGACACGGTCGGTCGAATCCTTGTTCGCCCCCAGATTAATCCCGACAATCCCCCGGCCCGAACGGGCAGACAGCCGCGCGGCAATGGCTTCGAGCCCGTCATTGTTAAAACCATAGCGGTTGATCACCGCCTGATCGCGAGAGAGACGGAAGACCCGCGGTTTGTCATTGCCGGCCTGCGGCCGCGGCGTGACGGCGCCGACCTCGACAAAGCCGAACCCCATATTCAGGCAGGCATCCGGCACCGCGGCATTTTTGTCGAAACCGGCCGCCAGCCCCAGCGGATTGGGGAAGGTGAGGCCCGCAACCTTGGTCTCAAGCGCCGGGAACAGATCCCCCTTGCGCTGGGGGCCAACCCCCGCCTTCAAGGCGCGGATCGTCAGATTGTGAGCCGTTTCGGGATCAAAGGCATGAAAGGCACGCGTGCCGAGCCGCCAGATGCTCATATATTTTCTTCTGCTCCCGGAACCGGCACGTAGCCATCAGCCTGTTTGATCAGGGGGACGAGGTGGTCAAACCATTCGGTCAGGACATCGCCGTAAACATGCGGAAAGAGCGCCCCGCCGCGTGAAGGCTCCCATTTGAGAAGCTCACCGGGGGCGCTGTCGGGGCATCCGATGGCGACAAGCTTTGGATGCATGGCATAATGCTTTGCCGCCGTCTCCAGCACCTGCACCGGGGTCGACATGTGAAAGAAGCCGTCATGCGCATCATCCGGGCTATACGGAACATGTTCGCATTTGCGTAACCCGTCCCACTGTGCCGGACAGCACAGCCGGTAGAGATATCCCTCCCGGAACGGGCTCATGCGGCTCTTGCCCGCCGGCGGCGGCGGACATAGCTCGAGACGCGCTTCTCGATCGCTTCAATGACGAGCCCCGCAATGTCCTTGCCGGATGCGGTCTCAACGCCCTCAAGGCCGGGGCTCGAATTGACTTCCAGCACTTTGGGGCCGTCATTCGACCGCAACAGGTCCACACCCGCCATGCCGAGATTCAGCACCTTGGCGGCAGCGAGCGCGGTTTCACGCTCTTCTTTCGTGATCCTGACGACCGACGCCGAGCCGCCCTGATGCAGGTTCGAGCGGAAGTCGCCGGGGGCGGCAGTCCGCTTGATCGCCGCGACAACCTTGCCGCCAATGACGAGGCAGCGAATGTCTTCGCCGCCCGCTTCCTTGACGAATTGCTGAACGAGGAAATCCGCCTTCAGCCCACGGAAGGCCCCGACAACTGACTCAGCCGCCTTCTTCGTATCAGCGAGGACCACGCCCTTGCCTTGGCTTGATTCAAGCAGCTTCACGATGATCGGCGGTGAGCCCATCAGATCGATCAGGCTCTTATTGTCCTGCGGGCTCGACGCAAAGGCCGTGGTCGGCATGCCGATCCCTTCGCGCGCCAGCAATTGATGCGCATAGAGCTTATCCCGGCTGACCGCGATGGCGTGGCTGCCATTAACGCAGTAACAGCCCATGGCCTCGAACTGGCGCGTGACGGCCGTGCCGTAATTGGTAATCGAGGCGCCGATACGCGGGATGATCGCATCATAGATCGGCAGAGCGCGGCCATCATAATGGACCTCCGGCTTGCCCGCATTGATCAGCATATAGCAGCGCCGCGTGTCGATCAGCTCGACGACATGCTCGCGCGCTTCTGCCGCCTCGACCAGCCGTTTCGTCGAATAGGATTTCGGCTCGCGAGTCAGCACACCAATGCGTAAGGAGCGCTTGGTCGGCGGCTTCTTCGTGATCTTGTCGTAGACGTCGTAATCGAGGCTCGGCTGCTGATAGCTCATCGAGGGCAAGACTTGCGGCTCGCCATCACCTGGATATGCCGAGAGCGCCTGACGCCCGAGCAGCATGTGATAGCTCATCCCCTCACGGTCAGAGAGCGTGATCTGGATCGGCCATTCATGATCGCCCATCTGGATCAGCGTCTCGATGACATAGCGCATCTCGGTCTCGCCATTGGAGCTTGTCACTTCACGGCGGTCGACCACATCGGCAGAGCAATAGACTTCGATTTCAGGTTTCTCCGGGATAGGATGAATCCCGAAGCGGACTTTCGGCTTACTCGCGGGGCCAAATGGCTCGACGGTGAAAGCATGCAGGGCCGAGGTTTTCGCCCCGGTATCGACCTTCACCTTGAGGGCCGGTAACCCCAGTACCGGCAGGGAACACCACTCAACCCAGCCCAGTTTTAGGCTGTCATCAGTCATTCGATCTCCTCGAGAGTCATGTGACGGGCGCGTGCGGCATGCTCGATAGCGGCAGCGCCGTCATCACTTACCTTCAGCGCATCGCGGATCAGCTCGAGCACGCGGATCTCCGTCATGTCGAGATTTTCATCCGCGGTGACGACATCGACGACGGCGGCGTAGGCAGTCTCGTTCAGATGGGACGGCAGGGCCGCCGCGGCTGAATCGATCACCTTGTGCAGGCCCCCGTCAGATGACATGAGCTGGCCAGCCGCTTCGGATGTCTGCACCAGCCCGTCTTCATCGGCATCGGTGAACATGGGATAGGACCGGACAACCCGGCCAATCGCCCGGAGTTCGGTTTCGGAAATGCGTCCATCCGAGGCCGAAGTCATGACCATGAGATAGATGACGGCTTCGGCGGGTGTTAGCTGAACAACGGTATGGGCCATCTTGCGCCTTTATGACTATACGGGCGGCTTGCTAGGGAATGCCGCGCAACTTCGCAAACCCCCCTTACACCCTGAAAGAGGATAAGACCCTTGAGCCTAAGAGAGTTCACCGCAAACGAGTACGCCGACGCCAGGTCCTGGCCATTCCAGGAAGCCCAAAACCTGATCAAGCGGCTCGAAAAGGCGGAAAAGGACGGGCCGGTCGTCTTCCAGACAGGCTATGGGCCGTCCGGCCTGCCGCATATCGGCACCTTCGGGGAAGTTGCCCGCACGACCATGGTACGCCGGGCGTTCGAGGCCCTGACGGGCCGTGAAACGCGCCTCATCTGCTTTTCAGATGATATGGACGGGATGCGCAAAGTGCCGCCCACCGTCCCCAACCCGGACCAGCTTGAGCCGCATCTGCAAAAACCGCTGAGCCGTGTGCCCGACCCCTTCGGGACGCATGAGAGCTTTGCGGCCCACAATAACGCACGGCTGCAGGCCTTCCTCGACCATTTCGGCTTTGACTATGAGTTCCAGTCGGCAACCGCCGCCTATGAAGCGGGCATGTTTGATACGACGCTCACCCGCGTCCTCGAAGTCTATGAAGACATCATGGACATCATCCTGCCGACCCTGGGGGAGGAACGCCGCGCGACCTATTCGCCGATCCTTCCGATCAGTCCGAAATCCGGCCGCGTCCTCTACGTGCCTCTGCTCGAGCGCGATGCCGCCTCCGGCATGGTCGTCTATGAGGATGAGGACGGCAGCCGCGTCGAAAGCTCGGTCACGGGCGGCGCGGTCAAGCTCCAATGGAAAGCTGACTGGGCAGGGCGCTGGTATGCGCTCGGCGTCGATTACGAGATGTCGGGCGAAGATCTGACCGAAAGCGTGCGGCTGTCCAACCGGATTGTCGCCGCGCTCGGCGGCACGCCGCCGGCTGGCTTTAACTACCAGCTCTTCCTTGACGAGCACGGACAGAAAATCTCGAAAACCAAAGGCAATGGCCTGACCATCGACGAATGGCTGCGTTATGCAGCGCCCGAGAGCCTCGCCCTTTACAATTTCATCAATCCGAAAAAGGCGAAAAAGCTCTATTTCGATATTATTCCGAAGACGGTCGATGAGTACTGGACGCATGTCACCAAGTACCCCGAGCAGGAAGGCGCAAAAGCCATCGACAACCCCGCTTGGCATGTCCATGGCGGCGATGTGCCGGACGTCACCCCGCCCGTGCCGTTCGGGCTGCTCCTGACGCTGGTTGATGCCTCGGGCACGTCCGATCCAGACGTGCTGCGCGGCTTCATCCGCAAATACCGCCCGCAGGCGTCGGATGCGGAGATGGCAGCGGTCGAGCCGCTCTTTGCCTATGCGATCAACTATTTCGAAGACTTCGTGAAGCCGAAGAAGAACTATCGTCAGCCAACGGATCAGGAGCGCGGTGCGCTCGAAGATCTCGCTGGCCGGCTCGACGTCCTTGTGCCTGGCGAAGAGGAAGATGTATACCAGACAGCCGTCTTCGATGCCGGCAAGGCGGCGGAATATGAGAATATCCGCCAATGGTTCGTCGGGCTTTACGAGGTCGTCTTCGGCCAGTCCGAAGGCCCTCGCATGGGCGCCTTCACCAAAGTGATGGGTCCGGACAAAGTCGCGGCCCTCATCCGCGAGGCGCTGGCCCGGTGAGAACCCTGCCGCTCCTCATCCTCCTTCTCGCCCTGACCGGGTTCGTCCCGGCCGGGGCGCAGGAGGTGGAGGAGAACGATAAAGGCGAGGTCGTCTTCACTGACGGCCAGATTGAAACCACGCAGCCCACCGAAGCCGAAGACGAGAATATCGAAGCGCGGCTGACAAATATCTTTGCCGCACTGCCCGCCTTTGACGGGATCGAGGTTGAGGTGACGGGCGGCGTTGTCCGCCTCTCCGGCATGGTCACCTCGCGCACGGCAGCGAGCGAGGCGGAGGCAGTCGCCAGCCGGATCAGCGGTGTGGTCGCCGTCGACAATGCAATCAGTACGGACCTTTCGGTCAACCGCCAGCTTGGCCCGGCAACGGAGCGCGCGCAGCAGCTTGCCCGCGACTCGATTGCCCTTCTTCCCCTGCTCGCTGTCGCGATCACCATCGTCATCGTCTTCTGGCTCCTCGGCCTGTTCCTCGGGCGGCAACGATGGCTGTGGCGGCGGATCGCCCCCAACACGCTGGTCGCCGGGCTCTTCGGCATGATCATCCCTCTGGTCTTCATCATGCTCGGGCTCGTCATTGCCCTGAACATCCTTGATGCCGTGGCTGTCCTCTCCGCCGTTCTGGGGGCAGCAGGTGTTCTCGGCCTCGCGGTCGGCTTTGCCGTCAGGGACTCAATCGAGAACTTCATCGCCAGCGTCATGCTCTCCCTTCGCCAGCCCTTCCGGCCGAAGGATCTCGTCGATATTGACGGGCAGGAAGGCCATGTCGTGCGCCTGACCTCCCGCGCGACCATCCTGATGTCGCGGGACGGCAATCATGTGCGCATCCCCAATGCGCAGGTCTTCAAGGCCATCATCGTCAATTATACGCGCAATCCGGAGCGCCGCTTTTCCTTTGAGCTTGGGGTCGATGCGAATGATGATCCGCAGGCAGCCATTGAAACCGGCCTTGCCCAGCTCGAAACACTCGAATTCATCCTGAAGGATCCCGAGCCCACCGCATGGATCGAAAAGGTCGGGGACAGCAATATCGTCCTCAGCTTTGCGGCATGGATCGATCAGGCGCATACGGACTTCGCAAAGGCGAAATCGGCCTCCATCCGTATCGTCAAGAATGAGCTGGAGGCAAAAGGCTTCACCCTGCCCGAGCCGATCTACCGACTGCGCATCGACCAGATGCCGGAAGGTGTGGTCTTGCCCAAAGGATCGGCCACCGTGACGACTGCGTCGTCCCGGCCAGAACCGGCTACTGCCACTGGCCCCGTCGACGTCGCGCCTGACCGCAGCATCGAGGAGAAAGTCGCCGAGGACCGCGCCGAAACGGGGGAGGCGGATCTTCTCTCGGACGCTGCCCCGACCGAATTTGGCGATGAGGGAAAGGCAGGGTTGTGACATGACCCGAAAGGCTTCCGGCGACGCTCCGAAACTCCTCTCCAGCGGGAACCCGCAGATCCCCAAAGGGGACGGGGATGCCCCTGTCCAAGCCTATATCAATGCCATGCCCGGCTGGAAATCCGCTATCGGACGAAAGCTCGATGCCCTGGTTGAAAAAACTGTGCCCGGCGCGGCAAAGGCCGTCAAATGGAACACGCCCTTTTATGGCGTCGAGCCGGGTTCATGGTTCCTCGCCCTTTATTGTTATAAGGAATATATCCAGATCACTTTTTTCCGAGGGACGGATCTCGATCCTGTCCCCCCGAAAGCCTCAAAGCAGGAAGGTGTCCGATATTACGCCATCTATGAAGATGACGGCTTTGACGAGGAATTGCTCGCAGGCTGGGTCAGGCAGGCAAGCAGACTTCCCGGCGAGAAGCTCTAATAAGTCCTGAACGGGATTATTTCAGTGCTTCCGGCGGTTTCGGCAGCTTCGCGACATCAACCGGCTCATGCTGGATGATGACCAGCGCTTCGCTCGCCGCTGCAATCGCCTCGAACCGGTCCATGGAATTCCGCGTCATCGCTTCGTCGGTGTTGAAGCGCGGCACCTTCGTCCCTTCACGGCTTTCCGCGCGGTGATAAAGATCGCCTGAGAGCAGGACCGGGCCGGTCTCCGCCATCTTCACCAGCAGCGCCGTATGCCCCGGCGTGTGGCCGGGCAGCGACATGATGCGGACTGCGCCGTCGCCGAAGACATCGTAATCTTCCGTGAACGTCTTTGTGTCGAACTTCTCGAAAGCTGAGTAGTCATTCGGGTTCTCGGCATCGAACATGTGATCATATTCCGCCTGATGAACGAGCCACAGCGCCTTGCCTGCCGCCTCTGGCTGGCCGGTGTGGTCAAAATGCGAATGCGAAATTGAGACAAGATCAATATCGCCTGGCGCAACGCCGATCGCATTCAGCTGATCAGCAAGAGAAGTTTCAAGAGAAACGGTGAAAGGCTCGTTGACCTGAGGCTCCTGCCCGACAAGCGCAGCTGGCAGGCCGAGATCCCACAGAAGATCGCCCTTTGGGTGGCGGATCAGAAAACAGCTATCCGTGAACGTATCAGTCTGGCCCGCATAACTGCCGTCTGAGGCAAAGACATCGAGATCCGAGATCGCAATCGTTCCGCAATCAAAGACGTAAAGCGCTGTCGCGACGCCTGTCACGGCTGCTTCTTCAACGACCGGCGGCTCGGTGATCTGTTCCGGCTCATTGGTGTCGTCCTTGCCGCCACAAGCGGTCAACATCGACGTGCCAAGCAGGGCAAGCATGATCCAGGATTTCATCGGGCTCTCTCCTTTACGCATCACGGGGGCGGCTATAGCGGATAAGCCCGCCGTCGCCCATCCTTACCCCATCGAAATCGGGTTCGGCCGATCGCGCAGTTTCTTGCGGTCCGCGCGCAGCATCACCCATGTGAAAGTCGCTGCAGAAAGGTAGAGTCCAAGCACCGCACCACCTGCCGCCCAGCCGGGGATTGGCCCTGTCCCCATACGCTCGAACAGCTGACCCCAATTCTCCAACGGCACAGGGTGGACGATGACCTTGCCGAAAAAGGCCAGCGCCTGAACCGAAAAAATCCAAAGATAATTCCGCCGCAGGCGCCGCCCCATCGCCCGCGAAAAAGAGATGTGGTGCTCGGGGATCTCATAATCCTCCGCGAGCGTCGTCTGCCACGGCCCGTTCACATAAGGCTGCCTTTTCAGCAGCGGCGCATAGAAATTGATCTCGATCCAGCGCGCCCGCGCCCGCCACACATTGAAATATCGGTATCGCCGTGCTTCGAGATATAAAAAGAGGAAGATCAGCGGCGCGACCAGCAGGAGCGGCAGGGCGCTCGCCTCGGGATTCGCATAAGAGAGGCTGAGCGCGATACCGAGTGAGACCACAGACCAGTTGGTCGTCGCATCAAGCCGCGTTCGCCAGATTGTCGAGCGGTAGACCTCGCCACGGTAAAGGTGGGCGATAGCCCCCATTTCGGAGCCCGAGAAAGGGTCGCCATCAGGCGCCTCAGGCGGCGGTAGCTGGGAACGTGTCGGTTTGCTCTTGGCCATTTTCGGGCTCTCCTTGGAGAGGGAATGTCACCCGCTTCGGGGGTTCGTCAAATGGGACAAGCTGCTTGCCCATGACGAGAATGTGCAGATACTGACCCGATGACCCTTTATCTCATCTTACTCTGCCTCTTCTTTGTCGCGGTCTGCCTGTGGGCCGAACAGCGGCGAGCGATACTGCTGATCGGGTTTTCAAAAAGCGCGGCCTCGCTCTGTTTCGTTTATCTCGCCTGGCATCAGGGCGCGATGGAGACGCATTTCAGCCGGCTGATCTTTGCCGGGCTCATCCTCAGCCTTCTGGGGGATGTCTTCCTGCTCAGTGCCCGGCGGTTTTTGTTCCTTGGCGGCATGGCGGCCTTTGGCGCCGCGCATGTTGCCTATACGGCCGGGTTCCTGCGGCTCAGCCCGTTCCCCAATTTTGCCTGGGCGGCAGGGGCCGGGCTCACTGTCCTTTTCATGGGCGGGGTCATGGTCCGGCTCTGGCCATCGCTCCTCACTCAGTGGCGTGTGCCGGTGGCTGCCTACACGATCATCATCGGCGCGATGGTCGCCACCGCCCTTGCTGGCGGAATTGGCGGGCACCTCGCCCTTCCTTTCGCCGCCGCCGCCCTTGCCTTTGCCGTCTCGGATATCTCGGTGGCGCGCGACCGGCTCACCGCTTCTGATCCCGGCTCGCGCATCTGGGGCCTGCCTCTTTATTATGCCGCGCAGCTCCTTTTTGCGGCCTCGCTCTGAGCCGCAGCCTTACCGGCGCGTTTAGCCAGATGCGCTGGCTGCATTGATTGCGCCCGCATTTCCTGACATTCCCGGGCCTCGGATCTGAAGAGGCAAAGTGATCGTCATGCTGCTGGTTCTTCGGCGCATCATCCTCCTGTCGGTCCTGCTGGCCCTGCGCTGGTGGGTGATCTCCGCGTATGCTGGAGAGACGAGCCCCGAATGGGTGCTCGCCATCGAGAAACTCCTCGGCGGCCTCATCGCCCTGTCCGTCGCGCTGGTTATTGACGGGATTGTCCGTGTCTTCTTCTGGAAAGGTTATCTCGCCAATGTGATGGGCGCGAAGGTCCCGCGCCTTTTGCCGCTGACCGTCTCGATCCTCATTTTCGGCGCGGCGCTGTTCCACATCTTGCAGAACCAGCTCGGTTTCTCGCTCGGCGGGGCGCTTGCAGCCTCGGGCTTTCTTGCCGTCATCATCGGCTTTGCCCTGCGTAGCGTCATTCTCGATCTTTTCTCCGGCCTCGCCATATCGATCGACCGGTCATACGCGGTCGGTGACTGGATCAGCGTGACCAGCCGCGACTTCGAAGAACCCGTCTATGGCCTTGTGACCGAGATCGACTGGCGGACAACGCGCCTGATGCTGGAGGATGGACGCAGCTTCATCATGCCGAACTCGATCGGCGGGGTCTTCACGATCACGAATCACAGCCAGCCCGTTGGTCCCAAACGGCTCGAGGTGACGATCCACCTGCCGCATGAGACGCCGACGGAACGCGCCCGCAAGCTCCTGCTGGGTGCCGCCATGAAGGCTATTGAAGAGGCTGAGGGCCTTCACATATCACCCGCCTCCTCCGTCCTCGTCACCGATGTGACGACCGACGGGATCGAATATCAGGTCCGTTTCTATGCGGACATTCACCGTCTCAGCCCATCGATTGCCCGCTCGATTTTGCGCACGGCCCTGCTCGAAGCCGTTGCCGGAAATGATCTGCGCATCCCGCCCGCGCAGATCGAGCTGAGCGATCCTCGCGACCGCAAGCCCCAGTCGCGGGCAAGCGTTGATGCCGAGGCCGCGATCCGCCAGACCCGCCTCTTTGGCAGTGTCCTGAATGAGGACGAAATTGAGAGCCTCGCCGCTGCTGCCACCCGGCGGCACTTTTCGAGTAGCCAGCCTATGATCGAGGAAGGTGTGGAGGGTAGCTCCCTCTTTATCCTCCTCTCAGGCGCAGCCGTCGTGCAGCGGTGCAATGGCCATGACACCGCCCATGCGCTTGCCACCCTGTCGACCGGGGATGTGGTCGGCGAGATGTCGCTCCTGACTGGCGAGGCGCGCACCGCCAGCGTCATCGCCTGCACTGACCTCGAAGCGCTCGAAATCAGCAAGCAGGCTCTCGCACCGATCCTGAAGAAACGCCCAGAACTGGCCGAAGATCTCAGCGCTCTTCTGGCCCAGAGGGCAGGCGAGCAGGCCGATCACGACCGTCTGCCAACAGATGATAAGGCCCCGGCACATGCCCCCGCCGGCATCGGCGCGCGCATCCGCTCCTTCTTTTCCTTGTAGCATTTTCGGTCAATTTATCCGCATGCCCCCGCGGGATGGTATCCTGCATGCAAGGGAGAAATGTCCCCAAGGGCCGTGCGGAGGGTGAGATGACCCCTACCCCATTAAGGCGAAGTGTGTGCGCCAGAGACTGGCCATCGCGACAGGCAGTCGCGGCTGGCACTCGGGCATGCCGACTGCCAGCAACGCTCCGCGCCCGGAGATCGCAAATTTTCCGCATGGTACGGATTTTTAACGGTCTCGGTCAATTCACTTTTTTCTTAAAAAACAAGCATCTGCTTGGAAAAAATGAAGCAGCGGGGACAAAGTGTGACTTCACTGCACTCGTAAAAAGTGCCGGGCAGTCGTACCTTCTTAATAGGCTTGCACTATACTTACCGGATGAGAGACGGGCGGGTCTTGCGGCACCCCTATTTGGGGAATCCGCATTTGAATCGCCTTATTCTGGCCACGGTTCGCGTGGTGCACTGGGGCCCTCAACCGGGCTGGTGAGTAACCGCCGCAGGAACGCGGCGAGAGACGGATGGCGATCATGACCGACGGACTGGATATTTTCGACGCCTTTGCGGAAAGCTATGAGCGGACCCGGCACGAGGAGATGAGTCTCCGCGATTACCTCCTCGCCGCGCGGGATGACATGATGCTCTACGCCTCCCCGGCCGAGCGCATGGTGAAAGCCATCGGCGAGCCGGAGATGATCGACACATCGAAGGATCCGCGGCTGTCCCGGATTTTCTTCAACCGCACCATCAAACAGTACAAAGCCTTTGAAGGCTTTTACGGCATGGAAGACACGATCGAACGGATCGTCGGCTACTTCCGCCATGCCGCCCAGGGCCTCGAGGAAAAGCGTCAGGTGCTCTACCTTCTCGGGCCGGTCGGCGGCGGCAAGTCCTCACTCGCTGAACGCCTCAAGGACCTGATGGAGCAGTTCCCGATCTACGTCCTGAAAGCCGGTGACCAGATCAGCCCCGTCTATGAAAGTCCGCTCGGCCTGTTCCAGACCGATGACCTCAAAAACCTGCTCGAAGAAAAATACGGCATCGAGAAACGCCGCCTGACCGGGATCATGAGCCCGTGGGCGACCAAGCGCCTCGACGAGTTCGGCGGGGACATCTCGAAATTCTCCGTGGTCAAACTCTGGCCGTCGAAACTCCGCCAGATCGCGATCTCAAAGACCGAGCCGGGTGATGAGAACAATCAGGATATCTCCGCCCTCGTCGGCAAGGTCGATATCCGCAAGCTCGAGCACTACTCACAGGACGACACGGACGCCTATTCCTATTCAGGTGGCCTCTGCATGTCGAACCAGGGGCTTCTCGAATTCGTCGAGATGTTCAAAGCCCCGATCAAAGTGCTCCACCCGCTGCTGACCGCAACGCAGGAAGGGAACTATGTCGGTACCGAAGCGCTCGGCCCGATCCCCTTCCAGGGCATCATTCTGGCGCACTCGAACGAAAGCGAATGGCAGCAGTTCCGGAACAACCGCTCGAACGAGGCCTTCCTTGACCGGATCTCCGTCATCAAGGTTCCCTACTGCCTGCGGCCAACCGAAGAGACCAAGATCTACGAAAAGCTGCTGGCGCATTCCGAGCTGTCGCAGGCTTCCTGCGCGCCAGAGACCCTGCCCATGCTGGCTCGTTTCTCGGTCCTCACGCGCCTGCGCGAGCACGAGAACTCAAACCTTTATTCCAAGATGCGGGTCTATGACGGCGAGAAGCTGAAAGACACCGATCCCAAGGCGAAGAGCCATCAGGAATATAAAGACGCCGCCGGCGTCGATGAGGGTATGGACGGTATCTCGACCCGCTTTGCCTTCAAGATCCTGTCCGAGACGTTCAACTTCGATACCGAAGAAGTCTCCGCCGATCCCGTGCACCTGATGTATGTGCTCGAGAATGCCATCAAGCGCGAGCAGTTCCCCGACGAGGTCGAGAAGCAATATCTCGAATTCATCAAGGGCGAGCTTTCCCCGCGCTATGCCGACTTCATCGGCAAGGAAATCCAGAAAGCCTATCTCGAAAGCTATGGCGAATACGGACAGAACCTGTTCGATCGCTATATCGCCTATGCCGATGCATGGATCGAGGATCAGGACTTCAAGGATCCGGATACCGGCCAGCTCCTCGACCGCAACACGCTCGATCAGGAACTCTCCAAGATCGAGAAACCGGCCGGCATCGCCAACCCGAAAGACTTCCGCAACGAGGTGGTCAAATTTGCCCTTCGCGCCCGTGCGGCGAATGAGGGCAAGAACCCCAAATGGACGTCTTACGAGAAGCTCCGTACCGTGATTGAAAAGCGGATGTTCACGCAAGTCGAAGACCTCCTCCCGGTCATCTCCTTTGACTCGAAGAAGGATTCAGAGACCGAGAAGAAGCATAATGACTTCGTCGCGCGCATGACCGACCGGGACTACACGCCCCGCCAGGTCCGCCGCCTCGTCGAGTGGTATATGCGGGTCAACAAGGCGGGGTGATCAAACCCACCAACACCTATTCAGTAAGGCGGTAAGGCAAAGCCTTGCCGCCTTTTTTGTTGCTGATTGCCGGTCGCGCGCTCCTCACCTCTCCCTTGGCAAAGGGAGAGGTCGAAGGCCGCGTCGGCGGGCTTAGGGTGAGGGTTTGCTGGAGCAGCGCACTGCCCTGAGAACCCCTCACCCTGTCCCTCTCCCCGTTCCCGGGGAGCGGGGACGACAGCCCAGACATCTGATATAAATGTGATCATGACTTCTACCCGCCGCGAAACCCTGATCCAGATGAGTGCCGTGACCGCATTACTCGGCACGCTGATCCATCCCGCTCAGGCCGCCACCCGCAGAGGGAGCGCCGCAAGGGAGCTTCCCGATTGGGTGCGGAAAACCGATGAACTGACCGCCTTTCTCCGGGCTGAGAGCCTCAGCGTTGCTGACTGGCGTACCGGCCTCGACCAGCTCTTCGCGCAAGTCTCCCTCGACGATATCCTTCGGGACACGGATTTTACCGCCAGGAGCGAAGCTGCCGGGTTTGCCGAGAAAGGCGTCGCCACAGCAAACATCAAATGGGATGACGGCACGAACCGCCGTCTCTCTTTTTTCTCGAAGATCTTCGCGATCGGCAAAGGCCGCGCGATCATTCCACATGGTCACGCCGGCATGGTTTCCGCCCATCTGCCACTGTCCGGGGCGATGCACCTCCGGCAATATGACCAGCTGGAGCGTAATGAGACGGCACTCCGTATCCGGCCTACCGTCGACAGGGAGGTCCGCCCCGGCGATCTTTCCTCAATCGGGATGGAGGCGGACAATATCCACTGGTTCGTTGCGACCGAGCCCGCCCATACGCTCGATACCATCGTCACAGGCGTTGATGAGAGCGCGGCCCAGGCCTTCGATATCTTCAATCTCGACATGGATGAAGCAAGCCGCGAGCCCAATGGCGATCTCATCGCCCCGCGCATGGGCGTGGCCGAAGCACTCGCCAAATATGGCTGAGGCGTAGTCTTAAACCAGCGCTGCCCGGACCATATTCTCCGCAGACGAATTTCCGGCACTGGGGCGAAGTTGCGTCTCCCTCTGAGCGTCATAGCGCTCCAGCATCGCCAGCAATTCCTCGCTCGCCTCGGTCGGATCGCCATGGGCACGGGCGAACTGGATCTGGGTCTTGATCGAGCCGATCAGGTCGAATTTCGTGGTGTAATCATTCGCCACAGCCTCTACGCCCACCGACTCGCGCAGATGCCTCATGAACCGCTCACCGCGAGTCTCCAGCATCATGATCATCTCAACATCGTCTGTGTGCCCGTTATCGCGCAGCTCATCGACGAGCTGGTCGATCTCGCGCGGGGAGATATTGTTAAGGTCGTATTTTGCGAAAATGTCCTCGACGCTCGGGCGGCCATCGGGCTCTGCCACGGCGAGCGCAAAGCGCCCGGCCTCGGTCTCGACCCGCTGGGGACCTGTGGCGACGGACGGAGACACAGGATGAGTGGCTGCGGATGTGATTTGCATCGCGCCATCCCAAGCCGATTTGGTTAGCAAGCGGTGAAGATTGGCGCCCATCTTCAAAACCCGCCTCGGCACTCTTACATCTATTGTGCCTATGCCCATCTGGACCCGACAACGCGCGCCCGAAGAGGTGCCCCCGGCCGAAGCCGCGGAAGACACGCCCGCCGAGGAGCGCTGGGAGATTTCCGCCCAGTGGAAACGCGCCTGGGCGGCGATCAAATGGACCGCTTACGGCGCGGCCATGCTCGCGGCCCTCGTCATCATCGGGCAGGTCTATCTTTTCGCCTCGATGTTTTTCGGCATCCATCCGCTGCTCGGCGGCATCTTCCTCGGTTTCGTCACCGTCGCCCTGGTCTGGTTCGTCCTCAGGCCCGCATGGCGGTTCCTCCGTATGCCCGCCGTTGCCGTGCCGCCCGATGTCGAGCTGGGCGATCCCGCCCTCACGCATCGCGACGTCGAGCACCGCACCCAGTATGATCTCAACTATCTCAAAAACATGCGCCGCAATCCGGCCCTCACCGAAGAGCATGAGGGGATTGATGCGGCGATCCTTGATCTGGAGAAGCTCCGTCAGGCGGAGAAACATATCGACCCGAAAGTCGCAGGTGAGGAGATCAACCGGTTCGAGCAGGAGCGGATCCTCCCTTTGCTGACGGGTCTCGACAAGAAGATCGACGCCTACATCCGAAAAGAAGCACTAGGCGTCGGCACCGCCACCGCCGTCAGCCTCAACGGCACCGTCGATGCCTTCATTGTGCTGTGGCGCAACGTCAATATGATCAGCCGTATCGGTAGGCTTTATTATGGCCGTCCCAGCCTGAGGCTCAGCTTCAAGATTATCGGCGATGTCGCCGCCTCTGTCGTCCTCAGCCGGGTGGCCGATGACCTCAGTGAGACAGCGGGCGATACGCTCCGTGGCGTGATGAACCGGTTGGGTGGCGTCGTCGCAGGTCCGCTGATGGATGGCTCCGTCAATGCGCTGATGACCATGAAGCTGGGTTATGCCGCGAAACGCCGCTGCCGCAGCTTTGATGTCTGGTCAAAACGAAAAGCCCTGCAGGTCGCAAGCGATGTCGTCGAGCAGGTCCGGCGCGACTCGGCCAGCCTGATCAGCGATCTGGTCAAAGCTTGCGGCGGGGTCACTGGCACCGCCATGGATGTCGCAGGCAAGGCCATGGCCGCACCGAAATCGGCATGGTCGATCGTCCAGAACACCGTCGGTAAGCGGATGCGCCCCAAGGAAAGCTCCGAGCCGTCCTGACCAACGGCAACATGGTAAACTGATCTTTACCCTGATGCCCCTCACGCTAGGCGGATAATTACGATTACGCATCTATCTTCCCCCTTCGGAACTGTCTTTCAGGGGTGGAACATGCTTCTCGTCGTCAATGCCAATGATGCTGCCAATGGCGTGATGCGCCTCACTCAGGCGGTCCTTCTTGTCCTCATCTTCATTGTCATGCCGCTGGCGGCCCTCGCCGCGCTTGGCGAAATCTGGACGCGCGGCAATCCGCTGATTCTGTTCGGCATTGCCGCTGCCGTTGCGCTCTTTTTTGACCGGCTCATCCGTAAACGGAAACAGAAAGTCCTATATGGTCTTTTTGCGGTAACGGCGTTGGCCAGCGGCATCGCCCATGGTCTGCAATTGCGTCACGAGTGGAACGATGCGCCAGAAGTTGGCTCACCTCGCACACTTGTCTGGGGCGAAGGCTATCAGGAGATGGCGCGCCAGCGCGAGCCCTATTCACGGACGATCAATATGCTTTCCCCGGCCCAGCGTGAGCTATACGAAATGCTGACTGTCTCGGAGAATACTTCGCCGCATAGTGATGAGCGCGAATTCCGGCGCATCCCCATGATCAATGGCGACTACATCACCTATGGTCGCTACTCATTCTCTCCCGGCGAATACCTTGATCAGTATGCGCAAGGCATCAAGGATGGGGATGCGGACTGGCTCGCTTTTACTGCCGTCTGCATGAAGCAGCGTGATTGCAGCAGCGAGGTTAGCAACGAACAAACGCTCCGCGAGATCCAAGGACGTTTCAATATCGATCTTGTTGCATCGTTCACCGACTATTTCGAAAGCGGCAAAAGCGATGCCAGCGCGATCTACGCCGTCAGCGGTTTCAGGGCGGCCTGCACCGCCGACCCGTTCTGCACGGATGTCATGAAACGGACCGGCATCAAGCTCAGCCAGCTCTCCGGCAGCGGCGCTTAGACCGCGGGTCCCTCAGCAGAACTGACTTGAATGACAGCGCCGTGAATGGTCTCCTCCTTATGAACGGGAGGAGCCAAACATGGCCTGGCTAATATCATTGATCACGCTCGGTGCGCTGCTTGCTGACGAGCCCGCGGACAAGACGCCGCCCGCAACTCCGCCGGTCCTTGCGGCCTTTAGCGACAGCCCCAAAGTGAAAACCCGAGCAGAGTGGGAAGCCCGCGTGCCCGCTTTGCGAGATGCCTTTGCCGACCAGATCTATGGCCGTCTTCCCGAAAGCCGCGAGCCGGTCCTGATCGACCATAAGGCCGTCAGCGCCGATGGCATCACGGGCGCGAGCGCTGCCGGAGAATTTATACTAGAAGACCCCACCCTCCACCGCCGCTTTTCGGTGGCTTATATCCTGCCAATGGGCGATGGTCCGTACCCGGCCATCATGCAGTTCAGCTTTTGCGGCAATCCGCTGGCACTGGGCGGTCGTGAAGCCTTCAGCGCGCCGTTCAACGGTGCACCAGACTTCTGCAGTCGGTTTGCGAACATGCCGCTCCCGGAAGGTGACGATCCCTTCCTCATCTCGATGCCGGTCGAGCGCCTCCTCGCCAAAGGCATGGCGGTTGTCAGCATTTATGCTGGCGACGTGATCCCTGACGACCGGGAAAAAGCCATTCCGCTTCTCGAAGACCTGTCGCCTGCGGATGATCCGGCTGTACGTCCCGGCGCAATCGCCGCCTGGGGGTGGGTCGCGAGCCTCGCCGTCACCCAGCTCGAAACGAACAGCCGGTTTGATCCGGACCGCATGGCGGTGATGGGCCATTCGCGGAACGGCAAGGCGGCCTTTGCCGCCATGCTGTTCGACCCGCGCATCGATCTTCTGTGGGCGCATCAGTCAGGGACAGGGGGCGCTACGCTCAACCGCTCTTATGAGGGGGAGTCAATCGAGAACATCACCGGCGGTTTCCCGCACTGGTTCGCGCCCGCCTATCGGGATTTTGCGGGCCTCGAAACGGAGCTGCCGATTGATCAGCATATGGCGCTTGGCACGATGGCACCGCGGCCGGTCCTGTTCGGCGGCGGCTGGGACGATCTCTGGGCCGGACCTATGGGTGCTTATCGAACCGCCGAAGGTGCCGATCCCGCCTATGAGCTTTACGGTCTCTCAGGTCTCGATCAGACGGACCCGGAGGAAATGAACGCCAACGCAGACATCGCGGTCTTCATCCGCGAGGGCACCCACGGCACGAAACTGTCGGACTGGGAGAATTTCATCGCCTTCGTATCCCAGCATTTCGGACTGGATGAGTAGCGTTACTCGCCGATCTGATCATCATGCCCGGACCGGGCCGAGTAGAAAGTCAACGCCATCAGCCCCACGGCCAGCGCAATCGTGAAACCGACCCCGAGAATGACCGCAAAGACGGCATGAAAGCCGCGCCCGAAAATCGGCAATTGCGTCACCGCCGCAAATACCAGCACAGCCGCCACAAGCAAGCCGCCAGCCCACAGGACGAACCGCCGGTTCGAAGTGTTGGCTGCACTGGGATCTAATTGCTGATCGTCATTCTCTTGCATGGATGGCACCAATCCTACGCGTTAGTTTCTGGATATGGGGAGGCTCCCTAGCCTGAACCAGTGCAATGGCGCAGTGCGGCAAAAAGGATGCAGAGATCAGCTTTCAGGAGCCATGGGGTATCCATCGAGAATTCGTTGCCCTATCCGGGTCGGCTGCCCAAATGAAAGTTGCCCCGATGCCTGCGACCGCCGCACCCCGCCGCCAGAACCCCTATCTGCAGGGAAGCCTTGTCCAGCTATTCCTCAAATCCGCCGCGCCGATCATCGCGGTGATGATGGTCAATGGTCTGCTCAACATCGTCGATGCCATTTTCCTCGGCCATTATGTCGGCGCCGATGCCCTCTCGGCGGTGACCATGGCCTTCCCGCTCTTCATGCTGTTGATCGCCCTTTCCTCGCTGGTCGGCAGCGGGTCGGCGAGCCTCATCGCCCGCGCGCTAGGTGCCGATGATGTTGAGCGCGCCAATTCGATTTTCGGGTCGGCTCAGCGCCTCAGCCTGATCATCAGCCTTGTGGTCCTTGCCCTCTATCTCCTGACCCGGACGAGTGTTCTCACCCTGCTCTCCGGCGGGAATGAGGATCTGGCGGCGATGGCGAGCACCTATATCACGCCGATCTATCTGGCGGCGCCGATGAATTTCATCCTGGCCCTGCAATATGACACCTTCCGGTCGGAGGGAAAGATCGGCCTGATGACCATGCTGTCGGCCGGGATCACCCTTCTCAATGTCGGGTTCAACTTTGTCCTTATCGTTGTTCTCGGCCTCGGCGTGCTTGGCTCCGCCCTTGGCACGATTGCGGCGCAGGGTGTGGCCTTTGCGATTATTGTCATCCTCCGCTTGCGGCATTTCTCCGATATCCGCGCGCTGCCCCACGCGCCCTTCCCCGACTGGGATCGCTGGCGGCGCATCCTTGCGCTCGGCCTGCCGGGTTCGCTCAACTTCCTAGGCGTCAGCCTGATGGCGGGGATCATCGTTTATTCGATCCAAGCCTTTGCAGGCGAGGAGTACGCACTGACAGTGGCCGCTTACGGTATCATCCAGCGGATCATGACCTTTGCCTTCTTCCCGATCCTCGGCCTGTCGCTCGCCGCGCAGGCGATTGTCGGCAACAATTATGGCGCCGGGGCCTATCATCGTTCCAATCAGGCGCTTGTCGTCGCCCTCGGTCTTGCCGTCGGTTTTGCGATTGTGATCGAGGCGGTCTTCATCCTCGGCGCAGGGCTCTTGGCGCGCATGTTCGTCGGTGATGAGACAGTCATCGCCGAAGTTGAACGCATCCTGCCGATCATGGTCATGCTGTTCGTGATTTTTGCGAGCAATACGATCCTTGCAGGCTATTTTCAGGCGCTCGGCGATGCGGGGCGCGCGGCCCTGTTCGGGCTGTCGCAGGTCTATCTTTTCACGATCCCCCTCACCCTCATCCTGCCACGGATCATCGGGGAGTGGGGCATCTGGATCGCCAGTCCCATCGCGCAAGCGTCAATGGCGGTGCTGGTATCCGTCACGCTGTTCCTGACATGGCGTAAGACCGGCCGGCCTTACGGAGTTTTCGTGAAGGAAGGGACGCCACCGCCTCAACCCGGGATGTAGGACAGGATGGGGCTCAGCCATTTCTCGGCGCGGCTGAGCTCCCAGCCTTTGCGGGCGGCATAATCTTCAACCTGATCGCGGCTGATTTTCCCCGTACCAAAATAAACCGATTTCGGATGCGCGAAATAGAGCCCCGAGACCGCCGCGCCCGGCTGCATCGCATAGCTTTCAGTCAGTGAGATGCCGCATTTCTCTTCTGCCTCTAAAAGCGAGAAGAGGACTTCCTTTTCCGTATGGTCCGGTTGCGCTGGATATCCCGCCGCCGGGCGGATGCCCTGATAATCCTCCGCAATCAGCTCCTCCGGCGTCAGTGTCTCATCTGCGGCATAGCCCCAGATCTCGCGCCGGACTTTCTCATGCAGATATTCCGCGAAGGCTTCGGCCAGCCGGTCAGCCAGGGCTGAGGCCATGATCGAGCTGTAGTTGTCGTTCTTCTTATTGAAGCGCGCGACGATCTCGTCCTCGCCATGCCCGGCGGTGACAGCAAAGCCGCCGATCCAGTCCGCCTCGCCTTCGGGCAGGATGAAATCGGACAGAGCGTAATTGGGCTGGCCTTCACGCTTTTTGATCTGCTGGCGGAGAGAATGAAAGACTGCGCGCTCCTCGCTCCGTGTTTCATCCGTCCACACAACAATGTCATCGCCGCGCCGATTGGCCGGCCACAACCCGACAACGCCGTGCGCCGTGTACCACCCCTCTTCGACGAGCTGCACCAGCATTTCCTGCGCATCATTGTAAAGGCTGGTTGCCGCCTCGCCGACCTTGTCATCCTCAAGGATCGCCGGGAATCGTCCGTGCAGATCCCAGCTCTGGAAAAACGGCGACCAGTCGATATAGGGGACAAGCTCTTTGAGCGGCAGGTCATTGATCTCGGTCAGGCCCGTCTGTTTCGGCGCAGGCGGCGTCCAGCCCGCATGATCCGAGAAAGGCGTCTTACGCGCATCAGCAATGGAGATGCGGTCATCTTGTTTCTGACGGCCAAGGAATTTCTCGCGCACATTATCATATTCACCGGCGATCCCGGCCAAATAATCTGTCCGGCGCTCGGTGGAGATCAGATTACTGACGACCCCGACAGCCCGGCTTGCATCGGTGACATAGACGACGCCCTTGTCATAGCTAGGGGCGATTTTCACTGCCGTATGCGCAATCGAGGTCGTCGCCCCACCGATCAGCAGCGGTTGGTCCATACTGAGCCGCTTCATCTCGCTTGCTACATTGACCATTTCATCCAGGCTCGGCGTGATGAGGCCCGAGAGCCCGATGACATCGACTTTTTCCTCGCGCGCTTTGGCAAGAATGTCATTGGCAGGCACCATGACGCCCATATCGATGACTTCATAGTTGTTACACTGAAGAACGACGCCGACAATGTTCTTGCCGATATCATGGACATCGCCCTTGACCGTCGCGAGCAGCACTTTGCCATTGGCCTTGGGTGCTGAATCCTCGCCCGACAGGCGCTTCTCCTCCTCCATGAAGGGGGTGAGATAGGCAACCGCCTGTTTCATGACGCGGGCGGATTTGACAACCTGCGGCAGGAACATCTTGCCGTCACCAAAGAGGTCCCCGACGACATTCATGCCGTCCATCAACGGACCTTCGATGACATGAAGCGGACGACCGAGTGCAATGCGGGCTTCTTCCGTATCTTCTTCAATATACGCCGTAATACCCTTGACGAGGGCGTGGCGGATGCGTTCTTCGACTGGCGCCTCGCGCCAGGTCAGATCCTCCTCACGCGCTTTGGCGCCCTGTCCGCGATAGCGTTCGGCAACCTCCAGCAGGCGCTCAGTCGCATCGTCACGGCGGTTGAGGATCACGTCCTCAACCGGATCGCGCAGCTCCGCCGGGATATCATCATAGATCGCAAGCTGACCAGCATTGACGATCCCCATATCCATCCCGGCACGGATGGCATGATAGAGAAAGACCGAATGCATCGCCTCGCGCACGGCATCATTGCCGCGAAAAGAGAAGGAGATATTCGAGACGCCGCCCGACACCCGCGCGCCGGGCAGGGTTTCCTTGATGGCCTGCGTCGCGTTGATGAAATCATTGGCGTAATTATTGTGTTCCTCAATCCCCGTCGCCACCGCAAAAATATTAGGATCAAAGATGATGTCCTCGGGCGGAAAGCCGTTCTCGACAAGGAGGTTATAACTGCGTGTACAGATTTCAATCTTGCGGTCCGCCGCATCGGCCTGCCCATCCTCATCAAACGCCATGACCACGACCGCCGCGCCATAGCGGCGGCAAAGCCCGGCATGATACAGGAAGGCGTCTTCGCCTTCTTTAAGCGAGATCGAATTGACGATGGCCTTGCCCTGTACCTGTTTGAGGCCCGCCTCGATCACTTCCCATTTGGAGCTGTCGATCATCACCGGCACGCGGGCGATATCAGGCTCGGAGGCAATCAGCCGCAGGAAGGTCACCATGGCCTCGGCACCGTCGAGCATGCCTTCGTCCATATTGACGTCGATCACCTGCGCGCCGTTTTCGACCTGCTGGCGCGCGACATCGACGGCGGTGGCATAGTCACCAGCCTTGATCAGCTTCCGGAATTTCGCGGAGCCCGTGACATTCGTCCGTTCGCCGATATTGACGAAGGTCGGGACCATCTTCGCTTCTGACATCACGCCGCCTCGGTAACGGCAGGCGTCAGGCCCATCATCCGGCAGGTGGCGAGCGTCAGCTCCGCGCGGTTGAGCGTGTAGAAATGAAACTGGTCGATACCGCGTTTCTGCAGGTCAACGCATTGCTCAGCAGCAATCGTCGCGGCGACCAACTGGCGCTGGGCCGGGTCATCATCGAGATCATCGAACAGCGCATGCAGACGTTTCGGCAGGCTCGCCCCGCACAGGGACGACATCCGGCAGAGTGATTTAAAATTCGAAATCGGCATGATGCCGGGCACGATCGGAATGTCGATGCCCGCCTTGCGGACCCGCTCGACATATCGTTCGTAGACATCATTGTCATAGAAGAACTGGGTGATCGCCCGCGTCGCCCCGGCATCGACCTTGGCTTTCAGATAATCGATATCCGCCTCGACGGATGCACTTTCAGGGTGCTTTTCGGGGTAGCAGCCAACGGAAATCTCAAAATCGGCGATGCCTTTTGCGCCCACCGTCAGCTCCGCCGCATTCGCATAGCCGCCCGGTGTCGGCACATATGTCTCGCCCACACCGGCGGGCGGATCACCGCGCAGCGCCACGATATGCCGGACACCCACCGCCCAATAGTCGCGCAAAACATCATCGACCGTGTCTTTTGTGGCTTCAACCGTGGTGAGGTGAGCGGCAACGGAAAGCTCCGTCTCCGACACAATCCGCTCAACTGTCTTGTGCGTTCGCTCCCGAGTCGAGCCGCCCGCACCATAAGTCACGGAGACGAATGTCGGCTTCAACGGCGCCAGCTTGCCAACAGAGGTCCAGAGGGTCTCCCCCATTTTATCCGTCTTCGGCGGAAAGAATTCAAAACTGACTTTAACTGGCGGCATGCGGCACCTGATGGGTGGAATGTGAGGAAGCAAAAGGTTGCGAGGATTTTTGCGGTGACAGGCACCAGACGCGGGTGACAAGACCACCTTCGCGAGGCGGCTCCAACCGCCGGTCGCCGATCAGATGAAGCCCATTTCTCCGGGCCCAGCCTTCGATTTCGCTGTCCTCAAACCCCAGGCGGCGATGCGCATGTGTCTCGCGCAGGTCTTCATGGGTATGCGGTGCAAAATCAGCGATCAGGATGCGGCCCGTCGGCGTCACGGCTTCTGCTGCCGCCTTGATCGCCTGCTCCGGCGCGGTGAGGTAGTGCAGGACATGATGCAGGCAGATAATATCCGCGCCGTCCTGCAAAGGATCTTCCATGAAATCGCCGCGCCGCACCTGCGCGTGGGCAAGTCCCGCCTCCATCACGCGCGAGCGGGCAATCGCCAGCATTTCGGGCGAGAGGTCATAGCCGATGCCCTGCTCATAATGATCCGCAAACAGCATCAGCATCCGGCCCGTGCCGGTGCCAAGATCGAGGAAGGTCTCCCCCGGCCCGCCGGACAGCTCGAGCAGCGCCTCTTCCACCTTCTCATCTGCGATATGAAGGGCACGGAGGGCTTCCCAATGGGAGGCCTGCGCGGCGAAATAATCCGCCGCCTGTTTGGCGCGCCGTTCACGGATGCGCGCAAATGCCGTCATGTCTTCGGGCAGAGCTTCGGTATCGCCTTCCGCCAGCAGATCGGCGAGCGGCCCAAGCGTCAGCGGCGCGGCCAGCCGGTAGAAAACCCACGCGCCTTCATGAAAACGTTCGACGAGCCCTGAATCGGCCAGCACCTTTAAATGCCGGCTGACTCGCGGCTGGCTCTGGTCCAGAATCTCGGTGAGCTCGGTGACCGTCAGCTCACTCTCGCGCAGAAGCAGAAGGATACGCAGCCGCGTCTGTTCTCCCGCTGCGCGGAGCTGGCCGAGGATATGGTCAAAACCGGTCACGGAACTGGCTGTCCTTCCAGATGAATGCGCAGATGAAACCGACCGCATATAAAGAAATCTTTATGCGAGAATGGATATAAAGAAATCTTTATGTGGTCAATCACTTTCGCCGCGATGACGCATTGCCAGCCCTCGGCCTGCACGGCAGAAAGGCGCCCATGAAGCGCCTTCTCCTTATCATCCCGCTCGGCCTGTTTGTCATCGTGGCCCTGTTCGCCGTTCGCGGGCTCAGCCTTGACCAGCAGAATCTGCCCTCTGTACTGATCGACAAGCCCGCGCCTGATCTAGAGCTGGCGGATATGCCGGGGCTCGGTAATGCCTTTACGACTGAAGAGCTCAAAGGCCAGGTCACACTGGTCAACATTTTCGGCTCCTGGTGCCCGTCCTGCCGGTTGGAGCACAGCCTGCTCATGCAGATCGGCGCCGAAGATGAAGTCCCGCTTTACGGCATCAACTGGATCGATACGCCCGAACGCGGCGCGGACTGGCTGGCCCAATGGGGCAACCCCTATGACAAGGTCGGCAATGACGCGGCGGGGCGGAATATCATCCAGTTCGGTGTCACCGCGGCGCCCGAGACATTTCTGATCGATCAGGAAGGGCGTATCCGATATCGCCATGCCGGCCCCCTGACCCCTGATTTCTGGGAGAAAACCCTGCGCCCGATGGTGCTGGAGCTCCAGAAAAGAGACAGGCCAGAAAGTTAACCCGCAGGTTTTAACGGCTTTTCACGGCCAGCCCGTTTCGCTTGGGGAAAAGGTCCGGTAGAAGGCCGAAAAGAAACAGGGCGGAACTCCACCGCCGCAGGCAGATCAGGATATGTCCATGAGGTTAGTTGGATGCGTATGCGCCGCCGTCCTGGCGGGGATTTGCGGGATGGCCCAGGCCGCCGCACAGCCGGTCGGCGAGCGTGTGGCAGCGGTCGTCAATGATGATCCGATTTCGACCTTCGACATCCGCCAGCGCATGCGGCTGATGATGGTCACGCAAGGCATTCCCGAACTGCCCCCCGAGGCCATTCCGCAATTCCAGCAACAAGCCCTTCGCGAACTCGTCGAAGAGCGCCTGAAACTGCAGGAAGCCGAGCGCTGGGATCTGCAAATTCCGGATGAGGCTGTGCAGGAAGAGCTCGCCAACATGGCAGCACAAGGCGGCGGCACGATCGAGGATCTGACCCGCGACCTCAGCTCACAAGGCGTCGACGTCAGCACGCTGGCGGAACGCATCCGCGCGGACCTCGCCTGGGAACAGCTCGTGCGCGGACGGTTCGGCAGCCGTGTCTCCGTCACCGACGACGAAGTCGAGAGCACGATGGAGGATCTCCTCGCCACCGTAACGGCGGACCAATATCTCATCTCCGAAATCTGCCTGCCTGTCTCTCAGGCGTCAGAGCAGGAGCAGATGTATAATATCGGCATGCAGATGATCGAGCAGATGCGCCGCGGGGCCCCTTTCCGCGCGCTGGCCCAGCAATATTCCGCCTGCCCCTCTGCCGCTCGCGGCGGTGACATTGGCTGGGTCGTTGCAAATGATCTGGACCCCGACCTTGCCGCTGTTGTCACCCGTCTTGGCGAAGGCAATATCTCGCGGCCGATCCCGCAGACCGGCATGCTGAAAATGATTGCCGTGCGCCAGCACCGTCCAGCCACACAAGCCGGTGAGCCGGGCTACATGGTCGCCTATGCGGGCGCGCCGGCCACGATGGACCGCGCTGAAGTCGAAAAGGGCATGGCGAACCTTGCGCGCACCAATGCCTGCAATGGCGATGAGTTGAGCATCGATCTGGGTTCCGGGATCGGTGTCACCGCCCTGCCGATGCTGCGCGAAAGCGATTACGAATCCGTCTTTCATGATGTCCTTGCCAATCTTGAAGAGGGCAAAGTCTCAGACATCATCGAAAGCGAAGGCGCCTATCACCGCATCCTGATGTGTGAGCGGGACGCAGGCTATGGTCTGCCGCCACGTGCCGCAGTCGAGAACCAGCTTCGCGCCGAAGAGCTCGAGCTGCTCTCGCGCCGTTACCTGCGCGATGTCGAGCGGGACAGCGCCGTCGAGATGCGGCTTTCCCAGCAAGACGATGAGTCAGGCAGCTAAGGTTTGACGACGGACACGGAGGATCGCCTTCCCCTCGCCGTCTCCATGGGCGAACCAGGCGGGGTGGGCACCGAGATCCTGCTCAAGGCGTGGAAGCATTTCTCCGAAATGCCGCCCGGTCAGGGGCCTACCTTTTTCCTGATCGATGACCCCATGCGGGTCGAGCGCGTTGCCCGCGCCTTCAATGCCGATATCCCGATTGCGACCTTGAGCGACCCGTCGCGCGCGCAAGAGCTGTTCCCCTCTGCCCTGCCCGTCATGGCGCTTCCCGAAGATACGCTTGGGCTCCTGAAAGACTGCGAGTTTGGCAAAGCGTTGCCAGCCTCCGCGCCGGCAGTGGTCGCCAGTATCGACCGCGCCGTCGAACTTATCAGCGAAGGGGCGGGGGGCGGGCTCGTCACCCTGCCGATCCAGAAAGAAGCCCTAGCCGATGCAGGGTTCGCCCATCCGGGGCACACCGAATATCTCGAGAAACTGACCGCCAAGACCGACATGCCCAAAGGCGTCGAGCGTGGCGCGGTGATGATCCTTACCGCCGGGCCGTTTCGTGTCGTGCCGATGACCGTGCATGTCTCGCTCGCCGAAGTCCCTGCGCTGATCACCAAGGAACGGATTTTCCGTACAGGCCTCATCCTCGCGCAGGCGCTGGTCCGTGATTACGGCATCCCCAACCCGCGCATCGCGGTCGCAGGCCTCAACCCCCATGCGGGCGAAGGCGGCAAGCTTGGCAAGGAAGAGCAGGAGACCATTCTGCCCGCCATCAGCATGCTTCGCGAACGCGGCATTGACGCGATCGGCCCCTTCCCCGCCGACACCATGTTTCATGAGGAGGCGCGGACGAAATATTCCGCCGCGCTCTGCATGTACCACGATCAGGCACTGATCCCGATGAAGACCGCGGCCTTCTATGCCGCTGTCAACACGACCCTCGGCCTGCCGATTGTTCGCACCTCGCCCGATCACGGCACGGGGCTCGACATCGCCGGAAAAGGCCACGCCCGGCCCGACAGCCTGATCAATGCGATTTATTCCGCCGACCGGATGGTCATGGCGCGCAACGCGTTCCAGCATCAGACGAATGGCTGACCTTCCGCCCCTCAAAGAGACGATTGCCGCGCATGGCCTTGCCGCAAAGAAAGGGCTGGGCCAGCACTTCCTGCTCGATCTCAACCTCACACGGAAGATCGCGGGGCTCACAGAAGCGGGTGCGGACGATACCGTGCTGGAGGTCGGCCCCGGCCCTGGCGGGCTGACCCGCGCGTTGCTCGAAACAGGCGCCGCTGTCATCGCGGTTGAGCGTGACGCAAGGGTGATCCCGGTCATGGAAGAGCTGGGCGCCGCCCATCCGGGCCAGCTCACCACCATCGAGACCGATGCCCTCGCCTATGACGAGACCGAAATCGCGCCCATGGGCAGCATCATTGCGTCGAACCTGCCTTATAATATCTCTACGGAGCTTCTGGTGAAGTGGTTGACTGCCTCACCGCGCTGGTGGACGCGCATGGTGCTGATGTTCCAGCGCGAGGTCGGGGACCGCATCCTCGCTGCGCCGGGCTCGAAAACCTATGGCCGCCTGTCGGTGATCGCGCAGGCAGCGAGCCGCCCCCGGCTCGGCTTTCATCTGCCCGCCCGCGCTTTCACGCCGCCGCCGAAAGTTGATTCATCTGTCCTCGTCTTTGAGACATGCGAGATCGACCCGGCGCTGGTCCGGTCCTTAGAGAAAGTGACCGCCGCCGCCTTCGGCCAGCGCCGCAAGATGCTGCGCTCGACCCTGAAACCTGTCTTTGGCGAGCGGCTCGGCGAGGTGCTTGAGGACCTCGGCATTGCGGAAACCGCCCGCGCCGAAACCCTCTCGGTGGATCAGTTCCTTTCTCTGGCGGCACGCGCCTGATGCTCTCCTACCAGCACGCCTTTCACGCCGGAAACCCGGCGGATTTGCACAAACACATTGTCTTTGCCGAACTCCTCTCTTTGCTGACGAAAAAGGACCGCGGCATCACGGTGATGGAGACCCATTCGGGCCGCGGGCTCTATGACCTCACCTCCGCCGAGGCGCAAAAGACCGGCGAGGCCGCCGATGGCGTAGGCAAGCTGTCTCTTGATCTGGACACGCCCTATGGCGCGGCTATCCGTGCGATCCGCGCGCGGCATGGCGAGACTGCGTATCCCGGCTCCCCGCTGATCGCGAGCCATTTCCTGCGCCCGCAGGACCGCCAGCTTCTGATGGAGCTGCATCCCGCGGAAGGCCCCGCCCTCAAACACAATATGAAAGGGACGATAGCGGAGATTCACCAGCGCGACGGCTATGAGGGCGTCCTCGCCATCGCGCCGCCCACCCCGCGCAAGGGGCTGGTCCTGATCGACCCTTCCTATGAAGTGAAAACCGAATATGATCAGGTTGCAGATTTTGTCCCCAAGCTGACGAAGAAATGGCCCGAAGCCTCAATCCTGATCTGGTATCCGATCCTAGCCGCCGGTCGGCATGAAGGCATGATCGAGACGCTCGCACCTCTCTCTTCAGTTCGGCACGAGGTCCGCTTCCATTACAAAGAAGGCAAAGGGATGCTCGGCTCCGGCCTCATCCTCGTGAACCCGCCTTTTGGCAGCGAGGCCTGTTTCGAGGCCGCGCTGACGCAGGCGGGAATCATACTGAAAAAATAAGGCACTTCCCCCGCAATGCGGGGGAAGAGAAGATTACTCCACCCCGAGCTTTGCTTTCAGGATCTCGTTGACGGCCTGCGGGTTCGCCTTGCCGCCAGTTTCTTTCATCACCTGACCGACAAACCAGCCGAGGGTCTTGGGCTTGTCTTTGACCTTCGCAACCTGATCCGGGTTCGCCGCAATCACGGCATCGACGGCGGCTTCGATTGCGCCCGTATCGGTCACCTGTTTAAGGCCGCGCTTCTCGACGATCTCACCCGGATTGCCGCCTTCTTCGAACATGATCTCGAAGACCTGCTTGGCGATCTTGCCGGAGATGGTGTTGTCCTCGATCAAGCCCAGCATCTCGTTAAGCTGTGCCGCGCTGACCGGGCTCTGTGAAATTTCAAGCCCTTCCTTGTTCAGCACCCCGAAGAGTTCCGTTGTCACCCAGTTGGCGGCGAGCTTGCCATCTCGCCCCTTGGCGACGTCCTCAAAATACTCCGCCTTCTCACGATCCGCGGCCAGCACCGCCGCATCGTAAGGCGAGAGGCCATAATCATTGATGAAGCGGTGCTTTTTCTGATCGGGCAACTCGGGCAGGGACGCCTTGATCTCCTCGATCATCGCATCGTCAAGCTCGAGCGGCAGCAGGTCGGGATCAGGGAAATAGCGGTAGTCATGCGCATCCTCTTTGGAACGCATGGTCCGGGTCTCGCCCGTCTTCACGTCAAAGAGCCGTGTTTCCTGATCAATCTCGCCGCCGGCCTCGAGCACCTCGATCTGGCGGCGCGCTTCATAATCGATGACCTGACGGACATAGCGGATGGAGTTGACGTTCTTGGTTTCCGTCCGTGTGCCGAGGTGACTGAAGTCGCCGGTCTCCATGAATTTCTCATAGCTGCCCGCGCGGCAGACCGAGACGTTGACGTCCGCCCGCATGGAGCCCTGCTCCATATTGCCGTCACAGGTGCCAAGATAGCGCACGATGGTCCGCAGCTTGGAGAAATAGGCCGCGCCCTCCTCCGCCGTCCGCATATGCGGCTTGGAGACGATTTCCATCAGCGCAACGCCGGAGCGGTTGAGGTCAACATAGCTTTCGCGCGGCGCAAGGTCGTGGATCGACTTGCCGGCATCTTGCTCAAGGTGGAGCCGTTCGATCCCGACAATGATGGTCTCCCCATCGGAAAGCTCGACCTCGATCTCGCCTTCGCCGACGACAGGGTCTTTATATTGTGAGATCTGATAGCCCTGCGGAAGATCCGGGTAGAAATAGTTCTTGCGGTCAAAGCGCGACCATTTGTTGATCTTCGCATTGAGGCCAAGGCCGGTCTTCACCGCCTGTTCGACGCAGAACCGGTTGATGACGGGCAGCATGCCGGGCATGGCCGCATCGACGAGGCTGACATTCTCATTCGGCCCGGCGCCATATTCTGCGGACGAGCCGGAGAACAGCTTGGCCTTGGACGAGACCTGCGCATGCACCTCAAGGCCGATCACGACTTCCCAGTCGCCGGTTTCGCCTTGCAGAACTTTACGGGGTTCGGACATGTTCGTTCTTTCTCGTAATCTTTACCAGCTGCCGGTGTTTTCCATCGTCGCCCAGGGCTCAGCGGGCGGCAGGTTGTCGCCTTCCTGCAGGAGCTCGATGGAAATACCGTCGGGCGTCTTCACGAAGGCCATATGACCGTCCCGGGGCGGACGGTTGATCGTCACGCCTGCATCGGCCAGCCGCTGGCAGGTGTCATAGATATTCTCAACCCGGTAGGCGAGGTGGCCGAAATTCCGGCCGCCCGCATATTCTTCCGGATCCCAATTATAGGTGAGTTCGACCAGCGGCGCCTTGTTTTCCTTGGCCAGCTCCCGGTCTTCGGGCGCGACAAGAAACACCAGCGTGAAGCGGCCTTTCTCGCTCTCCATACGGCTGAATTCCTCCAGCCCGAGAAGATTGAAGAACCCGATCGTCGCATCGAGATCGGAGACACGGATCATCGTGTGAAGGTAACGCATCGGCTCCTCCTTAACTCCACCATTCGCCCGGACGGGCGGTAAAGCCCGCCGCATCCTCGAGCGCTTTTGCGCCGCGGAAGACGGTTTCCTCATCAAACGGCCGGCCGATGAGCTGCAGCCCCAGCGGCAATTGTTGGGCGTCGAGCCCTGCGGGCACCGAAATCCCCGGCAGGCCGGCAAGGTTTGCCGTCACGGTGAAGATGTCGTTGAGATACATCGAAATCGGATCAGCAGTTTTCTCACCAAGTCCAAATGCCGCCGACGGCGTGGAGGGCGTGAGCAAGAGATCAACGCCGTTCAGAACGCCCATCATCTCGTCAAAGATCTTCTTTCTGACCTTCTGTGCCCGGATATAATAAGCATCATAATAGCCTGCCGAGAGCACATAGGTGCCGATCAGGATGCGTCGCTGGACTTCGGCACCGAAGCCTGCGGCCCGGGTCTTTGAATACATCTCGTGGATGTTGTCGTCCTCGACGCGCAGGCCGTATTTGACACCGTCATAGCGCGCAAGGTTCGAGGACGCCTCGGCGGGCGCCACGATATAATAGACCGGCAAGGCGTATTTGGTCATCGGCAGGGAGACATCGACGATCTCCGCGCCCGCATCTTTCAGCCACTCGATCCCCTGCTGCCACAGGGCTTCGATCTCCACCGGCATCCCGTCAATGCGGTATTCCTTCGGCACACCGATTTTCAGGCCTTTGACACCCTGATCGAGCACAGCCTCATAATCCGGGACCGGACAGTCAATCGAGGTGGAATCCTTGGCGTCGTGTCCGGCCATGGATTTGAGCATGATCGCGGCATCGCGCACATCGCGGGTGATCGGCCCCGCCTGATCGAGCGAGGAGGCGAATGCCACAATGCCCCAGCGAGAACAACGGCCATAGGTCGGCTTGATGCCGACCGTACCCGTGACAGACGCAGGCTGACGGATCGAGCCGCCCGTATCGGTCGCGGTCGCGCCAGCGCAAAGACGCGCAGAAACGGCCGCGGAAGAACCGCCCGACGAGCCGCCGGGGGTCAGCTTGGCTTCATCGCCTTCGCGCCGCCACGGGTTCACGACAGGCCCGAAATAGCTCGTCTCATTCGAGGAGCCCATGGCGAATTCATCAAGGTTCAGCTTGCCCAGCATCACCGCGCCATCGTCGAAAAGGTTCTGCGAAACCGTGCTCTCATAGGTCGGCGTGAAGCCATCAAGAATGTGGCTGCCGGCCTGCGTCGTCACACCCTTGGTGCAGAAAAGATCCTTGATGCCCAAGGGAATGCCTTCGAGCGGGCGAGCATCGCCGCGCGCGATACGGGCGTCTGAATCTTCGGCCTGCTTGCGGGCAATATCATCCGTGATGCGCACAAAGGCGTTGAGGGGCCCTGCCTGCCCGGCACGCTCAAGATAGGCGTCGGTCACTTCGCGAGCAGAGAATTCCTTCTTGCCGAGCCCGTCACGCAGGCCCGCAAGGGTGAGGTCAGTCAGCTTGCTCATTCCACCACCTTCGGCACGACAAAGAAGTGATCTTCCGTCTTCGGCGCATTTGCGACGACTTCCTCGGGGCGTCCGCCGCCGGTCTGGTCTTCGGCAAGCACATCCTCACGCATCGGCAGCGAAACCTCGACGGTGGAGGCCATGGCCTCAACGCCGTCGACATCGACTTCCTGCAACTGCTCGATCCAGTCGAGGATCGAGGACAATTCCTTTGTCATCGGCTCGACGCGGTCATCGGCAAGGCGAATGCGCGCGAGATTGGCGACTTTCAAGACGGTATCCCGGTCAATGCTCATTGGGGCGAAGCAACTCCTTCGAGGTGAAGAGCCGCGCCCTACCAGCGGCGCTCAAAGCCGTCCAGCGGCGAGGCCCTCAAGCGCTGTCTGCGGGCCGCCTGAATAATTGGCCGTCAGAAACATATAGGCCGAGCGGGTAAAGTCCGGCCCGAAAGTCTCCCGCGCCCAGGGGCCGAGCCCCGCGGGTTGCCGCACCGCCTTCGCATAGGAGCGGTGAAGGACATCCGGCCGCGCATTCACCCGTTCGGACGCCGCAATCCAGAGTAACGCGCCGCAGGCATAACTTGCCTCCCGGTCGCCGGCCTCGATCTGCGGCAGCAGCGGCCCGCGACGAAGCGCGGCCTCGCAGGATTGCTCAAATCCCAATCGGGCAAGCCGGACATCCGCAGCGGTCCAGAGCTTTGCGTCGATCAGAAGGTCGAGCGCGCGCGCCTCGGCATAGCCCTCATGCAAGACGGCCAGCTCATAGGCGGAATCATAACGCTGTTTCTGGGCTAGATGAGCAATCTCATGGGCGAGGTTCTGGCGCAGGAGGTGCCGCGCCTTGTCGCTGCCGGCCTGCCAGCCATCGCCGATCAGCTCAATGCGGATACGGCCTGCCTGCTCCTCCAGCGAAGTGTGGGCGATCAGGGAGAGCTGGCCATGCGGCACGGTCGCGACATTCACGCGCGCCACGTCCGGCTCGTCGGCCTCAATCGTCGTAAAAGGCACCTGCCCCACCGAAAGCTGAAGGCTGCCGTCAAAGGAAGAGACAGCGAGCAAGGCATCGCCATCGGCCTGCCATGCCTCTTTGGTCCATGCGGGCACGTCCTGCCCGCCAATGCCCGGTTCATCAGGGACAATCTCGACCGGCGACGCCGCCATTGCCAAGAGCGCCAGCAGAGACCAGACGACAGCCATGGATGATCCTTTCCTCAATGCAGCCGCGAAGTTCCCGCCTGGGGCACTGCTCGGCCTCGATCTTGGCACCAAGACCATCGGCATTGCGGTCTCAAACCCGGAGCGAAGTCTGGCGACCCCCGTCACCGTGATCAAGCGGACAAAATTCGGCGCCGACGCGGCTGAATTGCTGCACTTGGCGCAAGAGCGCAATGTTGTCGGCCTCGTCCTCGGCCTGCCCTATAATATGGATGGCTCGGAGGGCCCCCGCGCCCAGTCGACACGCACCTTTGCCCTAAACATGAAGAAAAAGACCGACCTGCCCATCGCGTTCTGGGATGAGCGGCTGTCGACGGCAGCGGTCGAGGACAAGCTGATCGCCATCGGGATGCGCCGGGACAAACGCGCCGCGACCATCGATGCCCATGCCGCGACACATATTCTGCAAGGGGCTCTGGACCGTTTGGCCGCCGCACGGCAAAGCGGCGACTCATGAGTTTGCGCCATCTCACCGACATCCGCTCCATGCCCGAGGACGCCTTTCTGGCGGTCCTCAACCGCTCCCTCGTCATGCGAGACATGATGGATCGGGGAAGCTGGCCCGCCCCGGCCCTCGCGACACGGCTTCAGGCCAATATTTTCTATGAGACCTCGACCCGGACGCTGATGTCTTTTGACATCGCGGCCAAGCGGCTGGGCGCCCTCACCGTGACGCTGCCGATTGCGGCGTCTTCCGTACAGAAGGGCGAGAGCCTCGAAGACACGGTTTTGACCCTCGGGGCACAAGGGACCGATTACCTCGTCCTGCGCGCAACCGAGCCCGAGACGATCAATCGGGCGGTCGCCGCCATCGAAGGGGACGGTTTTCCAACCTCCGTCATCAATGCCGGCGAAGGGGCCCTTGGGCATCCAACCCAAGGCCTGCTTGATGTCTCATCGATCCTGTTGTCGCTGGGTCGCCGTGCTGAAGACGGGCTGGAGGACATCACTGTCGCGATCTGCGGCGATGTCCGGCATTCGCGCGTTGCCGCCTCGGCAATCTCCGCTCTCTCGCGTCTGGGCGCAACCATCCGGCTTGGCGGGCCGCCTGATCTTCTGCCCGAGGAGAAACCCGAAGGCGTTTCCAGCATGGTTCATGACATCGCAGAGGTCGTCGAAGGCGTCGATTTTGCGATGACCCTGCGTCTGCAGGTCGAGCGCATGACCGAAGCGCTTTCTCTGAATACGGAAGAATATCACGCCGCCTACGCCCTGACCCATGACCGCATGTCGGCAGCCAAGCCCGGCTATCGCGTCATGCATCCGGGGCCGATGAACCGCAATGTCGAGATCACCGAGGAGCTAGCCGATGACCCCGACCGCTCCCTGATCCGCAGTCAGGTCCGCCAGGGGGTCGCCCTGCGCATGGCCCTTCTTGAACATATCGAACGGGGCAAGACCCGATGAGCCTTCTCGTTTTCGTATTCTCCTATCTTCTGGGCGCCGTGCCCTTCGGCCTCGTCCTGACCCGGACGGCAGGGCTGGGCGATATCCGCAAGATCGGCTCTGGCAATATCGGCGCAACCAATGTGCTCCGTACCGGGCGCAAGGATCTGGCGCTGGCCACGCTCATCCTTGATTCAGGCAAAGGCGCGATTGCGGTTCTCCTTGTCGGGATCGCAACCATCGCGCGGCAGGACCGTGAGGTCCTGATGGCGATTGCGGCGGGTGCGGCCTTTCTCGGCCATTGCTTCCCGGTCTATCTGGGTTTTAAGGGCGGCAAGGGCGTTGCGACCTTCCTTGGCACCACGCTCGCGCTCGGTTTCACGGTCGGGCTGATTGCCTGCGGCATCTGGCTGGCAACCGCCGCCCTCAGCCGTATCTCCTCGCTCTCCGCGCTGGTCGCTGCCGCGATCACGCCCTTCCTGTTCCTCGTGAATGGCCAATGGGCCTTTTTTGGCGCGGCACTGTTCATGAGTGCCCTCATCTTCTTCCGCCACCGAGCGAATATCGAGCGCATCATGGCCGGCACCGAGCCGCGAATAGGGCAAGGCAAAAAGGCCGACTCAGGCTCTACTGACGGCGCTTGGACAGCCTCCATCTCGGCAACGGCCACGCCGCCGGAAGATGACGCAGAGGCACAAGATGACGGCATGAATCCCCCCAAGAGGGATTAATACAGATATATTGTGCTAATTTTAGCGCAATTGACGCGACAATTCGCCAAAACTGGAAATTTCTCTTGCGGGCACTCGAATCTGCCAGCAGTCTCTGCACAACGGCTGCGGCTTCCTGCTGCAGCGCAGCAAATCCGACAGGGGTATGACGAATGAAGGCCAAAGACGTCCTTAAGAAAATCAAGGATGAAGACATCCGCTATGTTGACCTGAGGTTCACTGATCCGCGCGGGAAATGGCAGCACGTCACATTCGACCGGTCCATGGTGGACGAGGATCTGTTCGAAGACGGCACCATGTTCGATGGCTCCTCCATCGCCGGGTGGAAAGCCATCAATGAAAGCGACATGATCCTGATGCCCGACCCGTCAACGGCGGTCATCGATCCGTTCTTCGCCCAGCCGACGCTGATCCTGATCTGCGACATTCTCGAGCCGTCGACAGGCCAGCCCTATTCGCGCGACCCGCGCACGACAGCCAAGGCCGCCGAAGCCTATATGAAATCGCTAGGCATCGGCGATACGGCCTATTTCGGTCCGGAAGCGGAATTCTTCGTCTTTGACGATGTCCGTTTTGCGACCGACCAGAACCATATGGGCTTTGCCATCGATTCGAATGAAGGCCCGTATAATTCGGACCGCGATTTTGAAGGCGGCAACCTTGCGCACCGGCCGCGCGCCAAGGGCGGCTACTTCCCCGTCCCGCCGGTCGACTCTTGCCAGGACCTCCGTACCGAGATGCTTTCTTACATGTCGGATATGGGTCTGCGCCCTGAGAAGCATCACCACGAAGTGGCCCCTAGCCAGCATGAGCTGGGCATGATGTTCTCGACCCTGCTCAAAATGGGCGACCAGATGCAGATGTACAAATATGTCGTCCATCAGGTCGCGCACGCCTTTGGCAAGACCGCGACCTTCATGCCGAAACCGGTCTATAACGACAACGGTTCGGGCATGCACGTTCACCAGTCGATCTTCAAAGGCGACACGCCGGTCTTCGCCGGTGATCGGTATGCGGATCTCTCCGAGACCTGCCTGCACTATATTGGCGGCATCATCAAACACGCCCGCGCGATCAACGCCTTCTCGAACTCTTCGACCAACAGCTACAAGCGTCTGGTCCCGGGCTTCGAAGCGCCGATCATGCTGGCCTATTCGGCTCGTAACCGGTCTGCCTCGATCCGTATTCCGTGGGTGTCCTCACCGAAAGCCAAGCGCATCGAGACCCGTTTCCCGGATGCCGCCGGTAACCCGTATCTGACCTTCTCGGCCCTTCTGATGGCCGGCCTCGATGGTATCGAGAACAAGATCGATCCGGGCGATGCGATGGACAAAGACCTTTACGACCTGCCGCCTGAAGAGCAGCAGGGCCTGCCGACGGTCTGCGCCTCACTCGACGAAGCACTGGCCGCGCTCGATGCTGACCGCGACTTCCTCAAGAAAGGCAATGTCTTCTCGGATGATCAGATCGACGCCTATATCGAGCTGAAGAAATCAGAAGTCGTCCGCTACAACACGACGCCGCACCCTGTCGAATTCGACATGTATTACAGCGTCTAAGGACGACCTTCAGGTCCATGAAATGCAAAACGGCCGGAGATTTCTCCGGCCGTTTTTTTGTCCGTTGAGATTGTCGGTATTTACGCTGCAAGTTCCGTCTGCGGCACGACACGGTTCCTGCCGCCGGTTTTCGCCGCATAAAGCGCTTCGTCAGCCCGCTTGAGCAGTCGCGGCGGGGTATCCTCCGCATCTTGCGGCTCATGCGTGGCAAGACCGATACTGACCGTCACGTCTAGTTCCTGCCCACTCGACAGAGACATGGGGCGGTTGGCAATATCTTCCCGGACGCGCTCAGCGATCACCCGCGCACCTTCTTGATCGGTTTCCGGCAGGACACAGACAAATTCTTCACCGCCATAACGGCAAGCAATATCCATCCCCCGGACGCAGCGCTTCAGCCGATCGGAAATTTCAACCAGCACTTCGTCGCCAACATCATGGCCGTGTGTGTCATTGACCACCTTGAAGTGATCGACATCGAGAATGATCAGCGAGAACGGCAGATTGCGCTCTTTTGAAAGGCCGAACTGGCGCGGCAGCTGGGACCCCAGATAGCGGCGATTATAAAGCCCGGTCAGCGCATCGGTGACGGCAAGCTCAAGGCTCTGCTGCACGGACTGGCGCAGATCCTCAACATACCACTGACGGCGCAGCTGGGTGCGAACGCGCGCGACCATTTCCTGGCTGTCGATGGGGCGCATCAGATAGTCATTGACCCCGATATCCAGTGCCCGGACGAGTTTGCGCATCTCAGATTCATGGGCGAGCGCCAGAAGAGGCGTCAGCCGTGATTCTTCAAATGACCGGATCGCGGAGCAAAGCCGCAAGGGGTCATATTCTTTCAGCCCCAAATCGACGATCAGCATGTCCGGCGCACTAGAGCGGATATGCTCAATCGCCTTGCGTGGATCGTTCTCAAAATTGAATGTGACACCTTCGGGCAGGCCATCGACATCGTCGCTCAGCCCATCAATGATCAGATCTTCTGAGATGACCAGGATTTCCGAGGTGCGATAGGCCTGATTATCGAGATCGGGCGGCATGATCGCACCCAGCTCCGCGCCTTTGGCGTGGCGATGTCGCAATTCATCCGTCATCTGTTTCAGACGTGTGAGACTCCTGACACGCGCGAACAGGGCAAGATCCTGGACAGGTTTCGTCAGGAAATCGTCCGCCCCGGCTTTCAGCCCGGCAATCCGGTCCGCCTGTTGGTCAAGCGCGGTCACCATCACAACGGGGATATGGCAGGTCCGGGGGTCGGCTTTCAGCCGCTCGCAGGTTTCAAACCCGTCGAGCCCCGGCATCATCACATCAAGGAGAATAATGTCTGGCGAATTCTCGAGCGCAATGTCGATCCCTTCCTGCCCGGACAAGGCCGTCAGGACCTCGAAATATTCGGCCCGGAGTTTGGCCTCTAGCAGCCGCACATTCGGGATCAGATCGTCAACAACAAGAACTCTGGCAGTCATTTGCCTACCCTCACCAGCACCCCTTTGCCAAAAAGCAAAGATCCTACATTGAGAGGGTTCTACCCGAGATACCTTTTCACTTTCTCAAGAAAGACCGGAACCGAGATAGGTTTTGCAATATAATCTTCGCATCCGCCGTCCCGGATGCGTTGTTCGTCGCTTTTCATGGCGAAAGCGGTGACGGCAATGACCGGAATCGCGCGCAATTCCTCGTCCGCTTTGATCTCACGGGTGACATCTAGGCCCGACTGCTCCGGCAGCTGGATGTCCATTAATATAAGGTCAGGCATGTGCTCACGCGCCAGAATCAGCGCGTCCGGGCCGTTCATGGCCTGCAGGACGCGGTATCCCTGAACATCGAGGAGGTCATGAAAGAGCTTCATATTCAGCTCGTTATCCTCGACGACAAGCACCGTTTTGGTTTCGGATGTTTCAGCCATCGAGGACATCATGATTTGCGAACCGGTAACAAAAGGCTACCCCTTTCTGGGAGTGGCGGTTGGGAAAGGCGTTATCAAGACCTTTTTCCCGTCGGACTTTCTGCCGCGAATTAGGTTAATTGCTGGTTGACCCTGAAGATGATGCCTGAGCGATCCGAAAAACAGCTCTGCCGGGATTGCGGAAACACCGCGCCCATGGAGGAGCTGTGCCCCAATTGCGGCTCGGCACGGACGGTTCGCCATCCTGAACTTTTCTCCCTCGGCATTGCCCATGTCGATTGCGATGCGTTTTTCGCCGCGATCGAAAAGCGAGACCGCCCGGAGCTGGCCAACAAGCCCGTCCTTGTCGGCGGAGAAGTGCGCGGGGTCGTTGCCGCCTGCTGTTATATCGCCCGCTCCTACGGCATCCGTTCGGCAATGCCGATGTTCAAGGCAAAACAGCTCTGCCCTGAGGCGGTCGTCGTCCGGTCAAGCTTTGATAGATATAAAGAGGCGGCCCATCAGATCCGGGAAGAGATGCGCGCGCTGACCCCGCTGGTCGAGCCCGCCTCCATTGACGAAGCCTATATGGATATGACGGGCACGGACCGCCTGCATGGCGCGCCGCCCGCCGCAACACTCGCCCGGTTCGCCCGGCGGATCGAGGAACGGGTCGGCATCACCGTCTCTATCGGGCTCAGCCATAATAAGCTCCTTGCCAAGATTGCATCCGATTTTGACAAGCCGCGCGGCTTTTTCGTGATCGGGCGGGAAGAGACCGCCGCCTTTCTTGCACCCCATCCCGTCAGCCTGATCCCCGGCGTGGGTCAGGCCTTTGCCGCCCGCCTCTCGCGAGACGGCTTCAGGACACTGGGTGATGTTCAGAAAGCTGATGATGCCTGGCTTGAGAAGAAATATGGCGACCATGGCCGCTCGCTCGCCCGCCGCGCGCGGGGCGAGGACCGCCGCGAAGTCGTCACCAGCCATGAAACGAAAAGCGTCTCGGGCGAGACGACGTTCAATGAGGATCTCTCCGACCGTGAGCCGCTGGAGGATCGCCTCTATGCCATGGCAAAGAAAGTCTCGACCCGCGCTAAAGCAGCCCAGCTGGCTGGCCGGGTCGTCACCCTCAAGCTCAAAACACATGACTTCAAGAGCTTTACCCGCCGGCGGACCTTGCCGCATGCAACGAACCTCACCGCGCTGATCTTCGAGACTGGGCGCGAGCTGCTTGCAGAGGAACTGATTGAGGCGCCCCGGCGCAAATACCGCCTTATCGGTGTCGGGATTTCCGACCTCGTCGATGCCGACCTGATGGATGACGGATTTTTGTTTTCCGGCGACCACAAGCGTATAGGAAGGCGGGAGAATGCCGTCTCATCCCTTGCCGAGAAATTCGGTGACGGGGTCATTGGCACACTGAGAGATTACCGGACGACCCGCAAGAAAAAGGACTGATGCCATGTCGATCATCGCCCGCCTCGAGGAACTGGGGCTCGAACTTCCCCAACCCGCCGCCCCCGTCGCCTCCTATGTGCCGACGCAGATCGTGGGTGAGCTTCTTTATATTTCGGGGCAGGTCTCAATGACGGACGGCCAGATCATCAAGGGATGCCTTGGCGGCAGCCCGGCAGCCGGGATCACGGCTTTGTCGCTAGAAGAAGGGATTGCAGCAGCCCGTGCCTGCGGGATCATGCTTCTCGCCCAGGCGCGTGCCGCGCTCGAGGGCGATCTTGACCGGGTTGCGTCCTGTGTCCGGCTCGGCGGGTTCGTTGCATCGACGGCTGACTTTTTCGATCACCCGAAAGTCATCAATGGCGCGTCGGATTTGATGCTCGATGTCATGGGAGATGCAGGCAAGCACACCCGCGCCGCCGTCGGCGTGCCGTCACTGCCCCTCGGCGCTGCTGTCGAGATCGACGGGATCTTCCGTATTCGTTAGGCGAAGGATTTCGACCGCCGCGCGCGAGGCTGAATCGCCCTGCCCGACCAGTTCGGGCAGGAGACGCCGGAAGGCTGACAATTGCAGACGGCGCGCTTCCTCGTCACGGAACAGCCGGACGATATCGGCCCCCAATTGCTCGGGCGTGCAGTCATCCTGCAGCCGCTCAGGAATGATCGCCTCTTTGGCAAAGACATTCAGGATGGAGACATATTCCGTCACAAGTACTTTCTTTGCCCAATAGGCCGTGAGCGCATCAACTTTGTAGCCGACAACCATCGGCGTGTTGCAAAGCGCCAGCTCCGTCGTCACCGTACCAGAGGCGGCAATCGCGACATCCGCAGCTTCGAATGCATCGAAGCGGTCATCGGCGGAGATGATGATCGGTTTGACCGGCCATTGGTCAGCGCTGGCTTTCACGATCTCCTCGACCGCGGGCGCCGCCGGGATCACGACCTTGAGGCCGGGAATTTCTTCTGCCGCAACCGTCACCGCATCGGCAAAGGGGATGAGGAGCCGCGTCACCTCGCCCTTGCGACTGCCCGGAAGGACCGCAAGCAGGGGCGAAGGGCCGATATCATGACGTGCCCGAAAAGATGGGCCCGAGCGCGGCACCTGTGACACCGCTTCGAAATTGGGATTGCCGACAAAGACTGCCTTCGTGCCCACCTCTTCGAAATAAGGCGGCTCGAAGGGCAGCAGTGTCAGGACAAGATCGAAATGATCACGGACGAATTCTGTCCGCTGCGGGCGCGAGGCCCAGACCTGTGGCGCGCCGAATTTGACGATTTTCGTGCCCGGGCTGCGTTTGCGGATGCGCTTGGCGCCAAGCCGAGAGAAGCTCCAGCCATCAACAAAGACAGCAATGTCGATCTTTTCCTTCTCGCAGATCGCGGCGAGTTCGCGTGAGCGACGCCACGCTTCGGGCAGGACGCGGGCAACATCCGTGAACCCCATCACCGAAAAGGCGGAGGTATCGAAACGGCTCTCAAAGCCTTCGGCGGCCATCAGTGGGCCACCGCAACCGGTCAGCTCAATCTCTGGAATGAGGGTTTTCAGCGCCCGGATAAGAGAGGCCCCGAGTGCATCCGCGGAAGGCTCCACCGCCGCGAGGAGAAGGCGGGGCGCGGTCACGTCCGGCGTTTCAGCTCTTCGGCTGAATAGGCATGGATGAAAAGTCCGCGCTCATCGGCGAGACGGATCGCCTCTTCGGCATCGAGTAGCAGGGATTCCCCCGCCGCAATCGCAATACCGGCAAGGCCGGCTTCGGCGGCAAGCTCGACTGTCCGTGCCCCAATGGTTGGCAGATCAATACGCATTTCCTGCCCCGGCTTCGGCCGTTTGAGAAGGAGACCTGCACGGTGCCCGCCATCTCCTTCTTCGCCTTGAAGCCGCGCGATAATCGGTGCGGCCCGGCGCAGCATGGCATCAGTTCCCTCTGCCGCCTCGACAGCAACAACAAAGCCCTCGCGCACGATTGCGCCTTGGCCGACATCAAACGGACCGATAGCCTCAATGAGAGCTGCGGCCTTTTTCATGTCCGCATACGCCACATCGTCAGGTACGATCTGGCCCAGAGTGCCCGCCTCGCTGCGCAGGACGCCGGTGACCTCTTCAGCGCCGATGACAAGGAAGCCCTCAGCCGCGAATGTCTCGACCAGCACGTCGAGCATCGCGCCATCGCCCTTGCGGGCAGCGGCCACGACACGTGGCAAGAGCGCCGCGCCGCGCCAGTCGGGTTTGAGCTGACCGAAATTCGGCCGCTGGACGAGGCCCGCAAAGACGACGGCATCGCATTCAGATTTTTTCAGAAGGCGGATGATCTTTCCCGCCTCGCCGATCCCCGCATCATCGCCAGGAAATGCCTTCATCGCCTCATCGGCGAACCCGTTGAGCCGGATCACATGATAGGGCGCGTCCATGTCGTGCGCCGCCTGCGCCAATTGGCGCGGCAGCTCGCCGCCCCCGGCGATGATCCCGACCTTTTCCCAACGGCGGCTCATCTTTTATTTCTCCGGCAGGCAAAGCGGCCGGTCGGCATCGGCCTTCATGAAATTGATGATGGTCATCGCCTCGGGGACTTCAGAGAAGAGCGAGGTT